>NZ_CP101322.1:1850315-2467086 GCF_024300625.1 Halovivax gelatinilyticus | reverse complement strand
TACTTTACCGAAATATGCATATTACTAGCACGCCGAAATTATCCAACGAGAACGGAACAGGGTGTGGTTCGTCGGAATTTGCCGCGTCGGCCCGATCGGGACGCCAGGGCGATATATCGCAAAAAACTATTTGGTGGTCGAGCGTTTTCGCCTCGCTATGCTCGAACTCTCCGGTGTCACCAAGACATTCGGCGGACTCGTGGCCGTCGACGACGTGAGTGTTTCAGTCGGTGACGCGGAGATCGTCGGATTGATCGGGCCAAACGGCGCCGGAAAGACGACACTCTTCAACGTCATCAACGGAATCTACACCCCGGATTCCGGGACCGTTCGATTCGACGGAACGACGATCACCGGGTCGAAACCCAACGAGATCTGTGGCCACGGCATCGTTCGAACGTTCCAGATCGTTCGGACCTTCGACGAGTCGACCGTCCTCGAGAACGTTCTCACCGGGGCCGTCTTCGGTGCGGAGGCTACTCGATCGATCGACGAGGCGACCGATCACGCACATCGAATGATCGAGTTCGTTGGACTCGACGGACAGGCGGAGACCGACGCTCACGAGTTACCAATGGCCCAGCGAAAGCACGTCGAACTCGCCCGGGCGCTCGCGTGCGACCCGAAACTGTTGCTCTTAGACGAGATCGGGAGTGGACTGACGCCGGCGGAGATCGACGAGCTCACGGCGACAATCGAACGGATCCGGGACGAACTCGGCATCTCGGTGCTGTGGATCGAACACGTCGTCGAGGCGATCATGGGAACGACAGACCGCCTGCTCGTTCTCAACGAGGGATCGCTCATCGCCGACGGCAAACCGTCGGCAATCCAGCAAAACGAACGCGTTCTCGAGGCGTATCTCGGAGGTGGCGTATGACCGAGTCGCTGATTCGAGCGGAGAATATCGACGTCTACTACGGCGATCTCCAGGTGTTGTGGGACGTCTCGATCGAGATAACCGAGTCCGATCGAGTCGTCGCGCTCGTCGGGCCAAATGGCGCCGGGAAGACGACGCTGTTACAGGTTCTCTCGGGATTACACTCGATCGAAGACGGGTCGATCACCCTCTTCGGAGAGGATGGGTCGGCGTTGCGGCCCGATCAAATCGTCAAACGTGGGTTCGTCCAGGTTCCCGAAGCCCGCAACCTCTTCACCGAAATGACCGTTGCGGAGAATTTAGAAATGGGCGCGTACACCCAGCGATCCGAGCGAGAACGTACTGCAAGGGAGGTATACGACCTCTTTCCGGTCCTCGGAGAGCGACGCCAACAGCGCGCCGGGACGTTGAGCGGCGGCGAACAGCAGATGCTCGCGATCGGACGTGGACTCATGGCGAAACCCAGCGTCCTCGCGCTGGACGAACTGTCGGTCGGACTCGCACCGCAACTCGTCGAGCGCGTCTTCGAAAAGGTATCCGAGATCAGCGAGGAGATCACGATACTGCTCACCGAACAGCACGTACACAAGGCGCTCGAACTGGCCGAACGCGCGTACGTGATCGAGAACGGCCGTATCGTTGCAGCCGATGACGCAGCCACGCTCCTCGAGAGCGATCGAGTGCGAAACGCGTACCTGCGTAAGTAACCACGATTCAACGAGAAGACGGTTTTCGGATCAGAGAGGCGACAGTTTACGGTTCAACGAGGACACCGTTTCGGTCGACACTACCGCTCGTCGTCGACGAGCGGTTCGACGAGGTCGGCCGACATCGGATCGCTCTGGTACTCTTCTTCTAAGTGGAAGTCCCCGTCCGGGAAGTACTCCGGTCCGCCCTCGTGTAGCGTACTAAAGAAGGCGCTTACGTCGTCGATCTCGCCCCAGTCGTTGTACCGGAGCGGGTTCGCCAGGATCGTCTCGTACTCGATATCGCGAATCGCGGCCGCGATCTCCGTCGAATCCGTCGAGTCGGCCGTGTCGATCGCTTCGGCGAAGACGCGCCCGGCGATGTAGCCGTATCCTTCGTGGGTCGACATCTGTTCGCCGCGTTCGTCGGCGAACCGACTCGCCACGTCGGCGAACGCATCCCCGTAGACGTCCGTTACGTGAAGGTGTGCGAACGTCTCTGCGTGCTCACCGAGTGCCTCGTATATCACGTTCGGTGGCAACCCGGCCCCCGTCGTCAGCTCGTGTTCTAACCCGATCTCACGGGATTGTGCGTGGATCGAGATGGAACCCGGTGGGTGGCCGGTGGCGACGAGCAGGTCCAGGTCGTCGGGCATATCCCGCAGGTACGGGGTGAACTCGCTCTCCCCGAGCGGGGTAACCTCGACCGTCAGGTCGATTCCTGCCGGAAACAGTTCCTCGATCTGGTCTTCGACCGTCCGCCCCCACTCGTAGTCGGCGACGATCGCACCGATCGTTTCGTAACCTCGTTCCTCGATGAGGTCGGCCTGGGGCTGTAAGTCCATCGGGGCGGGAAGCGATCCGAGCCGAAACGAGTACTGCGATTGGGTGGTGTGAAGCTGGTGGGTCCCCGCCATGTGTAAGACCATCGGCGTCTCGAGTTCTTCGGCGATCTGGGCCGTCCGGACCCCCACGTCGCTCGAGACCGGTCCCGTAATGCCGACGGCTCCGTCTTCCTCGACGAAACGGCGAAACGCCGTCGCGGCGTCGCCTGCATCGCTTTCCGTATCGGTGGATTCGACGGTCACCTCCTCGTCGAGAAATCCTTCCTCGTTGACCTCGTCGACGGCGAACTCAAGACCGGCCTCGTGGGCGGCGCCCCACGCCGCGAAATTACCCGATAGTGGCTGCAGGGCACCGATCGTAATGCCGTCATCGTCTCCACCGAGACAGCCGGCGAGCATCGAGACGCCGGCAACGCCTGTCCCCTTCAGCATCGTTCGACGCCGAACGCCAGCGACCGGCGTCCGTGATGTGTCGTTTGCCATCACCCCACAATAGAACGACTGTTCAAAAAGGATTCCGGTCAAATGCAAAAGGAGACCAACGTATCACCTAGAGAGTGCCAAAATTGAAGGAAGTTCTGTAAAATACCTACGTCCGATCGGATGTATTTGTGCGAGTGAATCGCTACGATCGACCATCAGTTCACCCGACGTCCGTTGCCAATCGGTCGAAGTCGCTCCAGACTCGCTCCGTTACGTGCCGTCGCCAGTCGCATCTGCCTCGGAACGTCGTTCGACGATCACCGACGAGCGAAACGCACCTCGACCCGGTTCGACGATCGAATCCGGGGCGAGACGAGCGCTCCGCGGTAATCGACCGATTCGATTCGAACCGAGCGACGCCGTCGGAGATGCCGTTAGCCGGCGACCACCTCGGGAACCGTCGGATCGTCCGTCGGCCGAGATGCCGTCGCCGCGAGCCGGCTGAGTTCGGTGTCGATCGACGAGCGCTCGTCGACCAGAAGTCGAACGGAATCGCCGTCGACCGTGTGGACCGTCAGTTCTCGTTCCCGGCGTCTGGAGATCTCGATCCAGCGGTGATCCGATTCGCCGCGGATCGCGATTCGAGCCAGCCAGAGGCACCCGATCGAGAGCGCAACGAAGAGACCGACGGTCAGCCCGGTGCCGTTTAGCAGGATGGCGCCCAGCGCGAGTACCGCGACGAGCGCCGCGGCAGAGGCGAGCCATCGAAGGCCGCCCGCGAGGGTCGGCCGACGGATCGAGTTACCCGATCGACCTCGGGCGCGCGATCGAAGTCGGCTCGCGACGGACCGCCCCGACGGGCGATGGGCGACGGTGACACGCACGCGGGCGGCGCGTTCGCGGCCGATCCGCCAGAGCGTGCGACACCGACGGTCGAGCGACGTCCACGCATCGGACGCGACGTCGGCGCCGACCCGAAACCGACGGTCGACACCCGCCCGACGGAGCGGCGGGTCGACTCGCGCGCGAACCGGATCGAGGGTCCGTCGAACTCGCCTCCGGGCCGGTCTCGACCCCACCCACACGCCGGTCGCGACGCGACGAGCGAGGGCGAGCGTCCAGAATCCTATTCGCACCGTCCACCCGGCGAGCGATCGAACGATCGCCCGCAGCGCGGCTGCGGCCGGTGGAACGACCCGACGCACTCGATCGACACCCCACGCGACCAGTCCGTATCCGCCGTTCCAGCCCCACTTCAGCAACCGAGCGAGTGCACCGAACGGTGGATACCGACGGCCGACCGGCTCGTCGACGGCCTCCGATCGGGTGAGACGACTCGCGCCGAGCGAGACGATTGTCGCCCCGATCGTCACGACCACCAGCGCGAGCCCGGAACCGCTGGCCTCGGTCGGATTCGACGGCGCGGCGAGGGCGGCGCCGGCGAGCGCGAACGCCACCGCCAGGAGACCGAAGGCGGCGGCGATCAGCCGCGAGTCGACGCCGTCGAACGTCAGTCGCGAGTGGATGAAACTCCTGATCGTACAGATCGACGCGTAATCCACGTCGACCAGATCGCCGTCGGGTGCGAGACAGAGTATCCGGCGATCGGTCAGTCCGATCACGACGGTACCGCGGACGGACTCGTCGACGAGCCGTCCGTAGGCGACGACCTCGATCCCCTCGTCGGGAACGAGGTGTTCTGCGAGTCGCCGTCTCGATGGAATCATCGCTCGTGCGTTCGGCGTCGGCCGGCTAAGTAAGGGGGTGCCTATCCGCGGCGTGCAGGTCGACACGTCGCCAGCAGAGCGCTCACGATCCGGCCGCGTATCGACGGTTCGTACACGTCCGGCGTTCGGGCGAAACGAATCGACCGCCGGCGACGGTGCGTTTCCGTCCAACCGAATCGAGACCAGTAATGGATACGACCGCCCCCAGCCGAACGCGTCGACGTCGATCGCGTCACGTCGCTGGGTTGAATTACGACTCCGTCTCGCGCTCGCGGAGTTTCGCCCGCTGGATCTTGCCGGTCTCGGTCGTGGGCAGTTTCTCTAAGTACTCGATCTCTCGGGGGTACTTGTAGGGGGCGATCTGGCCCTTGACGTACTCCTGTAGCGCCTCGGTGAGTGTTGGTGACGCCTCGTGGCCCGCTTCCAGGACGACGAACGCTTTGACGATCTGACCGCGTTTCTCGTCGGGCGCGCCGACGACGGCCGCCTGGAACACTTCTTCGCGCTCTAAGAGGACGTCTTCCACTTCGGGACCGGCGACGTTGTTGCCGCCCGTGATGATCAGATCGTCGGCGCGCGAAACGTACTCGAATCGGCCGTCTTCGCGGTGGACGTAGATGTCGCCCGGCGCGCTCCAACCGTCGAAGATGGCGTCGGCCTGTTCGTTCGGTTTCCCCCAGTAGGTCACGCCCGTCGGTCCGCGGATGACGAGCAGACCCGGTTCGCCGCGCGGAAGCGTCTCGCCGGTATCTGGATCGATCACTTTCGCCTCGTAGCCGGGGACGGGAAATCCGGTCGCCGTCGGATCCATCTCGTCGTGATAGCGGTGGCTGATGAAGATGTGTAGCATCTCCGTCGAGCCGATGCCGTCTGAAGCCTCGACGCCCAGGTGCTCGCCGATCTGCTCGTAGGTCTTCGGCGGCAGCGGTTCGCCGGCGCTGACCGCCCGACGGAGCGAGGAGACGTCGGCGGCCTCGAGTTCGTCCGCGTGTTCGGCGAACAGCTGGTTGTACGCCGTCGGAACCGACGCGAGCATCGAGACGTCGTGATCGTCGATCGCCGCGAGGAGGTCCGCCGGCGTGGGGTCTTCGATGAGCACCGACGTGGCGCCAAAGCGCAGCGGGAACGCCACCTCGAACCCGTAGCCGAACGTGAAGGCGATGGGCGCGTTGCTCGCGAACACGTCCTCGGGCGTCGGATCGAGACAGTAGCGGGCGTAGCCGTCACAGATGGCGAGCAGCTGACGGTGGGTGTGAACCGTCCCCTTCGGCTGTCCGGTCGTCCCGCTCGTGTAGGCGAGCATCGCCAGGTCGTCTCGCCGGGTCGTCGGCGCGGCAAGCTCCGGGCTGGCCGCCTCGATGCGTTCGTGGTAGCTGTGATAGTCGTGTTCGACGCCGGTTTCTTCGGCGACAACGATCTCCTCGAGCGAGTCGAGGTCGTGATCCGCCATGGCGAGTTCGAGTTCATCGAGGAGGTCGTCGTAGACGATGGCGACCGACGCGCCGGAATCTTCGACGACGTATCCGATCTCGGCCGCCCTGAGTAACTTCATCGACGGAACGGTGATCGCGCCGATCTTCTGCGTGGCGAGACAGCTCACGACGTACTCCGGGTGGTTCGGAAAGCGAACGAAGACCCGATCGCCCGGTTCGACGCCGAGGTCGAGCAACGCGTTCGCGAGTCGGTCGACGCGCGCGGCCAGTTCGCCGTAGGTGGTCGTCTCTCCCTCGAATACGATCGCCGGCGCCTCGCTCCGTCCAGATTCGACGTGACGGTCTACCATCTCGACGGCCGCGTTCAGCTCCGCCGGGTAGTGTAACTCCGGCAACGCGTGAAACAGGTCCGGCTGATGGGTGGGGTCCGGGAGCATCTCGGTCGGAATGGACTCCTGCATATAACGGGAGTGGTTGACCACCACATATCATAATTGTACCGCAGTCGGTTGACGAACCGGCAGTCCGAGGGACGATCATGGCAGAATCGTCAGTATAAGTCCCACGATCGTATAATATTGTTCGATACAGTGCATCGATGGTCGAACGTGCGTAGCGACGGGTCGGATGATCGAATCACCGCCACTGGCGTGCGTCGAGCGACACGCTCATCCGCCCGAGAATGCCACGTTACAGCATACCTTTATTTAGCGGGGTATGTATTCACCGGTCGAACATGTCGAGTGGCACATTTGGCGGATACGGCGGCAGACACGTACCGGAACCGCTCGAGGAACCGCTCTCGCAGCTGGCCGAGGCCTACGACGAGATCGGAACGGGCGAGGCCTTCCAGGCCGAGTTTCGCGACCAGCTTCGCGAGTACGCCGGCAGACCGACGTCGCTCTATCACGCGGCGAACCTGAGCGACCGCTACGACGCGGAGATCTACTTCAAACGAGAGGACCTGCTACACGGCGGCGCACACAAGATCAACAACTGCCTCGGACAGGCGCTGCTGGCCAAAAAGGCCGGGAAGGAGCGCTTGATCGCAGAAACCGGCGCCGGCCAGCACGGGACGGCGACCGCGATGGTCGGCGCGCTGTTCGACCTCGAGACGGAGATCTACATGGGGAAAAAAGACGTCGAACGCCAGCAGATGAACGTCTTCCGGATGCGACTCATGGGCGCCGAGGTGAACGAGGTCACCCGCGGTGGCCAGGGGCTGGCCGACGCCGTCGACGCCGCCCTAGAGGACATGGTCGAGAACATCGACGACACGCACTACCTCGTCGGCAGCGTCGTCGGTCCGGACCCGTTCCCGCGAATGGTCCGGGACTTCCAGTCGGTACTGGGAGACGAAGCCAGAGAGCAAATCATCGAACGAGCGGGCGGGCTCCCCGACGCGGCGGTCGCCTGCGTCGGCGGCGGGTCGAACGCGATGGGGCTGTTCGACGCCTTCCGAGACGACGAGGAGGTAGCCCTCTACGGCGCCGAAGGCGGTGGCGAGGGTGCGAACTCGACCCGACACGCGGCCCCGCTCGCGAAGGGGAGAGACGGCGTCATCCACGGGATGAAGACGCGCGTCATCGACGACGAGGTCGAGGTTCACTCCGTCTCGGCCGGGCTCGACTACCCCGGCGTCGGCCCCGAACACGCCATGTTCCGGGAGGAGGGGCGCGTCTCTTACGACGGCGTCCACGACGAGGACGCGCTCGCGGCGTTTAGAGAACTCAGCGAGACCGAGGGCATCATCCCCGCACTGGAGTCGAGCCACGCGGTGGCTCGCGCGATTCAGCTGGCGGAGGAAGGCGACCACGACACCATCCTCGTCAACCTCTCCGGCCGGGGCGATAAGGACATGGAGACCGCGGCGGAGCTGTTCGAGTTCGCCTGAGTCTGTGGACTGCGCTCGACGGAAATACGTCTTGACCGAGACCGATCGTCTCGGAGTCAGTGAAGGGGTAGAGTAACGCCTGGGAAGTGAGTCAGGACTCGAAACGCCACCAGCGTAGAGGAAACGCGGGTTGGACGCGCAGACGGTTCACGTGGGCGAACCGCCGGTTTGGCTGTCCGTCGACGCTACCCGAGTCGTTCGCGAATAGACTCGGCTAGCCCGTCCATCGCCTCGTCGGCCCGCGAGACGCTGTCGGTGAGGCTCAGAAAGCCGTGGGCCATCGACGGGTAGTGGGCGTGGTCGACGTCGACGCCGGCCTCGTCTAGCCGATCCGCGTAGGCCACACCCTCGTCACGAAGGACGTCGTGACCCGCGGTCACCACCGTCGCGGGCGCGACGCCGGCCAGGTCCGGGTGACGACAGATCGTCGCGAACGGGTTGTGCTCGTCGACCGGACTGCGCAGGTACTGCTCCCAGAACCAGCGGACGTCCGCCTCCGTGAGCAGCGGCCCGTCGCCGTGTTCCGCGTACGACGGCCGATCGAATTGGCGGTCGGTCATCGGGTAGAGGAGGAACTGTCCGGCCAGCGTCGGTCCGCCATCTCGCGCCCTGATCGCCGACGCGGCGGCGAGATTCCCGCCGGCGCTCGTCCCCGCGACGCCGAGGCGGTCGGGATCGCCGCCGAGTTCGGCCGCGTGGTCTGCCGCCCACGCGAGGGCGGCGTAGGCGTCGTCGGTCGCGGCCGGAAACGGGTGTTCCGGCGCGAGGCGATAGTCGACCGAGACGACCAGACACGCCGCTCGACTCGCGAGTTCCCGACAGATGTTGTCCGCCGAATCGAGCGTTCCCAGCGTCCAGCCGCCGCCGTGCGTGAAGACAAGCGTCGGCGGGTCTTCCCGCTCGGGCCGGTAGACCCTGACCGGCAGGTCACCGCCGGGACCGTCGATGCGGAGGTCCCTGACCGTTCGCAGCTCGGGACTCGCTCCACCGGAGAAGACCTCGTCTTCGATTCGTCTGGCGCTCTCGACCGACAGCGACGACCACTGCGGGACGCCCGCGGCCTCGATTTCCGCGATGACCGCCGCCAGTTCCGGATCGAGTTCGGCGTTCGCGTCCCGATCCGTCGCGCTCGATTCGGCGTGGCTCTCGTCCATACGGAACGGATCGGGAGACTGGTAGATGAGTCCACCGACGAAGGGGCCGTCGAGTCGCCGACCGCGCGCTCATCCGGGTTCGACGCCGCCCACATCTGGCATTCGGCCGACGGGTCTGGACAGCGGTGGCCCACTCTGTCCCGAGCCGCGTCGAAAGCTACCTGTGGGTTCGTCGCGACAGTCGATCACATGACCGAACACGACGGCGCGACGGACGGGCGCGCCGACGCGAACCGCGAGCTAGACGCGGGCCGATCGGACGCCCGCGAACGCGACGAGGCCGATCCGCTTTCCGACTATCGCGATCAGTTCGACCTCCCCGACGCCTACTACATGGACGGCAACTCGCTCGGCCCGATCTCCGACGCCGCCGAGGCGAGCCTCCAGCGGGCCGTCGACCAGTGGCGCGAACAGGGCATCCGCGGCTGGACCGAAGCCGACCCGCCCTGGTTCTGGTACGGCGAGCGCCTCGGCGAGGAACTCGCCCCGCTCGTCGGCGCCGACCCCGCCGAGGTCGTCGTCGGCAACTCCACGACGATCAACATCCACACGCTGATCGGGACCTTCCTGGACGCCGTCGAGCGACGGGACGGACCGACGGCCGACCGCGGCGTGCTCGTCAACGACCTCGACTTTCCGACCGACCACTACGCGATTCGGGCCCAGCTCCGCCAGCGCGGACTCGATCCCGACGAGCACCTCCACCTCGTCGAGAGCCGAGACGGCCGAACGATCGAGACGGACGACATCGTGGCCGCGATGGACGACGAAGACGTCGGGATCGTCTTCATGCCCTCGGTGCTCTATCGCAGCGGCCAGCTGTTCGACGTCGAGCGGATCACCGAAGCGGCCCACGACCGGGGGATCCTCGCCGGCTTCGACCTGGCTCACTCGGTCGGCGTCGTTCCCCACGCCCTCTCGGACGTCGGCGTCGACTTCGCCGTCTGGTGTGGCTACAAGTACTTAAACGCGGGACCGGGCGCCGTCGCCGGCCTCTACGTCAACGAACGGCACTTCGAGACGACGCCCGCGCTCGCCGGCTGGTGGGGCCACGACAAGGAGACGCAGTTCGAGATGAACCTCGAGTTCACCCCGGCGGCCGACGCCGGCGCCTGGCAGGCGGGAACGATCCCGGTCTTCAGCGCGGCCCCGCTGTTCGGCGCGCTCGAGACCGTGAACGACGCCGGCATCGACGCCATCCGCGAGAAGTCGATCGGGCTCACCGGCTACCTGATCGACCTCGTCGACGAGCACCTGACAGATCGCGGCGTGACGATCGGGACGCCCCGCGATCCCGATCGCCGGGGCGGCCACGTCGCCCTCGAACACCCCGAGGCGATGCGCATTAGCGAGGCGCTTCGCGACCGCGAGATCGTCGTCGACTTCCGGCCACCGAACGTCATCCGCGTCGCCCCCGTTCCGCTGTACACGGGCTACGAGGACGTCCACGCGGTCGTCGAGACGCTCGCCGAGATCATCGACGAGAAACGGTACGAGCGGTACGATCCGGCGGGCGACGTGACGTAGACGTCGGTCGACGAGTACCGTCGTCGGTCGTCCAGGTGCAACCGGCTTCGTCGACCCGATACCGCTCGATCGGACGCGGATACCGCAGCTACTGGCGGCCCTGTCGAAACCCGCAGTCGGTGAGACGTTTCGAGCGTCCCGCCGCGTACGGCGCGTGAATGCGGCACGGTCGGACGGCGATCTCGAACGAATTCCTGCTTCGAAGTGGACTCGTTGTCTCGACTCAGTCCGAGGTGTTATCTCGATACCTGTTGATGGATACGCATGAATTCACGGACGAACCCTCCGAGTCCACCGCGAACCGGGTTACGTGGGGGTTGGGATCGACTCGTTGGCCCGGATACGACACGGGTAGAGAATTGGCTCATCCTCGGGTTCGCGTTCGTCTTTGCTGGCGGGGTTTTCGTCTACGCGCAAGTGGCCGAACTCGGCTGGAGTCCCCTCCAGATTGTACTCGTTCTCCTGATCAGTCTCGATATTGCAGGCGGAATCATTGCTACTTCGACGGTCGCGGGAAGTCGATGGTGGCACAGGCCGTCACACAGTCACAGAGCGCAGCTCCAATTTGTTGTACTCCATATTCATCCGTTTATTCTGGCGGCGGTATTCCCTGCGCTGACATGGGCGAAAGCCACAGTCGCGTACGGATTTCTCCTGGGTAGTGCCGTCGTCGTACTCGGTGTCTCAGAACGTCTGCGCCGGCCAGTTGCGATGGGTCTGGTTACAATTGGAGTCGTGCTGGCACTGTACGTCGTGATCTTCCCACACGGACTCGAGTGGTTCCTTCCGTTGCTCTATCTCAAAGTGCTCCTCGGACATCTCGTTCCCTCATATTGAGCAGTCACGTTGACCGTATCACCCCTCGTTCGATTCCTCCTCAACGGTTGCTGATGAAGACATCCGCTACGTCGGTCACACCACTCACGACAAGGGGTTCAACTAGTCAACGCTGTACTCACAGCGCGAATGTGACACAGACAACCTGCCTGATCTGTGAACGGGTGATCGCTCAGTTCGGGCGAAGGCGTCACCGGAGCGACAAAACGCCTCTTCGACACCTGGCAGAAACAACGTGCTGCATACTGAGGATGAGTACAGTATATCAGCATCGGTTACGTTGCACATTCCATCTCCATCGACTCACGAGCGGCGCCGTCAGCGGAAAAGCTACTTGTGAGAAGCGGGGTTTCTGCAGGCTATGGGAAAGGAGGTACTGACCCGGCGTCCCGAGCCCAACGACGTGCCCGGGATATATCGGGTCATGCGGGAAAGCAGACGGGAAGCGTTTGATGAGCTCTTACCCCCAGACGCCCTCGATTGGGATGCTGACGTTTCTGAGGAATTTCGGGATTTTATCCACAACCGGCTCGCACACGAGAAAATGGCCCTCCTCGTCGCCATCTCCCGTGAAACGATTGTTGGAGTCATCGAACTCGTCTGGCTTCCGGAGGAGACCCAGAGTTTCGTCGCCCCATCCGAGGCCGAGCTGCCGGCCATCCACGTGCGACCCGAGTACTGGAACGAAGGTGTCGGCACGCAACTCCTCAAGGAGGCCATTACGCTTCCTCCATCTCGGCTGTCCGGAATTGCACCGAGTGTTCTGGCAGACAACGAGCGTGCGCGAACGTTCTACGAACGGCGCGGATTCGTACAGGACGGAACAACGACGACAACGTTTGCCAGTGAGGAACGTACCGAGGCAGTCTACCGCCATACGCTCTGAGCAAGTGCCGTGGGCTTTTCACTTCCCGTCTACCCCACCTGTAAGACTCGCGCTCTGAAATTAGCACGATTGTTGAAACCTATCTCCAGCCAAGGGTTTCAACAGAGCCAACTGTAATGGACGACCGAGATTCTGTAATGGATAACAGTGGTTCACTCCGAACCGATGGCATCTACGGCCGGGTGCACTACAGCAGCCGAAAGTGAAGGCGGCTGGTTGTAGGGTACCGGCACCGGTCGGCGGAACAGTGCATGACTGGAGTGAATGTCACTCACCGTAAGCCCGATAGCCACCACAGTCGAGATGGAATATCCCGAGATAAGTCTTCGAATTTACTCGATCTCGATCGTCCACGAACTGTCGGCCTGGACGTGAATCCAGCAGACGGCGTCGATCTCGATGTGCTCCTCCCCGTCGAACGGACCCAATTCGTTGAAGACCGGGACGAGTTGACCGTGTTCGCCTCGCCCTTCTTCGTCGAGGACCTCGACACCGAAGGCACCTTCGGCTTCGTGTCGACCCCGCACCGTCGCGGTGCCGTTGATCTGGACGGGACCAACGACGTCGTAGCCCTCGCCTTGTACCTCGACGGGTAGCTGGTGAATCGCGTCGGCGGGTGACTCCGGCTGGGCGAGTTCGAGCGACCAGTCGCCATCGGCGACGATGTCGAGGTAGTAGGTGTCCGCGGGCGTACCGATAGCCGCGGACCCTTCGAACGGATCGTGTTCTAAGATCGGCCGGAACTCTCGCAGGCCCGTCTCGTCGATCAACATTGGACCGAATTGATCCTGTCCGTCGTGTTCGGCGATGAATACCGTGATCGAATCCCGAAGGTCGAAGTAGTCGGTTGTCTCGCCACCGCTACCAGAGAACGAGTGTGAATCGGGATCGTACCGGTCGTCGACCGTCGTGATCGATTCGAGCGTCGTGAGTTCTCCTTTACCAGGCAGATCTTCACCTGGGTCGGTGTCATCGCCGGTACTGCTATCGTCTGCTTCGTCACCCGGCTCCGAACCAGCGTCGTCGCCATTAGTTGGCTGATCAGCAGAATCGTCACCGCTACCTGTACAGCCGGCGACGGTAACGGGTATCGCCGCGCCGACGGTGCCGAGAAGTGTTCTACGTCGCATCATGACGAGTGAATGGTCGTATAATATAAGCATATCGATGGGTTTGGTGCCGTTCTCCCGCTGAGGAAATCAGCAGTAAGCCGGTTTCAAAAAGCCTCCGCGGATTTGAGGGTTAGTTAAGTAAGGTTTTTCAATATCAAACGTATTTTGAATCAATTCGCTCAATACTACCACCCTAAAACTCACTATACAGGCATACTCGCCGTGTTATGTTCGCGCCCTCTATGCAGCACGGCTCGTTCAACCTATCCGGCAGCGGTCATAACGTGCGTGTAAGATACAGAGTATCAACACATCAAGCGAGACCTCAAATATATTTCTGATGATAATACATATTCGGAACACCTTCCACCCCCTCATCGATTCCACCGTGTCTAATTGACGTTAATTTGAGAAGAACTCGGTGCGACATCCAATGTGCGAATATATCAATCCATCTGCTCAACGAAGCAACCGTAGGTAGGTCACCACATACAGCCACTACTTCGCTCCCCCACTTTTCGGTCGGATTATCCGGCCAACACGTGGCCTTTACATGCCTCGTATGGTAGTGAATGGCATGGGCGGCACCGAGTTAAGTCCGGAATTCGAATTAGAGAGGTTATCGCCCGATGAAGCCTTTGCTATCCTTGGCAACGACACACGCCTCGACATCCTCAGATCCCTGTGGGAAGCCGGCGCACACCACGAATACGACGATATCGAGGCTACCGCCACGACAATCTCGTTTTCTGAGCTCCAACAGGCCGTCGGTATTCGCGATAACGGGCAATTCAATTACCACCTCTCGCAACTCATCCCATCCTTTGTTCGACACACCGACGAGGGGTACCGACTGAGCGGGGCCGGCAAGGAGGTGTTTCGAACACTCATCGCGATTTCTGGGGAGCAAAATTCCAGTGTTCCCGACGATCTCGAGTCGCCATGCCCGGTGTGTGGCGGTACCCTCACGGCCGTGTACGAAGACCAGTGGCTTCGGGTCATGTGTACTGACTGTGATGGCAATTTTGGGGATGCGACCCCGGATGGGACTGTCTTTAACACCCCGTTCCCGGCCGCTGGGTTGACCGATCGGACGCCGGACGAGGCCTTTTTGACAGGCAACTATCGGTGTATGCTGGATATGACGTACCTGATGCGGAAGATCTGTCGTGAATGCGCCAGTCCATTGACGTCATCCGTATCGATCTGTGAGGACCACGATGCGACACGTGACCGATCCTGCACCATCTGTGTGACGGACTTTCCTGTCTGGGGTGATCTCCGCTGTGACACGTGTCGATACGCGAAGCGCTTGCCGGTCGAACTGTGTGCTATGGGGTTGACGCCCGTGATCACGTTTCTCCACGAGCAGGATATCGACGTGTTATCGTCGTCATTCCGGGAACTCGGGGAGGTGATTGCAGTGCAGTTCCAGACCGCAGTAACGAGCGATCCGCTTCGGGTGACGGTCACCATCAACAATGAACCCGACGAACTGACAGTGACCTTCGATGACAAACTGTCCGTCGTCGAGAGTACGTGCTGACACGGCCTCTCTCGTCCGCCTGTTTTATCAGTTGATCTAGTGAACAGGATTTCTCAGAAGGGCCAATACCTCATAGATAGTGGTCTATGTCTGTATGCCCGAGCCCACAGATACTACGGAGACGACCGACGCACAAACCAGAGAAGCCAACAAAAAAGCAGTCGAAAGAACCTTCGAAATGATGGCGACTCACGACTTCGACGCCTTGGACGACGTGATGGATGAAGGCCTGACGTTCTCCGATCCACTCATGGAACTAGAAGGACTAGATGATTACAAAGATCTGATGCGAGGTCGATTCTCGGCGCTCCCCGATACCGACGCTACGTTACATACGATGGTAGCAGAAGATGATGTCGTCGTCGTGCACTTATCGTATCGAGCCACACACGAAGGGGAGTATCAGGGTATCGAACCGACAGGCAACGAGGTTGAAGGAACAGCCGTCATGATCGACCGATTCAAAGACGGAAACATTGTAGAGAGAATCGAGGAATACGACACGCTCTCTTGGTTTCAGCAACTCGGAGTCGACCCCTCTACTATCTGAAAATTCGACTATCCATTCTACAAGATTCATGTCATTAAGCTGATCGGTCATCATTCATCGCTGTAGACGTACCGACGGCGACGAAACCCAACAATGTCTCGAGCGAGGAGCTGAACATAGAACTCGACTGATGTGAAGGAAGTAGTAACACTACAGGTCCCAGGTAGCGCACAGATCGTCGTGAGTTACGTCAGTTACCGCTTCTGGGCCGCGGTCTCTTCTTGCATCTCCTGGAGAAATTGCATGTAGTCGGTTCCGCCGGTACCGGTCGTCTCGCCGGTGACGGCACGGATGTACTGGATCACCTGGCCGAAGTGGACGCGACGGAAGGTCGCGAGTTCCTCGGTACAGGCGTTGTACGCCTCTCGAAGGTCGTCCCGGCCGGTCTCGTCGACGTAGGAACCAACGGCCGGGCCGCGGTCGAACGCGTCGACGACCGCCCGGTGGGCGTCGGGCATGTAGCTTCGCATGTCGGTGAGCTTCTCGATCAGTTCCGTCGTGGCGTGGTCGATCCCGAGCGCGGCGTCGATCGACGGCAACACCGAACTCTGGGCGCCGGAGCCGCCGCGGTAGGCCTGGGGATCGCCCCGAAAGCCGGGGACGCCCTCGTAGACGACGTCGTCGAATCCCTCGTAGTACGGGCGATACCGGTGGGCGAACGCCTCCGGGTCGTTGCGCTCGGTCATCCGGCGCATGATGGCCGTCTGGGCGGCGATCGAATCGGCGACCGTCCCGAGCGCGTCGACGAGCGCGTCGGGATCGGCCGCTCGGACCGCTTGCTGGGCGCGAGCGCAGGCGCGAAGCGCCTCGCCGGCGCTCGCCTCGATCGCGACGTGGATGACGACGAACCACCGCTCGTCGTCGAGCGTCGTGAACCGTTCGACAGACTCCAGGTTCGTCGGATCGGTGAGGTCCGCGCCCGGTTCGCGCCGTCGCCAGTTGTGCAGACAGAGGACGTCGTAAGAGAGGATCGGTTTCCGACCGAATCGCCGCGAGGTTTCGACGAGCGGGACGGCAATCGGCTCCGGAAGGTGCGAGACCGGATCGGCACCGATCTCGTGGACGTACGCGCTCGCGAAGAAACCGCTCAGGAGACAGAGCCGCCGCGCTTCCCGATCGGTGAGCGACGGGTAGAGCGACGCCGGTGGGATCGAAAGCCCGTCGACGCTATCGCGAAACGTCCCCTCCTCCAACCGCACGGGTAGTTCCTCCGCGAGACGGTCGTACGCCAGCAGGGTCGCCTCCTCGTCCGCGCCGAACCGATCGACCGAGAACGACTCGAGCGGATCTCGCTCGGGGAGAAAACCCCGCTCTGCCGAGACGGCGTGACGGTCGAGGACGGCCGCGATCGAATCACCCATTCAGGCGTACTCCGACGCCGTCCCGTATGAAGGTTTATTTAAATATTCGGCCATCGCCGCCCAGCGTTGCGCGTCGGTCCCGGTTGCAGACGAGTTGTGGTGATCTCAGTCAGAAAAAGATAGTATCTGTACGTAACACAACAGACGGCGAGTGAGACGGACAGGACTGTCGGGTAGACCACGATACTGGTGTCGAGTCCTCGGTTCAGGTCTCGAAGCGATCGGTCACTCGATCGGGCCGAATCGCTCGGGTGGCCGACGGTGACCGCTCTCCTGTTCGTACGCGTAGGCCAGTTCGAACAGCCGACCCTCGTCGAAGGCGCGTCCCAGTAGTTCCAGCCCCACCGGAAGTCCGTCGTCGGTGTAGCCGGCCGGAACGACGATGGCGGGTAAGCCGGTGTGTGCCGCGAGTTCGCAGTTCATCTCCGCGAACGGCTGGTGTTCGTCCCGGGTGACCGGCGGAACCGTCGACGGCGGATAACACAGCGCGTCTACGTCGTGAGAGGCCATCGTGGCGAGCGTGGTCTCTGCGAGTTCGGTTCGCCGGGCGAGCCGGCGCAGGTAGCCGACGTTCTCAGAGAGCGTGTCGACGTCGGTCCCAAGAATCGGCGCATCGTCGAACCTGGCTTCGATCGAGGGCGCGAGCGTGCCCGAAGCGACCAGCGAGGCGAGCGAGTCGACGTCGACGTCGGGTCGACGGCTCGACAGATAAGCGTCGAAGTCGCGGGCGAACTCGTAGTGGAGCACGCGAGCGCTCTTCAGATGCCCGACGTCCCCGATATCGACGGGATCGACGATCGACGCGCCGGCCGCCGCCAGTTCGTCGATCGCCTCGTCGACGACGGCCGTCACCGGTTCGGTCTCGGCGACGGAGACCTCGTCCGATTGCGGCCCGAAGAGCTGGCGGACGACGCCGATTCGAGCGCCGTCGAGCCCGTCCGCGTCGAGGAGCGAGACGTAGCCGTCCGACGGAACCTGACCGACGCCCCTGGCCGTAATCGGATCGTCGGGATCGAAGCCGACGATCGCCGCTAACGTCCGCGCCGCGTCCTCGACGGTTCGCGCGATGGGGCCGGCCGTATCCTGCGTGGCACAGAGCGGGACGATTCCCGTCCGACTCACCAGTCCCATCGTCGGTCGGACGCCGACGAGGGCGTTAAACGCCGGCGGCGATCGGACTGACGAGCAGGTGTCGGTACCCGTTCCGACGGTGGCGAGGTTCGCGGCGATCGCCGCCGCCGTGCCGCCGCTCGACCCCGACGGGCGACGCTCTTCGTCGTAGGCGTTTCGCGTCTCGCCGCCGAGAGAACTGATCGTATCGACGCCGAACGACAGTTCCTGGAGGTTCGTCTTGCCGAGGACGATCGCGCCCGCCTCGCGAAGTCGCTCGACGACGAACGCGTCGCCGGGCGGGGTGGACCCGGAGAGCGCGACGGAGCCCGCCGTCGTCGGCATATCGTGCGTATCCTGGTTGTCTTTGAGCAGGATCGGAATCCCGTGGAGCGGCCCCTGAAATCCGTCGCGGTCGAACTGCTCGTCGAGTGTTCGGGCGCGCTCTCTGGCCCCGTCGTTCACCGAAAGAATCGCGTTCAGGTCGTCGTCGTAGGTCTCGATCCGGCGCAGGTAGGCGCTGACGAGGGACTCGGCGGTGAGCGCGCCGTCGTCCATGGCCGCGTGTATCTCGGCGATCGTCGCATCGAGTACGTCGAACGAGTCGGTGACGGCTGCGGACATGGCACTGATCGTGCGGGATATCTCGGGGGGCGGACCTGAATCTGTCGTCCGACTCAGCGGACCGACGCAACCATCGTGACGGACTGACAGGTGCGGTATCGGGACGGATCGATAGGAGCGTTTTTGACCCCGCTCGCCCCAGAATGGGGCATGCTCGATTACGTCTCGCTCGAGGCAGACCTCGACGAGGAAGAGCGACTGATTCGCGATACCGCCCGTGACTTCGTCGACGACCGCGTCCGGCCCGACATCGCCGACCACTACGAGGCCGGAACGTTTCCGACCGAACTGATCCCCGAACTCGGCGAACTCGGCTTCTTCGCCCCGAATCTCGACGGCTACGGGTTGCCGAACGTCTCGGAGACGGCGTACGGCCTGCTGATGCAGGAACTCGAAGCCTGCGACTCCGGCGTCCGCTCGATGGCTTCGGTCCAGGGCGCGCTCGTGATGTACCCCATTCACGCCTACGGCTCGGAGGCGCAGAAAGACGAGTGGCTTCCGAACCTGGGAACCGGCGAGGCGGTCGGCTGCTTTGGATTGACCGAACCAGAACACGGGTCGAATCCGTCGGGAATGCAGACCCACGCCGAGCGAGATTCGGACGGCTACGTGCTCAACGGCGCGAAGACGTGGATCACCAACTCGCCGATCGCCGACGTCGCGATCGTCTGGGCGCGCGATCGATCCGCAGACGACGATCCGGTCCGCGGCTTCCTCGTCGAGACCGATCGCGACGGGGTGTCGACGAACAAGATCGACGAGAAGCTCTCGCTTCGCGCGTCGATCACCGGCGAGATCGGACTCAACGACGTCCGCGTCCCGGAGGAGAACGTATTGCCGGGCGTCGAGGGCATGAAGGGGCCGCTGTCGTGTCTGACCCAGGCCCGCTACGGCATCGCCTGGGGTGCGGTCGGTGCAGCGCGCGACTGCTTCGAGACCGCCCGCGACTACGCCGTCGATCGCGACCAGTTCGACGGCCCGATCGCGCGCTTCCAGCTGCAACAGGACAAACTCGCCGAGATGGCGACCCAGATCACGACGAGTCAGTTACTCGCCTACCGACTCGCCGAACTCAAAGAACGCGGCGACCTGCGCCCCCAGCACGTCTCGATGGCCAAGCGCAACAACGTCCGGATGGCGCGCGACCAGGCCCGCGTCGCCCGCGAGATGCTCGGCGGCAACGGCATCACGCTGGACTACTCGCCGATGCGTCACATGGCGAACATGGAGACCGTCTATACGTACGAGGGCACCCACGACATCCACACGCTGATTCTCGGCCAGGATCTGACTGGGATTGCGGCGTTTGAGTAGGACGAGGATCCGAACGCTGTGAGGATCCTCGGAATTGCGAACGGGGAACGGAGTGACCCGTGAGGGGCGCGGATCCGAACGCTGTGAGGATCCTCGGAATTGCGAACGAAGTCCGATCGGTCCGATCACGGCCGACGGTGCCGATATCAACGGCCTCTTTGTTTCGGTGGCCGGAAAACGAGTATCGGATAGATCGGTGTGAATTGAATGCAGTGGCCCTACAGACGGACGGTGCTCGCGCTGTGTACGCTCGCGTTCTTCGCGACGATGGTCGCGCGGCTGGCGATCAGCCCCGTCGTTCCGCAGATCACGGCGGAGTTCGAGGTCACGAACACCGTCGTCGGGTTCGCGCTGACGGGTCTCTGGATGACGTACTTCCTCTCGCAGTTTCCGAGTGGCGTCCTCGCCGATCGGTTCGGCGAGCGATCGATCATCCTCGTCTCGCTCGGCGGGACGGCACTCGCGAGCCTCGCGCTCGCACTCTCGCCCGTCTTCGGCGTGTTCGTCCTCGCGACGCTCGCCCTCGGGGCGATGGCCGGGTTACACTACAGCGTGGGGACGACGTTGCTCACGCGTACCCACGACGATGTTGGGGTAGCGATCGGGGTGCACAACGCGGGCGGTCCTGTGGCCGGCCTCTCGGCGCCCGTGGTCGCCGCCTGGATCGGTTCGCGGTGGGGATGGGAACCGGCCGTGGCGATCGGTGCGGTCGTGGCCGTGGTCGTGTTCGTGCTGTTCGCCTGGTTCGTCAGGCCGACGGAACCCAGGCGGCCGACCCAGCCGATGCGCGAGCGCTTCGAGGTGACGGCGCTCGTCGCTCTCATCTCGCGGCCATCGATCGCGTTCACCATCGCCCTCTCGGTTCTCGCGGCGTTCGTCTGGCAAGCGACGGCTTCGTTTCTCCCGACGTTTCTCGTCGAACACCACGAGTACACCACGACGGAAGCGGGGATCGTCTTCTCGGCGTACTTCCTCGTCCAGGGGGTGACCAGTCCGGGTGTCGGCGCCGCCTCGGATCGCTACGGGCGCGACGAGACGACCGGCGTCTGTCTGGCGATCGCCGCCCTCGGGTTCGTCGCGCTCGTCGCGGTTCCCGGACCGCTGGCGACCGGGTTCGCCGTCGTCGCCCTCGGCGTCGGTCTCGGCTGGTCGTCGGCGTTTCTTCCGCGCTTTTTCGACGCCCTCTCGAATGACGAAGCGGGCGCTGGGTTCGGCCTGGTTCGAACCGTATACGGGCTGCTCGGGGCCCTCGGTTCGGTGACGACGGGGCTGTTCGCCGATCTGTTCGGGTGGGCCGTAGCATTCGGCGTGCTCGCCGGGCTGCTCGTCGTCGTCTGTGCGCTCCTGGCGGGCAACCGACTACTCGGAACGGGATACTGAGCACCGGTCGAGCGGCCAGCGTCTGGACGACACCGCCCGACCGCGGCGCGATGTGGTACAGTGGAACATAGATTTAAGGCACGTCGCCTTCTGCTTTCGCCTAGCGATGGCTATCGATCCACAATTCCACGAAAATCGCGAGCAAGTCGACGAGTGTAACGGTCACGCTGTCTGGGGTCCGGTCGACGAACCCGAAGAGCTCGGGATCCACGGCACGCACGTCGCCGTCGACTTCGATCTCTGTATCGCGGATGGCGCCTGTCTCGAAGATTGCCCCGTCGACGTCTTCGAGTGGGTTGATACGCCCGGGCACCCGGAGAGCGAAGAAAAGGCCGATCCGACCCACGAAGCGCAGTGTATCGACTGCATGCTCTGTGTCGACGTCTGTCCCGTCGACGCGATCGACGTCGACGCGGGTCGAACAGCCTGAGCCGAGTGGGAGTTTCTCCACCAGACGAGTACCAATGTCGTAACCCACCGTCTGATCACAGTGGAGACGCTCACGATCGAAGCGTCGGTCGGCTCACCGGCGTCGGTCGGCTCAGACGTCGGGTTCGGGATCGTCTTCGACCGAGCGTTTGAGCGAATCGCGACGCGCCTTCGCGTCTCGTCCGGTCGCTTCGAGGAGGAAGTCGTTTTTCGCGTTGACCGCGTCGCCGGCCGCCTCGAGTTCGTCCGGGCCCAGTTCGGTCGGGTCGCGCTCGTGGAACTCGACGGCGAGTTTGTCCTTCTTTCCGGAGTACGAAACCGCACCGGCGACGATGCGTTCGAAGACGGGGTTGTCGGGTTCCTCGACGACGTGGAGTGCGCTTCCCTTGAACTCCTCGGTGGTCGTGATCGGGCCGAAGTAGTCCTCGATCGACGCTTCCATGTCCGGAATCCGTTCTTCGAGATACTCACCGCGACGCATCTTGTACTCCTTCATGGATCGTTGGAAATACGGGAGGCTCTTTACCTCTTTTCATCCGTCCGCACCAGCCGATACGCGAGGAACGGCAGGCGAAAAAACGACTCGAGGAGTTACGCCGGTCAATCCCGCCATCAGGGGCCGTCGGACCGGCCGCGAGCCGTACAAACGGAGGGTGGTACGAGACGGGGCGTCTACCGACGTTCTCGCTCACCGAGGTAGCCTTTCTTGCACTCGGGGCAGATGTCACCGGCGCGCAGCGAGCCGCGATCGCTCGAGGCGACGAACGAACAGCGCGGGCAGAAAAACTCGGTCGGAACGCCATCTCGCGACGGTGACGTTCCCGGTTCGGGTGCGTCTCCCGCGCTCTCGATACCCGAGGACGGATCGGACCGCGTCGCCGGCGTCTCGTCCGTTCGCACGGAATCGTCAGTCGGTTCGGCCGGATCGGTCGCCGCGTCGTCCGATTGCGGGGCGTCGGAGTCGTCGATCAGTTCGCCGGTATCCTCCGGTTCGGGTTCGCCGGCGTCGGGCCACTCGGCAGGCGACGAGTCGTTCGCGTCCGACTCGTCGGCCCCCACGTCGTCCGACGCCGGCCACTCGCCGTGGCCTCGTTCCGGTTCGTCGTGATCGCCGTCAGAATCGTCTAAGATTTCGGCGTCGTCGGTGATCGGCTCACCGGCTTCGTCGGTCGGGAGCGACTCGTCATCGGCGTCGGACGGTGCCAGATCCTCGGCCCCTTCGGGTTCCGCCTCGCGTTCGGCAGGCGGTTCGACCTCCTGATCGCGAGTCGAATCGGCGCTGTCGGTAGCCCGTGCGATGCGTTTGACCTCCGTGTTCTCGCTCAGTACGTTCCGCGTACCGCAGCGATCGCAGACTTCGTACTCTTCGACGGTCACGACGACCTCACTTCCGCGTTCCTCTCGCGTGCGATCGACCTCGAGTTCCCCGAACGAGTGGCCGAGCAGCGAACATCGGACAGCCATTGGGAGAGGTAGCTGACCCGGGGGTAAAAAACGTACCGCCTGAGTCGTCGGTCGATCGGCAGATCGGATCGTCGAAACGGCTCACAACGGCAAACGTCAAATCCCGGCCCCGCGAACAGACACCTATGCGAGCCAAGCGGGAATATCGCGACCGGGGAGAGACCCAGGTGGCGATACTCGATGCGCTCGTCGAACGCAACGAAGAGGGGATGACCATCTTCGAACTTCGGGCGGCCGTCAGCGTCGGGATCGACGAGATCGAATCCGGGCTGGCCGACCTCAAAGCCGACGAGCTAATCGTCGTCGACAGCCAGCGCACCCGGACCGTGATAAAACCGGCCGACCGAGTCGTCCCCGACCCCGCTGAGACGGACGACGAGTCGGTCGTCGACTGGGTGCGCGAGCGACTCCCGTTCTAGCCGAACTCCAAGCGACGCCATCGCGAGCCGACCCGATCGGACTGACGCCGGTGGGAGCCGAACGCGCCGACGGGTCGACCTGATCGTCACGTAAAAGGTCGTCGGCGTCCGACTGACCGATAATGACCGCCATCGAGTCGAAACACGCTGCTCTCGGGGCGACGTTCGAATCGCGCGGCGGACGGACCGTGGTCTCGGAGTACGGTCGGCCAGAGCGCGCCCACCAGGCAGTCAGAAACGGCGTCGGCTGCATCGAGACGGCCCGCGGCGTGGTGGTCGTCGAGGGCGAAGACCGGGTCGAGTACGTCGACAACGTCGTCTCGAATCGCGTGCCAGCCGAGGACGGCCGCGGCTGCTACGCGGTCCTCTGTGACCCGCAAGGCCGCATCGAGCTGGATCTCTACGTCTACAACGCCGGCGAGCGATTGCTGCTATTCACGCCGCCGACAGCGGCCGAATCGCTCGCCTCAGAGTGGCGAGAGAAGGTGTTCATCCAGGACGTCGAGATCGCCGACGCGACCGACGAGTACGCGACGTTCGGCGTCCACGGCCCGGGGGCGACCGAGAAGGTTGCCAGCGTGCTGGCCGGGCCGGCCACGCCCGAAGACCACCTGACGTTCGTCCGCGGATCGATCGGCGACGCGGGCGTGACCGTGATCAGAACCGACGGACTCGCCGGCGAGGAGGGCTACGAGGTCGTCTGCGACGTCGATTACGCCGAGGACGTCTTCGAGCTGCTGACGATCCAGGCCGGGAACACGACCCCCTTCGGCTACCGAACCTGGGAGACGCTCACCCTCGAAGCGGGGACGCCGCTGTTCGAGACCGAACTCGAGGGGACGATACCGAACGTTCTGGGCCTGCGACACGCCCTCGACTTCGAGAAGGGCTGTTACGTCGGCCAGGAGGTCGTCTCTCGCGTCGAGAATCGCGGTCAACCGAGTCGGCGACTGATCGGCCTCGAACTCGACGTCGTCGAGCCGGACGAACCGATACCCGAATCGGGCGCAGCCGTCTTCGCCGGCGACGCGAGTATCGGCGAGGTGACCCGGGCCGAGTTCGGTCCGACGGCAGAAACGCCGCTCGCGTTCGCGCTCGTCGACTTCGACCGGGACGAGCCGTCGGTCACCGTCAGAGTCGACGGTGAGGAGGTGCCGGCGACGCGTCGCAACCTTCCGTTCGTCGACGGCTCGGATCGGTCCGCCAGGCTGCCCGACTATCGCTGAATCGCGGAGTCTCCGATACGGAATCGACGTCGGGTCGTACCGTTCGATAGCGGTCGGTCGAGTCGAGTTCGTCACGTAGATCCAGAACGTTGATACATCAGCCCAGACAGCAGTAGCTATGGTCGGTAGAGAGTCGATGGGCGAAGTGACGGCGCCGACACTCCGCTCGGGCGTCAGTCAGTTGCTGGTCTCGACGCCCGGCGGGTTCAACGTCCAGATCCGCTGGGAGTCCGGTGGCGTCGAATCCGCGTTGATGACGGCCAGCCTTACGCTCGTCGTCGGTGGGCTCCTCGTGTTCGGCAGTCGAACACACACCGAACGAGTGACCGACCGAATTCGGCGGCAACCGGTTCGGTCTTGCCTCCTCGGGCTGGGAGCCCTGATCGGAGCCGTGGCCCTCATGGCGGTCGGGGTGATCTCCGTGATCGGAGTGGTGATCGCAGCCCCCGTCGCGATCGGACTCTTCTTTGGGCTGGTCTACGGCGTCGTGATCTGCTTGCTCACGGTCGGTCACGCGGTCCGTCCCGACTGGGGACAAGCATATCTTCTCGCCGTCGTTCTCGCCGCGGTCGTCGGCGGAGTCCCTGTCGTCGGCGGTCTTCTCGCGTTCGCGTTCTCGATCGTCGGGATGGGCGCGGGGATCGATCTCTTCCTTGAATACTGGAATCGCGGGGGAGCGAACGGACTCGACACGCCGCCAGAGTCGGGCGGCGTTCGATAGCGGTCGGTCACTTCATCGAAAACATCGCCCGAATGTGCTCGCGGGTGAACATCGACGTCGGCCGGTCCATGTGGACGCCGATCTCCCCCGAGAGGGCGCGCAATCCGATCCGCTGGACCGGTTCGGGGAGCGAGTAGGCCTGTCGCAGTCGATGGCCGAAGGCCTGGTCGCGTTCGATGTCGGCGCGCCAGGCGCGCTCGTAGGCGCGGACCGTCGAAGGGTGGTCGGGATCGATCTCGCGGGCGGCGTGGTCGCCACAGCGCATCCCGTAGAGGATGCCGCCGCCGGTGAACGGTTTCGTCTGGCCGGCCGCGTCGCCGATGAGAAAGCCGCGATCGCCGGTCACCCGCTCCGGCGGGCCGATCGGAATCGCGCCCGAACAGCGATTCGCGACCGACACGTCGTAGCCGGCGACCAGATCGTCGAAGTGTTTTTTCACCTCGACGCCTGGCGGCGCGGCCAGTCCGTACTCGACGCCGGCGTCCCCGCGCGGGATGCGCCAGGCGAAGAACGTCGGTGCCGTCAGGTGGACGTCGACGAAATCGTCGTGATCCGGTTCGTCGTCGAAGGCGAGCACGCCGTGGAGAAATTCGTCCGGTTCCGGAAGCGAGAGCGCGTCGCGGACGCGCGAGCGCGGCCCGTCGCAGCCGGCGACGAGCTTCGCCTCGAATTCGACGGTTCCGTCGGGACCGGACGCGGTGAGGACGACCCGATCCGCTCTCACGTCGACGTCGGTCACGGTGTGGTGGTCGCGGACGTCCGCGCCGGCGTCGCGGGCGAGCTCGGCGAGGTGTCGATCCAGCGCGACGCGATCGATCACGTTCGACACCGGTTCGTCCTTGTAGAACGGGTAGGCGCGACCGCCCGGCCCGTCGACGTGAAAGCGCGCGCCGTAGACTTCGTTCTGTGCGAGTCGCTCGCGCGCACCCTCGCCGGTAAACGACCAGATATCTCGGCTCACGTGACCCGAGCAGGCCAGCGGCGATCCGATCTCACCCTGTTCAAGCGCGATGACGCGGTGGCCGTTTTCGGCCGCGCGTCGCGCGAATCTGGCCCCGGCCGGCCCGACGCCGACGACCGCGAAGTCGTACATGACTGACTGATTTACGCGCGGGTACATAATCCCTCAGTTCCAACTCATCGCTCAGTTCCAGCTCACCGAAGGCGGCGAACGGTCTGTAGCCGTCGAGCGCGAGAGTGCTCGCGGTCAATTCGGGACGACGACGGTTCGATTCGGACGTCGAGCGTCGCAATAGTAATACTACCTCGACGAGAGTCGGCGATATGGACGTTCTCGACCGATTCAACGAGCGGTATCCCTTCGGCGAACACCTCGGCGTCGAACTCACGCACGTCGAAGAAGGCTACGTCGAAGGCACGATCGAACTCGAAGACTATCACTCCCTCTCGGAGTCGACCACGCTCGCTCACGGGGCCGTCGCGTTCGGACTGGCAGACTCGCTGTCGGCGGCGGCTATCGCCTCGGTCGAGGGATCGCCCGGCCCGACGCTCGACGTTCGCATCGATTACTTCAGACCCGCGACTGACGACATCTACGGCGCCGCCGAGGTGGTCCGTTACGGGCGCGACACGGGCGTCGTCGAGGTCGAACTCACCGACGAAGACGATAGACGACTCGCGTCGACGCGCGGCGTCTACAAGACGAACCTCGTCGACGGATCGAATCCGTTCGTCGACTCCTAGGATTCGAGGATCGAGAGGAGGCGCTCGGTCGCGCCGTCGAACCGGTCGAGCAACGCGCGAATCTCGGCTCTGACGGTCGCATCGACGACAACGTGGACCATTCCCTCGTCGGGCTGACCGTAGACGACGCTCGCACCGTCCGGGGCGGCGACGATCACCGGCAACACGGCGAGGTCTTCTTCACCCTCGACGAAGAGGGTGATCGGCTCGTCCGCGTCGATCGCCGAGACGATTTCGCGCGCCAGGTCGGCGGTGATCGTCGCCGGGGGGTTGTCGACGGTCACGATCGACCCGTCGGTGACGGTCTCGAGAAGGTCGTCGTCGACGGCCTCTCGCTTCGTGATGCCGTCGACGAGCGCGAGATCGGGTTCGGTTCCTGCTCGCACCAGGTGGTAGGTGACGACGTCGCCGACGGCGAAAAGCGGGCCGGAGACGTCCTCGAGAAGGATCTCTGCGTCGGTTTCGATGGGGCCTAGCGGCGATTTGAGGTCGTCGCGAAGCGACGGCGGGAGCGTCACGTGCCACTCGTCGTGCCCGTCGCCAGTCGGTCCGGAAGGGTCGTCCTCACCGGGCACGTCAGCGGACCTTCAGCGCGTACGCGCCGGGTTCGGTCACCTGCATCTCGGTCGCGATGTCGCTCTCTTCGGGGTGGGCGATGACGACGTAGCCGGCCCAGTCCTCGGTGAGCGACGAGGAGGCACAGGAGTCACACGTCTCCGAATCCGCGTCGTTGACGAGGTGACACTCCCGGCAGACGAGTCGGTTCGTCGCCATGATCACTCACCCGCGGCGGCTTCGCGCTCTTCGCGTTCCGCTTCGAGCCAGCCGTGTTTGCCGAGACCGACTTGCTTCGCCGTCAACCCGATCTTCGAGTCGCGCGGGTTTCGCTCGTCGATGCTCTTCGTGACGATCCGCGTGCGGATCGCGTCCTCGACGCCGAGTGCCTGATCCGATTCGCTCGAAGAGAGTCGCTGATTCTCCCCGTCGTAGGCGAGGTACTCGTCGGAGATCTGTGAGACGTGTAACAGTCCGTCGACCGGACCGATCCCGACGAAGGCTCCGAACTCGACGACCTCGACGACGGTGCCGTCGACGACCTCCTGCATCTGCGGATCGAACGTGACCGCGTCGAAGTCGGCCTCGTAGTAGACGCCGGGCCGATTCGGCAGGACGGTTCCCTCGCCGATGTCGTGGACCGTCGTGACCGAGACGATGGAGCCCACCTCCTCGTCCATACGCCCTTCCAGTTTGTCCTGAAGCAGTCGTTTTACGAGGTTCGGAGAGACGTCTCCGAGCTCCTCGGGTGGCACTTCTACCGTATCTTTTAGTCTGACCCGTTTGTACATCTATGGTTGAGTGATTCCCAGTTTGTTTCTCCCGCGTAATGCAATTACCGGTATTCCTTCCGCCAGCACCCGATCGCGCAGCGGCCGGTCGTTCGTGACGACGTAGTCGACGCTTCCCTCCCGGGCGAGTTCGACCAGGGCGTCGTCGGCGTACGATTCTTCCGTATCGACGGCCAGGCACCGTTCGGTCGCCAGGTCGTGGCCGACGTTCGCGGCGGTCCCTTCCGTGCCTCCCTTCTCAGAGAGTCGACGGAGTTCTTCGAGGACCGGCTGGGCCACGACCGCACTGAATCCGCCGTCCGTGTCGACGTCCCCGTCGGTGATCGACCGCGGCCCGCCGCCGAGGAGCCGATCGAGTTCGTCGAACAGGCGGACGTCGAGTTCGACGGGCATCATGAGTGCACTGGTGTCGAGGACCACGCGCGTCGTCATTACTCTTCTAAGGTTCCGACCCCGATCAGGCGCCACCGGGCGCCGATGCGTCGGTTGATGGCGATCTTCGCGCCGGGTTCGGCACAGACCGGCCGTTTGAGCTGGACTTCGCACTCGCCCGACCGCGCGCTCGAGACGGCGCCGACGGTGGTCGCCGTTCCGACCGTCATCATGAGCGGTTCGCCGGTCGAAATCTCGTCGATCTCGCCGTCGGCCTCGTCGTTCCCGACGACCCGGTCGAGGAGTTCGACCGACATCGTAAATGACTCCCAGGTCGGCGGAAGCGTTCCCGGCGGGCCGGCGAGTCGACCGGCCAGCGCGTCTCCCTTCGTCAACGA
This sequence comes from Halovivax gelatinilyticus, assembly GCF_024300625.1. Classification (GTDB taxonomy): domain Archaea; phylum Halobacteriota; class Halobacteria; order Halobacteriales; family Natrialbaceae; genus Halovivax; species Halovivax gelatinilyticus. Next base: position 2,437,718 of record NZ_CP101322.1, on the reverse strand, counting down.
CGGATCGAGACCGGTTCCGATTCCGAGCAAACCGCCCGGCGTCGCCACCTCGACCGACTCGCCGCCCGCTTGCAACGACCGGACCGTCGTTTCGATCGGCACGTACTCGGACTGGCCGCCTTCGGTCACCTGGCGACCGGGTCTGATCTCCAGCGAGCCGTCGACGGCGAGTTCACCGGCGACGAGGCTCCCACCGAGGACGCCGCCCGTGAGGTCCTCCGCGGTCGTTCCCGGCTTGTTGATGTCGAAGCTCCGGGCGACGTGCATCCGGGGATCGGCGTCCGGATCGCGCTCGGGCGTGGGAATTTCGTCTTCGATCGCCGCGATGAGCAGGTCCATGTTGACGTCCTGGCCGGCGCTGACCGGAACGACGGGGGCGTCTTCGGCGACGGTTCCCTCGACGAACGCCTGGATCTCCTCGTAGTTTTCGCGCGCCCGGTCCGCGTCGACGAGGTCGACTTTGTTCTGGGCGATGACGATGTTCTCGATGCCGATGATGTCGAGCGCCATCAGGTGCTCTTCGGTCTGGGGCTGGGGGACGGGCTCGCTCGCGCTGACGACGAGCACGGCGCCGTCCATCAGCGACGCGCCAGAAAGCATCGTCGCCATCAGGGTCTCGTGACCCGGGGCGTCGACGAACGAAACGGTCCGGACGGGTTCGCTCTTCGAACCGTCCGGACACTCCTCTGATACGGTATAACATTCGGGGGCGTCGAGCTCCGGACACTGACGGAACGTCGCGTCGGCGTAACCCAGTCGGATCGAGATGCCGCGTTTCATCTCTTCTGAGTGCTGGTCCGTCCAGGCGCCCGAGAGCGCCTGAACCAGCGTGGTCTTGCCGTGGTCGACGTGACCGACGAGCCCGATGTTCACCTCCGGTTGGTCGTTTCCTGACATAGGACGAGAGTAATCTCTACCGTGATTTCGCCGTCTGCGATTGATAAACCTACTGTTCTAAGCCGGTGACTCACAATCGGGCCCAGCCGGCGATCACGTCGGTTTCCAGTGCGGTAGCTCGACGGCCTCGAGGTCGCCGTATCGCCACCAGCCAAACAACGTGACGGCGCCGCCGAAGAGTCCGAGTTCCCAGAATCCGACGGGATCCACCGCGAGATTCGACAGGAAACAGAACGTCGCAGACGCGAGACCGAGGCCGAGCGCCGTCGTGACGCGATCGATCGGCGACGCGGCGAGGAGGACGCCACCACAGATGAGGACGGTCTGGCCGATCAACGCGCCGCCGATCACGTCGAGCGTGTAGTGGACGCCCAGTGTGATCCGCGTCAGTCCGACCAGCGCGATCATGCCGACGGCGAAGGCGTACCGCCGCGGTCGGGTCCAGATCGTGAGCGTGGCCGCGAGCGACAGGTACAGCACCGACGTCGTGACCGCGTGTCCGCTCGGGAAACCGGGGCCGCTCTGGACGACCAGCGTGTCGTAAATGGGCTGGAGGTAGAACGGTAACTGTGAGAGTTCGATCAGCGTGTGTTCCGGTCTCGGGACGGGAGCGAGGATCTTGATACTGCGCCAGATGCCCGTCCCCGTCAGGAAGAGACCGGCGATGACGAGTGCGTCTCGACGGTCGACGAAGACGAAGACGAGCGCGAGGACGACGCCGGCGAACCAGATAGCCCCGAGTTGTGTGAGGAGGGCGACCGGGAACGCGAGCGCCTCGGGTACGACGTCCTGGAGGTAGTCGATCAATCCGACGTTGCGTCTCGACGTAGCGACGATCACGATATCACCAGTTAGCTCACGAAGACGAACAGCATCATGATCACCAGGAGGACGTAGACGACCGGCTGGTGAATAAGCGTTCGTCGGGGGAGCAAGCGGGCTTTATTGAGCCAGATACTCGCGCTGTTCAGGACGAGAAGCGGTCGGAGGACGTCGCGTCGACGGATCGGCGTACACGCAGCTCGGAGCTGCTCGACCCACTCCAGGTACGACTCGAACGCCTCGTCGGTGAGCGCGTCGTCGTCGAATCTGACGCTGAGTTCAACATTTTGCGTAAAGCCGACTTTCGTCAGGTTCGCCGAGCCGATGATAGCGGCCGGGTTCTCGCCGGTTCGCAGGTAGAGCTTCGCGTGGAGACAGCCGTCGGGGTACTTGTAAAGTTCCACCTGATCGGCCGTGTCGAGTCGCTCCAGATCGCGAACGATCTCGGGGGCGAACTGGTCTGCGGTCGGACTGACGATGACGATCAGTCGGTTCTCGGGAGATCGAGCCAGGAACGTCTCGATGTCGGGGCGCAACACGCGGTAGCCACTCGCGGTGAAGTAGCCCGTGACCAGGTAGATGGTTCCATCCTCCGAGAAGAGCTCTCGGATCTGGTCTTCGGCTTGCTTCTCGCCCCACCGGTTGTCGACAATTTCGGTATTCGCCATCACGATTCCTCGTCAGTGCGAAGGTGTTAGCCAGTGAAGATATATACTTTCTCAATCGCCGTCACGGAAATGACCGGCTTCATCACCGTACGGCGAACCGATCACGAAGTATTTGTGACTGACCGGTACTGTCGAAATCACGAGCGCGTAGTGACGGAGATCTAACGTAAGTTAGTTTTGGCGAAGCTATTTTCCCGTCTGGCGCGTCGGCTTCCCCATGAGCAGAACGGACGGCGACACGTTCGATCCGTTCGCTTCGGACGGCGTCGACGGCGCCGATCGGAGCGTTCTATCGTGTACCGACTGTCTCGACCCCGCCGAAGCGTTCGCGCTGATCGGAAACGAAACGCGGCTGTCGATCCTCGAGGCGCTGTGGGCGGCCGACGAACGGCCGGTATCGTTCTCCGCGCTACGACGGGCGGTCGGCATGCGCGATTCGGCCCAGTTCAACTACCACCTCCAGCAGCTGGAGGGTCACTTCGTTCGCAACGTCGAACCGGGCGACGGTGGGGCGAGCGAGGAGTCGACAGCGTCCGGCTACGACTTCAAACACGCCGGCGAGAAGGTCGTTCGGTCGATCATCGCCGGATCGTTCAACGAGCATCCGAGCGTCGAACCGTTTTCCGTCGAGGGGTCGTGCGTCGCCTGTGACGGACCGCTTCTCGCGCGGTACGTCGAGGAGCACCTCTCGATCAGCTGTGAGGCGTGCGGACACGGTCACGGCGAGTACCAGTTCCCGCCGGGCGGACTCAACGACCGGACCACCGCCGAGATCGAAGACGCGTTCGACCAGCGCGTTCGCCACCTCCACTGTCTGGCCGCCGACGGCGTCTGTCCGGAGTGCAGCGGGCGGATGGAGACGCGCGTCGTCGAATCCGACGGGGCGTGCTGTCTCGGCGTCGGTACCCGGGTCGACCACGAGTGCGTCCAGTGTGGCCACACCCTCTGTTCGGCCCCGGGACTCCGATTGCTCGATCACGCCGACGTCGTCTCGTTCCACCGCGAACGCGGCGTCTCGCTCGACGAGCAACCGTACTGGACCCTGCCGTGGTGCGTCGCCGACGCGTACACCGAGCTACTCGACCGCGATCCCGCCCGCCTCCGCGTCCGGATGCCGCTCGACGGCGACGAACTCCACGTGACGCTCACCGAAGACCTGGACGTGCTCGAGACGTCGGTCGTCCGGACCGCTTGATCCGGCAACCTCGTTCGTACCTGATCGCAGCGGTGACGACGCTCGATCGACCCGAATCCGCGTTCTTATGGCCCGCGGCCGCCTCCAACCGGTCGTGTCCGAGTTCGCATTCGAACTCGAGCTGTGTACGACGCTGGAGGCGCGCCGTGAAGGGATCGTCGCCCGCCAGCTCGGTGCGAGCGTCGCCGACCCCGGCGGGCGCATCGTCGACGTCGTGTTGATCGAACCCGGCCCGCAGTTCGACCGTCGAACGGCGCTCACACCGGAGGCGATCCCCGACGCCGTTCTCTGTGCCGACGTCGGGACGGGACGGTGGACGCCGGTTCGCGATGCGTTCGACTGCCATCCCGATCGGGCCAGGCGCGCCGTCGAGCGCGCCGTCGACATCGGTTTTCTCGAACGCGAGCGCAGGGGCGGCCGGGACTGCATCAGACAGGTCGCCCGCTACCCGGACTGGGCCGGCCGAATCGTCGCCATCGAGAACAAACCGGACCTCGGGACGCCCGGCGACCTCGAACGACAGCTCCGAACTGACGTCTCGCTCGGACTCGTCGACGAGGTGATCCTCGCGACCGAGAGTTACGTGACCGGCGCACACCTGAATCGCATTCCCGAGGCCGTCGGCGTCTGGCGCGTCCACCGAAACAGACCAGAAGACCCGGTGTCGGTCGAAGTCGTTCGCGAACCGCGACCGCTCGACGTGGCCGAACCGGGCATCGAACCGGTCTCCTACCACGCGGGACGAACCGACGTGGCGGTCGTCTCCGCGAAAGCCAAGCGCGACGCCCGGCGGCGCCTCGCCGAGCGGGCCTACGGCAAAGGCTGGCGGACGTTTTCGTTCCCGGCGTGTGCCGCCGGCTGTTCGTCTCCCAGCGGCGAGGCTTCGACGGGACTCTCGCTTCCCTACTGTCGCTACCTCGGCCGCCTCGTCGACGCCGCATCGGAGTGCGGACCGGCCTGTTCCGGCTACGAGAACGCGCCGGCACCGAACGTCGACCTGGCCGACGAACGCGACCGGCTCACCCCGTGGAACGCCGATCCGGAGGCGGTCGGCCGTCGCCAGTCCGGACTGGATCGATTCGGCAGCTGAGTCGGTCGACGCGGGGTACGCTTCTAATCGGTCAACCGTCCGCCCCAATGTCACCGCCGCGATCATCCGCTCTGCCATCCCCCAGCGGTGTCGTAGCGAGTGTACCCCAACAACGAAGTGTGAGTTGGTCCGATACCGGTTATGGGCGATGAAATTGAGGCACTCATCGGGCTGTTCGTCGGCGCGATACTCCTGTTTCTGATCGTGCTCGTTCGACTGCAGTAGCGAACGCTCGTCGATAGGTATAGCGAATTCTCGAACGTTCACGGGCGGGAACTAACGCGCGGTGGAGACCGCTATAGCTCGAACACTTCGCCGTCGACCGCCAGCGGCTCTGCGAACGCCTCCTCGACCGGGTAGAAGTGGGCCACGTGGACGAGCCGGGTTTCCGTCGCGTCGAGGTCGTCGGCGAGCGCGAGCGCGCCCTCGCGAGTCATGTGTTTGGTGCCGAACGTTCGGGGGACGCCGTCGGCTCCAGCGTGGCGACCGCCCATCGGGTGGTGCTCACAGAGGTGTGCCGGAACGATGGCGTCGGCCAGCAGCACGTCTGGGTCGGCGAGCACCTCCCGGGATGGCTCCGGGATGTCGTACGAGGTATCGCCCGACAGCGACAGTTTCGCACCCGTCTCCGGATCTTCGACGGCCAGGCCGTAACAGAGCTGGGGTGGGTGGTCGACCGGGGCGAGCGTCACCTCGAAGCCACAGGTTTCGAACGGGGACAACGGCGACTCCGGCGAGACGGTGATCGCGTCCAGGTAGTGGTAGTCGGCGTCGACGGTCTCGGCGACGCTCCGGCCGGTCTGCGGATCGACCTCGTCCGGCGCGAAGACGCGGACGTCGTCGACGAGCCGGTAGACGTTGCCGAGCCCGTCGAGGTGGTCGAAGTGGACGTGCGTGATCACGATCCCGTCGGGGAGCGAGACGCCCTCTCGTAAAAACTGGTAGCGAAAGTCGGGACTGGCGTCGATCAGCAGCGACTCGCCGGTGCGCTCGTTCTCGACGTGGACCGAAAATCTCGTGCGTTCGACGCCGCGGTCGCGGGCGGCCTCGCACGTCTCGCAGGTACACCCCACGGTGGGCGTCCCCGTCGTGTCGCCGGTGCCGAGTAAGGTGACGCGCACGTCAGCTCACCCTGGGTGACAGCGCGAATCGGGTTTCGATTGGTCGGGTTCGACTGCGAAACCACGTCATCGTCTCCGGGTTCGAAGCCGCGATATAAGGGTGTTACTCGACGGGTCGAACTCGTCGCGATCGATCCGACGAGCGGCGGCCGACTCAGTCGTCGTGGCCGTGGTCGTGTCCACCGTCGCTCGACGCGCCGGGATCGCCCCCGGCGACGAGCGCCTCGTGGTCGCCTTCGATCATGTCCATGTTTTTCAGGTTGTCACGCTCTTCGAAGTCCTCGACGGCGTGTTCTAGGTCGGCCTGGGTGAGCGTCGTCCGATTTTCGGTGAGCGCCTCCAGGACGGCCTCGCGTAAGACCATTCTGAGGTCGCTGCCGGTCAAGCCCTCGGTGATCTCGGCGATCGCGAACGGGTCGAACTCCTCTATGTCCATCGTCCGGGTGATGACGGTGAGGATGTCGCTTCGCATCCGGGTGTCCGGCTTCGGGAAGTTGACGATCTCGTCGAACCGGCGCCAGGCGGCGGCGTCGAGCTGATCGGGGTGGTTCGTCGCGCCGATGAGCAGGACGTCGTCCTGGATGAGCGAGATGTCGTCGATGCTCTTCAACAGCGTGTTGACCGCCCGTTTGAGTGCGGCGTGCTCGTCGGATCGCCGAGTCTTCGCGACGAAGTCGAACTCGTCGATAAAGAGGATACACGGCGCGAGTCGCTTTGCGACCTCGAACGTCTTGTCGACGTTTTTGGCCGTCTCGCCGAGGTACTGGGAGGTGATCATCGAGAGTTTCACCTCGACGAACGGAAGATCCATGTCGCGCGCGAGCGCTCGGGCGGTCGACGTCTTTCCCGTCCCGGGCGGGCCGACGTACAGCAGTTTACCGATCTCGCGCAGCCCGATGTCGGCGAGGTAGTCGCGGTGTTCGATCGCCTTCGCGATCTTGTGTATCTCGGCTTCCTGATCGGCGGTGAGGACCAGGTCGTCGAGGGTGATATCGATCTCCTCGGGTGCGCGAACGTCGACGAGGTCTAACATCTCCTCGTCTTCTTCGTCCGCGAAGTACTCTTCGAGCAGGCCGTCGATCCAGACCCGGTCGGCCTGGATCGGCCGGTTCAACTCGCGCGCGGTCTCGTACTCGGCCTCGACGCCGTCGTCGCCCTCGAAGTGCTTTGCGAGGACGGGATTGTCGAGCAACCGCTCGTCGTCGACGCGGTCTGCGTACCAGGTTTCGGCCATCTCCCGGTCGGTAAACGAGAGCCGACCCGAAAAGTCGTCGCGCTCGGTGAACATGAGCCCCGAGATCGCTCCCCAGGGCTGCTCGACGCCCGTCGCCTCCCGAGCGGTCGCGTTCGTCGTCGACAGCGGCCGTTCGATCCCGCCGCGGGCGATCCGTCCGCGCTGACCCGGGCTACGCTCGTTCTCGCCGTCATCGTCCGGACCCACGCCGGCCGACCAGAAGACGCGCCGAAACGCGGGCGGCAGGTCGTTCTCGTCGAGCGACCGGTCGTCCGTGTACACGGAGGCCGTGAGGAGGAACTCGACGACGTCCAGTGTCCCATCAGTCATTCTACGGAACTTGTCTCTTTATCGCCTTAACGGCGTCGTCTCGACGGCGCCCACAGTACGAGGCTCACACCGTCAGCTGTACCGTGGCGGAAAATTGTCCGTACCAACGCTCGTGTGAGGACAGCTTATTCGACGATGATGTCGCCGTTCATCTGATTTGGGTGAGGGTCACACACGTACGACGCCATCTCCGACGTCGCTTCGAAGTCGATAAACTGATCCTCGCCAGGATCACCGGTGAAGTCCGTCGAGTAGTCACCGACGACCGAGCCACCGCTATCGCGAATTTCGATATTGTGCGTCGCGCCATCGCCCTCGTCCCACCCGATCGTGTACGATTCACCTTCCTGCAGAATAAGCGTCGGGTTCGTCTCTCCGTTAATCTCAGACGGCGATTTTCCGACCCAGCCGCTCGACTGACCGTCCAGGACGATTTCGGTACCTGGATCGATCGAGACTCCATCGTCGCCGCCGTTCCCACCGTCGCCTCCGTCTCCGCCGCCGTTGTCGTCATCGTCGCCGCCGAGACAGCCGGCGACGCCGATCGCCGCGAGAGATGCGCCAGTCGCCTTCAGTACCGTTCGTCGGGATGTATCGGTCGAATACATGGTGTTACACTCACAGCTTGGCAGCGTACCCCGTTGAAAAGGGGGAGTGGTTCCCGTCCGGTGGGAGAAGGGGCGAACATGTTCAACCCGAGAGATAGTCGCGGCGCCAGGTGACTCGGTTTCGGTGACGTACCTCCGCAGCCCGGGTTGACCGAAGTCACGTCGGACGAATACCGCCGCCAGTCACTCGTCCGATGCGGACGTCGACGACTTTGGTGCAGTCTCCTCGGCCGCCGGCGGACGTTCGTCGTCAATGTACTTCTCGCGCCAGGTTCCGCGGGTGAACCAGGCGACCCCGACGATCGCCCCGAGGACGTTTCCGAGTGCCATGCCGACCCAGACCCCCGTTACCCCCCAACCGAAGGTCGTGATCGTGACGTCGACGACCGGAATCGTGACCGCGACGCTGAACGAGAGGACGAGCACGCTCGCGACGCGGCCGACCCAGAGGGTGCACATCGAGATCACCATCGCCGTCTTCGTGTTCCCCGCGCCCCGGAAGCCGCCGAGGATGACCTGCGAGACGCCGATGAACGCGAACTCGACCGAGCGGATGCGAACGTAGTCGACGCCGTGAGCGATCGTCTCCGGCGCGTTCGGCACGTCGCCGAGAAAGACCGAGACGATCGGCTCGGTGAAGGTGACCGCGATCACCGCGACGACGAGCATGACGCCGGCGCCGGTCGTCGCCGCGAGCCAGACGGCTTTCGCCGCCCGGTCGGCTCGGTCGGCGCCGAGGTTCTGCCCGACCATCGTGTCGATGGCGCGACCGAGTCCCATCGCCGGCAAGAATACCAGCGAGATGAGTCGGTTACCGAGACCGTAGGCGGCGACCACCTCCGGCGAGAACGTGACGACGATCGCCGTCAGCGTGATCATCGCAAGCGCGGACGTCGTCTGCTCGATCATACTCGGCGTCCCGAGGCGGATGACGTCCTCGATGATGCCGACGTTAGGAGCGAGGTGCTCGATCCCCACCGTCGGGCCGCGGTTCGTCGCGAAGAGGACGTACAATCCGACGGCCGTCGCGACGCCGCGTGCGAGGATAGTCGCGAACGCGGCCCCCTCGATCCCCCAGCCCGCGAAGCCGGTGAGATCGTACAGCCCCGCCTCGAGACCGGCGAAGTCGACGGTACCGACGACGGGTGTGGCGTCCAGCCAGCCGAACAGCGGATTGGCCTCGAAGCCGAAGATGAAAAACGGGTCGGCGAGGACGTTGATGAGTACCGACAGGACCATCACGACCATCGGCGTTCGGGTGTCGCCGTAGCCGCGCATGAGCGCGGCGAAGACGAAGAACCCGAACATCAACGGCATGCCCAGAAAGATAACCTCCATGTAGTCCGCCGCGAGCGGAATCACCGTCTCGGCCGTGTCCGGATCGCTCGGCAGGAGTTCGAGCGCCGGCCGGGTGTAGACGTACCCGACCGCACCGATCACCACCGAGAGGCCGGCGACGAACGAGAGCGTCTGTCCGGCGACGAGTCCCGCCGATCGATCGCCGCGGGCTCCGGTGTACTGGGCGACGAGGATCGCACCGGCGGTCGTAAATCCGCCTGCGACGGCGATCAACAGGAAGATCAGCGGAAACGCGAGGCTGATCGCGCCGACGGACTCGGCCGAGAGCCGACCGAGATACAGCGTGTCGACGACGTTGTAGGTAACCTGCAACAGCTGAATTACGACGATCGGCCAGGCGAGGTGAAACAACGGTCGCGTGAGACTGCCCTCAGTGATCGACGAAACCGGTGCCTGATCGGCGTCCTGTGGCGGCTCGTCGTCGGTTCCCGCCCCGTCATCGGGCGAATCATTGTTGGTACTCCCCGCCGTGGCACGCGTGTCGCTGTCGGTTGCCGGAGATGGATCGCTTTCGGAACGGTCCGCGTCGGACTGTCCCTCGCCAGCGCCGTCTCGTGACGGACGTAGATCGTCGGAATCGGCCGACGAATCGGGAGGAGACGCGTCGTCTCGGGGGCCGAACGGATCACGATCCCCGCCGTCACCGTCGCGGGGTTCGTCAGGCACTGTACGGGCAGTAACAGTCAGTTCAAATCAACGTTTTGAAAGTCGGCTAGGCGGGTTCCCGAGGGGTCACTCGCGTCGCGGCACGTCGTGGCGGCCGAATCCGTACCGAAGTCGGCTGGCGAGTCGCCGTGAGAAGCGACCGTCGTCCGCGCGCGATCCGAACCGCTCTGCGAGGGCGGTGTAGATCAGCGGGACCGGCACCTCCTGTTCGAGCCCCTCCGTGACGGTCCAGGTTCCCGTCGAGCCGCCCTCGATGCGGTCGGCGACGTCGCCCAGGTCGGATCCCTCCTCGCCGAACGCCTCCTCACAGAGTTCGAGCAGCCACGATCGGATAACGGCGCCGTTGTTCCAGACGCGCGCGACGGCTTCGAGATCGAGATCGTATCGTCCCTCCGAGAGGAGTTCGAACCCTTCGCCGTAGGCCTGCATCAGGGCGTACTCGACGCCGTTGTGGACCATCTTCACGTAGTGACCGGAGCCCGACGGACCCATGTGCGCGTGGCCGTCCGGTCCCGTCGCGACCGCGTCGAAGACGGGTTCGAGTGCCGCGTACGCCCACTCGGGACCGCCGATCATCAGGGAGAAGCCGAGATCGGCACCGGCGGGGCCGCCGGACGTGCCGCAGTCGAGGTACGCCGCCGGACAGGACTCCGCCCGTCGGATCGAGTCCTTGAAGTAGGAGTTGCCGCCGTCGACGACGACGTCCTCGTCGGTGAGTCGCGAGTCGAGATCGGCGAGTGCGGCGTCGACGGCGTCGCCGGCCGGGACCATCAGCCAGATGTGCTTCGGGCCGCCCGCGTCTTCCAGTTTCGCGACGAGATCTGCGACGGAATCGGCCGGTGTTGCCCCCGCGTCGGCCGCGGCCGCGACCGCCTCCTCGTCTACGTCGAACGCGACCACGTCGTGTCCGGCATCCAGACAGCGATCCGCCACAATACGCCCCATCCGTCCGAGTCCGATCAGGCCCAGGTGCATGCCACAGGCTCGTCGGGCGGGCGTCGTCAGGGTTCCGATTCAACGCGCGGAAGAGATGAGATTCAGCGCGTGGGAGAGATAGAGTCGTGGTTCGCGGCGAAGAGACGTCGATTAGAAGGCCGGCTCTTCGACGTTGGCCCAGCCGACGGCGTCGATCACGACGATTCGATCGTCGGCTCTGACGTAGACGCCGTTGTACTCGCCCATCGTCCCGTTGTAGTACGGAAGGGCCCCGCGGAGCGAGTCGACGACCGACCACGCGTCCTCGTCGGCGAACGTAATCTCGACCCAGTCGTCGACCGATCCGGCGCTGACCGCCCGATCGACGGCTCGTCTCGCGCCGGGTATCTCTTCGAGTCGACGCGAGGAGACGTCGACGACCGTCGCCGTCGAGGGGACGTCTTCGACGATTCGCGCGCCGAGGCTGGCCTGTGCACGGGCGATCGACTCCCGGGATCCGCCCTTTCGGATCGCGTAGCCGGCGACCGCCGCCGCTCCGACCGCGAGAAGCGACAACCCCAGCATCCTGCCGTTGCGCATTATGGCAGTAGGTGATAGCAGACCCTCAAGTATCTTTCGCAGAAAGTTTCAAAAATGAGAATGACGGCCCCAATTTGATTGTTTTATCGAACTAACCACCGGTATGACAGGTAGGATCGAAAAGCGGATTTCTCGGAGATGGAGAACGTGGGAGGCGACGAGGGCTCAGAGAAATTGCGCGACGTTTCCTGAGAGCGCGCCGGCGACGACGAGGAGGGAAATAGCGACGATCGCGGCCGCCTGAAAGAGCCAGCGCGTCCGGTGGGCCGGCTCTCGCAATTTCTTCTGGGCGAGACCGCGTTCGAAACGCGCCGTGGCTACCTCGACGAGCCCGGCGAGGACGAGCCACAGCCCCGTCATCGCGAGGACGAGTTGCCCGTTCGTCGACTCGAACAGGCTCTCGGCGGTGTAGCCGGTGCCGGCGAGGTGGCCGCCGGTGAGCAGGAGGGCCAGGGCGCTGACTCGGGACAGGAGCTTCAGCGAGCCCGAAAACGTCTCCAGGGGCTCCGTCGAGCTGAACGCGCCGTCGCGGGCCAGCGGGATGACGACGAACGCGACGTAACAGACCGCCCCGGCCCACAACCCGGCGAACACCACGTGTGCGATTCGCGAGAGGAGTACGTCGACCATACGCGTCGGTTCGAGTGGCTCGCCATGAGCGTACCGATCCCCGACCGGTGCGATGAGCGTCCACCGTCAGGACTCCGGGCCCGCCCACTCGGCGACGCGGCGTCTGACAAGTGCGTATCCGACGGAGACGACGAGGCCGACCCCGATCAAGCCGCGAATCCACAGGGACTCGAAGCCGTAGAGAGCGAGGACGGCGAGGGCGATCGCCGCCGCCGCGTCCTCGGGCGCGCCGTCGTGGCGAATCCAGCGGCGCGGTCGGATCCACCGGCCGCGGGCGTGATCGTAGACGGCCCGATCGGTCGGATTCGTCCAGGGATTCCACTCGGACCCGCCGCCGATCGCGTCGCTCGCGGCGTGGAGCCAGACGCCGACGAAAAAGGCCGCGACGCCGACTGACAACGGGGTCGTGACGAGCGTCGCGAGCGCGACCGACCCGAGCGCCGGAATCGCCCCCAGGATCGGGAAGTGAAGCGTCCGACGGTGGTCGAAGGCGACGTCGAGATCAGGCGCGAGACCGCCCAGGATCGCGCCGATCGCGAGCGGCGTCGCCAGTTCGGGGGCCGCGTACGCGACCGGAGAAACGAGGGCGAGCGCGGCGAACGCGTGGGTGGTTGCCATCACGGTCGAACGCCTCCTGCCATGGCCGAGGGTTCGCGAGTCAGCCTATAAAGTTCCGCGTCCCGGAACCGGCTCGGTCGATTGCGAGGGGTGGGTGGCGCGTTGGCCGGCGGGTGGAGGGCGTTCTGTCGTGGGATGTACGACGCACAAACTGACGGTCGGACGATTTCTACGGCTCCCCGGGAGGATTACAGATTTTCGCCCTGGTAACTGCCGTCGTAGACGCCCTCGTGGTCGGCTTCGGCGAGGACGAGCTGTGCGATTCGGGCGCCGCGTTCGAGTTCGACGTCGTGGTGGACCTGGAGCAGTCCCTCGCCGCGACCCTCGTAGCCGGCGTCCCAGACGGCCGTGTTCAGCATACAGGAGTTGCGCATGAGCGACGACCGGGGATAGACGAAGCCGACGTGGCCGTCGGGAACGGCGATCCGCTCGGAGTAGCGAGCCACGTAGGTTCCCTCGGGTAAGTAGTAGGTGGCCGGGGCTTTCTCCTCGAGTTCTTCTAGCGGGCGGGCGACGCGGTCGCCGATCTCTTTGCCGTCGCGGGTGATGCGACCGGGCTCGAGTTGCTCGAAGACGACGTCGAGCGTGAGATCGACGCCGTTGGGCTGGACCTGCTCGTCGGTCGTCGGCGAGACGCAATCGGCCACGAAGGCGCCGGATCGGTACATATCACCGAGAGGTAACGGTACCGGCAAAAACGTATCGCGTTCGACCGGCTGGTGGGGAGCGTGGTCGACCGGATGGTGTGCGACCCGGAGTCGCCCGGAAATCTCACGTAAACGCGAGCCGTCGCCCGGCAATTCGATACATCCGGTGTGAAGAACACACTGGTTTTATGGCCACGGGTAGCCGATTTCTGGGTGCTATGGGATTGACGGTTACAGAGAAAATTCTCGACGATCACCTCGTCGAAGGCGACCTCGTCACCGGAGAGGAGATCGGCATCGAGATCGATCAGGTCCTCACGCAGGACACGACGGGGACGATGGTCTGGTTGCAGTTCGAGGCGATGGATCTGGACGAAGTCCAGACGGAGATCGCCGCGCAGTACTGCGACCACCAGACCTACCAGTTCGACTTTAAGAATACCGACGACCACCGATTCCTTCGCTCGGCCGCGGGAACGTACGGGGCGCACTTCTCGCGACCGGGCAACGGAATCTGTCACAACGTCCACCGTGAGAACTTCGCGACGCCCGGAAAGACGCTGCTCGGCTCGGACTCTCACACACCGACGCCCGGCGGACTCGGCCAGCTCGCGATCGGCGCCGGCGGTATCGACGTCACCGTCGCGATGGGCGGTGCCCCCTACTACATCGAGATGCCGGAGATCGTCAACGTCCGGCTGGAGGGTGAACTCCCCGAGTGGGCGACGGCGAAGGACGTCATCCTCGAGATGCTCCGGCGGCTCACCGTCAAAGGCGGCGTCGGCAAGATCCTGGAGTACACCGGTCCGGGCGTCGAGAACCTCACCGCGCCCGAGCGGATGACGATCACCAACATGGGAACCGAACTCGGCGCGACGACGTCGATCTTCCCGACCGACGAACAGACCCGCGATTACCTCGCGCGCGTCGGCCGCGAAGACGAGTACGTCGAGATCCAGCCGGACGACGACGCCGAGTACGACGACGAGATCGTCGTCGATCTCGATGATCTCGAACCCCTGATCGCGACGCCGTCGATGCCCGACAACGTCGTTCCGGTCGGCGAGGTCGCGGGCACGGACGTCGATCAGGTCATCATCGGCTCGTGTACCAACGGCGCCTACGAGGACGTCCTCCCGGCCGCGAAGATGTTAGAGGGTCGCACCGTCGACAAGCGGACGGAGATGATCGTCGCACCCGGCTCGAAGCAGGCCTCGGAGATCCTGGCGCGCGAGGGCTGGGTCGCCGAAATGATGGCCGCCGGCGTCAACTTCTCCGAAGCCACCTGCGGCGCCTGCATCGGTATCGGTCACGTGCCGGCCTCCGACTCCGTCTCGCTGCGAACGTTCAACCGGAACTTCGAGGGACGATCCGGCATCGAAGATGACAACGTCTACCTCTGCTCGCCGGAGGTCGCCACCGCGGCGGCGATCGCCGGCGAGATCGTCGATCCGCGCGACCTCGCAGACGAGCTGGGAGACCTCGACGATCCCGGGTTCGAACTCCCCGACGAGTACGACGCCTCGAAGGCGGACCTCATCGAACCGGACGAGGCGGTCGACGACGAACTCATCAAGGGCCCGAACATCGGTGAAGTGCCACTTCGCGAGGGGATCGACGACGTCGCGGGCGAGGTGCTGCTGAAGATGGGCGATAACATCACCACCGACCACATCATCCCCGCGACCCAGGACATCCTGATGTATCGCTCGAACATCGACAGGCTCTCGGAGTTCACCCTCTCGCGCGTCGACGAGACGTTCGCCGAACGAGCTGCCGAGGCCGACGGTGGCGTCCTGCTCGCCGGCGAGAACTACGGACAGGGCTCTTCGCGCGAACACGCCGCGATGTGTCCGATGTACCTCGGCGTCGAGGCCGTACTCGCCCAGAGCTTCGCGCGAATCCACCGGGCGAACCTCTTTAACTTCGGAATCGTCCCGCTCGTGATCGACGAGGAGACCTACGATTCGATCGAACAGGGCGACGACGTCGAGATCGAAGAGGACGTCCACGAGGGCGTCGCCAGCGGTCGGGAGACGTTCACCGTCCGCGTCAACGGCGAGGAGACGTTCGACGCGACCCTCTCCGCATCGACTCGCGAACGCGACATCCTCGCCGCCGGCGGAAAGCTCTCCTGGACGAAAGAGCAGGCGGCGTCGGGATCGCAGGCGGCTGCTGACGACTGAGTACGCCCGCCTCTCTTTTTTGAGTGGGGCTGTGCGAGCGGTTACTAGTCAGGCCACGAACACGTCGTGTCGTCCGGTTTCGAGCGTTTACTCGCCTGGTTTCGAGCGTTCACTCGTCGAGTTCCGGCGGTCGCGCGTCGGTCGACGACGATCGGTGTTCGGTCGCGTACCAGTGTGTCACCACGAGCGTCGCGAACGCCACGAGAATGCCCGTCGCGATGACCAGCGGAGAGAGGATCGAGATCGGCCAGAGTCCCAGCCACGCGAGCGAGACGACGGCGCTCGAGAGAGCCGTGACGCCGAGGTACCACCGCGACCACGCGTCGAAATCGGACCGATCGGACATCGGATAGCACTCGATCGACGCGAGGGCCTCGGTCGGTTCGACGATCCGTCGCTCTTCGTCGTAGGTGACGATCGAGGCCGATTCGAGCGCCGGGAGGTGTGACTGCTGGAGGGCCGTGTAGACGCGCTTTCGCTGGTCCGGCGTGACCTCCGCCGGCGTGGCACCGACCTCCCAGGCGGCAACCTGTTCGGTCAACTCGCCGATCGAAACGCCCTCCGGATGCCGTTTCAGATAGTACAGCGCAAACCGCCGGCGCTGATTCGCCAGTACGTCGTAAAGCCGATCGACGTCCAGCGGCCGGTCGATCGGTCGGTCGGTGATCGATTCCCCGGTCCTCGGGGTCGGCTCTCCCGTGACCGCGTTTCCGTCTTTCAGTACTGCCTTCGTTCCCATTATCACGGCACCCGAGCAGTCGAATAGAACGAATGGGTGATACATAAATTCAAGGTATGTGTCGAGTAAGTAGGGCACTTACCCCCAGGTAAGTGTGGCTGGCTCGCCCTGAACGTTCAGATTGAACGACAGAGACACCCTGAACGGGAGACTGCGTGACAGAAAATTCTGAGTGCTAACGACTGTACGACAGAACCGCCCGAACGTGATTTGATTCGGTAGGTGAGATTCGAACAAAGTAGACGAACAGATCGGGTCGATCACCGCCGCTACAGCCCCAGACGCGGTTGATCGATTCGAGCGCGGGAAAAGCCCAACAACGAGAGCGCCGCGACAGGACTGTTCCGTCGCGTTACAGGATCGTGGATCACCCCGTCAGTCGGCGCCGTATTCGAACACCTCGGCGTGCAACGCGACGACGAGGGAATCCCCGACGGCGAGTCCGTCCGTGATATCGCTCGTGGGAATCTCGTACGTTTCCGTCTGCTGGTCGTAGGCGAGGCTGTCGCTGTCGTACTCGAACAGACCGGGCGCGGCGTTACGCTCTCGAAGTCCGTCTGTGTCCGGACCGACGTAACAGTGACTGCGATCGATCACCGACGAGTCGAGCGACGACACCGAGACGGACAGCACGTCTCCGTCGTCGTCGAGTGTGACGGAACCGGTTTCGGATCCCCGATCGAGTTCGTTCCGTCCGGCACCGGCCCACAGCTGGGCAGTGACCGGCCCGGCAGCTAATTCGTACGGGAGGTACCAGCCCCAGCGATTGGTCCGGATTTCGGGGATCTCGTTGAGTCGGTGGCGTGCAGGGTCGGTCGATCCGGTCGCATCTTCGAGCAGCGCCCAGGCAGTTTCTCCCGGACAGTGACACGAGAGGGCGATCTCGTCGGTCCGATGGGCATCGACGCCGAGGTCTTCGCCCCGAACTTCGATTTCGAAGTTGACGGTGCGATCCCCCTCGCCGCCGACGCAGGTGAGTTCCGCGACGATCTCGCCCGTTTCGCCGACGGCGATCGAGTCGGTGGTGTCGACGACCTCGACGGCGATCTCCGGGTCCGTCCCCACGACGTCGAAACCGAGTTCGTCGATCGGTGCTTTGAGTTGATTCGTCACCCAGAGTATCGTCTCGACCGTCTCACACTCGAAGTCGATATCGTCGTTGTACTGCAATCGAAGGTAGGCATCGTCGTCACCGACCGTCTCGATCGAGACGTCGCGCCTCGCGTTCACCTGCGAGTACGCGCCCGACCCGAGGACGAGACTGCCCCCGATCGATGCCGTTCCCATTCCCAGCACGAATGTTCGTCGTTTCATTGTAGTTATCGTCCACCGGTTGCGATCCGTTGCAATCGCCAGACACCCGCCGATCAGGCGTTCAGTCGATACGATGGTCGAGCGGGCAACCCGCTGGTCGCGCGGATTCGTCTATCGGTCAGTTCCGAACGACCCCACTTAGTAGTGCGACGATAGTCGAACGGATGAGTCGGCCTGAAACCGGCCGGTCAGCCACAACGGGACGTTATCGCCGGTCGACGAGCGGGAAATTGCGTGTGGCTGTAGAGCCGATACGCCGAGTGAGTGACAACGGTGAATGTAGCCAGAACGGGTACTCGGTGCGAAGAACGCACCAGGTGCCGACGGCGGCCCGCCTATTCGTCGCAGGTGGTCCAACCGGCGTCGCTGGCCGCGTCGCTCATCTCCGGGAATTGGTCACTCGGAATGGTCACGTCGGGTTCGGCCTCCGCCGGCACGTCCTCGACGGTGACCACGAGGAGGTCATCGTCGACATCCGACGGTGCGTCAGCCGGAACGCCGTTGCCGACCGTTCCGTACCAGTCGGTGAGGTCGTCGAGGCCGTGATCGGATTTGTACCGGCCCCAGGTCCGAGCCAGGGGTGAACACGCGTCGCCAGCATCCCAAAAGAGCAACCCGCCGAGCGGAACGCTCGCGTCGCCGATGCGTCGCTGTGACGTGTTCGCCTCGAGTTCGAGATTCGAGCGAAACTCGCCGGGAGAGTCGGCGATCGCGAGATCGTACGTCGTCGCCCCGCCGGAACCGCTGGCGTCGTTTCCGATCCGATACGCGCTTCCGGTTCGCCGGTAGCTGCCGTTTTCTTCCTCGTAGGTCGTACACTCGTATCGACCGTAGAGCGTGGTACAGGCGGGTGACTCCGCGCAAGTACCGTCGACGTCCGCGACGAGGGTGATGCGGTCGTCGAGCGATTCGAGCAACCGATCACCGTCGGCTAATTCGTAGGTCCGCGTCTTGATTCCGATACAGACGCAATCGCCCACTTCGAGCGAACGTGCGTTCTCCTGTCCGATGATCGACGCCTCGTCGTCCGCACCGAGGTAGAAATCGATGCGGCGTTCGTCGTCGTAGTACGGCCAGTCAGCGTCGTCTTCGATCCAGACACAGGCTTCTTCTTTCCCCTGATTGCAGATCCGAAAGACGTTGTGAAACCACGTCGTCGAGTTCGAGTTGACGCCGGCTCCCAACGGCGTGTCGTCTCGGGTCGGGTTCTCCGGGTCCATGTAGATCGCGAGGTGGCCGTTCTCGTCGAGGTGGGCGTAACTGCCGTTGGGCGCGTCACACTTGTCCAGCCCGAGGTACGCATCCGGATCCTCCGCAACCTGGACGGTGACGGCCCGGTCAGACTCGACGCGGCTGAACGCACCCGTTCCGACGAGCGCGCTCGTCCCGATCGAGCTGGCACCCACACCGGCGATGAATGTTCGTCGTTTCATGAGAGTTACCGGATGGCACGCGGCGGCTAGTTCCCACCAGCGCCGGGTGCGTCTGCCACGATGGTCACGCGACCGCTGATGAGCGGTTCGTCCTCGGTTGCGTCGATGCCGTAGGTCTCGGTGACGATCCGCATCGTCTCACACTCGCCGGTTTCGAGGACGAGCGGTTCGAAGCCTGGGGCCTCCCAGTCGTCGTCGCTGTCGAGAACGATCGAGTTGCCATCTTCGTCCTGGACGTCGGCGACCGGGGTGCCAGCGGAGTTGATTCCGTCGGACGCGCTCGGATGGAATTCGAGGTCCGTGACGTCGACGGTGATCGTCGCGGTGTCCTTTCCGTTGTTACAGATGTCGAACATCCCCTCGAACTCCGTCCGCGAGTTCGAGTTGACACCGTCACCGATCGGCTGATCGGCGATGTCGATCTCGAGGTGACCGTTGTCGTCGAGTTCGACGTAGTTGTTGCTGTTCGCGTTGTCGAGCGGCACCAGTCCGAGGTAGGCCTCGTCGTCGGGTGCCACCTCGATGTTGACTGCGCGATCCGATTCGACTCGGCTGAACGCGCCCGATCCGACGAGCGCGCTGGCGCCGATAGCTGTTCCACCGATTCCGACCAGGAAGTTGCGTCGTTGCATGGTTGATCGTAGTCGTTTTCGCACGGGTCCAGACCGGGTCCCCCAGCCCCCGCGCTCGATCGATCCATCGAGGATACCCACCGTAAGATATCACACGTAGTTCGACCAACAACCCGAGCGTAGTGGTGCTCAGGGCGACCGTGAGATCGGTTCGACGCTAACAACGCCCGATTGTCCCCCTGATTCGTCGATCCGACACAGAACGGGCCGCTCGAGGACGCCATACACCACGAATGGAACGATTCCGCGGAGAATCGATCGGGCACGCAGTCGAATTACTCCGCCGGACGATCGCCGGCTGAAGCGTGCTGGCCCGTGGTCCGTGGCTGGGAGTTGCGTCGACGGATCGACCCGCTCACGGATTCTGCGTCACCGTCGTCGGTGTATCGTCCGCGCTCGCCACAGAACGTACACTGGTAGGACTCGTCGATCGATCGAATTCCAGCGGTGTCGAACTCGATCGCGCTTTCGACGATCTGGAGAAACTGAGCCGACTCACATTCAGAACAGACGAACACGAGTTACCACTTCGGGGAGGCGCATTCGACCTGCTCGTTCGCGCCCCCGGTGTCGAACCGGTTCGACTCGCTGGCCGAGAGGTCGTCGACTCGCCGGCGGCGAGCGGGTGTTCCCACTCACGAACACGCTCCCCCAGTCGACCGTGTTTCGCGTCATCCCCCGTGTACTGGACGGACTCGCCCGCACGTAGGTATTCGGTCGGTGTTACCGGTTCAGGTTCAACTGAAATCCCGATGGGACGGGTATCCGTCGCTCGCGAGTCCACAGATTCGTACTCGAACGGAGCGATACTCGATACAACCGTCCACCGTTGCATTCGAAGGTATCGACAATCGATATAGGCGCACGATGGACACGTGTAACGCCCCACGAGTACCGAAATCGGAGATCGGTCGTCGGATCGTCTCCCGGAAGACGGTCCGCCCGACGGCGCTTCGTCTGCGAGCCGATTCAGCAGACGCCCGGGTCGGTCGGAATGCCGGTGATCTCGACGGTGACCGACGTGATCTCCTCGCCATCGTCAGCGCGCACGATGGAGAGATCGACGTGTTCGGTGGCAGCGTCGGTCGGTTCGAGGGTTAGTTCGTAATTCACCTCGTCGCCCGCGTCGAGTTCGAACGGTGCGTCCGGAAGCGTGTCGTCGGCGAGCAACCCGTTCGGATCGTCGACGACGAACTCGACGTCTCCTTCGGACGTGTCGCCCTCGTTCGAGAGCGTGACGTCGAACGACTGCGCGTCGCCGAGTTCCACGTTCGACGGCCCCGAGACCTCGAGCGAGACGATCCGCGGAATCACGACCGTGCTGCCGCCGATGGCACCCGCTTCGCCGTCACCGAGGCCGGGTTCATCGCGCGTGAGTAAGACGTCGAAGAACTCCGGGAACTCGGGGAACGTCTCGTGATAGCAACACCAGCCGCTCATTCCCGACTGCGTGAGTCCCATGTCGAGGCCGGCCTGCGTGACTTCGACGGAGCTGTACTGATCCCACCCCATCTCGCGGTTTTCGAACTCGCCGAACGGATCGACGTACGCCCACGGCTCGTCGAGGTCCTCCTGGGTCTTGCCGAGGAGACCGCCGCCGTCGTTGACGAAGTCGGCGATGTCGTCGGCCCGGTCGATGAGCGCGTCGTTTTGGTCGTTCGTAAGTCCGTGACTGATCTGGTGAGTGCTGCTGACGACGCCGATCATGGCGTAGCCGTCGAAGTCGACGGTTCGGATCTCGGCCTCGTCGGTGACGAACGTGACGTGCTGGTCGACGTTCGACGCGTTGCCGACGTCTCCCTCCCAGTAGTCGTCGACGTTACTCGACGGACCGATCTGGCCGCCGAGGACGAGAATACCCTCGCCCCCGTTCGTCACGTCGTCGAGGATGGACTCGACCATATCAGCGTGCTCCTCCGGCGTCCCGTGTCCGGAACCACCGGCACCGAGTTCGGAGTCGAGGCCCATGAGAACGACCGGTCCGCCGCCTTCTTCCTCGTCGACGACGTCGGACCAGGTCTCCTCGTCCGGGTCGACGCACTCCGGCGGAGCGTCGCCACAGTCGCCGCCGACGTCGGCGACGATCGTTATGGTGTCGTCGATCTCGTCTAGCAGCGCCGCCGGATCGTTCGCGTCGATCCCGTGCGTGATCGTTCGGATGCCGATACAGTGACACTCGCCCAGTTCCACCTCGACGGCGTTCTCCTCGCCCAGAATCGACCGCTCGTCGTCGTCACCGAGGTAGAAGTCGACGCGCGGTTCGCCCTCGTAGGGACCCTCGTCGACGACCGGCCACTCGTCCGGCCGGTCGATCCAGATGCAGGCGTCCTCCTTCCCGTGGTTACACAGCTCGAAGACGTTGTGGAACCACGTTCGGGAGTTCGAGTTGACACCCTCACCGCCGTTCGGATTCTCCGAAATGTCGACGTACAGGTGCCCGTTGTCGTCGATGTCGACGTAGTTGTCGCCGTGGAGGCTGTCACACTCGTCGAGACCGAGATACGCATCCGGGTCCTCGGCGACCTGAATTGTCACCGCTCGATCCGATTCGACTCTGCTGAACGCGCCCGATCCGACGATGGCGCTTCCACCGATAGAAGCCGATCCCACCCCGATCAGGAATTTTCGTCGTTGCATGGTTGTGGTTTGAGTCGTGACCGTCTCGAAGACGAGACCGTCCGCCTCGTGTCGACGTCGACGAACCCACCCTCGGTATGTATAGAGACGTTTCTACGCGGACGGTGTCCAACACGACCCCGTTGTCTTTCGACAGGACGCCCCCGAACGGACGGTTCGCAGTCTGACGGCATCCCGAACTAAAACCGAGAAGGTGGCCAGATTGACCCGCCGAGCGACCCAGTTCGACGGGAAACGTGACGTTATCCGTCGTCTGGTCCGGCCTGGATCTACCAGCATGGCAGCTTGTCGACCGGCATTCAGCATGGCCGTCTACCGACCGGCATCCAGCATGGCTGTCTGGCGAACAGCCGCCAGTGTGGTAGTCGTACGACAGTCGGCCACGCAGTCGCGCCGGTTCACGACGCCACGGCTGAGCGCTGAGAAGAAACCCCGACTACGACGAGCGAGCGGGCGATCACCGGTCGTCGCCGTCTGAATCGTCCCGACAGTCGACGGCTCGGTCACCGCAGCCGTCTCGTCCGCCGTCGGACTCGATCGTCGGCTCTCCGTCTGCCGAATCGGATCGGCCGTCGGTCGCGTGACGGTCGTCCGGATCGAGCCACGATTCGCGCCCGCCCAACAGCGATTCGAGCGCCGCCGCAGCCTCGTCGGTCTCGTCGAAGTACGAGACGGTCGTTCGATCGTCATCATTCGACCGTGCGGGACCGACCGCATCCACCTCGGCGAGGCGTTCGTCGGTGGTCGACTCGACAGGCGCGGCCGCTGTCGTCCCTTCGGCGGTAGCCGGATCGGCCCGAGACTCGTCGGGAACCGGGTCGGATCGGCCCGCTGTCGCCAGTTCGACCGGGTCGTCTGTCCGGTTCCGATCGCGATCGGCGGACGGGAGGTCGGTCACCTCGTCCGGGAGTTGCGGTTCATACACGTAGTAGGCGGCCAGATCCTGAACGAAGTAGGCGCCTCGCATCCGATCTTCGATGACGCGTCTGTCGCAGTCGATCGCCACGTCGACGATATCCGGAAGCGAGTCGACGTCGATACGCGGGCCGTCGAGTTCGGCTTCCGGGACGTGACCGACGCTCAGCCAGTCGGCGAACGCTTCGCGTTCGCTCGCGACGGCTACCGCCCGCCGCTCGGCTCGCGCGACCTCGAGTGCATCGGTTTCTCTCGCGTACACGAGTCCGGCGATCCCCGCAAGACTCAGGACGAAGACGACGACCGACCCGTACGTACGGACGGGACCGTAGGATCGATCGGTATGGACCGACTCCGTTATCTCCGCGTCATGAAGCCCCCCCGTCTCCGTCTCGACGGCGTAGGTCCCGCCGTTGCTCGAAACGTCGAACCGGGCGGTGTGTGCGTTCGCGATCTGCGTCCCATCGACGGTCCCCGAGACGGTGGTATCGACGACGACGAGCGTTTCGGTCGTTCCGACGCTCGCCCCGAGTGAAGCTTCGATCTCGTCTATCCGGGACTCGAGGTCGCTCACGTTGACCTCGAACGACAGCGGGACCGCTTCGCCGGGTTCGACCGCCTCGGTCGAAACCGATTCGAGCGATTCCGTCTCCTCCCAGTACGAAACGCCGTCGTCCGTCGCCTGATAGAGAACGTACGCGTTCGCAGTGACCGAGAGCGATCCGTCGGTGATGTCGCCGTCGAAGGAGTAGGCGTAAACCCCCTCGAGTTCGGGCATCAGGTCCGCATAATAGAGCGGGCGGTCGGCCAGGACGTCGCCGGTTTCGAAGACCGGGTTTTCCACCGCGACGCTCGCCTGGTGGCTCAGTTCGGGCTGCTCGCTCCAGGTACCGACCACCTCGACGGATTCGTCCGTTCCCGGGTCGACGTGGGCGGTGTATATCCCCCAGCCGCCGAGGACGAACGCCACGATCGCGATGGCGACGACGGCGACGAACCACCGGTTGAGCAGCGTTCGCGTCCGGATCGATCGTCGATCGTGGTCGGACAGTTCGTGGGCGATCACGGTCGTATCACACTCGTTCGAATCATGGGTGTAACCAGTTGAATCGGGGGCCGGATCGGGGGCGTGATCGGGTTCGGATCCGATCGCTCGGCCCGGAAAACCGTCTCCAGGCGAGCCAGACGGGCGTCGAGATAGTCGCGTAGATCGCGAGGGAGGGCAGCCAGGGGTGAATCGAGTAGAGCGAATCGATGACGACGGGCGGGAGGACGACGAGGTACCGGTACTCGCGGCTCGATTCGACGTGGTATCCCGTCTCGTCGTCGGCGTAGACGGTGACGGAGACGTTCTCGGACTCACCGCGAGCGAGCCTGATCCGCTCGGGTTCGAGGTCGATACCGTTCGTTTCCGCGGAGAGATACGAGACGGTCGGAACGAATCCGCCGTTGTGGATCTCGTAGTCGAAGTCGTCGGACTCGCCGACCGGGACGACCGTCGGGTTCGAGGAGTTGCCCTCGGTACTGACGATGCCGTAATGTTCGCCGCCGGCCGGAACCACCATCGCCACGGTAGCGGCCAGACACAGCAGGACGAGACAGCCGGCGAGCAACACTCGCGAGTCGACTGAATCCTCCCGAGTCCGCGCTCCCGAGCGCGACCCTTGGCGTTCTCGATTTGGCCCACCGACCACACTGCTGGCGAGAAGGAGTACTCCCACGCCGAACAACAGGTACGTCATCGATCCCGACCCGAACCGATCGCCACCGAGCGTCCCGAAGACCAGGCTCTCTACGCGATCGAACCCGGAATCGATCCCCATCGCGACCGTTCCCATGTGGGGGACGGCTACGACCTCGCCGTTTACCTGCAACGCGACGGCGTGGATCTGCCCGTCGGTCAGGGGCGGTTCGCCCTGACTCTGATCGATGAACGGATTGGCGTCTCCCTGCGTGACGTATCCTCGCTCGCGCTCGTCGACGACGCGGTGAGTCGTCAACTCGCCACCGTGAACGGACTCGGCTTCGAACGCGACGACATCGCCCGTCTCGACGTCGCTTGCTATCGGGGCCGGGATCGCGACGTAGCCGTCACCGGCCGAGAGCGTCGGCTCCATGCTCCCGGTCTCGACGTAGGCGAACAACACCGGCTGGCCGAGGAGCATTCCGAGGACGAGCGAGATGACTACGATAGCGCCGATCACTCCCGCCGCGTACGTCACCCCAGTCTTGATAGTCATCGTCTCAGGTGTCGGGATGAGGCGTCACTCGGCGGCCGTGCCACCGAGTATCCAGACCGGACAACCCCCTTCACTCGATAGTGACCATGCCGTATCCAGGATTTAAGCACATCCGACAGTTCACGACGGGTACGAGATTCTGGGCCGAACATACGACCAGCCGATACGCGGTTGGCTACGTTCAGCGACTTTTTTAGCTTGAAATTCTCCATTAATTGCCCATAAGGTAGATAATATTATATATCGATGAGGATCACTGTCTGAATACGCTCCTACTCGGAACGGTACGCCGACGTCACGTGGGAGTACGGAGATGTCGAACAAGCAACCGAAGCAGCGGATAGTTATCGGACACTGCCGAGCAGTTGTATCGAATAGTCGAGTGATCCGGAGTCATCGCGGTCACGGGCCGGGAAACAGAAACCTCAGTCCGGGGCAGTTTCGATCGTTCACGGGTGAAACGACGGTCAATATGAACCTGACGACGTTCAGTTTGTACAATCTTAGCCACAAAGAGAATGTATTTAATTTATCCTGTGTTGTGGTTGTGCTCGCACTGGTTGAAAATACGGTGACGATGGGCGGCTGGGTTCGGATCGTCGAATCCAGATCGTCTGTGCCCGTCATCGCCACAATCAGAAGCCACATCGCGGTTGAAGTGGGAAAACGGGGGAGATATGGGCGTAAATTCACGGACGACAGAACTACCTGAAACGTTTGGCGCATCGAATTCGGACGCAGAGATCAGTCGCGACCAGATCTTCGACGTCCTCAGCAACCATCGGCGTATATGCATCATCCGCTATCTCAAAGAGACGGACGAGGAACTGGTCAGCCTCAGAGATGTCGTCGAGTACGTCGCAAAAAGTGAAAATCCGGACCTGGAGGGCCAGGTCGCGTACAAGGACAGAAAGTCGGTGTACACGGCGCTCCGTCAGACCCACCTCCCGAAACTCGACGAGCTGGGTATCGTCGAGTTCGACAAATCGCGAGGCGTGATGCGATTGACCGACCGGGCGAATCAGGTCCAACTCTATCTCGAGTACGTTCCACGTCACGACATTCCGTGGCACGTCCACTACCTGGGCGTGACCGCGTTGAGCGGCGCGTTGATGCTGGCGACCTACTTGGATATCTACCCGTTCGCCGTCGGGTGGGCGGCCGTCTCCGTCATCATCTTCTGTACGTTTACGGTATCGGCGCTCGCACACGCCTACCACCTCCGGGGGAGTCGGCTCACTGATACCGACTTCGTCCCCCTCGACGACTGACTCAGCCTCGGCACCGACCCACGGGTTCGCCAGAAGGCACCGTCCTCCGCGAAAACACCGTCTGCACATGCAGTTCGTTCCTACCAGTGCTCAAGTAAGGAGCCGCTCCGGAGTCAGTGGCGGATCGACTCACCGACCGCGGGTGCGGACGCGTCGAATCCGTCGGCTGAGAGTTCCTCGGCGAACGAATCACAGCGATCGCCGTGGGTGACGTGAACGGTCGCGTCGCGATAGGCGTCGAGAAACCGGCGGAGTCCACGACGGTCGGCGTGGG
Organism: Halovivax gelatinilyticus; assembly: GCF_024300625.1. Lineage (GTDB taxonomy): Archaea > Halobacteriota > Halobacteria > Halobacteriales > Natrialbaceae > Halovivax > Halovivax gelatinilyticus. The sequence goes on along the minus strand of NZ_CP101322.1, from coordinate 2,410,677 downwards.
CCGAAAAGTCGTAGTGTTCGACCTGTGCGCTCACCGGGACGACGCGCCCGTCGATCTCAGCGCTGCCCGTATCGAGTAGTTCCCGACCCGGCGTCCCGTCGACCTGGTAGCCGGTAAACGCGATCTTGTTGGCCGGATGGGTTCGGATCTCCGGGACGTACGTCATCGCCGGACCGCCGTGAAGCATGCCGCTCGTCGTGATGATGACGGTGGGTTTGGCGGCGATCCGTTTGCGCTGCCCGTCGCGACCGTCGACGAACCGCGCGTTCGCACACGCCCGTCTCAACACCGACGAATCCGAGAGAAACGGTTCGTTTCGCGGCTGGCGGAGGAGTCTCGCGACCCGGATACCCATCCCGTCGACGTAACAGGCGATGTCGTGTTCGGCGCAGATGGCCATCACCTCCTGCGTGCGGCCGATCGCGAAGGCTGGAACGACGGTCGTCCCGCCCTCCCAGCGCGTCGCTTCGAGACTTTCTACGAACCGGCGTTCGAGTTCCTCGCGCGGCGGTCGGTCGGTGTCGGCGTAGGTGCTTTCACAGACGACGACGTCCGCGTCGGGTCGTGCGGTCGTCCCCGTCACGAGACGCTGATCCGCCGTGTTGAAATCGCCGCCGTAGAGGAGTCTCGTCTCCCCGTCGTCGACGAGCACGTGACTGCTGCCAGGAATGTGACCGGCGTTGTAGAACGTCACGTCGTATCCGCCACCGGCTGCGCCTCCGAGCACGGTGAACGGCTCGCGGTAGCGATGGGTCACCGATACCTGGGTGAGCCTGGCAACCTCCGCCTCGGTGAACGGACAGTCGTAGGTCCCGCCGTGGAGCTTCAGGGTGTCCTTGACGAGCAACAATGCGAGATCTCTGGTCGGGGACGTCCAGTGAACGCTCGGCCGGTCGGCCCCCGAGAGGAGCGTCGGCAGCGACCCGACGTGATCGAGGTGGCCGTGGCTCACGACGACCGCCTCGGGTTCGGGCGTGCCGACCGGATACCGCGGTGGATCACCCGAGTCGACCCCGTAGTCGAGCAGGAGGCGGTCGTCGACGAGGAGCGCGCTCCGACCGATCTCGCCCGCCCCGCCGAGAAACTCGAGGTGCATCTGGGTACGCTTCGGGCGAGCGTCGTTTGGGTCCGTCGGTTGCTGTCCGAAGGCGAGCGCTCTCAGCGTGATGATGGCAACGCTTTTACCGATCGATTCGCCTTGGCTCGGTATGAACGGCCGACCGGCGAGCGCCCGCGGGATCCCGGTCGATCGCGGGTTACAGGCCAGGATGGTCGTCGGGCTCGCACTCATCGTCGTTTTTCCGGTACTCTTCGTCGTCGTTCTCGAAGCCGCACTCGGGACGATCGTTCCCGCCGTCACGTCTGGACTGACCGGCGTGGATCCCGGTATCGAACCCGTCGTCGATCGGCGCCTCCTGCTCGTCGCGATCCTCGCTGGACTCGTCGGCCAGTACACCTACGGCGACCGGCTCGCCCTGCGGTCGCTCGACGCACGTCCCGTCACGGACGACGAGTATCCGGCGCTCACCGCGGCCGTCTCGCGACTCGCCCAGCAGGCCGACCTCCCGGTCCCGTCGGTGGCGATCGTCGAGTCGGAGGCGCCGAACGCGTTCGCGACGGGCCGGACCCGAGCGTCGACGACGATCGTCGTCACCACCGGCCTGCTCGACAGCCTCGACGCGGCCGAACGCGACGCCGTCCTCGCACACGAACTCGCTCACGTCGCCAATCGCGACGTGACGGTGATGACGATCGCCTACCTGCTACCGACGATCACGTACCTCGTGGCGACGAGCGCCTACACCATCTTGCGCACGGTGTTTCACTCGCTTCGGTTCCTCCGGACCGGCCACGACAACGACGGCCGGGCGGTCGCCGCCGTCATCGTCGTGGTCGTCGTGACGACGATCGTCACCGTCGCCGTCGCGTCGCTGTTCTGGATCGCGAGCTTCCTGCTCTATCGGCTCCTCTGTCGGTATCGCGAGCACGCCGCCGACCGCGGGGCCGCCGAATTGACGGGCGATCCGCTCGCGCTCGCGAGCGCGCTCGAAACCATCGACGGCGAACTGAAGCGAACGCCGGATCGAGACCTCCGACAGTTAGACGGCGGCGTCGAAGCGCTCTACGTCGCTCCGCTCGACTTCGCGCAGTTCACCGAAGACGGCGACGACGGGCTGTTGAGCAAGGACCTCTTTCCGGACACCCATCCCGAGACTGCAGACCGTATCGAGCGACTGCGGTCGATGGCCGTCGAGCTAGAGACGACAGAGAGTACGTAAGTGAACGAGTGTGTGAGCGAGTAACTGAGCGAGTAACTGAGCGAGTAACTGAGTGGGGATCGACCGTCGGCACTATTCGGATCGAAACCGACGGACGCCGAACCGTCCGTATCCCGCGTAGGCCACTTCCAGCGAACCGATCCACCAGTTCCACCGGTCCGCCGGCGTCCCGTCGGGCGCACCGGCGAGTTCGTCTATGACGAGCTCGTTCGTGAGCGCGACACCGACGTCGTCTGCGTACCTCCCGCTGTCGGCCAGGTCGACCGCCTGCCGAACGACGGTGCGCGACTCTCCTATCGTCCCGCCGAACGACTCGCGTAACCGCAGTTCGAGCCGGCCAGGGTCGAGAGCCATACCGGATCTATCACGCGAAGACACTTGGCTAATACGGCGAGGCGACGTTGGCTGATCCGGCGAGGCGGCGCCCGTCGCGAGCGACTCGATCCGAACGGGGGGAGAGCGGCGCGACGAGACCGCTGTCGACCCCACGCGACAGGCTTGTGCCGAGCAATCGTCGACCTCCGCTGATTTTCGAACCTCCACAGATTGTCGACATCCACCGATCGGCACCGTTCTCAGAGTGTCAACGTTCACCACTTGTCGACCGCCACAGACCGAACGGGATCCGCCTACCCGAACGACCGCCTAACGTTCGGTTTCGATGTGCTTTTGAGCGGTCGCCGAGTTGGTCCGGGCATGGCAACGTTTAGTGTCGTCCTCGGCGACCCCGAATCGGGGCAGGCCTACCAGCTCGAAGCCGAGGGACAGGACGCGAATCGGTTTATGGGTAAGTCGATCGGCGACGACGTCGACGGCAGTGCGCTCGGTCTCGACGGCTACACGCTCGAGATCACGGGCGGCTCGGACGAGACGGGTCGTCCGATGCACGCCGGCGTCGCGGGCTCGAACTTAAAGGAGGTTCTGATGCGCGAGACCGAGACGGGGTACAACCAACAGCGCGACGGCGAGCGCCGTCGCATCACGGTTCGGGGGCGAGAGGTCGCCGACGACGTGAGCCAGATCAACGTCACCGTCGCCGAAGCGGGCTCGGCGCCGGTCGCGGACCTGCTCGGCGACGACGAGGACGCGGAGTAAGGGGGACGTTTTCGTGGCTGATCAGATATCGAGCGAGCACCCGTCGGTGACGACGATCAGAGCGACCGCCACACCCACGGCGACCGGGCATCGGATCTCGATCCCGGCAGACGAAACGGCCGAGTTTCCGGCGGACACCGTCGTCCGGGTCGTCCTCGACGGCCAGGAACGATTTTGCCGCATCGACCGCCCGCTGACGGGCGACGGGCTGACGATCGACGGCGTCTACGACACGCCGGCCAGCGCGCGCCAGCCGGGAACGGGCGAAGACCGCCTGGCCGAGTGGCTCTCGACGAACGGAATCGACGGCGGCTCGGTCCTGGTCGACGTCGTCGAGGAGGACTTTCAGTACGGTCTCCGTCCACCGGGAGAGACGACCATTTACACGGCAAAAGAGCCCCCGTCGGAGTCGCTCTCGTCGATCGCGGAATCGATAGACGAATCCGAGTGACGGCTCACACAGACTGTGGGCACTCACGGGGACGAGTTTGATAGAGATCCGGTATACCGCTACAGCTCGGGCAAGAACGCGTAGAGCAACAGGCCGAACGCGAGGTGCTGGACCATGGTCTGTTCGAGGCGACCTCTGACCGCCTCCTCGTCGTCGATCGCGTACTCCTTCGTTCTCACTTTCGCGTGCATCGAGAGGACTTCCTCGTCTTCGAGTTCGTGGAGACTCGGATAGACCGTGCCCGGACTCAGCTGCGTTCCGAAGAACCGGCTGAGATCGGAGAGTAGTTCCTTCCCGTGGGTCTCGCCGTGTAGCGAGATCAACATCAAGAGCACCTCCTCTAAGTTCTCCTTGACGATCGCCTCGTCGAACTGGACGTCGTCGGTCGGAAGCGAACCGCGCACCTGTTCCATCAGCGCGTCGAAGTCCGCTTCGATGTCGTAATTGGCCGCTTCGGTCGTCCCGATCGTGATGTCGTACGTCGTTTCATCGTCCGTCCCGGCCGGGGCGAACGCGTCGAGCACAGATTCCGTCTTGTTGGGGGTTGAATCGCGCATTTCCGATCACCTGTCAGAACGGACCGGAGCGATGGGGTGCTCGGAACCGTCCCGATTATAGTCGGTGGAAGAACCGATGGGTTATAAAAAACGTGGCCGAGAAAGGCGTCGAGCGTCCATAAATACCCCACAGAAGTCAGCCAATAAATCCAGGCCCATACATATATAGACATTCGACCAATTAATAACCACTATTTGACGAAGTAGCCTGGAAGGGACGTCGAAAGTGCCGATTCGTCCGATAGTCAGGCGGGGTGAACTGTACAGATAACTGTTGTGGCTCCACGTTCGAGTCGAATGCGACACACCGTAGCCGACGAGACGAACGGCCTAGACGTCGAAGGGACGTGCGTCGAAATCGAACGGAGACGATCAGTCGGAGACGGGCGGTTCGTCGCGGATGATGCTAACTAGCTCGCCGCCGGGTTCGTCGTCTTCGTCCGCTTCGATCCGGCGGTCGACCCGGCGTTCTGCCATTCTGGCGACCATGACGTGTTCTTCGAGGTCGTCGTCGTTGATCTCGGAGATGTACTCGAGCGACTGTGCGTGTGCACCGAAGAGCGTCCCGCTCAACGATTCGAGCGGATACTCGAGCGTGGTCGGCTCGTCGTAGCGCTTGTTGTGCATCTCGCCGAGCGAGAGCCCGCGCAGGTACGAGATCATCTGCTCTCTGACCAGCGGACTGATCCAGCCGAGATCTTCGTAGTAGCGCAGACAGTTGAGGGCGCCGGTCGTCCCGAACGTCTCGCCGAGAAACCGCGCCCACTGGATCGTGGCGTCGGTTCTCCCGACTGACTGCTCGAGCGTTTCTACGTGGTAGGTATCCTGCGTCATAGTGAAATCTCCGGCTGAACGACTAGAGTAAATCCCGTACAAAGTACCTTCGTGCGGTATCGAACCGTGAGTCGCGCCTCGTAATAGGCCACGGTTACTGAATTGACACGATGTGGCGAGACAGCAGTCAGATTGCGAGCGTCGTCAAACGCTGATCACGGCGCCGACGACGTAGCCGGTGATCACGGCGATGATCGCGCCCATCCACGTGAGCAGGACGAAGTTGACGAGGCCGGTGATCATGTGCCCGCGGTCGGTGAGCCGGATCATCACCGCCGAGAGCGCGGCGTTGATGAGGATGGTCGCGATCAGGAGGTACTCGATGACGACGAGATTGTACTGAGCCGTCTGGAGGAGGCCGCCGACCATCTGCTGATCCAGGTCCATTTCGGCCGTGATGTCCATCATGATCTTGACGACCTCGAGGCCGATGAAAAACGAGAACACGGCCGAGGCCGTGATACCGTAGAGGACGCCGGTCAGCGTGGTCGTCGCCTGCTGGCGTTTTTCTCTGACTTTGAGGACGTGGCTCTGATTCATGCTGATGAGCTGGCCGAGCAGTCGCGGGTTGCCGCCCATCTGGCGACCCATGACGTACATGTCACCGAACTTCTGTATGAGGTACGATCCCGTCTCCGCCGCGAACAGCCGCCAGGACCTGATGTCGTCGACACGCATGTGCAGGCGCTTGTAGAGGGCGTCGATGTTCGCCGTCAACGCCCCGAAGTCCTTCGTCCGGAGCGACTCTAAGACGCTCGACGTCGAGGTCTGTTTGACGCTCTCGACCGCGCCGAGGGCCCGAATGAACGCCGGGAACTCGCTGTCTCGTTCCTTGACCTTTTTCTCTTCTCTGCGCATTTTCCAGCCGGGATAAAAGAGCGGCGTGACCGGGATGGCGACCATGATCGGCGTCGGGATGCGATCGGATGCGATCGGCGTCACGCCGGAGAGGATGGCGAGGACGACGAGCCCGAGCGCGAGACAGCCTCCGAATCCGATGATGAGCGCCAGCGGGATGCGGTCGGTCGGACTCGTGCCGGCCGTCTTCTCGATGTACCAGAGCGGGTCGTAGGGCGCGATGACGTGGATGGCGTAGACGAAGACCGCCTGGACGATGGTGAACATCACGATCGTCGCCCCGATCAACAGCATCGGGCTCATCCCGACGAGCATCGGCAGGACGATGGCGAACACCAGGATGAACGCGAGCGAGAGCATCATCGACATGTAGAGTTCCTTCATCACGTCGAGTTTCGCCAGGTCTGACTCGTAGCGGGTGGTAAACTGCTGGATCATCGTGTCTTGCTCTTCGACGAGGAACTCGCTGATCTCCTGGCCGGCACCGACGGTGTAGGCGAGTCGTTCGAAGAAGTCCGCGAGGAGGGGACTCGACACCTCTTTCGCCCGCATACGACACGCGTCGTCTAGGCTCTGGTTCCAGGTGTCGACCAGCGCGACCAGGTAGCCCATCTCCTCGGCGAGCGCCTGGTACTCGTCTTCTTCGGCCAGGATGCGAAATATCTCGACCCGGTTGATGTTCGCCATCGAGAGCACCGTGATGTGGGTCAAAAACAGGTGAAAGCGCTGTCTGACCTGCTTTCGTCGTCGATCCTGGGCGAGTTTCGGATAGGCGACGGCCGTCAGGATGGCGAGTAGGCCGAGACCGGCGAGCGGTCCGGCGACGAAGAGCGGTACTCCGACCAGCAACGGCGCGAAGAGCGCGCCGAAAAAGAAGGCGACCGACGGCAGGATGATCAGGAGGAAATACCGCCTGACCGACATCCCCATGGCCTCGTAGGACCGATAGAGCGCGAACAGTATCGAGCGCGCACCCAGATCCGGTCGAGACTCGTTGGCCGTGGACATGATCAGCTGAACTGGTACATTCCCGTCGGCTGGATCGGCAGGCCCTCGATGCCGTCGCGCTGATAGTCGGAGATAGCCTTGTTGACTTCGTGATAGCCGAGGACGCCCGCGTCGATGAGCTGGCGGATTATCTCCGCGCGCTTGTCGAGTTCGTCGTAGATCTCCCGGGTGTCGGTGTAGCCGAGCAGCGTCGCGATCTGCTCTTCTAGGACGAACGAATTGTTCCGGCCGGTGAAGACGACCTCGTCGTCACGCGGGTCCCAGCGAAAGGCCTGCCGGGTGACGACGCCGCCTTCGTACTCGGAGTAGCCTTCGATCTCCTGGACGCTCGTGACGCGTCGAAGGATGTCGTCACCCTGCTTGACCCGGTTCTGAAACAGCGCGACGTCGCAGTTGTCCATGAACGTCTCTGGGACGTTGATCGGGTTCCCGGTGAATCGCTGGATCATGCTGACGATGTCGCTCGCGTGGAACGTGAGCATCACCGGGTGGCCGGTCTGGGCCGCCTGGAACGCCATCTGTCCCTCCGCTCCGCGGACCTCACCGACGACGATGTAATCGGGGCGGGACCGGAGCGCCGCGGCGACCAGGTCGAACATGTCGACGTCGGCGCTCTCGTCGCCCGACCCCTCGCGGGTGAGTAGCTGCTGCCAGGTGTCGTGGGGCGGGACGACCTCGGCGGTGTCCTCCGCCGTGTATATCTTCGAATCGCGCGGGATGAACGACAGCGACGCGTTGAGCGTCGTCGTCTTGCCCGACGCCGTCTCACCGACGACGAACACGGTCTGTTCGTTCTCGAGACAGAGCCAGAGGTAGGCGGCCAGCTCCGGGCTGATCGTCCCCCAGTTCGTGATCTGAAACACCGACAGCGGGATCTCCTCACCCTGTCGAATCGTCAGCGAGGGGCCCTGGACGGAGACGTCGTCGGAGTAGATGATGTTGATACGCGAGCCGTCCGGCAGCGTCGAGTCGATGATCGGGTCGGAGTCGCTGACCGGGTGGTTCATTCGCTCGCCCATGTTCCGGAGCCACTGTTCGAACTGCTCGGGCGAGCCGAAGTCGACCGTCGCGCTGATCATGCCGTAGGTGGCGTGGTCCAGGTAACACTGCTTGGGACCGATGACGTGAATGTCCTCGTTGGCCGTGTCGGCCATCACCGGTTCGAGCGGCCCCAGGCCGACGATGTCGCGCTGGAGCTGATAGCGGAGTCGATCGAATCGCTCGCGCGTGATCGAGAACTTCGTCGATCCGAACGCCTTGATTCGGCCGACCGACTGCCCCCTTAGCCCGGAGGTGATCTCGACGACCTCGTCTAAGAGTTCGTCTAAGTGCTCTTCGAACTCCTCCTCGTTGGTCGGCGCCGGCCGCGTGACGCTCTTGTCGAGAATGCGCTGGCGGATCTTCGTGTAGAGTTCGTGATCCGACTCGTCTAGCGTCGGTTCGACGCAGTAGTAGGTCGTGTCGATGCCGACGTCGCCGTAGACGTGACAGAAGATCGGTTCTTCGGCCTCGTAGATGACGTTCGGGCGGTGAGACTCCCACTCCTCGCTGGGTTCGTCGATCAGCGCCGGATACTCGGTGTACTCGTCGTAGAACCAGTCCAAGTGCTCTCGCAAGTGCGGGTGTCGGTCCGCCAGCTCCTGCAGTTCGTTCGACAGTCGGGTCGAGCCGAAGTCAGCCATCTCAGGCCACCGTCCGGCTCACGATCGAGAGCCCTCGTCCCTGCTGGACCGTGTAGCCGATCGAATCGTCGACCGGCTCTTTCATGTTCTGAAAGCGACGCACCCGGACATTCCGTCTGATATCCTGGCCGACCGCAGACGTCTCCAGTTCGAAGTAGACGTCGACGACGTTGCGAAGCGGCCTGAGCGCCTCCTCGCTCACGCTCGTCGGATCGACCGTGAAGACGACCGTCTTGTCCATCTCGGTCACCGTCCGCAGGAACGAGACGAGCCGCTGGAGGACGTGATCTTCGTCGCCCGTCCCGGCGACCGCCTCGTAGCGCGGGTCGTTTCGGAGCAGGCCGGAGAGGCTGTCGACGTAGATCACGTCTGCCATCCACAGCGTCTTCGCTTCGGTGAACCGTTTGAGTAACTCGCGCTGTTGACCCCGGTTGTGCGTGTCGATGTCGGCGTGCAGGAACAGCAGCTGCTCGCCGAGCAAGTGCTCGACGACGTCGTACGACAGCGAGTTCATCTGCTGGACGAACTCCCAGGAGGCCAGTTCCGTCGAGACGTACGTGACGTAGACGTCGGTATCGGCCATCCCGTAGGCGAATCGCTGCGTGATCGCGCTCTTTCCGGCCCCGTCTTCGCCCTCGATGAGCACGACCGATCCCTCCGGAAGGCCGCCGCCGAAGGCGCTCTCGACGCGATCCCGTCCGGTGAGGCCGAGCGGGTAGTGATCGACCATCAGTTCTCACCCCCGTCGTAGAACTCGATCGACGCGCTGACTCCGCTTCCGGCGATTCTGACGCGATGTTCGGCAAGTTCGAGCGAATCGTCGGTGCCGAGTTCGAGTTCGATCTCCGCGACCGTCCCCGGCCGCCAGACGCTCGAATCGTAGACGTCGACCGAGACGTCGTCGCGCGGAACGTACTGGCCGTTAACCACGAAATCGAGTTGCCGGCCGTCGCCCGCGAGCGATCGATCGCCCGTGTTCTTCACCAGGAGCGTCACCGTCTCGCCGTCGTCGCTCACGATCGCGCCGCTGCCCGGATCGCTGATGATCTCGACGTCGGTGTCGATCTCGTCGCTGACCGAGCCGCTCATCGAATCGAGCGAGCCGGTGAGGTCGCCGACGCCCGCGACGAGCGTCCCCGCGACGCCGAGCGCGACGAGCATCGCCGCGATGAACAAGATGAGACTCGAAATCGCCTCGCCGGCCATTAGCGCTCACCTCCATCTCGGCCGTGGTCGATCGGGCCTGCCGAACCGCGACGGGCGGTGACCACGTCACTCACCATCGACGTCCACCTCCGTTAGCGTCTGGGCGACGCCGCTGCCGGTGACGACCTTGAGCCGGTCCGGCGCTTCGGCGCGCTCTTCGACGGTGATCTGGAGCCGTTCGCCCGGCTGGACGATCGTCCGTCCCGCGTCGGCGCTCGCGTCCGGCTCGCCGACGGCGGTCGCGTAGGCCTCCGAGGAGACGTACGCTCCGTCTAGCAGGAGGTCGACGGCGGCGACGTCGAGCGTCGTCGAGCCCTCGTTCGTCACGTTCACCGTGAGCGTCTCCGCCGGTTCGTCGTTAGTGGCGTCGACGTCGATCGCCGTGTTTCTGATCTCCAGGGCGCGGTCGTCGCGGTCGTCCATCGCGGCCGACTGGCGTTCGTAGGCCGATTCGAAGGCCGGAAACGCGATGCCGACGGCGACGAACAGCCCGATGAACAGGATGGCGACCGCGGCGCTCGTGGAAAATCCCATCGACGGTCACCTCGCCGGCGACGGATCGTATGGATCCATCAGCCGTGCACCTCCGCGCTGGCTTCGTGCACTTCGGTCAACTTCATGATGTACTCGTAACTGTCGGCGTGATCCTCGGCGGTGAGCTCTTCGGGCGTGCGCTCCGGATCGACGTGCATGTCGAGGTCGGGTCCGCTGAGGACGGTTTCTAAGTGGGCTCTGACCTCGTCGTCGATCCAGCCGATCTCGTGATAGTACGAGATCGCGCGCAAGGTCGCAGAGGGGCCGGCGGTCCGAACCATCTCGGTGAGCCACTCGAAGACGATGACGTCGGAGGCGTACGTGTCGGCGAGTCGGGTGAGGGTGACGCGGTCGTCCCCGTCGTCGCTCGAGTCGTCTGCATCCGAACCGTCCCCGTCGTCCGTCGGGTCGGTCGCCTGCACCTCGACCGACGAGTCGTCAGTCGCGTCGCGGTCGTCGCGTCGATCGTCCGTCGAGTCGTAATTGTCACCGTCGTGGTCGTCGGCGTCGTCGAGTTCGTCCTCGAACGGAATTCGCTGGGGACTGCCGGCGTCGGATTCTTCGACCGCCGAGCGCAGGTCGTCGAACGAGACCGAGGTTCCGGACGCGTCGGTCGTCGACTCGTTCAGACCGAAGCCCTCGTGGTGGTTCTCGCCGAAGACGCCGAATCCTTCGGTCTCCTCTCCCGCGCCCGTGAACGGATTGACGGGCTGGGTGAGCTTGTCGTAGACGCCGAGGAGGCGTCGGATGGTGTCGTTGACGTCTTCGATCTCGCTGGTGACGTTCTCCTGAGCGTCGCGAATCGAGCCTAATCGGGTGCCGTTTCGCTCGAGTTCGTCCTCGAGCGTCTCGATTCGGTAGTAGAGGTCGTCGACGACCTCGTCGTCGTCCATCTCGTCCGGATCCGGCCGCTCGGTGTCGAACGACGGGCCGACGTCGGCGCCGGACTGGGCGGCTCCACCGCCCGCGGCATTTCCGTCGGTCGGCTGGCCGTCCTGGCCCGCTTGTCCGCCCTGCATCGGCTGGCCCTGTCCATCGACCGGTTGGCCGTCCTGTCCGCCCTGTATCGGCTGACCCTGTCCGTCGACCGGCGGCTGCTGGCCGCGCTCGCCGGGGACGCCCTGTCCTTGGGCGTCCGGGTCGAACTGTTCTTCGCGCACCTGCTCGCGTTCGCGGCCGCGTCGGCCGCCGGTGTTGCCGAGCAGGTTCTCGAAGAGCTTCCGAAGACTATCTAGGCTGAGATCCATGTGGGGCTCGAAACGCCGCGTCGGCGGCGGTGCGCCGGATACGGGCGGCGTCGTCCCTGGCTCGCGAGACGGAATTCATCTACCCCACAGTAGCCACACTCGTCCTAAAGCTCTAGTCGTGAGTTCGGCGGCCGATTCGACCGGCGTTTCGAGTCGTGAATCGAGTCTCGATACGCCGTCTGAGGCGATACCGAGGTTAATAGATGAACTAGTGAATGTCTTCGTCGGGGTACATCCCCAGATACTGTGATGCCACACGACTCACCCGCTCCCGCCGTTAGACGGGCCACGACAGCGCCCGTCGCCAGCTTCGCGGGAAACCGCGAACGCGACGGGGCATCCCCGTCACGCGGGATCGACGCACGCGCGTCTGTAACCTCGATCGGCCCGACCGGTCGACGCACGGGTGAATCGTGTAACACAGGGTGTACACATAATGTTCGAAAATATAACAGAGACGGAAGAGCGCGGTCAGGTGGGTATCGGTACCCTGATCGTGTTCATCGCGATGGTGCTCGTTGCGGCCATCGCCGCAGGAGTATTGATCAACACGGCCGGTTCGTTGCAGAGCCAGGCTTCAGACACGGGAACGGAAACCCAGCAAGCGGTTGCGAACCAGATCGAAGTCGTTCACGCGTACGGCGAGATAGCAGATAGTGATCCCGAAGTTGAACAGGTGAACCTGGTCGTCAAGAAGTCCGCTGGCTCTGACGTCATCGATATCGAATCGATGACCGTTCAGTGGACGAGCCAGGACACCTCTGAGACGTTAGAATATGATGATGGCTTTACGACAGAGGCATTAACCACCGACACTGACGACGATGGTGAAGCGCTCGTGGACACGAGCGACCGTATCGAGATCCAGATCGCGTTCGGGGATTTGACCGATCAAGACAATCTCGATCCAGGCGACAGTGCTACCGTCGAACTCGTCGACCAGTCCGGTGCCCAGTTTAGCTACGGCGTGACTGTCCCGGCGACCTTCTCTGATGACGCTGACGTCGTGGAGGTCTAATCCATGTTCGAGACAATTCACTCCGAAGACGAACGCGGTCAGGTCGGAATCGGTACCCTGATCGTGTTCATCGCGATGGTGCTCGTGGCGGCGATCGCCGCAGGCGTATTGATCAACACGGCCGGCTCGCTGCAGAGTCAGGCATCTGACACGGGTACGGAAACCCAGCAGGCAGTGGCGAATCAGATCGAGGTCGTCCACGCGTACGGTGATACGAACGCCGATATCGCGGCAGATGGAAGCGTAAATACGGCTGCCTCTCACGTCGAACAGATCAACTTGGTCGTAAAGAAGTCGGCTGGATCTGACGTAATCGACCTTAACTCGATGACGGTGCAGTATACCAGTGACTCAGTCTCCGAGACACTCGAACTCGGTGATGGATTTGATAGCACCGAACTCACATCCGGGACCGAAAGTGATGCATTGGTAAGTACTGACGATCGAATTGAAATTCATATTGACCTTAGTTCGGCTGATAACAGCGCGTTCGATGAAGATCAGCACCTCGACCCCGGTGACAGCGCAACCGTCGAACTCGTCGACCAGTCCGGTGCCCAGTTCAGCTACGGCGTGACCGTTCCGGCAACGTTCGCTGACGACGCAGCCGTCGTGGTGGTCTAATCCATGTTCGAGAAAGTTCACTCCGAAGACGAACGCGGCCAAGTGGGAATCGGTACCCTGATCGTGTTCATCGCGATGGTGCTTGTTGCGGCCATCGCCGCAGGCGTCCTGATCAACACGGCTGGCTCGCTGCAGAGCCAGGCTTCCGACACGGGAACGGAGACCCAGCAAGCAGTGGCGAACCAGATTGAAGTCGTCCACGCGTATGGTGACCTTAACGGCGATGACGTCGAGCAAGTGAACCTCGTCGTGAAAAAGTCTGCTGGCTCTGACGTCATCGATATCGAATCAATGACCGTTCAGTGGACCAGTGATGAAACTTCTGAGACACTTGAATTACCTGATGGTGACCCCGATGCAGACGGCGTACTTTCATCAACTGAGAACGGTGAGTTTGGTGTTACCGGGCTTACCACGGATAACCCCACGTCGCTGGTAGACACATCAGACCGCGTTGAGATCAATCTCAATATCGACCACATTCCAGATCAGGAAAACCTCGAAGGTGGATCTAGTGCCACTATCGAACTGGTCGATCAGTCCGGTGCCCAGTTCAGCTACGGGGTAACCGTCCCGGCGACGTACGACGACGACGCAAACGTCGTCATCGTCTAAACGGAGCACAGTCCACCAACCACTCACGCATACCCACCGCGACACCCGACCGAACTGACGACGGGTGCTCTCGCCCGAGAACCGGTTCGTCGGTCACTCGGATGACGCGAGGGCGGTGACGGGACGCTGTCGGAGACCCCTGAGCCCGCCGCCGATTCCGCGGGCGAGACGTCGCCAATCGATCACCGGCGTCGTCGATCCCGCCGAGGTGCTCGCAACCGAGCCGATGGTCGATGGGGCCGCCGTCACTCAGTAAAGAGGCGGCGGGTGGCAATCGGCTCGCGACGTGGTATGTGAGCCAATTCGACGATGAGACAGCGACTGACGCATCGTCGTGTACCACGCTTTCTTTCAGTAGTCTAAAACGTATCCCGAGTCTCACCGACGGAACGATCCGAGAGGTCCACGACACCTCGTTCGAGACGCACGAGCGGCCTGCATCTGTGCCGCCACCTCGTAACCCAAGACAGTCAGCGCAATCGCGCCAAACTGTTCGACCAACTCGAGCGGACAGACAGACCACGGCGGCTGCGCACAGCCCCGACCACGCCGTGTCGACCCCCGAATCGAGTTCTGTAACGACAGCTGTGGCGGTACGAGTCACTATTAGCTGAGAGCGCCGTTACTGCAGTGATGACGCTTTCCCGACGCAAATTTATCGGAGCGGCCGGAGCACTCTCCGCCGCAGCGCTCGCCGGCTGCATGGACAACGGCGACGTCACCGTCGACGCGGTGAACATCGAATTCTCCGAGGACTCGCCGGACGACGGCGCCAACGTGATCTTCATCCTCGAAACAAACGATCCACCCATGGACCTCGAGTTCGAGGTGACGACGTTCGACGAGAACGACGAGGTCGTCGACGAAATTACGTTCGAGGACGAACTCACGGACGAAGAGCAGACGATCATCCATCGGACCCAACTCGACGAGGACTTCGAAAGCTACGAGTACGAAGTAACGGAGATCTGAAGCCAGGCGGCGATAACCGGTTGCTAGAGAAGCCCCCACTTTCGAACACCTCTTCACTGGCCGACAGGCTAACAACGACCCTCGACCGTTCTTGACCTAACCCCCAACATGACCCCCGACACCGACGACGGCGTGCTCGATCCCGAGGATCTCACCCTCGACCCGGAGCTGGTCGACCGCATCGAGGACAACCGCTTCGTCGTCCGCCCGGACGACTCCAAAGCCGACCGCCCCACATCTCTCGATCGTAATGGGCCGGACACCGCGCAGATTACCGACGATCGACCCGAGACCCTCGTGGATCCACCGGCGGGGGCGCTCGACCCCGATCCGACGAGCGCAACCGAGAGCCAGCCACGCGTACTGGACCCAGAGGTGAAGCTCGCGAACGAAGTCTCACCACACGGCGTCGACATCACGCTCAAGACCGACGGCGAGGTGGCCAGACACCGAACCACGTCGAACGACATCCGCGAGGTGTTCGCCGACATGATGGCCTGGTACGCGAATCAGCTAGACGAGGACCTTACACCGATGGAAGCCCTCGAAGTTCTGGTCGCCGCTACTGATCTCGAATAACCGTCTCGATGGGGCCAATGCCGGTCAGAAGAATTCTTCGCTGAACGCAACGATCTCGGTAGTCCGCGCATTGCTGTTCCCATCCGTTTCGACGCTCGATTCACAGTTCGATACGGAACTGACGTATTTGGCCGTTTGGCAGAGTGGGTATTCTATGGCAGAATGGAGCCCCTCCAAGAAGACACACTCCCGGCGGCGAATGCTCGCCGGTGCCGGCGCACTCGTCGCGAGCGTGACCGCCGGGTGCGTCGGGATACTGGGCGGTGAGTCGACTGACGGCGAAATCGACCCCGCAGAGCCGCCGATCGACCGCGACGGCACGCCTGAGGAGTTCTACTACTTCCTCGAGGAGAACGGCATCGCGGTCGAGAAACTGGCCCGCGAAGACGACGAACTCTACCTCACCTACCACTCCGAGGCGGAGACGGTCGACGAGTCCGACGAGGAGATCCTCGTCGTGTACGAGGTGTACAAACAGGCTCTGATCCACCGTGGGTCGGACATCGAGTTCCTCTACAACGAGATCGCCGATCCGTTCGACGGCCAGGCCCATGGGTGGGGTATCAACACGGACTGGATCCGCCAGTACGACAGCGAGGAGGACGCGAACGATTCGGACAACGAAACTGGAAACGAATCAGCCATCGATGGGGACGCGTTCTCCTTGTGGAACATGATCCTCAATTCGAAGGTCTACGAGGAGGACGTCGATGCAGTGGGCGATGACGAGGATGGATCCAGCCCGGCGGATCCCGATGAAGACGTGGACGTAGACGACGAGTCTGACGAAAACGAGTGAGAGGGCGGCGATCGACTTCTGGCGGATAGTGTAGCATCGGATTTGTGACGTCTTCGCCAGTATCTACACCTGCAGCGCGTTGGCGGCCGTCGGAACGACGGTCACACTCTACCGCTACTCGGTACCGTTTGGCAGCCAGAAACTGTCCCATGCGGACCGACCCATATGGCGCCACTCCCGCCGACCCCTTCATCGATCATTAAGATACCGTACCAAAGCGTGCCGACTTCACCCGCCGTGGCGACGCCCTCTTCCTCACCTACCACTCGACCGAGGAGACGCCCGCCGGCTCGGACGAGGAGATCGGAATCATCTACCAGGTGTACAAACAGGCGCTGATCGAGCGCGGCTCCGAGATCACCTCGCTCTCAGCAACCGTCGCCGACCCGTTCTACGGCCAACCCCACAGCTGGATGATCGACACCGACTGGATCCACGAGTACGACAGCCCCGACGCGGAGTCGGACGAGCGCGACGCCCTCGCGCTCTGGGAGATGATCGAGCGGACGAAAGACTACGGCGACTTCGATCCAGAGAGCGACGAGGCGACGAACGAGACCGAAGCCGCTGACAGTGACGAGTAGGTTGGGTGTCGTACTAATCGAGACTCTCGACAACTCGGTTACGATCGACGAATACGACTTAATCAACGGTGGACTTCCACGAGAGCGTTCTATCGTCCCGTGGGGAATCGTCTCGCCAGCACAGTCAGATATTCGTGCGTACTTCGGCCGGCTGGACGAGCCGATTCTAACGGAGACGGTCGAACGGCTCGTCTCGTATCTCCGGTCGCGATAACGGGCTTTTTCCCGCTCGACCGCACAGTCACCGGTATGACCGCAGACCACGAGGCGTTTCTCGCCGGCGAGCGACCGGACGACGTCGCCATCTACCTCGCCGCGGACGCCGTCGACGACCTCGGCCGACTCGAATCGTACGGCGAACGGGTAGACGACGGCATCGTGATCGTCGTCGACGGCGAGCGCGGACGCAACGCCTTCCGCGCGGCGACGGGCGTCGACGCGATGGCGTTCGCGAAGGAGGCGATGGCCACCCAGGGATCGATCGACGCGAAGCTGACCGGCGGGACCTGCCCCGAAGCGGACGGGGACCACGAGGTCCGGTTCGTCTTCGCCTTCGCCGAAGAACAGAACGAGGACGTCGGCGGGCTCTACGGCGAAGGAGACGTCGTTCACGCCTACGCGCGTTGTGACTGTGATCTGGCGTACTCGGACAAGTGGGTCGTCGGCGATCGATAGCCGGTGAGCCAATTTACTCCGACTCACTCCGATCGGGTTCGATCTCACGCTCCAGTTGTTCTCGAACCGACTCCATCTCCTCGGCCAGACCGGTTTCGGAGAGGGCATCGAATCCCGTCCACCGGTGATCCCTCGTCAATCGAGTCAGAACGTCGTCGATCGACTCGTTCGACCGCCTGAGATCACACAATCGGCGCCAGTTCGCCTCGGAGATCTCGATCGTGTACTCGGACATGTATTCACCGACGAGAGACGTCCGAATAGAAATTCGGGTCGTCAGTCGGCGACGGACGCCGTCATTTTATCGATCGACGTGGTACGTGCGACCGATGAATTCCTTCGAGACCGGCGACGCGACCGAGACCGGATTCGGCCTCTCCGGGCGGGAAGTCCGAGTCATCGGCGGGGCGACCGCGTTGATGGCCGTCACGATCGCGCTGATGTACGCGTTCGCCGAGACGCCGCTGGCGGCGGTGAACCAGCAGCTGTTCGCCTACCCGATCGTCGGCGTCCTGGTGTACGGGGCGGCCATCGTCGGCGGCGAGTTGATCGCCGAGCGGGGAATCGAACGCGAGGATTTCGGTATCGCCGCGCTCGGAACCACCATCCTGGCGCTGGCCTTTGGCATCTTCGGCGCGGGCGTTCTCGGCGTCGCCCCCGCCGACGTTCGCCTCGAGATACTCGGTCTCACCGCCGTCGTGACGATCGTTCTCACCGCGCTCATCGCGGGCTACGTCTACGGCCGCCGGAAGTCGTTCGAATCGTGGGGTCGATGGGCGAATTACGCTTTCGTCGGCGGCGTCGTCGCCATCGCGATCGGGACGTTCGTCCTCACGGAGTTACTCCTCGTCGGTTTCGTGTTGATCTTTCTCGGCTTTCTCCTCAGACTCGGCTGGGAGATCTGGCGGCTCAGAGAAAACGCGGTCGGATCGACCGCGTTGCAGGCGATCGGCGTCTACGTCGCCATCGCTGGCGTCTTCGTCCACGTGTTGCAACTCGTTATGCGGTACGTGCTTCGTGACTGAGCCGGTGACAACGTGCGCCCACGTTGAGAGCCAGTCGCCTGACCGCGTCAACCTCGGGCGACGAACCGGCCGCCGACGACCGCTTCCTCAACAATTATAACACGTTCACCGTAAGCGGTTCACATGAGCACACAGGACACACCGGCGGTCGATCTGGAGACGCTCGCCCGACTGCCCGAATTCTACCATCCCGTGGTCTCGCCGGACGGCTCACAGATTGCGTTCTACTACGACGAACACGGCCGAAACGACCTCTACGTTCTCGACGTCGACGAAGGGTCCTACGAGAGAGTTACCGACGGGGAGGCTCCGCGAAGTGCACGCTGGCACGTTCGCTGGAGCCAGGACGGAGAACGCGTCTTCTTCCACCGCGACGACGCGGGCGACGAACAGAACGACCTCGTCGCCTGGTCACCCGAGGGTGGCGTCGAAACCGTCGTCGAGGTCGACGGGCAAGCGGTCCTCTCGGACACCTCGCAGGACGGGGAAACCGTCCTCTACGCGAGCGACGAGGGCGAACAGATGAACCTCTACCGGTACGATACGGCGGCGAGCGAGACGTCACAACTCACGACCTACGACCGGCCGGTCATGGGCGCGACGTTCGATCCCGACGACGAACGGATCGCCTACGTGACGAACGAGTCCGACTCGCTCGAAAATCGCGACGGCTACGTGATGGCCGCAGACGGAGACGACGTGCGCCGACTCGAGATCGGCGAGGACGGCTCCGAGTCGACCGTCAGCGGCTGGTTCCCCGACGGCGAGCGCCTGCTCGTCTCGGACAACGCACACGACCTGCGACGGGTCGGCGTCTACCACCTCGCGACCGACGAGATCGACTGGCTCGGGCCGCACGATGACGAGGAATCGCCCGCTGCGATCTCGCCCGACGGCCGATACGTCGTCGCGATCCGTCACCGTCGCGGGGCGTCGATGCCGGTCAGGTACGACGTCGAAACGGGCGACGCGGCCGAACTCGACGTTCCCGACGGCGTGGCCAGCGTCCCGGGCGGCAGAGGGGCCGCGTTCACGGACGAGACGACGCTCGTCTTCTCACACTCCCGGCCCGACGAGCGCAAGGAACTCTACGCCTACGACCTCGAGACCGACGAGTACGAGGTGGTCCTCGAGGCGGCCTACGGCGGCCTCGATCCCGACGTCTTCGTCGACGCCGAGTACGTCACCTACGAGGGCGACGACGGCCTCGAGATCGGCGCGATCCTGTACGATCCGCGCGACGGTCCGGCCCTGCCCGACGACGCGACGGACGTCCCCGCGGTGGTGCTGGTTCACGGCGGTCCGCACGCCCGTTCGTCGATGGCGTTCACCCTCACCGCCCAGTTACTGACCTCTCAGGGCTACGCCGTCCTGGCTCCCAACTACCGCGGCTCGACCGGCCGCGGCCGCGAGTTCAAGCAGGCCATCCTCGGCGACTGGGGCGGGATGGAGCAGGCGGACGTCGCCGCCGGCGGCGAGTGGATCCAGAGCCGTGAGTGGATCGACGCCGAGCGGGTCGCCGTCTACGGCGGCAGCTACGGCGGCTACTCGGTCTACTCACAGCTCACGCAGTACCCGACGTTGTGGGCGACCGGCATCGCCTCGGTCGGCATCACCGACCTGCACAAACTCTACGAGGAGGACATGGCCCACTTCCAATACATCCTCCGCCAGCAGCTGGGCGACCCCGAGGAGAACTACGACCTCTGGCGAGACCGAAGCCCGATCGAACACGTCGAGAACATGGAACGACCCATCTACATCGTCCACGGGGTGAACGACCCCCGCTGTCCGATCGGTCAGGCGCGAATCTTCCGGGACGCGCTGGTCGACCTGGGCTGGGAGGAAGGGACGGACTTCGAGTACACCGAGTTCGGCGACGAGGGCCACGGCTCGACCGACGTAGAACACAAGATCCGCAAATTCGAACTGCTCTCTGACTACCTCGACCGGCGGCTGTGAACCTGTAATTGACCCCTCGAGGGGTCAGTAGGTCTCGACATCGACACCCGGAATGCGTTCGAAGTCGTCGACGTTTCTGGTCAATACCGGTTCATCCAGCATGGCTGCCGTCGCACCGATTACGACATCGCTGTCATCAACCGCATTTCCCTCGTTCATCAATTCACCAGCAAGTCGCCCCGCCTTGCGCATAACGGCAGAATCAGCGGGTTGAACGGGTTTTGAATCGAGGACCGTTTCGATGCGTTTTCGCTCGGCATCGCTTCTGGTCGACCTGGCGACGCCGTAGTACAATTCGAAGAGCGTCATCGATGACACTCGCTGCTGACGGAGATCGGACTCGATCGTCTCGGCCATTTCGACCGCATCGTCGTCTCCGTGCATGAGATCGATTAAAAACGACGTGTCGAGAATCACGAGTCCTTCAGTCGCTCCGAAATGCGCTCTAGTTCGTTCGATCGTCGTCGTCGACGTTCTTCGACTGCGGCTTCGAGTTCGGCCGCCTCGTCGTCACTCAGAATGCCGGCCAGTTCGAGAAGGGAGCGTTCACCCGCTAACCGGAGCACTACCTCCGAAAACGTCTCGTCTTCGCGCTTGTGAGCGGCGAGACGATCGTACGCTTCCTCGCTCAAACGGACGCTCTTCGACATGTGTATACAGTCGTATGCAGTACCTATCAAGCTTCCGCCAGTCCGATTTCACCGCACGAATCACGGCGACTCGTCCGTACTCCCGTCGGCCGTCTCGACGACGTCCTCGAAGGCACGGAGGATGACCCGCTTCGCGACGGCGCCGCGGGTCGTCCAGTGGGTCGCGTAATCGAGCATGTCGTCGTAGATGTCGGGCTTGCAACCGGCGGCCTTGGGGTGGCCGCCGCCGTTGACGCGGCCGGCGACCTCGTGACAGCGCTGAAACGTCTCCGTCCCGCGAATCGAAGCGCTACCGGCGGGTTTGACGACGACGGCCGCGTCGGCGCCGGCCTCGCGTAATCCTTCTGCGACCTCGTTCTGCGAACAGCGCCCGTAGGTGACGCCGACCGTGTAGGGGCCGACGTCGTGAAACTCGGCGCGATCGATCGCAAAGTCGATGAGGCGATTCTTCTCGACGCGCTTTTCGGCCAGGAAGTCGGTGACCCACTCGGGAAGGTCGGCGCCGTACTCGCGGACGACCTCGACGTACTCGCCCGGATCGGTCCAGTAGGCGTAGTCGGCGAGGTCGTCGCTGCGCGGATCCTCGCGGATCCACAGGTCGTGATCGCGCGTCACGGCCACGAGATCGACGTGTCGGTCGTCGAAGTCGTGAGCGAGCGAACGGGCGACTACGTCCGCGCTGCACTCTTCGTCCGAGTCGCCGACGACGAGTTCGGCGCCCGCCTCGCGGACGGCCGTCGCGACCTCGTCGTCCCACTGGTGATGGTCGTACCAGCGAACCGACGAGGCGACGTTGACGGCCGCTTCGAGTTCGTCTGCGACGTACTCGTAACGATCCGGCGCCAGGTCACAGACGAAGAGATCGATGCCGGATTCCGCCGCACCCGCCACGCGGCCGATGGCGTCCTCGACGTCGTGCGGACTCGCGGGGACCAGCACCACGTCGTGGGGTCCCGGCTCGGGAACGTCGATCGGATCGTCCGCGTCGGGGTCGCGTTCGTCGTCTGCGTCGGGTTCTGGGACGTCGAGAACGTCGTCGTAGGCCTCGCGGATCAGGGCGACGCAGGCGAGTCCGTCCGCGTCCGGGTCGGCGACGACGGCCGCGTCGGCCCGTTCGAGTGCCGACTCGATCCGTTCGGATTCAAGGTCGTCTTCGACGTCGTCGGGGAGGAAAAATCCGGCACCGGGGAGGAGACTCCGGCGAGCCGGATCGAGATCCGTCGTATCGAACAGGTCGTCCATGGCCGCCGTTGGAGAGGCTGCGGGAAGAAACCGCCGGTCCGTTCGTGTCAGCGCCGGTTACGGTTAGTCGGTTTTGACGTGGCCGTCGAGGAAGGTCCGTTGGGCGAGTGCTCGCCACCCGCGAATCCCCGCGGATAGATCCGCTCTACTCGTTCGGCTCACCCGGTCGCCAGTTCGCCGGCTTCGAGCTGTCGAACCGTGAGGACGGGAACGGGCGAACTCCGCACCAGGTGTTCGGCGACGCTTCCCAGCAGCGGACGGTGCTCGCCGTGGCGGCCGCGCGTCCCGGCGACGACGAGGTCGGCGTCGACCTCGCGGGCGTAGGCTCGGATCTCCGGGGCCGGGCGTCCCTCGCGGACCGCCGTCGTGATCTGTGCTCCGTCGAGCCGCGACTCGATGTCGGTGATCGCCGATTCCGCCTGCGTCTCGAGGGCGCGGCGGTACTCCTCGCGTAGCTCCTCGGGCGCCGCATCGGCTTCACCCGTGTCGACGACGGTCACGACGGCCACCTCGGCGTCGAACCGATCTGCGACGTCGAGCCCGACGTCGATCGCTCGCTCGACGCTCTCGGATCCGTCGGTCGCGACGACTACTCGATCGAACATAGGCGGCGATACGCGCGCCCCCGCCATAACTTCCCACCACGTCCACCGGAGAAACCGGCCTGGACCCGGATAGGTGAACTTTTTCACCCCGCTCGACACACACTCGGGCATGGACGACTCCCTCACCGTCGAGACGGTGCTGGCTCCGGTCGACGGCACCGACGGCTCGATGGAGGCCATCGAGTGTGCGATCGAGTTCGCCGACCGCTACGACGCGTCCGTTCACGCGCTGTTCGTCCTCGGCCGCGAAGTGGTGCTAGGAATGGACGCCGACGCCGTCGACGAGGAAACCGTCGCCGAGAGCGTTCAGGCGTTTCTCGCCGACGTTCGCACCCACGCCGACCTCGAAGACGTGCCGTTTACCACCTCGACCGTCCACGGCTTCTCGTCCAACCGGTTGACCCACCACCCGGGAAGCGTCGTCCTCGACGCCGCCGACGCCGTCAACGCGGACGTCATCGTCCTCCCGCGCACGCAGTCGGACGAGGCCGCGACGGTGCTAGAGACGGTCGCCGAGTACGTCCTCGGCTACGCGAGTCAACCCGTGCTGTCGGTCTGAGTTTCGTCCGCGCCACGTTCGACCTCTCCGTCCGCTCGCTCTGCGGCCCGTTCGATCGATATCTCGACGATCTCACCCGGTTCGAGATCGACATCGTCCAGCGGATTGAGAAGGCGGTCGGGTCCGCCGCCGAGAACGCGCGCCCGAACGGATTCCGATTCATCGAGTCGCGCTTCGATCGCATCGAGTCGGTCCAGGACGGTCGATTCGAACGATTGTTTCCCGTCCGTCATCATCGCTGAATCGTCCGTGGCGATCGATTCGCCGGCGACGAATTCCCCCGTCGGTTGCGCCTCCGGACCGCACGACGAATCGAGCGTCCCACCGTCGGCGGTCGCCGACGAGCCGTACGGGTTGGCAATCGACGGGGTAAACTTCGTCCGGAGTCGATCGAATTCGACCCCTTCGTCTTCGAGATCGACCGGACCGGGATCGAGCGTCGGAAACGTCACGGCCGTCGTCGGCGGAGATTCGACGAGTCGCTGTCGGTGTCGGTCTCTGATCGTACGGACCGCCTCCTCGCCGATCCAGGCCGGTTCGAGCCACTCGCCGTCGTCGTAGAGCGGGTGAATCGCGTCGTCGGCGCTCCCCCAGACGAAACACCGGTCCAGATCGCGCTGAACGCGCTTCAGTCGCGAGCGACCGCCGTGCGTCGCGATCACCTGCAACGGTGCCAGCTCGTCGACGAGTTCGACGATCGTCTCGTGGGCGGGGTGGTTCGACAGGTCGAACGTCCGAATCGTACACCGTGCCGAACGCGTCGCGTCGTCGTCCGGCGTCGACTGGACGAAGAGCGCCCCGTCGTCGTCGGAAATTGCGTCGAACAGTCGACGGGCGCTCCCGCGGGTCGGATCGGCCGGGCCGGCAATCGTGACGCTGCCGGGTTCCAGGATTTCGGCCGGATCGTCGAACACGGGACGCGTCGAGAGTCCGGACGGAACGACGTCGAGTTCGTCGGCCAGTTTGGCCGCCTGGCCCACGAGTTCGACCGGGAGCGGTCTGTCGAGGCGATCGGCGACGTCGGCGATGAGCGAACCGAGGTGGACGCCGGCGAGCGATCCGGCCGCAACGACGACCGTCGAGCCGGCGAATGCCCGTTCCAGGATCGTCTCGACGGCCGTCTGCAGGGTCGACTCGTACGCGTCGTTCGTCGCGACGGTACAGACAACGGTGTCGATTTCGAACGGAAATTGCGTCGGGAGCCCCGGATAGCCGGCACAGGACCGCCGGGTGAAATCGCCGGTGATGAGTACGTGGCGATCGGTGGAGACGGTGGCCGCCTCGTCACGAAAACGACAGACGAAGCCGGATGCACCGGGTGCGTGGCCGGCCGGGACGGGGCGAACGGCGACTTCCGGAAGCACGTCCGTCCACTCGGTAATCGGCGTGAGGGCCTCCAGCGCGTCCGAGACGGGACCGACGTCGTTGTCCTTGGTAGCCTCGGGGAGCGCCCGTTCGAGCGTGGCAGCCGTCGCGGGCGACGCGTAGATCGGCGCGCCGTGCGTGACGTTGTTCGCGAGCGTCAGATAGTGGTCGATGTGGGCGTGCGTGAGCAATATCGCGTTCAGATACTCGTCCTCGTCGAGAAGCGTCTCCACGTCGACGCCCGGGCCCGCGTCGACGAGGATACACGCGCGGCGTCCGTCGGTCGTGGTGACGCGAAGAAGGGTCGACTCGTTCCCGCGGTGGACGTTCGCGTTCTGGAAGGAGACGCGCATACGTACGAACTACCCCGAACAGGGATAAAAATATCGAGATTAGCCGTAGGTAGAACGGTATCGATCCTGTGAACGAACGGAATACTCTGTGACCTCTGGGAGTCACCGATCGTCGAAGTCACCCGTTCGATCGATAGTTCGACGACTTCGCCCAGCGTCTCCAGCGAGTCACTCACCGGAGAGCCGGATCGCCATCTCGATGTCGAAGCTTTCGGTGCCGACCGTTCGAAAGCCCGTCCGCTCGTAGACGGTGATCGCCGCGCCGTTCCAGCGCTCGACGGTGAGCCAGACGCGGTCGACGCCGCGCGCGCTCGCTTCGCCGAGGAGGTGAGCCAGCAGTTCGGTGCCGATCCCGGCGCCCTGGTAGGCCTGGAGGACGAAAATCGCCAGTTCCCACTCGACCTCGCCCGGGTCGGCGATCGAGTCGGGTTCGTCGGTCTCCGGAACGAGGACGGCGTGACCGACGTACCCGGGTTCGTCGTCGACTCGATCGGGAGCGGAGCCACTCGCCGTGCCGTTTTTGGGCTCGTCCGTCGACACCGGCCTGACGGCGACGTTGATCCCGTTTTCGACGAGGGGTGCCAGCCAGGATCTGATCTGGGGTTCGCTGGCCGGGGGAATCCCCTGGGCGCGGTCAGCGGGGTGAAATTGTGAGTACATCGTCGTCAGCGCGTCGACGACGGCCTCGGAGTCGTCGAGCGCCCCAAATCCGTCGAGAGCTTCCGAGTCGTCGAGGGGCTCGATCCGGAGCCGGCGCTCCTCGTCGTCTGTGAACACCGCCGGCGGCCGCGGAAACGGGCCGGCCGGGTCGTCGGGGTATCGTCTCGTCCGTTGCATCATCGAACCAGTTTGACCGTCATCGAGGCGTTCAACAGGACGAACTCCGTGATCGAACCGAGGCGAATCTTTCCCATCGGCGTCTCCGTGCCGCCGCCGATCACCACCTGGTCGAATCCTTCGCGTTCGGCCAGGTCGACCAGCGCCGGACCGGGATCTCCCGCCAGGCGCCTGATCTCGGCGTCGAGGCCCGCGTCGGAGACGACGGTTTCGGCTTCGGTCGCCATCTCCTCGCTCGACCGCGGCGAGTCGGGTTTCTCGAGGACGGCGATCACCAGTTCGTCACCCATGGCGCGGCCTCGCTCGACCGTCTCCGAGAGCGCCCGCGTCGACTCGGCCGTCCCGCCGAGACCCAACAACACCTTCATAGGCCACGTTGGATCGACGGTGGGAAAATGATTGCGGAACGGCCGTTGATCGGGCTTTCCGCACCAGTATTCGAGCGAAGGTGGCCGATACAGGTAAAGTAATAAGAACGTTCCAAAACGATTAATAACTCGTTATGGGAACTATCAGTGGTATGGCGCACACGCAGGGGGATCGAAAATCGATCGGGGTTACGAATCGACGAACGAACGCGCGAGGCAACCGTCCGTGTCGCGGCGGGAGATCACGATGAGCGGGTTCTCACGCCGACGCTTGCTCCAGTCGGGCGCCGCCCTCGGGCTCTCAGGAGTCGTCTCGACCGGAGTGGGCGCACACGACGACGGTCACGGAGACGATGGCGATCACGACCACGGCCATCACTCACCGGACCTGGAAAAGTACGTCCAGGAGCTACCAGTTCCCGAGGTTCGCACGCCGGACGGCAGTCGACGCGGCGGGCCGTACCACGACGTTACGATCGAGGAGACGACACACTCGTTCCACCCGGATCTCGACGAGACGACCATCTGGGGCTACGACGGCCAGTTCCCCGGGCCGATCATCGAAGCCGAACGGAATCGGCGGTTGTCGGTCGAGGTAGACAACAGCGAGCTTCCCGGGACGCACCTCTTCGACGTCGACGAGCGAATTCCCGGGACGACCGCCGAGAACTACGTCGGGTACGACGGTCCAGTTCCGGACGTCCGAAACTCGACGCACTTTCACGGACTCGACGTTGCGACCGAAAGCGACGGGCAGGCCGACATGTGGATCTCACCCGATGGGAGTACCGGGCCACGACGCTCGGTCGACGTCCAGGAGATCCCGAACCGTCAGTCGCGTCTAACCTCGACGTACCACGATCACACCCGTGGAATCACTCGGCTCAACAACTACGCCGGACTCGTCGGCCCGTACTACATCACGAGCCAGCGCGAGCGAGACCTCGGTCTCCCCGACGGTGAGTACGACGTACCGCTGGTGCTCGCCGATCGGTCGTTCCACGACGACGGCGAGTTGTACTATCCGGACGGATTCGAAGACGACTTCGCCGGCGACACGATGACGGTCAACGGCGCGGCCTGGCCGTACCTCGAGGTCGAACCGCGCCGCTACCGCCTTCGAGTATTGAACGTCTCGAACGCCCGGACGTTCGACCTCGAACTGGTCACCGAAGACGATCACGGAGACGACGGGGATCACGACCACGGCGATGACGACGACGGTCACACGCACGCGAACGGGATGGAGATGGTCCCTCCCCTCCACCAGATTTCGCCCGGACACGGCTTCTTAGAGGAGGTCGTCGAGATCGGACACATGGGCGATCTCCACTCGCTGTTGCTGGCACCGTTCGAACGGGCGGACGTCATCGTCGACTTCTCCGATTTCGCCGGCGAAACGTTCACGCTCGTCAATCACGCCGAATTCCCCTACATGGGCGACATGGATCACGGCGACCACGATCACGGGGATATGGATACCACGGACGACGACCACGACCACGGCGACGACGAGTACCCGCAGATCCACGAAGTGATGCAGATTCGAGTCGCTCATCACGCAGACGGCGAAGACGCGAGCGTCCATCCGAGTGATCTGCAGCTGCCAAACCGCTCCGGACTGAATCCGGAGACAGCCCGTGCCCACCGCGAGATCACGATGGGGATGGAGATGGACGAACACGGCCTCATGGCGCACACCCTGAACGACCGAACGTGGGGCGATCCCGTCGAGATCAAACCGCAGTTCGGCTCGACCGAGGTCTGGGACCTCGTCAACGACGACCACCACTCGCATCCGATTCACTTACACCTCGTCGAGTTCGACGTGGTCGGGCGCAAGCAACACGACGATCACGACCACGGCGACGACCACGACCACGATATGGTCGGTGACGATGACGATCACGGTGGCCACCACGACGACCTGCCGACGTACGAGGCCAGAGGGCAGGCGATCAAAGCGTCGAGAGAACTGGGCCTCGACGGACGAATCCACGAAATGGGGATGGACGGCGAGGTCGTCTACGCACCCGGAGCGGATCACCACGAGTACATGGAGGCGTGGGACGATCACCACGGCTGGGACGATCCCCGACCCAACGAGCGAGGGGGGAAGGACACCGTCCTGGTCGACCCGGGCGAGACCGTTCGCATCGCCGTCAAATTCGAGCGCGACGGGATGTATCCGTTCCATTGTCACGTCTTAGAACACGAAGATTACGCCATGATGCGGCCGTTCGAGGTCGTCCGCGGCAACAAGGGTCCCGGACTCCCAGGCCGTGGACCGGGTACGACGCCGCCAGGCCACGACGACGACCATCCCGGACGCGGTCACGGTCGGTTCAAGTGAACTGAGTCGCTGATTTTCGCCGCCGAACGTTTTCACCGCCGAACCGGATTATCCGTCCGTATCGACCAGGTCGAACGCGACGGCGAGCGACTCCGCACCGGCGACCGACCAGAATCGGAAGCGATAACGACCGGGCTGGAGATCCGGACAGACGCGGAGGTAGTCATCGAACCCGCCGTCTTCGAGCAGACCACCTTCGGTGAGCGTGAACGACCAGTCGAATCCCTCGCCGGGCGGGTGCAGGTACGCTTCGTCCGTGTAGCCGAACGGAGTTTCTGGGTCGGTCCCGCGAACGTCCTGCCAGCCGTCTTCGGTCAATAGCTCGAAGTTGTACTTGTGCTTGTTACCGACCGACGGGCGGCCGTTCGAGACGTTGCGAAGGACGATCTCGATCTCGTCGCCGTACTCGAACGTGAGTGCGCGTTCGATCTCCTCCTCGGTCGGGTCCGCAGACGTCGTCTCGACCTGCGGATTTGCGGCTCGCATCGCGTACAGCGGACGACCATCGTCGTCGACCGTCTCACCGTAGACGACCTCCTCGTCCCGGTGAGAGGGAAGTCGCTCGAAGTCGTCGTTCGGACACTCGAGGGCGGGTGGAACGACCGTCGGATCACCCGGCGGCTCGGCGAAGCCGGGAACGTCGTCGGCCCCGAGGACTCCGCGGATCGAATCTTCGACGCTCGAATCGCCCCAGCCGTCGACGATGGTGAACTGGGCGACCACGGGGAGCTCGATGTCCGGATCCGTTGGCGTGACGCGGACGAGCGCCGACGGGTAGGTGACGGCCTGACCACAGGCCGTCTCAGGTTCGCTCACGTCGATGGCCGTCGCCGTAGCCGCGAGGACCTCGCGATCCTCGTCGACGCTCTCGACGCGTTCGGTTGCGATTTCGACGTCGTCGATAGCTACCTCCCCATAACACGTGTTCGGACCAACCGTCTGGACGGCGAAAACGACCGACTCGTCGAAGTCCGTCTCGTCGAACCAGTCCGCTACGTCCTCAGGCTCGAGAGCTACCGTCTCGGCCGGGGAAGCGCCATCGTGCTCACTATCTGAATCGTCGTCACTATCGGGATCGTCCGCTACCCCGGGTTCGTCGTCGAAGTGAAGCGTCCACGGGAGGTCCTCAGCGGACTCGATCGACGTGACGCTGCCTCGGCGCTCCTCGTCGTCCCAGGGCGGACGTCGCCCCGTCGGGCCGAGCTGGAAGACGTCTACCGAGAGATCCTCGTCACCGCCGGTGCCGGGTAACTCACCGAGGCAGCCGGCGACACCGACACCTAGACCGAGTCCGCCGTAGCGAAGCAACGCCCGTCGTTCGTAGCCAGTCATGGCCGACAGTACGGCTGCCAGGTATAACTCGGCTTCCCACGGTGAAAGAGCGATTGCACCGTTCTCGGTCGTGTCCACGGCCCAACAAATATCAGTTTCAGCGAACGTTTTTCCCCGCATCTCCCCTCAGATCGGCCTGAGACATGACCGACTACGAGCTACCACCGCTTCCGTACGAGTACGACGCACTGGAACCGCACCTCTCCGAACAGGTACTCACCTGGCACCACGACACCCACCACCAGGGCTACGTCGACGGCTGGAACGCGGCCGAAGAGACCCTCGCCGCGAATCGCGAGTCGGGCGACGTCGACGGCTCGGCCGGCGCACTTCGCAGCGTTACCCACAACGGGTCGGGGCACGTCCTTCACGAGCTGTTCTGGCAGAACATGTCGCCCGAAGGCGGCGATGGACCGACCGGCGCCCTCGCCGACCGGATCGAGACCGACTTCGGCTCCTACGACGCCTGGAAAGCCGAGTTCGAAGCCGCGGCCGGCGCCGCCGGCGGCTGGGCGCTGCTGGTATACGACAGTTTCTCGAACCAGCTTCGAAACGTCGTCGTCGACAAACACGACCAGGGCGCCCTCTGGGGCGCTCACCCGATCCTCGCGCTCGACGTCTGGGAGCACTCCTACTACCACGACTACGGCCCGGCCCGCGGTGACTTCGTCGAGGCCTTCTTCGCCGTCGTCGACTGGGACGAGCCGGCGCGTCGATACGAACGGGCCGTAGACCGGTTCGAGTAGTCCGATCGAACAGAGCGTGCCGATCCGCTGGCTCCCCGCGTCGTTTGTTCCGTTACCAATCATCTCGCGGACTGATCGGTCGCCTCCGACGACCAATCAGTAGCCTCCGACGACCGACCAGAAGCCTCCGTTCCGGTCGGTCGATACCGTAGATTTAATCCAACGCTGGACGAAG
This sequence comes from Halovivax gelatinilyticus, assembly GCF_024300625.1. Classification (GTDB taxonomy): domain Archaea; phylum Halobacteriota; class Halobacteria; order Halobacteriales; family Natrialbaceae; genus Halovivax; species Halovivax gelatinilyticus. The sequence continues at coordinate 2,379,488 of NZ_CP101322.1, read as the reverse complement.
CTGACCCATGGGTAGTTCGGACGACGACGGCGGCTTCAGCCTGATCGAACTCTACGTCGTGAAGTTCGTCCTCGCCGACGTCGTCATCATCGCCGCCTTGCTCTTTGCGGGCCCGATCTACGCCGTCACCATCACGGCACTGCTCATCGTGAGCGTCTTTCTCGTCTGGTATCTCACCGAGCGCGTCGGTGCGGACGACTCGTCGGCGGACTCCGATCGCCGCGAGTGGGAACGCGAGCAAGCCAGCAGCACCGACGACAGGGGCGGCGGGATCGATCCGGTGACGACGCTCCAGGAGCGCTACGCGAGCGGGGACATCACCGAAATCGAGTTCGAACGCACGCTCGATCAGTTGCTCGAGGCCGACGAGCGAGCGGAGGCGGCCGGCGTCGAGACCGAACGGCTCTCGCTCGAACGCGATCAGTGATCGTACCGGAAGGACCGAGCGCGATCAAGCTGAAAGAAACCTATATCTGCCAGTACGCTGAAGACTCGTTCGATGGGATACGCACCGGCCAGTTCGATCGAGAGCGTGACGTCGGTCGAGCCACCGGACGTCGGCGCCGTAGCCGTCGCCGGGGTGTACGTCGGCGTCGCCGTCACCGCCATCGTCATCGCCGTCGGCGCGGCCGCCGGACTCTCCGGAGCCGCCATCGCGACGAGCGTAACCACGGCGTTCACGGCCGGCCTCGTCGCCGGCGCGATCGCGATTCGGCGCACCCGCGGAATCGCAGAGCGGCTCGGCCAGGGCTGGCCGTGGCTGGGTGCGCTGTACCTGGTTCCCGCCGGATTCGCCATTGCGACGCTCCTCGTATCGTCGACGTCTACGATTCCCGGGCACGCGGCCGTCGGAACCGCCATCGGGGCCGTCGGCACCGGGCTCGTCGCCCTCGGGGCGACGCCGATGGCCCGGACACGATACGCCCGAGCGGCCGTCGACGACGACCCGATCGCGAACGCACCGCTGTTCTCGACCACCCAGGCGCGAAACTGGACGATCGTTGGACTCGTCTTCGTCGCCATCGGCGGCGTCCAGTTCGTCTCCGCGGACGGCGCCCTCGGCGGCGTGGGATTCTGGGTCGCGGCCATGGCGCTGTACTCGATCGCGATGGCCTGGTGGTCGCGGGCCGCCGTTCGTCTCGATCACGGCGAGAGTCGACTCGCTCGATACCTGCCCGATCGCACGCGGCGGTCGGTGCTGGGCGGCGAGTGGCGAACGGACGGACGGATCGACACGGACGGACTTCCGACGCTCGCCGTCCACGACGCCGGTCTCGTCGTACACAGCGGCTATCACAAACGGTTCCACCCGTGGACGTCGATCGGTGACGTGACGCTCTCAGACGACGAACTCCGGATCGAACGGCCCCGCTGGACCGATATCCGCTGTCATCGCGCCGTCATCGACGACGCCGACGCGCTCTACGAGTCGATCGAAGCGGCCCGTCGCGAGGGTGTGAACGCGCAGTAGAATCGACCCGCTCGGTGAATATCGACCCGGTCAGAGCGACCGATCGACCGGGAGCGAAAAGAAGTGTTCGGCGTCGTCTTCCGTCGAGACGACCCGAAGGACGCCCGACTCGTTCGTACCGTCAGGGACGGCGAGACAGCGCGTCTCTCGGTGGTGTTCGTGATCGTCGGTGGTGCCGAGCTGGGCCGTCTCCTCGCCGTAACAGGCGGCGTCACCGGCCGGATCGTAGGTTGCACCGTCGGTGACGACGGCCACCGAAAGGCCGAGGTCCTCGACAGGGAATTCGGCTCCGGGGACGCGGACTTCGAGGTCGACGAGCACGTACATCGCGCCGTCGTCCGGTGGTTCGTTTCCGTCGGCGGCATCGACGTGAGCGGAGACGGCGTCGTCGTCGACGAGAATGTCGTGAACGAGTAGCTCTCTGGAGCCGAACGTCGCCGGTTCACCGGGACTCAGCGGGTCATCGGGACTCGACTCGCGCTCGACGAGTTCGGTCTCTGACGGTTCATCGAGTGAGAGCCCGCCGGTGTCGTCACTGGCGTCCGATTCGTCATCGCCATCAGCCGATCCCCCGTCCCCGCTGTCTGATTCGCCATCGGCTCCACTGTCCGATCCATCGTCTCCGCCGGTGCAGCCGGCGACCCCGACAACCCCGGAAATCGCTGCGAGCGCGAGGAGTCGACGACGACTCACAGTCCGTTGCATGAGTAAATACTTCACTCGACGGTATAGATATCTTTTGTTTATTCGTCTTAATTAATCTATTCATCGGCTAGTAATGGCCGGCTAACTCGGCCAGCGACGACAGATCGGACGACGGGCGTCGACAGCACCGATACGGATGCCGACGTGATTTCCAAAACTGCGCCGAGGACGGGCCCCTACCGCAACGAGAATGGGGCCCTACCGCGACGAGAACGCGTCTCTCGCGTTTACGTCTCCTCCGCGGCTAGGTCTCCTCGTTCGATTCGAGCGGTCGAACGAGGTCGATCGCGATCACGATCGCGAGGTAGATGACCGCGACCGCGAGCAACAGTACCACGTCGACCGAAGAGCGAGAGGACTGGTACGCCAGCAGAACGGCGATAACGATCGTCGTATTGACGAGGTGATACCGGAGGCGTATCGGTGACAGGTCCATACCTCCGGGTCACGCCGGATCGACAAGACGGTTTCCCGATCGAGCGGAAACCGGGTCGGAGTCGACGGGTGCTCGACTCCCCACGCCGGCGGTCACCCACCGTCCGAGACGAGCGTCGCGCCGGCGTCGATCAGCGTGCGGAGGGGCGATTCGATTCGACGGTACGTCTCGGTCGGTTCGACGCGGTGTCGCTCGCGGTCGAACTCGATCAGATCCAGCGCCGCGAGGTGCGGGAGGTGGTTGTGCACGAGCGAGATCGACGCCGACCGGACGGCGCGGTCGCGTCCGTCGGCCCGCGTCCGTCGAGCCAGTTCCGTCGCGAGCGACTCGACCGATACCTCGCCGGTCACGTCACAGAGCATCGCACAGAGGACGCGACGCTCGGCGTTAGATAGCAGGTCGAACAGTTCGCTCGTCGCCACCGGATGGGCCGATTCGCCCGGTCCGCTGGTGAACGCACCGCCGGATTCGTCGGACGTCGGCTGGGCGGCGTCCGGTCGCGACCGACCGGTCGCCGAGTAGCCCTCGTCTCGACCGGGATCGCCCCGATTCGGGTCGTCGTTCGACGTATTGTGGGGTGGTCGATCGGGCGGCCGAGAGAGTCTCGAGTTGCGTCGCGGCGATCGGTCGTCGTGCGGCCAAGTCGGGGTTACCGTGATCGGTCGGGTGAAGTCTGGATCGCTCATCGACTGTGAGGTGATGGCAGAGAGACAAGGGCGTCGTGCGGTGACTTCGAGGCTCCTTATGTAGCGGCGGCGAATCGGTTCGATTCGGTTGGTCGAATATCCGTCACTACCCAAATCCTAGCCGGTGATTATTCGGGCCACCGCGGAGAAAGTGACGGTTACTGGGGTCGTCAGCGATCGATATCGACGGACGGGTTGGCCGTTCTCGATAGACGGATATCGCCGTCGTTCGACAGACGGACATCGCCACCTCTCGAAAGACGGGTATCGCCGCTCTCGGCGGAGCGATTCACTGTTCTGGAGGGATGGGTCGTCCGTATCCAGTGATTCGGACGGCGAGTCGATCTCGGCGACGCGTTCGAGGAACTCACCCACTGAAATCGGGTGACCGGTCACGCTCGTCGACCTGCCTGGTCACCGATCGTGTTCTCGGTGAGGGCCTTCGTCGCCCGGCGGAGCCGTTCCGAGACGGAGTTGGTCGAGATGTCGAGTGCCGCCGCGAGATCCTCGATCTGCGCCTCGCGCGGGACGTCGAAGTACCCCATCCGGTGGGCGAGTAAAAGCGTCTCGCGCTGTTCGGCCGTCAGGTCGTACGCCTCGTCGGGAGCGGCCGTCGCGTCCGCGAGGCGTCGAAGGTCCACCGAAAGATCGCGTTCGCTAGTGTAGGCTTGAAAATCAGTAAGGGCGGTTCGCTCGACGAATTTCAATTTCAGGTACCACGTCCCGCCCGCCGCACTGGCCTCGACGACGACGCCGTGTCGGTCCAGGACCGCGTCGACCAGGCGCTGAATCTCCGCTCCCCACTGGACGAGGGCGAACGCGTTCGGCCCCTCGACGTCCACCAGTTCGACCGCCTCGACGGCGGAGTCCGCCTCGATCAGGTCCGCGGCCGATCGGACGTCGGACGCACTGAGCCAGACGGCCGGCATCACCCACTTCCGGCTGTGACTCGCGAGGCGTTCGACCTGGAGGGTCGCGTCGCCGTCCGCCTCGAACAGCGCGGCAAGCGCGAGCGCGTCCGCCGGAACTGCGATCTCCGCGATGACGCTCATACCTACTACTGGGTGGCCGGCAGGGTAATAGGACGGGAGACATTCGCCGGGGCAACGACGCCACCGGTCGGATCCGTTCGACCGAACCGACGTCGACCGCGATCGAGGACCGAGCGGGATCCGGCTCGAGCGGGGGCCGATTCGCCCAGCGTCCACGGCGGGTCAGCCATCCGTCCTATCACGGATCGTGTACGTGAACAGCAGGGTTTACCCGTTTCTCACCCGTTGTCCTGATCAGATGGGTTCACCACCAGGCGAGAGTTCCGATCTCAGAACGGAGGTGAGACAGCAATCAGTCGTCGCAGAACTCGGTCAACGGGCGCTCGAAACGGACGATCTCGATCAGCTAATGGCGGACGCCTGTGCCGTTATCACCGAGGTGCTCGACACCGAGTACGCGAAGGTTCTGGAATTGACGCCGGACGGTGATAGCGTCCTCCTCAGACAGGGAGTGGGCTGGCAGGAGGGTCTCGTCGGAAGTGCGTCGGTACCCACCGACCGCGACTCGCAAGCGGGCTACACCCTGCTCACCGAGGCGCCGGTGATCGTCGAGGATCTCCGGACCGAAACGCGCTTTTCGGGGCCGGAACTGCTCACGGATCACGACGTTCGCGCCGGGATCAGCGTCATCATCGGCTCGGTCGAGGAGCCGTGGGGCATCCTGGGGACCCACTCGACCGACCGAAAGTCGTTCACCGACCGGGACGCGACGTTCGTAAAAAACGTCGCGAACGTACTCGCGAGCGCGATCGAAAACGTCCAGACCGAGCGACGGTTCGACGCGATCTTCGAGGACCCGAACATCCTCGTCGGGTTACTCGAACCCGACGGAACGGTCCGAGACATTAACGAGACGGCGATGAAGTACGTCGACGCCGAACTGGCGGACGTCGTCGGCCAGCCGTTCTGGGAGACGCCGTGGTGGGGCGAGCGAGACGATCACGCCGACGCCGTCAAGTGCTGGACGAAGCGGGCGGCGGCCGGCGAGTACGTCGAGTTCGATGCCGACCTCACCCGCTCGAACGGCGATACCTACACGCTGGAGGGATTTTTCAGACCGGTCACCGACGACGACGGTGACGTCGTTTCGATCATCGTCTCCGATCGCGACGTTACCGAGCGCACGGATCGAGAGCGCGAACTCAAACGAACCCTCGATCTCTTCGAACAGACCGAGCACATCGCCGACGTCGGCGGCTGGGAGATCGATCCAGAGACGATGGACGTCTTCTGGACCGACCACATCTTCGAGCTCCTCGGGATCGACGGAGACGAGGAGCCGCCGCTCGAGGACATCCTGGAGATGTACCACGAGGCGGATCGCGAGCGGGTTCGCTCGGCGATCGAGACGGCGATCGACGCCCGCGAACCGTTCGACACCGAAGCGCGGATCGAAACTCGGACGAACGAGATACGGTGGCTTCGCATTCAGGGCGTTACGGACGTCGAAGACGGCGAAGTCGTCACGCTAAGAGGTGCGGTCCAGGACATAACGGCGCACAAACTGCGCGAACGTCGACTGGAGAACCTCGTCTACCAGCTCGAACAGTCGAACGAACGGCTCGAACAGTTCGCCTACGCGGCCTCCCACGACCTGCAAGAGCCGCTACGGATGGTCTCGTCGTACCTCCAGCTGTTGGATCGGCGGTACGCCGACGAACTCGACGAAGACGGCGAGGAGTTCATCGGGTTCGCCGTCGACGGCGCCGACCGCATGCGGGAGATGATTCGGGGCCTGCTCGAGTACTCGCGCGTCGAGACCCAGGGCGAGCCGCTCGAACCGGTCGACCTCGAGACGCTCGTCGCTGCGGTCCGCTCCGATCTAACGGTATGCATCGATCGGACTGACGCGTCCGTTACCGTCGACTCGCTCCCCACCGTCGAAGGCGACCCGGGTCAGCTTCGACAGGTGTTCCAGAACCTCTTCGAGAACGCCATCGAGTACAGCGGCGACGAACCGCCGACGATTCACGTCGAAGCCGAGCGTCTCGAGCCCGCGCTCGCGGCCGAAACCGGAACCGACTGGATCGTCTCGGTCGCCGACGAGGGGATCGGCATCGACCCCGACGATCAGGCGGTCGTGTTCGAGGTGTTCCAGCGACTTCACAGCCGCAGCGAGCACGCTGGGTCCGGTATCGGACTGGCCCTCTGTGAACGGATCATCGAGCGCCACGGCGGTGACATCTGGGTCGACTCCGAGCCCGGCGAAGGCGCGACGTTCTACGTCACGCTTCCCGGCATCGACGAGTGACGGCGCGTTTCGACCGCATCTGACGTCCGAGAGATCGAAACGGCTGCGAGAGCCACGAACATCGCTCCGACCCCGTTTCGGAGACGGAAGGTCGTTCACCGGTCTGCGTCGACGATTCTGTGTCTGAGGAGGTCGAACGGGATAGCGAAGCCGAGATAGAGCGCGACCACGAGGACGATGAGCGAAATGTCGAGTGCGCCCTGCCAGACCTGATAGAGCCAGAGAACGACGATGGCGATGACCGTGTTGCGAAAGTGCTGATTCCAGCGTACCGCATCGAGGTCCATGCGCACTCGTTTCGGGTCGGCCACTATCAGTTTTCTCACCGCCGAATCGGTCCTCGACACGCCCGCGTATTTTGGCGCTGGCAGTCGTAGCGCTTCCGATGGCGTCGACGTTGATCGACCGGGTCACGAACCCGTCACACACCGGAGACAACCGGTGTTTGCCCTGTACAGCCGTGAACGTCGTCCTCGCGGGTCTCGCAGCGTTCGCCGTCGGATGGTGGTGGCCCGCGCTCGGCGCGGTCGTCCTCGCCGTCGGACTCGCGACGATCTGGCTCCGCGGCTACCTGATTCCGGGAACGCCGCAACTGACGAAACGGTACCTCCCAGAGCGCACGCGAAAGTGGTTCGACGAATCGCACGGGCGGCCGTCCGACGACGATATCGCCACCGCGTTCGCGGACCTCGACGCCGAGCGCGACGACCGAGTCGACGCCGCGGCCGTTCTGGCCGGCATCGGCGTCACGACGGCGGACGCGAACGGAGTGCCCGACGGATCCAGCGCGCGAGGGGAGCCGTCGGACGACCGCCACCTTCGCGACCCCTTCGTCGACAGCGTCGCGGATCGGATCGATCGGTATCGCACGGTTCCCGACGGCGACGACGAACCGCTGTCCGCGGAGCGACGGCGAGCGCTCGCCGCACTGTTCGAGGTGGACCCGGCGTCGATCGCCGACCTCGATCGCTCGTACCCGGCCGTCCGAGTCGGCCACCGCGTTCGACGGTGGCCGTCCGAACTCGCCATGCAGGTCGACCTGTCGTGTCAGGACGTACTAGCGGAGCGGAGCGAGGCGTGCGCTGATGACGAAACGCCGAGCTGGTACGACGTCCCCGTCGAACAGCGCGTCGAGCTGCTCGAGTCGATCCGGGCGCTTCTCGAGCGGTGTCCGGCCTGCGACGGATCGATATCGACGGACGAGACGACGGTCGAGTCGTGCTGCTTCGCCGCCGAGGTACACACGCTCCGGTGTCGCGAGTGCGAGCGTCGCCTGCTCGAGTTCGATCCCGAGATCGCCGACTCCGGCGCCGGTTACCGCGGTGCGATCGGATGAGACGAACGTGTACGCGGACGTACTCGTACGCCGAGGATACGCCGGCGGTCGAGTGGTGTAGGTCGCGCCTTCGCGACCGGTCCTCGGTTCGAATCGCGAGCGAACGTGGCTACGGCGAATTCGTCGATCCCACTCGTCGTGGGGTGATCGTCACCGTAGCCTAAGCCTGTTCGAAATTACTCGCGTTCACGGTCGGGCGTAACGGGTGTGACCTGCCGTCGCAGGGAGCAGCTATACCGGCGTAGTGACCCTGTACTCGGATTCAGTCTCGTGAGCCTCGACACCACACGGGCGCCGGATGCCTACCGAATTCGGCACTTCCGCGAGCGCGATACGGACCCGCTGCTGTCGCTACACGCGTCGGTCTTCGATCGCGAGTGGGGACGCGCGTGGTTCCGCTGGAAGTTCGTGGACAACCCCTACGTCGACCACGTTCCGATCCTCGTCGCGACGCGCGACGGCGAGATCGTCGGCTGTCGGGCCTTCTTCGCGCTGGAACTTCGGATCGACGGCGAGACGCGACTGGCGTTCCAGCCCTGCGATACGATGGTCCATCCGGATCACCGCCGACGGGGGTTGTTCAGCCGGATGAACGAGCGCGCCCTCGAGTACTACGCCGAGCGATCGCCGGCGCTGTGTTTCAACTTCCCGAACCAGTACTCGAAACCGGGCAACCTCAAACACGGCTGGCGGGAGATCGGGACCGTCCCGATGTACTACCGCCTGCAGGATCCGGCGGCCCTCGCCGACGCGATCGGCGTGAGAGACTCGACGCGGGAGGAACCTGCCGGCGAGGGCGAAACGGGCTCGCGGGACGACGGTAGTGGAGCCGCGACGAGCGATGGAGGCAGGGCCGACGGCGGAGTCGCGACAACCGATGAACGTTCAGTCGACGACGGAGCCGCGACGAGCGGCGGGGCCGCCCCGACGCGGGACGAACGGACGACGCTGAATCCGACAAGCCTCGGTGCGAGGGCCGCCTCTGAAGTAAAGCGGACCCTCTCGGGTGCGCTTTCGGGCGCCCTCGCCCGATCTGACGAGTTGACGGCGACGTGGAACGGCGCCGGTTCGATGGTCGTCGAGCGCCACGAGACGCCGCCGTACGAGCTCCTGGAGTTCATCTATCGACAGAACGTACCCGACGCGATCCACGCGAACCGGACGAGCGAGTTCTACCGCTGGCGCCTCTCGAACCCGTCGCCAGAGTACGTCACCTACGTCGGTCGCGTCGACGGCGAGGCGGTGGCGGCCGTCGTTATCTCGCCGGTCGGCGACGACCTCCGGATCGTCGAGAGCCTGCCGCGGGCGTTCGACGACCGGCGCGAGGAACTGGCTACGCTCGTCCGGACAGTTCTCTGCGAGTACGGTGACCGCTCGTACGCGAGCGCGTTCGGAGAGACGATCCCTTCGGCGCTTCGTCACCGCTTCTACCCGGACACGCGCCTGCCCCTCTCGGCGGTGATTCGACCGACGACGCGAACTCTGCTGGCGCGAGGGCTGGATTCGGAGCTGGACGTCGAGGCGCGACCGATCGACGACTGGCGGTTCACCCGGCTCGATCTGGACACGGCGTGAGAGGGCGGTACGAGAGATTCGTTCACCAACAGTGGACCGCCACGCGTTCGTCGCTCGCTTCCGTCTGTCGCGCATCATCCGATGGTACTCACGTGCCACACCCAATCATCCTCAACAAACCGTCACGTTCGTCGCACGCGCTGTGAATCAGGGGTCCCGTTTACGTCCGACGGCACTGCGACTACGGTACACACGTATGGCAGGACGAATACTCAAACAGCTTTCCGGTTATATCGATCGAGGCGACTCGGCGGACGCGGATCGGCCCTCGCGCGAGGAGACGAATCCGTCGGTCGAGCTCTACTCCTGTACGGCCTGTCGAACCACGTACATCCAGAACGACCTCGAAACGTGTCCGAACTGCGAGCAGCGGGTCGAATCGACGCCGCGGTTCGACGAGTTGGGCATTCGAACCGGCGGGAGGTGAGCGGACGGCGTCGTTCGTATGCAGTCGTGACGATAGACCAGCAGGTATCACGAAGGCTCCCGCGCAGCCGTGAGCTATCCGTCGGTCACGCCCACCGCGTCAACTCGGTCCGTCGGCCGGGCCGTGTGGCGAGGCGACCGCGCGGGCGGCCGCGTGGGCCGTCGCGATGTTGTCCTCGGGTAACTGGTAGCTGTCGTGGACCCAGCCGTCGTCGGTGACGTACTTGAATCGGATCGAGATACCGCCGGGAACCTTCTCGGTCGCGTTGAGGTAGAGCCAGACCGCGGCGCCGAGCAAGAGGAGCCCGACGAACACGGCACCCGAGCCGCCCTCGTCGGCACCGTAGACCGCGGCGAAAAAGCCCAGAATCCCAGAGATCAGTGCGAGCAGTATCATCGTCCCGTCGGTCTCGGTGGTCGCGCTGCGGATGTCGACGTTCACCTTGTCTACCGCGCTGAACAGCGTCTCCTCGACCGTCTCCACCGATCGACCGGACGAGGTCGTCCCTTCGTTGATCTCGATGTAGCGCCGGTCGGTCACCGCCACCGTCCGTCCCGTTCCCACGACCGCCGTCTCCACCTCCTCGTCGGGCAACGTGTACCCGTCGAGTTCAGTGGTCGACGCCTGTGTTTGACTCATACAGTCGATGCCGGATTTTGACCGAATTATATAAAATCTGATGGGCGTTTTCCCAAGATTCTGCTCCTGGAGTGGTCAATAACATTGACATCGAAAATATCTCCGCGCCATTAGCAGTTGAACGCAACCCGTTCGTCGAACCAGTGGTTGATTCGGCCCTCTATTTTCGAAAGTAGCGCTGACGAGGAGGATTCGTTTCATAACATTCAGGTGCTGGAGCCAGATACATACACAACCATAATGCCACTAATTACATATACGCATATATTTGCGCAGTAACACAGAAGGGACACCGTCTCCAGCGAAGAAGGGTACGGAATGCCCCGGGTGGTGGAGCACCCGAGACGTGCTTTCGAATCCCACGGAGGATTCCAAAGCATGACCGAATACAGTTCACACACCGATAAGCGGCTCGGCAGTACGGATCGCAAAACACGCCGACAGGAGGTCGAAAGCAACGGATACAGCGATCGCGCCGAGTCGAGCGACCGCGATGACGAGCCCGCCGGCGCGAAAAACGGACCGCGACCACGGGTCGACGGCTCACCCGACGGCCGGAATCCGGATCTGCCGACCATCCGGCCAGAGGACGACGATGAAGAGCCACCGGGCTTGAAAGAACACGGCTATCCGAGACGGTCCGAGTGGGCACCTGACTGTCAGAGGTGTGGCGGACCCGTGATCGGGATCATCATCGCCGGACCGGCCGACAGTCAGATTACGCCCTGCGGGTACCCGGTCGCGCCGGCGTCCGTGTACCTGTTGTAATTCGACGGACGTGAGGACCGACCGTGCCCGTTAGACGGGTTCACAAAGCGCCCACACGTCCGTCGTCGGGTCCAGTCTGTTCGGTTCTCGGCCCCGGTCGGAAAGAATTCCGGCGTGGTAGCACATCGCCTTCAGCTGGAAGACCGTCGGCGAGTGATAGACGGAACCGTCCGTTAACGCCGACTCCTGCAACCTCCCCTCTTCGTCCAGCACCCGGCTGCGAACCGACTCGTCGCCTCTGATGAACAGTTCGATCGTGAACGTGGGATGCTGGGCGTGGAGGTAGGTGACCAGATCGGGAAGGGTCGGCTCGGGAATCCCGTCGTCGTACATCGCCTGGAGTTCGGTCACGAGGAGCGTCGTCGCCCGGTAGTCGTAGACAACGCGACGGGCGAGTTGCCCCCAGAGCGGCGCCTCGTCGGCGAAGCGTGACCGGCTATTCTTCCAGGGTTCGAACGCTTCGAGCGCCGCCGCCACGGATCCGTAGTTCGAATTGGCGAACCGGACCACCTCGCGACCGAGCCCGGTCAGCTCGGTGAGCCCGTTTCGCTCGCAGAGTAATCCGAGAAACCGCGCGCCGCGTTCGGATCCGGCCACGTCGCCGACGACGTACTTGCGCTGGAGTGCGGCCGTATCATCGGGTGCGTACCACGAGAGGACGTATCCGAGGTAATTCTTCGGGTGGTTCAACGAGAACGACTTCTCGGCGACGCCCCGCGCGCTCGCCTGAAACCGGATCGCGTTCGCCTCGCTCGTCGTTCGATTGCCGACGACGCGCGGGACCTCCAGCGGGGAGACGTCACCGCTCGGGTTCACGCCGAGAACGCCCACGTTGAGTTCGCGCGCCAGCGTTCGATCGGACGGCGTTATCGTCTGCGCCGGCGCGGCCAGGTACGCGACGTTCGCCTCCCCCAGGCGCTCGTGGGCCTGGACGATTCCGCGTTCGGTGTCGACCCCGGCGTCCGTATAGCCCTTCGCCTCGACGACGATCAACGGCGGCTCGCGACCGAGTCGGTCGACCGAGTAAAACTCGGCCTCGAGCGCCCGAACGCCGACGAGATCCGGATACCCGCCGCCGACGCGGACGTGGTTGAACGGCGAGAGACGCTCCCGGGTCTCGCGGGGAACCGGCTGGCCGGGGAGCCACTCGGCCCTGGCGAACTGGGTGTCGACGACGGCGTAGGACCCCTCCGTCGGCCCGTCGGGAAAGAGCGCCTGCTTCGCGTGCGCGAGCACGTGTGGTTCGGAGAGCGAATCCGCCGAGGTGCTCATGTCGTCTCTGACCGAGACGACCACCAAAAACGTTCGTACTCCAGCGGGTTCGCCGAGCCAGTGGTGCGAACGAAGACACGTAACCGATCGAGGGCCACCGGTCGAAGCGAGTGTCAGCGGGTGGGCGCGTCGAGAGTCGGACGGAAGTGTGGCCCAGGTTACGGGAGAGATAACCGGAAGCGAGGTGCCCATCGATCGAATCGTGGCACCAGGTGAGCACCTCGCCCGGGCCACGGAGTGATAATATTCTAGTGCCACTATAAGAATATTACTTTATGGTTCCTCACGGCACATCTGGGGAATATCGGTCGAGGTTGCCGTCCCGCTCTCACCCTCTATGTCGATCGCGATTCACCTATCCGTGTCAGTGCCGGACACCGAATTCTCCACCACGACGAGAAGTGTTCGCGGCCACACGGCCCCAACTCCGACGCATATCCCGACAGGAAAAACCTATGGGGCCGGGCCGAAACACCTGTTCCAATGGGAGGGCCCGACGACGGAGTCAGCGAGACCGGCGACGAACGTCACGACGACGATCGCGTCTACTACGTCATTAGCGACCTCCACATCGGCGGCGACGAGCAGTTAGAGGAGGTTCCGTTCCTCGACGAACTGCTCGAGTTCCTGGGAGAACTGGAATCCACCGACGAGAACGCCGAACTCGTGATCAACGGCGACGCGTTCGGGCTCTGGGAATTTACGACGATCGAGGGGATCGAGAAGTTCGACGCGCTCGAAGCGAGCTACCCTCGGCTGTTCGAACAGTTCCGAAAGACGGGCGAGAACGTCCCGATCACGATGCTCCCGGGCAATCACGACCACGAACTGGCGGCCTACGACGAGTACGTCGAGCGCTTCGCCGCGTACAACGTCGACCTGATTCAGGACCCGTCCGTTAGCCGTCCCGTCGGCGACGCGGCCATCCACTTCGAGCACGGCCACCAGCGCGATCCCAACAACCACATCGAAGACTGGGGCAATCCGCACGCCTCCCCGCTCGGCTACTACTACAACACGCACGTCACCAGCCGCGCGGGCCAGCTCTCCGATCGCGGCCGGTTCAACTGGCTCAAAGACGTCCAGGCGGTGACGCCAACGGAGTGGATGCCGCTGTGGATCCTCTCGAAGTACGTCTACCGGGAGATGAACCCGATCTTGCGGTACGCGCTCGTGCCGTTTCTCTTCTTGCTCAACATCAGCGCGCTAGTCGCGATTCTCGTCGGGCTCGACTGGCTCGGCATCTACGGCATGCCAATCGAAGCCGTTCAGACGTTTCTCGGACAGTTCGGCCTGGCAGGAACCGCCATCTACGGCATCATCGCCGCGAACGTCATGATCGCCGGCTTACTCCTCCTGCTCGGCGTGCCGCTTTACCTGATCAAACACGACATCAGTCGAACGATCGATCGGTTCGGCGTCTTCGAAACCGACCTGACCGTCGACGCCAGCGCGCCGTACGAGACGGCCGCCCGCGAGCTATTCGAAGACGAGCCGGAGACGGCCGTCTTCTGTTACGGCCACACCCACCGACCCGGCGTCGAGTCGGTCGACGGCGGCCTGCTCGTCAACACGGGGACGTGGCTCAAACGCCTCCACCGACGTGACGGTATCACCGGCTTTCTCCCGCCGGTGTTCTACCCCTCCTACCAGCTGTGTGCGGTGCGAATCGCCCCCGAGGCCGACGGGATCGCCGTCGAGTACGAGGCCATCGAGAAACCGAACCCCGCCCCGGAAGAACTCACGCTCACCGAACGGCTGCTCACCCTCGGGCGAAAACCCAACCCGACGCTGCCCGACCGAACCGTCATCCAGCCGAGCGCGCGAGCGGAGGCGGCGCCGAAACGGGCGTCCGAGGCCGACTGAACCGTTTCGGGTGACCGGCGACCCGACCGGTTGAATTACGTTATCTTTGATCGGAATTATAATACTGTTGGAGTGTTAATGTAACGGTGATGGTTCCCGCCCTCTCTTCGCTCTGGAACGGCCTCGTCCGGCCCGAATCGTACTTCGACGATCGACCGCCCGCCGAGACGCTCGGCGTCGCGTTCGCAATCGTGGCCGTGTTCGCGTTCGCCCTGGCGATAAGCATCCTCACGATGGGCACCGTCCTCGCCGACTCGACCGAAATCACGGAGACCGTCGACAACCCGGATCGGCCGTCGGAGGCCATCTGCGAACAGTACGGTGACGACCCCCACTCGCCGTACGGCGATCGGTGCGACGAACCCGAAACGATCGAACGAGACGGGAGCGACGCGATCATGGACGCGGTCAGTGGGTACGCCGGAATCGGCCTGGTCTCGACGTTCGTCCTGTGGGTGCTCGCTGGTGGCGTACTCTACGCCGGCGGCCGCCTCGCGGGCGGCACACCGTCGTTTCGCGGATCGCTGGCGCTGGCCGGCTGGGCGGCGCTTCCCGAGTTCGGTCGGCTGGCCGTCGGCCTCGGTGGCCTCTGGGTCGGCCTCGACGGCGTGACGCTCACGGATCCCGAGAACGCGGTCGAAACGCTGCGCGTAGCGATGGAGCCGATCGATCCGATCCTCGTGTTCGTCTCGCTTCTCACGGCGGCGATCCAGTGGCGGCTGCTTACCGGCGGAATGATCCACGAGGGTGAACTCTCCCGACCGGCCGCCGCGCTCTGTACCGGCGTTCCGCTCGGACTGTTCGTGCTCATCAGTCTGGCCTGAATTCCACCAGTTCGACGACCAAACGCCTAACTATCGGTAGAACTGAGGGTCACGAGAGATGTTCGTTCCACTCGAAGTCGACGAGGCGCTCGACCCCGAGACGTACGTCCCGTTGGCCGTAGACGCCGCGATCACGATCGCGACGTTTCTCGTCGCGTTCGTCGTCGTTTACTCGCTAGGAAAGCTGATGGGAGTTCGCCTCGTCCGTAGCGGGCTCGAACGGCGAGGCTACGAGCCGGCAATCGTCAACACGGCCGTGCGAGTGACGGTCATCGTGGCCGCCGCGGTCGCCCTCGCGCTGGGCGCGACGATCGCCGGGTTCGGCGTGGTTCTGTCGGCGTTCGCCATCTTCGGCGGTGCCCTGGCGTTGGCGGTCGGCTTCGCAACGCAGAACCTCATCGCGAACTTCGTCGCCGGGATCTTCATCCTCCAGGATAAACCCTTCTCGATCGGCGACTGGATCATGTGGGACGACGGCGAGGGCCGCGTTCGCGACATCAAACTGCGCGTGACGAAAGTCGAGACGTTCGATAACGAACTCGTCACGGTTCCGAACGCCGATCTCGCCGATTCACCGGTTACGAACCCCGTCGCGAACGATCGCGTCCGGGTCCGGTACGACTTCGGCATCGGCTACGACGACGACATCGATCACGCGCGCGAGGTAATCCTCGACGAGGCTCGCTCGCTCGACGCCACGCTCGAAGCGCCCGCCCCGTCCGCACCGGTCGTCGACCTCGGCGATTCGGCCGTCGTCCTCTCCGGTCGGCTCTGGATCGATCCAACCGAACACGGCTACAAACCGACGCAGTTCGCGTTCGTCGAGGCCGTCAAGAAACGCTTCGACGCGGAAGGGATCGACATGCCGTATCACAACACCGAACTGTCGGGTGCGATTTCGGTGGAGCAGACGGCCTGAGGCACCGTAATCTCGAAACGCCAGTTCGGCCGCGAGAAGACGGTACTGGACCGCGCGCCTACTCGGGTTCCGGATTCGGCACCGTCAACACGGGCACGGTCGAGTTCTCGAGGACGTCCTCGGCGACGCTGTGATCGAGTACGCGGTCGAGACCGGTGCGGTTGTCGGTCCCCATGACGATCAGGTCGAAGCGGTGTTCGGCGATGTGATCGCGGATCTCGTCTGCGGCCGGTCCCTCGCGGACCGTCGTCGACGCCTCGACCCCGGCCTCGGTCGCGCCACGCTTCACCTCGCCGACGGCCTCCTCGGCCTCGGCTTCGGGGTCGGCGCGCATCTGATCGCGCTGGACAGCGCCGGCGGACTCGACGACGGAGATGGCGTGAACGGTCGAGTCGAGTTCGCTCGCGAGGGCGATCGCGTGTTCTGCCGCCCGGCGTGCGGTCTCGTTCCCGTCTGTCGGAACCAGGACGTGATCGTACATACGCCCACAATGGACGAAGCGCCGGGTATACGGAGACCTTGCATAGCCAACCCGGTCGAGTCACCCCCGAAGGACCGACTCGGCAGCTCCAACGACCCACCTAACCAGTGCAGTTTTGTCCCTGCCTGACAACCACTCGAATAATGAGCGACGACGAGCCCACCGTGCCGATCGTCTGCAGCGAGTGTGAGACCACCTCGCGCGTCCCGCTCGACGCCGTCGCCGAGAGCGTCGAGCGCCACAACGACAACCACCACGACGGCGAGACGATCGCCGAGGTGGACCCGGACCTCAAAGCACAGCTCGCCGATCTCGTCGTCGAGGATCTCGGACTGCTGGAAGAAGAACCCTGAGCGACGGTGAGGTGACCGAGACGACCGTCCAGCCGGGCCACCGGCCGGGCGAGCCGAACACCGGGGCGGTGGTACCGTCTTTCCTATCCCGACAGCCCGGTCTCGCCGATCGATCGGATCGTCAAATCGTACGACTGCGGGATCTCGGCGAGGTCGACGCGGACGATGATGACGTCCAGTTTCTCGTCGCGTTCGGCCAGCCGCTGCATTCCGGCTCGCTGGTTGCGCTCGAAGCTGGTCGAGCCGTG
This sequence comes from Halovivax gelatinilyticus, assembly GCF_024300625.1. GTDB lineage: Archaea > Halobacteriota > Halobacteria > Halobacteriales > Natrialbaceae > Halovivax > Halovivax gelatinilyticus. Next base: position 2,362,179 of record NZ_CP101322.1, on the reverse strand, counting down.
TTTCACCTCCGCGACGTAGCGTTTGAGTACCGAACCGGCGTCTCCGGCGGCGTCGTCCGTCTCCCGTTCTCTGACGGTGAACGCGACGTCCGGGTGCCAGCCGCCGTCGACGTCGGGATCGAGGGCGCCGACGCGCTCGGGATCGTCGTCGACCACGACGCGGAGGTCGTCGGGATCCAGGTCGAGGTCGCGCGCGGCGTAGGCGACGATCGGCGGCGGATCGAACCGGTAGGCCGTAAAGAGGGATTCGGCGAGCGCGCCGACCTGCTGGGCGCGGGCGTCGAACGTCCACCCGGTCGCCGGATCGCCGCGCGAGGCGAGGTCGGGTCTGGGATCTCGCACCTTCACGAGGTAGGCGTCCACGTCGGCCGGATCGTTCGGCGCGGGCGCCTGAAACCGAAGTCCCGGGCAGTCGACGGCGTGGATCAGCTTCGCCACGGCGTCCGCACGACCCTCGTAACTGAGTACCTCGCCGGCACTCTGACGTAACGTTTCGATCTCCGGGGCGGCCGCACACGCAGAGCGCTTTAACGCAACGCGAAACGGCGAGGCGTCCGGCACCCGGCCGGCTTCGTCGACCTGATACGGCTCGCCGGGCCACTGGTCCTCCCAGCTCATCGTCTCCACCCAGTGTGTGCCACCACTATGAGTGTCCCGCTTCCGGTGGTGTGCCGGGATTCGACGCTTCGTCCGTTGTCGGCGTAACCGTCTCCAACGACCGCCGAGACCGTAGGTCTGCAGGCCTATCGCCCGACCCATCGACACCACTGGGTATTCGACAATCGTCACTCAGGCCGGTCGAATCACTCAATTCGTCACACCGTCAGGACTCCATCATAGTCACCAAACATGTCAGATGCAAATACATACCCCGGTCCGTCCCGTCACGAACGGACATGTGGTTCGACTCGGACTTCGTCAGGGCGGCCGGCGAGCTCTCCCCAACGTGGCTGATCCTGACGCTCGCCGTCCTCTCGTTCCTCGGGAGCGCCGTCCTCATCGTGCCGATGGTCACCGCGTGGTACCTCCGGGGCGATCGGAACGTCGCCGCGCCAATGCTCGGGGCCGTGGCGTTCCTCTACGCGGTGATGACGACGTCGAAGGCGTTCGCGTCGACCGAGCGCCCCGGCGTCGAGCCGCCGATCCCGGTCGCGGAGGTCCCCCTCGTGTTCCGGCCGATCTACGACCACGCGGCCGTCCTCGACACCGGAAGCTTTCCGAGCGGCCACGCCCTCGCCGTCTTCGTCTTCTGGGCGCTGCTGGCGATCGAATTGGACATCGGAACGCGAGCCCGGCGGTGGGCGACCGTCGCCGGGATCGTCGCGATCGTCGCCGCCTCGCGGATCGTTCTGGGCGCCCACTACCTCGGCGACGTCGTCGGCGGGTTCGTCGTCGGTGCGCTGGCGCTCGTCGTGATACAGCTCGCCAGAACGCACGTTCGCGACCCCACGGCGGCGCTGTTCGGGTTCGCGTTCGTCGTCGGTATTCTCGGCACGCTCGCCGGCGGGTCGAGCCCGCCGGTCGTCGCCGGCGCGGCGATCGGGGCGCTGTTGTGCTGGCGGGCCACCGAGGGGGCGACGACGCTGCCCGAACGCGGACGTCACGCCGAAGCGGATCACCGTAACGAGAACGAATCACGGAACTGCGTCGGTCAGAGAGCCCGTTTGCGACGGTTCGCCGGTCGAGTCGCGACCGGGTTTACCGTCCGAATCGCAGCCGCCGTCTCCGCGCTCGTCCGCGGGATCGATATCGCGGCCACGCGTACCCGACGGCGCTCGCCGCTTCGTCTCGCGGTGACGTGGGGCGCAGGCGGCGTGCTCGCGCTCGGGGCGATCGGCGTCGTCGGCGCGACAGGAGCAACGATCCCCTCGGCGTCGCTGCTCGCTAAGCTGGACAACCCCGTCGTAACCGCCCCGGCGGCGGCGCTCGGCGCGGCGGCAGTTATCGTCGCGCCGACCGTCGCATCGATGTCCGATCGCGACGAGCGGTCGTGAGAAACGGCGTCGAAGGACTCAGCCGTCTACGATTTCGGCGTCCTCGCCGTCGCTCGTCTCGACGGAGACGGTCAGCACGCCGTTGTTGTAGACGGCCTCGTGATCGTCGCCGAACGTCCAGTCGGCGGACGGGGTCCGGAACGAACGCGTGTCGGTCCCGTCGTGACCGTCGATGGTGACCTCCAGGGTCTCGCCGCCGACGAGGACGGTGAGATCGTCGCGCCCGGCGGGTGAGACGTCCACGACGACGTCGACCCGGTCGGTCGCCGAGTCGTAGTAGTACTGGGTCGGTCGGTGCTCGGATTGTGGAGGGGCGATTGACACGAGCGGTAGTCCGTATCGGACCCGCCTCACTCGTCGGGTGAACGTGTGCAGGGTTGATAGGAGCCGGGGAGGAACGTATGCAGGGTCGATAGGAGCCGGGGAGGAACGTGTGCAGGGTCGATAGGAGCCGGGAAGAATCGAGCGACGAAGCGATCGTCAGCTACGGCGAGAGTAAGAACAACACCGCGAGAAGAACGACGACCGCGAGGACGAGCGACGCCTCCACCCAGGTCTTGTACTCGGGATCGGCGAACATGCGGATCCAGTCGTCGAAGACGTCGTACAGCAGCGTGAGACCGAACAGCACGTGCGCGGCGACGGCGATCGCGAGCACCTGGCCGATGGGCTCGCCAGCGTCCACTTCGGTGAGGATGGTCAGCATCACGGGGAGCAAGAGCAGGTAGGTCACGCCGAGCGTCGTCAACGCGAGAAACTTTCGGTAGCTCCGGTCGAGCGCGTCGACCCGCGGCACGAGATCGGCGACGAAGTACGCCACCGCGGCGATCGTCAGGAGCGACAGCACCAGCGACGGTTCGGTCTCTATCATGCGTGTTGCTGGATCGGACAGTCACTATAGCGTTCCGGTGACGGGGTCGGCCGTCAGGGCGGATACGGCCATCGCCCGACGGTCACGGGTGGTCGAGGTGCCCGACGGCTCGCGCACGTCGATCGGCTCAGGTTTCGTGCCCGCGAACTGGTCTCCGCGAAACGACGTGTCGCAGGCGTGAATCGAACGTCAGGGATTGCATTCTTCGATTCTCACAGCGTGACAGTCGCCTCGGACAGCGACCGTTCTCTTACTCACCCGAAAAATCGCCGATAGCGGGCGACGTCGGGATCGTCGGGCGGTCCGTCGGCGCGAATCTCGCCGTCGAAGAGGATCGTGATGCGATCGTACAGTCCCTCGAAGGCGGCGGCGTTGTGCGAGGAGACGACGATCGTCCGGTCGTCGTCGCTGTAGTCTTCGAAGAAGGCGAGGATCTTCCGGCGCGAGTACTCGTCGACGTCCGCGAGCGGTTCGTCGAGCAGGAGGACCGTCGGTCGAGAGAGAAACGCGAGCGCGAGGTCTAACTTCTTACGAAAACCCCCGGAGAGGTCGCCGGCACGGCGGTCGACGGCCGGTTCGAGACGGAGTTCAGAGAGCAGCGTCTCGATCCAGTCGACCGGCGCCGGATCGTCGTCGAGCGAACGAAAGACCGAGAGGTTCTCGCGGACGGTGAGCTCGGGGTAAAACCGGGGCTCCTGAAAGCTGTACCCGACCGCGTCGGGCGGTCGCTCGATGCGCCCCGCCGTGGGGTTCGATAGACCCGCGATCACGTGAAAGAGCGTCGTCTTTCCCGAACCGTTCGGGCCGATCAGTCCGTGGACGCCCGGCGTGACGGTGAGCGTGATCCCGTCGAGTGCGACCGTCTCACCGTAGCGCTTGGTGAGTTCCTCGATGACGATCGACTCGTCAGTCGGGTCCTCGACGGTCGCCTCGACCGCCGAATCGGCTTCCAGGTCGGCCAGCTCGGCCGCGTCGGCCGGGGCGTTCGTGGTGGGGAGTGGTCCGTCGGACATCGATCATCGCCTCCGCGTGTAGTACTGGATCGATAGCCAGCAAACGAACAGGCCCGCGAGGGCCGATCCGAGCAGTATGAGGACGTAGTCGGCGTACAGCGTGGCCGGCGTATCGCGTAACATACCGCTTCGAGTGGTGATGGTCGCGTAGTGCGTCGGCAGCGCGCGGGCGATGGCCTTTCGCGTCGTCGAGAAGAACCCGACCGGATAGACCAGACTCGAGAGGCCGACCAGCCCGAAGACGAGTCCGACGTTGGCGAACAGCGCCGACCGACCGAGTCGAAGCGCGAACAGAATCGCCAGGCCGACCGCCGAGAGGAAGACGAACGTCAGCGCGACGGTCACGAGGGTCAACGGCGAGAGAATCGCCATGTCGAAGCCCATCCACCGTCCGACCAGACCGACGCTCACCACCGGAACCGTCGTCAACGCTCCGTAGAAGAGGACTTTGCTGGCGACGACCGTCTCGAGACGCGAGGTGGTCTGGAGCCGATCTAACACCAGCCGCTCGCCGCGAACCTGGTACGGTACGAAGACCATCGCGTAGACGAAGATGAACGCTACCAGCGCGGCCGCCATCAGGTACTCCGTCAGGACGCGATCTTCGTTCATCCGCTCCTGTTCGACGGAGACGTCCGCCGGGAACTGCCGGTCGAGCTCGGAGTCTAAGATGTTCGCCGACATGTTTGCCGGCTCGGAGAAGGGAACGATCGTCCGGTCGGAGACGACGGTGAAGTTCGCCGGTTCGCCCTCCTCCGACAGTCCCGACGGCACCTCGATGACGAGGTATACCTCCTCGCGTTCGAGTCCCGCTTTCGCCTCGTCCATCGAGTCGTAACTCACCGGTGTCGCGAAGAATCTGACACCGGTCCGAACGACGGCCAGTTCCTCGTCGGTCGTCTCCTCGTCGGCCGCGACGACGCCGACGGGAACGTCCTCGGGGATCGTCCGTTCGTAGACGCCGGTGACGCCGGCGAGCATCGCCGGAATGAGGATCAGGAGGACCACGAACAGCCCGACGTTCCGTCGGACGGTCAGCGCCTCCTTGCGAAGCAGCGTCGGGAGATCCACGGTCGGTTACGGGAGGGCGAACGGGCCGGACGAGCCGTCGGGGGCGTCTTCCCACACGATGACGACGGCGTTCCCGCTCGAATCGACGTCGATGGAATCGAGCAGCTCTTGCTCTTCCGGCGGAAGATCGCCCATCATTCCGGAGAGCATGAAGTTGATCGTGCCGGCCATGTCGTCTGCCTGATCGCTGCTCGCGAAGTGGACGTGTGCTTCGACGCCCACGCTGCTTCCGGAGGTGTAAAAGGAACCGCTGATCGCCGTCAGGCCGTCGAACATCGCGAACTCGTCGACTGGCGCATCGGTTGGATCGGCGTCGTCCATGCCCATAGCGAACGTCACGAGGCCGTCGGGCGCGTCGTTGAACGCTTCGAGAACCGTCCCCGAGACGGCGTTCTCGCCGCCGTAGGTCACGTCCAGCGAAGCCGTCACCGCGTCGCGATCGCCGAGGACGAGCTGTCCGTCGTCGTGAACGCCGACGTAGACCGGATCCCAGACCTCGTCAGGGTCGGCTGGTTCCCATAGGACGGCTTCACCGTGGTATTCGGTCTGGACGTAGGACATCCCCTCTTCGTCTTCGAGTACGTCGATGAACGCTTCCGCGTCCCAGCTCGTATCGAGGATGACGCCGAACGACTCCTCACCCATGAAGCTATCAGCCATCGAGCCGAAGAAGAGCGCCTGATCGACTTCGGTCGGATCCAGGCCCGTCTCGGCGTAGAATTCCTCGGTTAGCTCGTCGACGTCCTCTACGTCCTCGGCCTCCGCTTCGTCTACTTCCTCGACGTACTCCTGGACGGTGCTATCGGTGAGGACCGCCATATCGAGGTGAACCATCAGTTCCGTACCCTCCGGAACCTTCTCGACTTGCGACTGGCTGTCGGCCGAACTCGAGAGGATGCCGGTACAGCCGGCCGTCAACACGAGGGCCGCGACGAACACCGCAGCCAGGACGAAACGTCTATTTCCACCCGCAAAGAGTCCGCTCTCAGTCGATTGTTGCATACCCATTGATCCGAGGGACGTCGCTTAAGCATTTGGATAATTCAGGATATCACCGATAATTTGCGAAGGAAGTTAGCACGCTCGGGGTTGAAATCGAAGCAATAGAGACTTCTTGGCGCTCGTTCGGTATCCGATAAAACGCAGTATCGCGTCGATTACGGTCGTTCAGGCCGACCGATCCGACGCGAGTTTCGTCGAATCGGCTTCGTCACCGCCCTTCGAACTCGGGGTCGCGATTCTCGGTAAATGCGAGCACCCCCTCGGTCGAATCCGCGGTGTGATAGGTGTCGATCTGGGCGCCGGCTTCGAGTTCGAGGTGCTCTTCAATCGTGTTGGCGTTGGCCCGCCGGAGGAGTCGGCGTATCGCGGAGATGGCGCGCGTGGGTCCGTTCGCGAGAGCGGTCGCCCGTCTGTCGACGAGCGCGTCCAGTTCGTCGGCCGACGCGGTCTCCGTCACGAGGCCGAGGTCGGCCGCTTCGGGTGCGTCTAGAATTCGCCCGGAGGCGAGCAGGTCGAACGCCGTCTGCGCGCCGACGAGTCGGGGCAAGGTCCAGGTGGCGCCCGTATCCGCCGTGAGTCCGATCTTCGTGAACGAAAAGCCGATGCGAGCGTCCTCGGCCGCGAAGACGAGGTCGCAGGCGACCGCGAGCGACGCGCCAGCCCCGACGGCCGGCCCGTCGACCCGGGCGACGACGGGGACCGAACAGGTGGCGATCTCGCGCACCGCGGCGTGGAAGCTTCGATCGACGAGATCCGCCGAGGGTTCTCCCTCGACGGTGGTGAGGTCGAGACCGGCGCAGAACGCGCTCCCCTCGCCGGTGAGTATCGCCCCGCGGATCGCCTCGTCGGCGTCGATCTCTCGGAACGCGTCGGCGAGCGCCCGCGCGTCCTCGCGGGAGATGGCGTTTCGTCGCTCCGGATTCGCGATGACGACCGTCGCGACGGGCTCGTCGTCGTGGCGTTCGACGCGGATGGATCCCATACCGGCGCAGAGACGCGACGGGGCCATAACGCTGTTCGTCCCGTTCGAGGAATGCGCCAGTCCGACGCGAGTCTCTGGTTGACGGCGCCCCCAGTCCGACGAGTCCCTAGTTTGACGGGGAGCGGTGAGCACAACTCACGACGGACGAACCGACTACGTCGACGATTGAACCATCCGAATCAGCTATTTCGACGATTGAACCATCCGAACCAGCTATTTCGACGATTGAACCATCCGAACCAGCTATTTCGACGATTGAACCATCCGAACCAGCTATTTCGACGATTGAACCATGTGAGCCGAACGAATTCGGTGAATGGGCGCGACGAGAACGCAAGACCGATAGGCGATCCGTTCCTGGAGTCGGCTAATGAGCACAGTCGCGGCGGTTCTCGCCAGCGGAATGGTCGACGTCGCCCTCCACGGCGACCACGGGACGTCGGCGGTGACCGACCACGCGGACCTGGCGGTCTTTCTCGTAATCGGACTGCTCGCCGGCGCCCACTGTCTGGGGATGTGCGGCCCGCTCGTGACCGCCTACGGCGATCGCATGGCGGCCAAAAAACCCGGTCGGCGAACCGACGACCTCTCGCTCTTCGAGGTGCGCCAGCACCTGCTGTTCAACCTGGGTCGGACGGCGAGTTACGCCCTCATCGGGGGTCTCGCCGCGCTCCTCGGCGCGGTGGCGTTCGCCTCGATGGACGCCACGGTCGCGATGGGCGATCGGGTTCGCGCGACGACGGGCATCCTGGTCGGAATCGCCATTCTCGCCAGCGGGCTCTACTACGTCCGCGGGCGGGCCGGCGTCCCCGGCCACGACCTTCCGGTGATCGGCGCGGTCTTCGCGCGCGTATCGGGCGTCCTCACGGCGCGGATCGATCGGCTGGCCGCTGGTCCCGGCATCGCCCTCCTCGGCTCCGTCCACGGCCTGCTCCCGTGTCCGATCATCTACCCGGCCTACCTCTACGCGTTCGCGCTGGGCGATCCGCTTCGTGGCGCGCTCTCGCTCGCCGTCCTCGGCCTCGGAACCATCCCGACGCTCTTTTTCTACGGAACGCTCTTGAGTTCGATCGGCCCGAAGAGTCGGGTCCGCCTCCACCGCGCGCTCGGCGTGGCGTTTCTCGTCCTCGGCTACGTCCCGCTCCAGCACGGCCTGATGCTCTACGGGATCCACCTGCCACACCCGCCGCTGCCGTTCTACCAGCCGCTGTAGGGTGTGGACCGTCGAAAAATCGAAATTCGGATCGTCGAACGCCTTACTGCGCCTGCTGGTAAGCGATGAATCCGCCGATCGCACCGAAGATGAGCGGGAACGCGACGCCCGCGAACATCAGCGACTGGGTGAGATCCGGACCAAACGAGACCGACATTCCTTCCGCCGATTCCGAGTGCTCGAAGACGAACGTGCCGACGACGACGAGCGGCAGGTAACCGACGACCACAGATGCACCCGCCATGACGCTCTCGTTAGTCTCAGAGAGGTCGGTGAAATTGCTCGCCAGCCAGTAACCCACGCCGATAAGGACGACCGCCGGAACCGCGTAGAAGAGGAATTCCGGAAGTTGCGTCGACGTATCACTGAAGACGCTTCCGGTTTCCGATCCGAGCGGCGTGTCCATCTCCATGTCGACGTAATGGCTCGCATAAAACAGCTGCCCGAGTTCGGTGAGCGTTCCCATCTCACTCTCGCCGACCTCGATTTCAGAGTCGACGAACGCGAAGACGGAAACGACGGCGAGTCCGGCGACGAACGCGACTGCGCCGGCGATTCCTCCCTCTTTTACTGGGAGTTTATCTGTCAATCCACCTGATTGTGCCTGTGTAGACATGACCCCACCTGCTCACCAGCATATAATGAAGGTTTGGCCCCCTATACAGTTAAGATAATTCGAATAACTTACGTTAGCGTCTTTATCCTCTTTATTATACTCTGATTTGGTCTGAACTTCTAAATTGGTAGGCTCTCCGGTGAGACCGGCTCGTCACCGACCCGAACGCGACGAGTGGACGACGATCGCCGTCGCGGTGGCGACGATCGCGGCCGTCGTCACCAGCGGATTCACCGCCCCGACGACGGCCGCTGGAACGGCGATGGCCGGGTAGACGAACGCGAGTGCGAGGGCCCCTCGTCGGCGCCTGCGGGCCGTCTCCGCGAGCGAAAACGCCCGGTCGACCCCCCGGAGATCGTCGTTCGCGAGCGCTAAATCCGCCGCGTCGGCGGCGAGTGCGCTCGCCCCGCCGAGCGAGATCGAGAGGTCCGACGCGGCGAGCGCCGGCGCATCGTTCGTCCCGTCGCCGACCATCGCGACGCAACCCTCGGCCGAAAGGCGACGAATCGTCTCCGTCTTCGCCGCCGGGCTCACCCCGGCGAAAATCCGGTCCACGGCGTCGTGGTGCGCGAGAAAGTCCGTCGCCCGCTCGTCGTCGCCGGTGAGGACGATCACCTCCCGATCTGAGAGCGCGTCGATCGTCGCCGCCCACGCCTCGCGGGGTCGATCTCCGACGGCGATCACGCCCTCGACCGCGCCGTCGCGCCCGACGACCACGGGAAGCAGTCCGTCACCGCGGATCGAATCCACGCGTTCGGCGAGGTCACCGTCGACCGTCCACCTCCGCTCGTCGAACAGCGTCGGATGGCCGACCAGGGTGTGACGACCGTCGACGACGCCGCCGACACCCGTCGCGTGCGCCTCGTACGCCTCGATCGTCGGCGCCCGGTCGGCGTCGTCGGAGACCGCCCCGCCGTCCGTCGACGCGGTCCGACCGTCGACGCCGCCGTCACCGTCGGGCGAAAACGCGTCAGCGATCGCCTCGCCGGCCGGGTGAGCGGCCCGTCGTTCGAGTGCGGCCGCCGCCGTTAGCGCCGACGCGGGTCCCCACGCGTCGACGACCGTCATCTCACCAGTCGTGAGCGTCCCCGTCTTGTCGAAGACGACGGTGTCGACCGCGCGGAGTCGGTCGAAGACGGTCTCGTCGAAGACGACGATCCCCGCCTCGGCCGCCTCGCGGATAGTCGTGGCGACGGCGACGGGCGTCGCGAACGCGATGGCCCAGGGGCTCGCGACGAGAACGGTCAGCAGGGACGCACGCGCGGCATCCAACGCGTCGGCCCCGAAGAACAGGCTCGCCGCCGCGACGACGACGGCCGCGACGACGACGATCGCGAGCACCCGCTCCGCAACGGCGTCGGCTCGCACCGTCGCCCCGTGACGGGCGCTCTGGAGGTTCCAGACGGTCCGCGTAAGCCGATCGAGACGGCTCGTCGTCCGATCCCCGACCGAGACGACGGCCGCGCCGCCGGTGACCGCCGAACCGCCGATCACCGCGTCGCCGGCGGACCGACGCCGCGGGAGCGATTCGCCGGTGACGATCGCCTCCTCGACCGTACACGTTCCGTCCGCGAGCGTCCCGTCGACCGGAATTCGCTCGCCTTGCCTGACGAGGATGCGATCGCCGGGATTTAAGCGCTCGACGGCGACCACGTCGGTCGAACCGTCGTCCTCGTAGCGTCTGGCGGCGTCGACGGTCGACCGCGTCAGGTCGGTGAGTCGCGCGTAGGCGTCGCGCTTGACGTTCGCCTCCCAGAAGATGGCACCCATCACGAGCGTCGCCGTCACGATCGCGAAGTCGAAGTAGACGTCGTTTCGCCCGCCGAGCACTGCCATCGTCGCGTACACGTACGCCGCGGCGACGGGCAACACGGCGAGGAGCTGGGCGTTCGGCCGACGGAGGCGAATGGCGACGACGGCCCCGCGCACCAGCGGCGCACCGGTCAGGTAGATCACCGCACCGGTGAGGACGAGAAACAGCGGGAGGACGATCGAATCGAGCGACTCGAACGCGTCCTCGTACAGCGCGAGCGGCCCCCAGCTGACGAGTTCCGCGAGATACACCGGGTAAAAGATGGCGACGTACGGGACGAGGAGGAACGAACCGAAAACGACGCCGACGACGTACCGAACCGCGAGCGAGTCGTCGTGTCGCCGCTTTCGGTGGCCAGCCATCTCGCGCGACCGGTACGGCGATTCGGTGTCGTCGGCGCGAGCGACCGGTTCGTCTCGTCGATCCGATTCGCCATCGCCCCGGTCGCCGACCGATCGGGTCGACCGTTCGCCAGCAGGTTCGTCGCTCCCGTCTCGTCTGTATGCCGTGTAGCCGAGTCGGCTGAGTCGATCCGCGAGGGCGTCGGGCGACAGGCGATCCGGGTCGTGATCGACCCGGACAGTCTCCGTCACGTAGCTGGCGCTGGCATCGACGACGGCATCGTGAGCGGTCGCGACCCGCTCCAGATACCGCTCGCAGTGAGCGGAGTGCATCCCGTCGACTCGGACGAAGGTTCGCGAGAGCGCTTCGTCCACTCCCGCCGGTTCGGATGCGCGGCGATCTGGGACCGGATCGAACGCAGACCGGAGGCGTCGACAGCCCGTCGAACACCAGCCGTCGCTGTCGGGTCGGGGAGTCGACTCCCCGCAGTACGAACAGGTCGCCGAGTGGGACGGATCGCCCTCGGTCACACCGACCCTACGTCCGCCGTCGGAATAAGACTGGACGGGAGCCGGGTGAGTCAGCGGGGCGAAGGCGACGGTTACCACCTCGTCGCGTGCGACCGCGAGGGCCGTTTCGCGCTCAACGAGGCGTAACGGGGCCGACGAACGGACGTCGTTCGGGCCGGATGACCTCGGTTACTCGCCACATACCCGACCCGTCTCGACGGATCGCGTCGGCGGACGATCGGGAATGGCGTTCGTTACTAACCCCGTGTTTCTCGCACCGTCAGAACGGTTCAACAGCATGTACGATGGCCAGACAGTTGGCGTCGTGATCCCCGCGTACAACGAGTCGGGATTCGTCGGGGACGTAATCGAAACCCTCCCCGCGATCGTCGATCGAGCCTACGTCGTCGACGACTGCTCGACCGACGACACCTGGTCGGAGATCGAAGCCGCCGTGGTGACGGTCAACGAGCGATCGACCGGGGGCGCGATCGACGGCTCACCGCCGAGCGGCGATGCGGTCGGGAGATTGGTCGGAGCAACTGAAGACACGACGGTATCGACCGGCGATTCGAGATGGAGTCGAGACGACGAGACGGACAGGGAATTCGAGACGGCGCATCCGACCCGGCGTGCGTGGCGCCTCTCGACCGATGGCGGCCGAGTTCGACCGGACGACGCCGGAGCGAAAGGCGTGAGCCGCCCCGACACGACCGAAGCGGTCGAGACACCGAATGCGGCTGTCGAGTCGGATTCAGCCGTCCCGGGTGTCCCGCGCGGCGGAGCAGGCGCGGAGGACGCTCCGCAGGCCATCGCCGTCCGTCACGATCGAAACCGCGGCGTCGGCGGCGCGATCAAGACCGGCTATCAGCTCGCGCTCGCCGACGGCATCGACGTCGTCGCCGTCATGAACGGAGACGGCCAGATGGATCCGGCCCACCTGGCACAGATCGTCGAACCCGTCACGGACGGGCGGGCGGCGTACGCGAAGGGGAATCGGCTCTCGAGTTCGACCCACCGCGAGTCGATGCCAACCTGGCGACTGTTCGGAAACGGACTACTGACGGGACTCACCCGCTGTGTCAGCGGCTACTGGGGGATGAGCGATCCGCAGAACGGCTACACGGCGATCTCCAGAGAGGCGTTAGAAGCGATCGAGATCGACCGCCTCTACGAGGGCTACGGCTTCTGTAACGACGTCCTCGTACACCTGAACGTCGCCGGATTCCGCATCGAGGACGTACCGATGGCCGCCCGTTACGGCGACGAGCAGAGTCACATTCGGTACTCGCGGTTCGTTCCGTCGCTCTCGTGGCTGCTCGTCCGCCGGGCCGCCTGGCGGTACGGCCGGCAGTACGTCGCTACGGGCCCCCATCCGCTCGCGGTCGCGTTGATCGTCGGCGTCCTCGCCGGTGTTTCTGGGCTGGTCGGACTCAGCGTTGGCCTCGTGACCGCTGGGTTCGGCTCTGGTATCGTCGTCCAGTCGCTCCTCATCGGGGTCCTCGGAGCCGCCATGCTCGCGCTCGCGATCGCCGGCGATCGGTGGTGTAGCGAACCGTTCGGTCCCGATCCCAGACCCCCGATCGGAGGTGAACGAACGTGAGTCGGACGGGCGACGGATCGAACGAGGCCGTCCGCACGTCTTCGGAGCCACCACAGATCCTCACGGTCGTCGGGGCGCGCCCGCAATTCGTCAAGGCGGCGGCCGTCTCCAGGGCGCTCAGCGGTCGAATCGAGGAGACGATCGTTCACACCGGTCAGCACTACGATCCCGAGCTCTCGGCCGTGTTCTTCGACGAACTCGATCTCGCCGAGCCCGACTACAACTTAGACGTCGGCTCGGACACGCACGCCGCCCAGACGGCGGCCGTCATGGTCGAGGTCGAACGATTGATCGACGAGGAGCGCCCGGACGCCGTCCTGGTCTACGGCGATACGAACTCCACGCTGGCGGCCGCGCTCGCGGCGGCGAAGCGACCGACGACGCTTGTCCACGTCGAAGCGGGGTTGCGCTCGGGCGACCGACGGATGCCCGAGGAGATCAATCGGATCGGGACGGACCACCTGGCCGACGTCTGCTACGCGCCGAGCGAGGACGCCGTTACGAATCTATCAGGCGAGGGGATCACCGAATCCGTCGTCCAGACCGGGGACGTGATGTACGACACGTTGTTGGCCGTCCACGACCGGCTGTCCTCGGGACTGATCGAACCGGCCGACGAACTCGCCGGTCCGAACGGGTCGATCGATCCCGCGAACCTGCCCGAATCGTTCGTGCTGGCGACGGTCCACCGCGCGGGAAACACGGACGAGCCGGCGCGACTGCGCTCGATCGTCGAGGGGCTCGTCCGGCTAGATCGACCGGTCGTCCTTCCCGCCCACCCGCGTACCGTCGACGCGCTGCGTCGGGACGGCCTGTGGGAGCGGGCGACGAATGAATTGATGATCGTCGATCCGGTCGGCTACCGGACGTTCCTCTGGTTACTCACGCGAGCCGAGTGCGTCGCGACGGACTCGGGCGGCGTCCAGAAGGAGGCGTTCTACCTCGATACGCCCTGCGTCACCCTCCGCGAGACGACCGAGTGGGTCGAGACCGTCGAAGCGGGCTGGAACACGCTCGTCGGCGCGGACGAGTGCCGGATCGTCTCGGCCATCGAAGCGGCGAGCGATCCGCCCGAAAAACCGGCGCTGTACGGGGGTGGGACGGCCGCCGAGCGCATCGTCGACGACCTCGAATCGCGGGTGAGAACGGATGCGTGAGTCAGGTTCGAACCGCACAGTGTCCCCGTTCGGCCGACTGCCGAACCCGGTCGAGCGCGAGTCGGCAGAACAGGTCGCGCTCGGCCGTCGATCGGATCGAGACGGGACGAACGCCACCGGTTCGCCGGGAGAGACGATCGAGCGGCCGCTCGAAGACGAACCCAGTCTCCCGCCGGACGCGTGCTGGGACTGGTCGCCGTTACCCGACGACGCCGCGTTCGCGCTGTGTCTCACCCACGACGTCGACCGGCCGTACAAGGGAATTCGCTCGCTGTACTACGGTCTGGCGGAGCGCTCTGGCTACCACCTGAAGACGCTGGTATCGGGAGAAAACCCCTACTGGCAGTTCGAGGAGATCGCCGACCTCGAAGCCGAACTCGGGGTTCGCTCCGCGTTTTACTTCCTCAACGAGCAGCACCTGCTTTCGGAACGACCGGTTCGCGACTGGCTCTCACCGACGAACTGGGTTCAACACCTCGGCCGGTACGATCCGGCGAGTTCGGACGTCGCCGAGGCGATTCGGTCGCTGGCCGAAGGCGGGTGGGAGGTCGGTCTTCACGGCTCGTACCACTCCGCACTGGACCGGGACCGCCTCGCCCACGAGGTGGACGTGCTCGAATCGATCCTCGAAGAGATGGATGCCGAAGAGGCGACGGACGCCGAGACCGACGGCCACTCGGCGGACGAAGGTACCGGCAGTCGGTCGGCGGACGTCGATATCGATGGTCGATCGGTGGACGAAGGTATCGACGGCCTGTCGGCGGACATCGATTCCGCGGTCGTCGGCGGCCGTCAGCACTACCTCCGGTGTTCGATCCCCGAGACGTGGCGCCATCACCGGGAGATCGGGCTGCGATACGACGCCAGCCTCGGCTCCGGCACCCGGTGTGGTTTTCACAACGGCTACCGGCCGATCAGGCCGTTCGGCGACGACTTTCGCGTCTTCCCGCTCACGATCATGGAGCAGGCGCTGCCCGATCCGGACCGAAAGCCCGAGGCGGCCCGGATGACCTGCGAGGAACTCCTGCTCGAAGCGGCTGCGAACGAGGCCGTCATGACCGTACTCTGGCACCCCCGGTACTTCAACGAGCGCGAGTTTCCGGGCCACCGGTGGCTCTACCGCTGGCTCGTCGAACGCGCTCAGGAACTGGGCGCCTGGGTCGGTACGCCGAGTGCGCTGCTTTCTGCGTTCGACGAGGTGGACGAGACCGAAGCGACGCCGATCGACGGCGGCGATCCGGCGTTGGTGGATAACGCGATTCGAGGCCCGAAGGGCCGAGAACCGCGTATTGGCGAACGGTGAGCGCATGCGAACCGTGAGCAGCGCGGGTCGAAGGGTGCATATTTTCAATCCCGAAGGGCCGAGAACCGCGTATTGGCGAACGGTGAGCGCATGCGAACCGTGAGCAGCGCGGGTCGAAACGAACGAACCTGAAACCGCATTACTTCGACGCGCCACCAGCTCGCGGTTCAGTTTCGGTCCTGGTCGGCGAACGAGAGCGTCCACGACGAGGGGTCGTCGATGGGAACGCCGTCTACGGTCCACCCGTCGTCTTCGAGCGGACGCGCGACGAGCGTCGTGGTGGCCGTGAGGCGATCGAGCGGGAGTCGGTCGTCCGGCAGGAAGCCGTAGCGCGCCAGCGCATCCGGGGGGACGGAATCGGCGAGCGAGGCGACGAGGGTCGATTCGCGACAGTCGTCGAGAACGTCGGGAATGAAGCGGGCGGCCGCGTCGGTGCGGTTCGACGGCGGGGCGAGAACGTCGAGGAGTTTCGTCTTGGTGAGTTCGGATTCGTCGCGGGTTCCGACCACCATCGCCGCCGCGTCGCGACCGTTCGACCGGAGGAAGTAGGTTCGGTACGCCCAGCGAGGGTTGCGATAGCGCCACTCGAGAAATCGTTCAGTTCGCGGGACGCGGATGCCGGATCGGTCGGTTCGATCGGAGAGGGCGGCGAGTCGCTCGGCCGGGACCGACTCGTGGCGTTCGACGGTGACGTATCCGCGGCCCAGCCGGCCGAGTGTCGCCCTCGTTTTCGTGTAGCCCGCGAGCACCGGCGCGCCTAGGGCCGCGCCGAGACGCACCGATCGGCGGTCACTCACGGTGCGGGCGAGCGCCCGCGGATCCTGGATTCGGTACCAGACGGGCTGGGGCGAGACCACCCGCCAGCCGAGTTTCAGGTTGCCGGGGAGCGTCTTCGCGTTCGGAAAGTTGAAACACAGTCGCGTCTCGTCCGCCCGGTACGTCGCGAGCGCTCGTTCGGTCAGGCGGGTGAAGATCCCGCGACGACGGTGGTCGGGCGCCACCATCGTGTCGCAGGGCTGGAGCGACCGGATCGTTCGGTCGCCGACGCGCAACGGGAGAGCGAAGAACGAGCGCGCACCAACCACCTCGCCGTCGGCCGTCGCGACGAAAATCGGAACGTGGTCTGCGAAGGGGTTCTCCCGGTACTTCCAGGCGAACCAGTCCCGGGACGCTTCGTCGTCGAACACGTCCTCGTACAGCTGGCGGTAGCCGTCCGCGTCCCCGTCACGAAACGGGCGTATTTGGTACGGATCGGATTCGTCCGACCGGGGCGGCTTGGATTCGTCCGACCGGGGCGTCTCGTCCGTCCGCTCGCCGACGGTCGTCATGTCGTATCAGCGTTCGAGATGATCCCGTTTCGTTACGCGAGGCATTCCCGCTCGGACGGGTCGGTACGAGGTCGATACCGTGGGGAAAGACGTCGCTTGGCGAGGCCATCTCGGTCGGCGAGCGAACTCGTCAATTCGGAATCTCGGTCGGTGAGCGAACGCCGGTGGCGAGAGATCTCTCTCGGTGAGCGAACTCACTCGGTGACCGTTTACTTCGGGATCGGGGCGTCCGCCCGGGTGGCTTCTGCTGGGACCGCCGCTCGGTCGCGTTCGCCGAACGGGCTGAGAGTAGCGACGCGTTCGGCTCTCCCTTCAGCCGTGGCGACGTCGACGATGACGTCGGTCAGGTTACACCGGTCGGCGAGGTAGGCGTCGCGTCGACGGCGCCACTCGGCGTCGATTCCGTCCGCACAGAGCAGCGTCTCGGCGCGCTCGATGGCCGCGTCGAACTCGGCCTCGTTGAAGATCAATCCGTGGCGCGAAAGCGCGCGGAAGTTGCCCATGTCTTCGTCGCCGACGAACGAGTTCGAGCGCACGGCGGGCGTCCCGAGGAGGGCGGCCTCCGTGACCATCGTCTGCGTGTCCGCGACCAGGAGCGACGCCTCCGCGAGCGCGTCGTGCAACAGGGCCGGGTGGACCGAGAACGGTCTGGCCGGAACGCCGTCGTAGGTCATATCGCCGCCCTCGTCCGAGACGAGGACGGTCGCGTGCTGGGCGAGTCGGTCGATCAGGCGGCGACGGCGAGCGGGCGTGAACCCGCCTTTGCCCACGTCGTGGTGGGAACCGAACGCGTTCAACCGGACGATGACGAACGGTTCGTCGGCGGCCAGCCCGAGACGGTCGCGGATGGACGGTCCACCGTCGCGCGTCGACTGATACGCGAACTCCTTCGGGTGGAGGTACGCGCACTCTTTGAGCCCGGGGAAGACGAAGTGATCGTCACAGAGCCGCGTCTGGAACGTATCGGGCGTGAGGACGGCGCGGGCGAACGGCGTCGAAACAGCGTGATCGAGCCCGGTTACTTCCGAGTCGATGAGCAGCGCCACCGGCGTTCTGAGGAGCGCACCGGTGTGTGCGGCGTAGCCGCCCATTCCGAAGATGAGATCGGGATCGAAGTTCCTGGCGGTGCGGATGGCACGCGTGTAGTGGGATGGCAGCCGCGCGAACAGCGACCACTTCGAGGTATCGCAGTAGCCGTAGACCTCGTGGGGCAGGTCGTACCACTCCAGGAGGGCGACGGTGCAACCGTAATCGCGCCCGAGCACGAGGACGTCGTGGCCCGCCGCTTCGAGTCGGGCCACGGCGTTTCGATAGAGGTGGACGTGCGCCGGCGTGTTGGTGTATACGAGATACCGCATTCGGAGAACGCCACGTCCGGTGAGGGTTTTGTTAGCGAGGTCGTAGTCGGTGCGCGTAGAATCGTCGACGAAAGAAACGACCGCGTGCCCCCGTCGCGGTCGCAGAACGCCCGTCGTACGGACCACGTACCGGCCCCACGGCACCGGTTTATCGACACGACCGTCAGACGAAGGTCGCGATCGATTCGCGCAGGTCGACCAGGCCGGTCGCGGTGACGAGCGCCGCCCAGATCCCGACGCCGACGCCGACGACGCCGAACAGCGTGAGGTAGCCGGAGATGAACGGTGCGAGCGCGAGGACGACAAAGCCCATCAGGATCGAGATGGCCGTCGTGCCCGCGGCGACGCCGACGAACCGTTTCGTTCGGATCGGCAACTCGGCGTGCATGATGGCGACGTTCGCCAGCGTGTAGGCGCCGAACGTCACGACGGTCGCGATCGCCGCCCCGACGAGGCCCATCGTCGGGATGAGCACGATGTTCAACGCGACGTTCCCCGCGGCGGTGATGCCCTTGACGATGGCGCGCGTTCTGGCGCGACCGAGGTAGTCGATCGACTGGGTCGTGATGCTGTTTATCGCCTTAAAGAGCACGAAGAGCGAGAGTATCTGGAGGACGGGCACCGCTCCGGCGTACTCGTCGCCGAAGACGATCGTGATCCCCGGTTCGGCGAGCAGGACCATGCCGACGGCTGCCGGAACGTACAGCAAGAGGACGTACGAGAACGAGGTTTCGTAGATCCGGGCCGCGTGATCGAGTCGATCTCTCGCCTTCTCCTCGCCGTAGGCCGGCGAGAGGGCGAACCCGACGGAGCCCGCGGGCGCCTCGACGAACTCCGTGATCTGCTTTGCGAGGGTGTAGAATCCCACGGCGGCCGGCGTCAGGAAGAACCCGACCAGGAGAATGTCGACCCGGCGATCGACGACGTTCGCACTCTCGGAGGCCGTCAGCGGGACGCTGTACTCGAGGATGCGGCGTTTGAGTCCGGGCTCCGCCCGTTCGGCTCGCTCGCAGGGGCGGTAGCACTTCCAGTACAGGATCGCGAGCCCGAGCGCCGTCGCGAGCACCGCCCCGACGACGTAGCCGGCGAGCGCTCCGACCACCCCGAAGCCGAGGGCGACGAACCCGACGACGAAGACGAGTCGGCCGACGTTGTCGACGATGCCGACCGCCGCGCTGTACTCGAGTCGACTGAATCCCTGAAAGAGGCCGACGTGGTAGGCCGTCAGCGACTTGAACGCCAGGTAGCAGACGCCGACGACGAGCAACGAGGCCAGCGCGGGTTCGTCGAGCACCGCCGCGATCCACGGTCGGGCGAGTACGACCGCGAGACAGACGACGGCGAGCATCATCACCCGAAACGCGAGCGAGACGCGGACGATGTGTGGAACCTGTCCGGGATCGGTCTCCTTGTACTCCGAGACGTACCGCGCGGCCGATCGGGAGACGCCCAGGTCGGCGAACACCTGCGCCACCACCAGTATCGAGAGTACCAGAAACAGCAATCCGTACTCGTCGGGTCCGAGGAGGTAACTCGCGAGCGCGACGACGAGGAGCCCGTTCGTCACCGTGTGGACGATTCGAGCGACGAACGACGCCTTGATATCTCGAATCTGTTCGGTGCTGATCGGCATGTCGAGTGATCACCTGAAGTCAGACGAACCGTGACGCCGGCGGAGCGACCGGAACCCGACCGACCGGTACGACGTCCCCGTCACCGGACGTTGTCGACGTAGCCGAGCTGTTCTAACTGTTCGACGGTCTCCGCCGAGAGCTGGGCGTCGAACCGTCGAGTGGCGACCCCGCCGCGCTGGTCGGACAGCCGTTCGTGTAAGCCGCGCCAGCGCGTCGACGCCGTCGATTCCGTCGGCACCCCATCTTCGTCGAGCGATCGCTCGTAGCGGATCGTCTCCTCGCCGTCGTCGACCGTCGTGAGCAGGACGCGTTCGTGGTCGTCGCGCTCGTCGGTCCCCATGAGTTCGATCCCGCTCGACTCGCTGATGCGGTCGGCGAACAGCTTCCAGCCGTGTTCGTTACGAACGCCGTGATAGGATCGGTAGGGACCGGTCGCCGTGAAGTAGACGTGCGAGCGGTGGAGCTCCGCTGGTGACGAGGCGGCCACGCCCTGACACGAGTCCGGAACCGACAGGGAGAGCGCAGACAGAATCGTCGGGACGACGTCGATCAGACTCACCTGGTAGTCGACCCGCTCGTGCTCCCAGTCGGGAAGCGAGACGAGCAGCGGGACGTGGACGAGGTCGTCCCAGAACGCCGGGGTCGGCGTGTGCCCGAGCATGCCGTGGAGGTCGCGGTCGAACCCCTCGCCGTGGTCTGCGGTGAGTACCAGCACGTCGTGGCCCGGGTCGTAGTGACCCCGGTCGCGAAGCGTCTCGACGAACGAGACGAGTTCGTCGCGGAGGTGTTCGCATGCGGCCAGGTAGGCCTGCTCGATGTCTTCGACGTCCCCGTGCGTCGTCTCGCCGCCCGCGTTCTGGATGATGGCAGACGAGGAGAGTTCCGCGAGTTCCGCCGGCCGCCGCGGCGCGTTGAGATCACGCTTGGCCAGGTACTCGGCGGGCGGTTCGAACGGGTGGTGGACGTCCATGTAGTGGATCCAGTGAGCCTGGCCGCCGTCCGTTCCCGAGAGCGCGTCGAGAACCGATTGGTGGTGCGTTTTCGCCGGGACGTAGTAGCTGGAATTCGAGGAGAGGGTCGATTCGATTCGGTCGAAGACGTTGAAGTACGCCCAGCGACAGGCGTTGAACAGCCGAGCCGAGCCGGTTCCCTGGACGACGGTCTGCGCGCGCTTCTTCCAGCTCGGCGTCCCGGTCCGACCGTCGCTAAAGCCCCGATCGTAGTTTCGCGCCTCGCCGAAGATGACGTTGTCACTCCAGAGGGAGGCGTCGTATCCGGCCGCCGAGAGCGCCTCGGCAAGCGTCGTGAGGCCGTCGTCCTCGCTCGTCTCGCCGAGGTCCAGGTTCGGCGTGCCGTCGGCCACTTCGTCGCAGTAGACGCCCGCCGCCAGCGTCGGCATCGAACTCCCGGTGTTGCTCGCCGTCGCGAACGCCCGGGTGAACGTCGTGCCCGGGACGACCTCGCCGACCTCAGACATCAATCGATCGTAGGCGTCCCACCGAAGCGAGTCGACGGTCAGGACGAATACGTTGGGATCACGTTCACTCATGTTTCGAGATATTCGTTCGGTCGACCAGCGACGCGCATAGTAATCTCCCAGTTACCCGCCCGTCGGGCGTCGGTGGCCGACCGATACCCGGAGAGCGCCTCCGGGAAGGACACGCCAAAACGTCTGCAGAGAGCTGATTCGATCCCGATGCGACGTCGGTCGCGAGAGAGACCGCGTTCACGAACGAAATCACGCACGGTGGTGACCCTTCACGTGGTTTCAACCCTCATAGTAGCCGGACCGTACCGACCCGCTATATAAGATGCAATCTTGAAGGTCAAGAGATACTGGCGCTCTGGCGGTTCGAACAATCACATGAAAGAGACACACTCGTCCGACCGACAGTCGGTCGGGAACGAAACCAGCCGTCGATCGTACTTACTCGGTGCTGGCTCGCTCATCGGCTCGCTCGCTCTCCTGAACGCGGGAAGCGCCGCGGCGTCGGGCGACGACGGATACGAGGAGATCGTCGTTCCGTCCGGCCAGACCCACACGATTCGACTCGGTAGCGGTGACACACTGGAGAACGTCCTGCTCGATGTCTCCGCATCCGGCGCGCGCTACGACATCAGCGCGTCCGGTTCGAACTGGGCGATCAGGAACGTCGGCATCCGCGGCCACCTGGAAGATACGGGCCGGAACGAAGACCCGTTCAGGGTGCGCGTAACCGATTCGAATGGCACCGGCGTGATCGAGAACGTCTGCTTCGAGGTGACGACCCGAACGCGGCGTAGTTCGGGCGAACACCACGGCGAGACGGGTATCTACGTCTGGCCGAACCACGTCGGCACCCTCGAGATGGATCGCATCTACATGCAGAACTTCCCGGACAACGGCTTCTACGCGAGCGAGCCGGGTAACTCCAGCGCGCACCCGACCCCCGGTCACGGCGGCGAGGTCCACATCTCTAACTCCTACGTCAAAGACTGCAACACGTCCGCGTACCGACTCGGCAGCACGGGTTCGTACCTCGACAACTGCGTGGCCGTCGGCGGCCGCCACCGCGGGCTGTGGGCCGCCTACGAGGAGACCGACGTGTACGACTCCGACCTGGGATCGAACGGCAGCGACGTCGCCGTCGGCGACTCGGCGTGGTCGAAAGCCGACAGGGCGCGCGTCTCGCTCACCGGGTCGCGGTGGGAGACCGAAGCCGCCCACGGCGGCAACACGCGTTCGAACATCAACGGCTCGTCGGTCGGAAGCCCCCGAGATCGCGTCCCGGCGGGTTGTCCGACGAGCGCCGAAGCGGCCGCGAACGGTGGCTCGGCCAGCGAAGAACCCGAACCGGAGCCGGAGTTGCCCGAGGACGCCCACCTCGTCGCGTTCGTCACCGAACCCGACGCCGAACTCGCCGAGTACGAACTGGCCGTCGACGGCGAGTTGGTTCCGACCGAAGCACACTACGAGAGTCCCTCCGGTGGCCGCATCGCCGCCCACCGCGAGACCGTCGAAGAAGAGGACGGCCTCTCGACCGTCGCCTCGCTATCGGGCGGCGGCCACGGCGACGCC
The DNA here is from genome assembly GCF_024300625.1 of Halovivax gelatinilyticus. GTDB lineage: Archaea > Halobacteriota > Halobacteria > Halobacteriales > Natrialbaceae > Halovivax > Halovivax gelatinilyticus. Next base: position 2,339,312 of record NZ_CP101322.1, on the reverse strand, counting down.
TACGAGGTTCACGGTCCCGTCCGCGACGTCACCGTCGACCAGCCCGACGCCATGTGGATCGAACTCGACGGCGAACGGGTGAGCGAGGGAGAGCTGATCGAGCGAACTGGCGGCGACGAGGACGAAGACGACGGACCGTCCACCCTCGAGGTCGCCGGTCAGTTCGAATACCGGATCGAGGTCTCTGGCGAGATTCAGCCCGCCGAGGCGCACGCCCGCTGGCTTCAGGAAGGAGACGCCTACGGCGACGGCTGGGCCGAGTGGTGGCTCTCCGGTTCGGACGAGGCACGGACGGTCTGGGAGTTCACCGGCGAGATCACGACTCTCGAGATCGACGATCACGACGGCGAAACCGAGATCCGCACGCTCGCCATCGACGGCGAGGAACTCGACCACAGCGAGTACGTCGAAGAGGACGATGGCCCGCACCGACTCGAAGTCGCCGGCCAGTTCGAATATCGCGTCGACGTCTCCGGCGAGATTCGACCGACTGACGCCCACGCGCAGTGGCTCTCCGAGGGCGATGCCTACGGCGACGACTGGGCGGAGTGGTGGCTGTCGGGCTCGGACGAGGCGCGAACCGTCTGGGAGTTCACGGGCGATATAACGAACCTCCAGATCGACGACTACGACGGAGAGACCGAGATTCGAACGCTCGCCGTCGACGGCGAGGAACTCGACCGTCCCTGAAGGAGTTCCGCCCGAACATCGATCCGGTCTGAATCGGACCGGGACTGGGCGGGTGGGCCGGGGCAGAATCTACGGTGTACCGGAGCCACCCCGCCTTGGACCGCCCCCGCGAACGAATGCGAACGTACCACAGTGGCGCCTAGTTAACAGGCGACGAGAGTATCCACTGGGCAATATACCATCAACACCTGAAGCTCAACTGGTTAGGGGTGTCCACCGTTCCGGAGAGACGAATGGACGAAGCTGACGCGACCGATCGACGTACTGACACACGTGAAACGAGTCGACGCGGATACCTTCTCGGCGCCGGTGCGATGCTGGGATCGTTCGGACTGTTGAACGGGGCGAGCGGGCGAGTCGCCGCCGCGACGGACTACGAGACGATCACCGTGGGCGCCGGCGAAACGTTCCGAAAGACCGTCGGAAGCGGTGAAACGTGGGAGAACGTCCTGATCGACATCTCCGAACCCGGGGCCGTCTACGACATCCAGGCCGACGGAACCGACTGGACGATCCGCAACGTCGGAATCACCGGCCACTTCGAGGGTGGACACGCAGAACCGTTTCGCGCTCGGGTGACCGATCCAGACGGGACGGGAACCATCGAGAACGTCTGTCTCGACGTCACCTGCGGGGACGGGAACGCGACCGGTCTCTACGTCTACTGGGACCACGCCGGTCACCTGGAGATAGACCGTGTCAACGTCCAGAACTGGACCGACAACGGCATCTACGCCTCCGGACCGGGAAATTCGAACCAGCACCCGATCCCCGGGGCTGGCGGGACGGTCGCGATCAGAAATTCCTACGCGAAGAACAACGACGTCTCGAACTTTCGGCTCGGAACCCGCGGGTCGACGCTCGAGAACAGCTGCGCCGCGGGCGGCTCCCAGCGCGGGCACTGGCAGTTTTACGAGGACGCCGAGATCGTCGACTGTGACATCGGCGGACACGAGAGCGACCTCGCACTCGGCGACGCCGTCTGGAACAAATCCGACGACGCCTCGCTGACGATGGTCGATGCGCGATGGGAGTCAGAAACCGCCCACGGCGGCGCGAGATCGTCGAGCGTCAGCGGGACCTCGGCGGGCGTGCCGTGGGACTCCATCCCCGAGGGCTGTCCGCGGACGGCCGAAGAAGCGGCGAACGGCGGTGGGGTCGAAGACCCTCACGAGCCTCGAACGCTCGACGTCGCAGGACAATTCGCCTACCGAATCGAGGTCACTGAGAAGATTCGTCCGGCCGCAGAACACGCCGAGTTGCTCGAAGAAGGAGACGCCTACGGCGACGACTGGGCCGAGTGGTGGCTCTCCGGGTCGGACGAAGCCCGGACCGCCTGGGAGTTCACCGGCGAGATCACCACCCTCGAGATCGACGATCACGACGGCGAAACCGAGATCCGCACGCTCGCCGTCGACGGCGAATCGATCGATCCGGTCTGAATCGAACCGGAACTCGACCGGTGGTCGGGCCGGCCCCGAGATCGCGTCGATCGGGACTAGCGGGTTCTCCGGGTCACCGAGATCCGCCGAGTTCCTCGACTGGAGCGCTGTCGGACCCATGACCGTGGACGTGGTAGATCGTCGGTCGTCGAGGCAGAGTCTCGTCCGATCACACCGATAGTGTCATCTCTCCCACAGAGTCGGCGAGACGTTGCGCGCGTCGGGCTCGCTCCGCCACGCGCGACCCGTACGTGCTCGGGGCATCGACCTGGAAGTCGAGTTCGAGGCGGTGGACGTACGTCGCCGGAAGACACCGTTCGAAGGTTCGGTATGGCAGATCGACCGCATCACAGTACTCCTGAACGGCCGCTCTCGCTCGAACTGCGTACTCGGTATCCCCACAGAGTACGGTGCGAACAGCCCCATCGAAGTCGCCAACGGTCTGAAGGGCCGCATCTATCAAGAGACGGCCCGCATCGACGACCGGACACCCGTCTGGAATACCGTACTCCCAATCGATTACGCCGGTTATCGATCCGTTCTCGACGTGGATGTTACGGGCGATGAAGTCGCCATGAATCGGCGTTTCGAACGTTACAACGGGTGTCTCGATCTGGGGCGGGTCCACGCCGGCGGGGTCGAATGAGAGTTCGTCACGAACCGACGTCGGTGATCGTTCGATCGAGTCACCGCGAACGGTTCGCTGGAACGACGCTAGCCACTCGTATCCGGTTTCGAGGACCTGTTCGAAGTCGTCGGGGTGATCGGCGAGTGACTCGTCGAGCGGCCGCCCACGAACAGGACGTTCGTGGCGGGCTACTCCGATCGGAGACTCGACCGGTTCGCCATCGGGAAGCGTCTCGGTCACGTCGACATCTAGTTCGTGGAGCCGCCACAACAGCGAATTTTCCCGCTCCGTGAGCAGTGCGTGTCCGGGACGATTCGGAAGCTTCCAGACGTCGGTGATACCGTCTACCCCGACGTCGAGAACGACGGATCGGGCGCGACCAGCAACAGCAACCGGTGCGTCGAATCTCGACGGAGCGTCGCGTGTCGGCGTCTTCGAGCACGCGAGGAGGTAACTCGGCAGGCTCCCTTCGAGAATGCCGCTGTTCCGGACCAGCGGAAGAACCGGATCGATCGCCGATGCGAGTCGATCCCGATTCGGCAGTTCCGATTCGAACAGCCACCGGGACGCACGGTCACAGCCGACTTCGTACGCGTAGAGTGGGCGCGACGCGCTCGGGAATAGCGCATAGACGGAACACGCGTCGAAGCCGAGATCGGACGCAACGGATCGATAGCCGCTCGGCGTTCCGGGACGCACGCCACTCGACAGACGTACCTCGTCGCTCACGAGACCCGCAAGTGACGCGATCCCGGTTCTCTTCGACCAGCCATCCACGATAGCGAGGAGAGAGCCGCCGTCTCTGAGATAGGGCGAAAGCTCCCGTAGCGTCTCTTTCACGTTCGATCGGCCCGAGAGATCCACGACGATGGTATCGAATGAAGCCGGGGCGAACGGTAACCGGTTCAGTTCGGTGTGTACCGGGACGATACGACTGTGCCTCGGTGCGTCTTCGCGTAGCGAGGCGATCGTGAGTTTCGACAGGGACGGATCGACAGCGTGGACGGATTCAGCACGCGCCGAAAGGGCAATCGAACGTCGACCGTACCCTGCGTAGAGATCGAGACAGCGTCCACTAATGTGGCCGTCTACGAGCGCGTGCCAGACGTCGCGGCGGACGTCAAGGAGATCTGTCAGGAACGTCTCGCACTCACTGGCGTCGATAGCGACGTGGTCGATGGCCGTGCGCATCGAGTTCGATCGGAGCGCGTCGGTAAACGAAGCGAGGTCGACATCGTGATCGGGAACATCTCCACGATGGTCGTCCTCGGTGAACGAGATAACGCCCTGGAGATCGATCACCGTCGTCTCACAACCCGTACAGGATTGCTGTCGGAGTGAAACACGGTCCGAACAGTCCGGGCAGACGAGTATTTCGGTGGATGGTCGGTCCGCACGTTCGGTCGTGAAGGGATACGTTTGTGTCATGAGTTGATCTGGGTTCGTGGAAGTTCGAGGAGTCCGGCCAGTTGTGAGCACAGCGCCCACACGACGACACCGAACAGGACGACTCCAAGTAGGGATGGCCAGCCATCGATGCTACCGTACATCGGGTAGATGGTACCGGTCATCACCGCAGCCACACCGATGATCGCCCCGGTTCTTCGGGCGACCAGTCCGAGGCGCAAATCGAGTTCCCGGTGGATAATATAGAGATTCGCCCCGGTGTAGATCGAGTAGGTGATCACCGTGGCGATTGCGGCGCCGACGACGCCGATCAGCGGGATCAACACGAGGTTCAAGGCGACGTTCAACAGGGCCGTCGAACCCTTAACGATCGCTCGAGCCTTCGCACGCCCGAGGAAATCGAGCGCGTTGCTCGTTATCTTCGTGACGGACAACAAGATCGCGTACAGCGAGAGCACCTGCAATACGGGAACCGCGCCCAGATAGTCGGACCCGAAGACGAGGGTGATAGTTGGTTCAGCGACGAGGACGAGTCCAGCCGCGGCGGGCACGTACAGTAACAACGCATGAGTGAGCGCGGTTTCGTAGAGGCGCGCTGCCCGATCCGTATTCCCGTCGGCTTTCTGCGCGGCAAACGTGGGCGAAAGGGTGAACCCGAGCGCCGAAACGGGTGCCTCGAGGAATTCGACGATCTGTTTGCTGAGGACGTACGCGGAGACGGCGATCGGCGAGAGAAACAGGCCTACGAGGACGGTGTCGATTTGCTTGTCGAGGACGTTCGCCGTACTCGTCGCCGTCAGTGGCACGGTGTATTCACCGATGCGGCGTTTCAGCCCGGATTCGACTGAGGTCGCCGGTTCGATGCCTCGCAGACAGTAGCGATAGACGAGCCAGAGGCCGAGCAGCGACGAGATGGCGAAACTCATAATGTAGCCAACGAGGGCGCCGAGAGCGCCGAAACCGAGGACGGCGAACCCGACGACGAAGATGAGCCGAGTGATTCGATTGGTCACGTGGACGGTCGCGGCGAGTTCGATCTCCTCTAACCCCTGCAACACGAGCCTGGCAAACGTCGCCAGCGCCTCGAAGACGAGGTACCCCAGACCGAGCAACAACAACGGCGTCAACGACGGCTCGTCGAGGAACGCAGCCAGGTGTCGGTGACCGATCAAGAGGGCGACACAGACGGTGACGACGGCGCCTACATTGAACAGTAGAGCGACACGGAGAATGTGCGGTAGTTGCGCTGGATCTGACTCTTTGTACTCGGCGACGTATCTGGCACAGGATTTCGCAATTCCGAGTTTGCTAGCCACCCCCAACACACCGAACACGGCGATCGCGAGGAATAGAAGCCCGTAATCCTCGGGTCCAAGCAACCTCGCGAGTACGACCATCAGTAGACCGCCAGCTGTGGTCGCGAGTATTCGACCGCCAAACTCGAACGTAAAGCGAGAGCGCAAGCGCCCCCGTTCGGTCATCGTACAGTCGGTCTGACCCCGTCCAGCGTTTCGACTACCGTAGCCGTGACTGACCGGTGAAGACGTCGGATGTAGTTCGTCGTCGGTTTCATATCACTCACTGACCTATCAGGTTCGACTACATTGGTTAATCGCGTACTACCATCGGCTGGTGATGGTGCGCTGAACGGACAGAATCAGCAGCCATCCGAACCGCGTAATACAGGTCTTCAAAACACCAGCCCGGATTATTCACGATCGGGGACAAACAGCGGTTTCGGTCCAAATTCGGCGGCAGAAATAACCGAGCGGGCGGGCGGAGAAGCTGTTAGTTTACGCCACACTATCTCGAATAAGACAACAAAAATATATTGTCACTCTTTCGTGTGCGCACGTTCCTTCTCATAAATAGATGTATCATGTGAACGTGAACGTTCACGCTACGGACCAACTAGCGATCAGGTGGTATGAATGAGGACTCCAACGAACGATATCCGGCGACCCTGTTCGATCGCCGAACGTATTTGAAGGCCGCGTTGAGTGCGACAGGCGTCGCGGCGCTCGCGATGAACGGAGCGGCTTCCAACGACGACTACGACGTAATCGAAGTCGGACCAGGAGAAACGTACACCAAACGGCTCTCGGCGGGCGAAACCTGGGAGAACAAGATAATCGATATCACGGCCGACGGGGCGGGCTACGCCATCCGCTGTCACAGAAACGACACCACAATCCGAAACGTCGGTGTCCGAGGGCTGTGGGATCACGAACCCTCGTCGAGTCCGTTCACCGTTCGTGCGCCGAGTTCGAGCGGGAAAATCCGCATCGAGAATATCCACCTGCCCGGCGCCGAGTCGCCCGGCTATCACAGCTGGGGCAACCCGACGGGAATTTACGTTCACAACGATCACGCAGGCGATCTCGAGATCCGAAACGCCTACATCGCCCAGATGCCCGACAACGGCATCTACGCGTCCGATCCTGGCTCGCCACCCGGCCACCCCTCGACGGGTGATGGCGGGACGGTTCGCATCTACGACAGTTACATCGAAAACTGCGGGTGGAACTTCCGCCTCGGTTCCGACGGATCGTACTGCAACAATTGTATCAGCGTCCTCGACGGCCCCCAGCAGAAAGGGACGCCACGTGCGTTTCGCGATTACTTCTCGGCGGGCGTCGAGTTCATCAATTGCGACGTCTACGCTCCGGAGTACGTCGGGTGGAACAATGGCAGCGGCACGTGGTCTAACACGTTCTCGTGCAGTCAGCTCACGCTCGACAACTGCCGGGCGAACGTCTCGAGAACCGTCGACGGTTCGTGTTCGTCGTATGTCAGGGGTTCACCGTCCGGCAATCCACGAACCGATCCAGCTGACGTCGGCGCCCCGACGAGCGCCGAGGCAGCGGCCAGCGGTCGCGCGGCCGGCGAGGAACCCGAACCCGAGCCGGAGTTCCCTGAGGACGCTCACCTCGTCGCGTTCGTCACTGAACCTGACGCCGAACTCGCCGAGTACGAACTCGCCGTCGACGGCGAGTTGATCCCGACCGAAGCACCCTACGAGAGCCCCTCCGGCGGCCGCATCGCCGCCCACCGCGAGACCGTCGAAGAGGAAGACGGTCTCTCGACCGTCGCCTCGCTCTCCGGCGGTGGCCACGGCGACGCCTACGAGGTTCACGGCCCCGTCCAGGCCGTCTCGGTCGACCAACCCGACGTCATGTGGATCGAACTCAACGGCGAGCGGGTGAGCGAGGAAGAACTCGTCGAGCGGACCAGCGGCGACGATGAAGACGAACCGGACGAACCGCCGGAGGCGAACCTCGTCGCGTTCGTCACCGAGCCCGACGCCGAACTCGCCGAGTACGAACTCGCCGTCGAGGGTGAGCTCGTCCCGACCGAAGCGCCCTACGAAAGTCCCTCCGGCGGGCGCATCGCCGCCCACCGCGAGACCGTCGAAGAGGAAGACGGTCTCTCGACCGTCGCCTCGCTCTCCGGCGGTGGCCACGGCGACGCCTACGAGGTTCACGGCCCCGTCCAGGCCGTCTCGGTCGACCAACCCGACGTCATGTGGATCGAACTCAACGGCGAGCGGGTGAGCGAGGAAGAACTCGTCGAGCGGACCAGCGGCGACGATGAAGACGAACCGGACGAACCGCCGGAGGCGAACCTCGTCGCGTTCGTCACCGAGCCCGACGCCGAACTCGCCGAGTACGAACTCGCCGTCGAGGGTGAGCTCGTCCCGACCGAAGCGCCCTACGAAAGTCCCTCCGGCGGGCGCATCGCCGCCCACCGCGAGACCGTCGAAGAGGAAGACGGTCTCTCGACCGTCGCCTCGCTCTCCGGCGGTGGCCACGGCGACGCCTACGAGGTTCACGGCCCCGTCCAGGCCGTCTCGGTCGACCAACCCGACGCCATGTGGATCGAACTCGATGGCGAAGAGGTGAGCGAGGAGGAACTTATCGAACGGACCGGCGGCGACCTCGAAGGCGAAAACGCGGACGAGAGCGAAGAAGACCATGGTCCGCACCGACTCGAAGTCGCCGGCCAGTTCGCCTACCGGATCGAGGTTTCGGGGGACATTCAGCCCGCAGAGGCGCACGCCCGCTGGCTCACCGAAGGCGAGGCCTACGGCGACGACTGGGCCGAGTGGTGGCTGTCGGGCTCGGACGAAGCCCGCACCGTCTGGGAGTTCACCGGCGAGATCACGAGCCTCGAGATCGACGACCACGACGGCGAAACCGAGATCCGCACGCTCGCCGTCGACGGCGAGGAACTCGACCACCCCTGAACACGTTCCCGCCCGGTCCCCCGCACTCGGTTTCACAAATCTATCCCCCGTGTGGAGTGATCGTCGAGGTCTCGAGACTCCGGCCGTCGAATCTCAGGCCTGCTGTCCGTCGACGTAGTAGATCGTCACGTCGCCGTTCGTCTGTATTCGGTTGACCCCCACCTGCCGCGGAATGGACTCGATCTGCTCGTCCGAGTAGCGCAAGCCCTGATACGTTCGCACCTCTCGTTCCCAGTCCAGTCGGGTGACGCTGAGATAGCGAGGTTCGTCGTAGATGCTCGCGATGCCGTCGTCGATCTCCTCTCCGGTGATCGCGCCGTGTCGTTTCGTCCGGTCGAGTTGCGGGTCCGTCGCGTCTGCGAATCGATTCGGCCCGGCTCGAATGCCGACGAACGTCGCATCCGCGGGCGTCGACTCCAGGGCGAGTTCGTGACCGGACATCGATCCCTCGGTTACGTGCGTCGAGGGATTGTAAACGTACGGCGACGGATAGAGCGCGAGCAACGACACTACGAGAAGGATCGCGAACCCGACGCCGAGAGCACCGTGGACCGCCGTCGATCCGGTGATCCGGGAGACGGTGTCTGCAGCGTAGGTAATCGCCACCGCTCCGATGATAGTGATAAACAGCATCATGAGCCCGAGAACACGGAAGTACATCTGACCGGCCGATCCGAAGAAGTAGATGCCGAAGAGCCCGCTCAGCCCGATCAGCCCGACGACGAAGTAGTGGATCATCCCGTCGGTCTCGCGCCGAAATCGGTCGCCGACATCCAGCCAGAGCCAGACCACGACAGCGGCGGTGAGAAGGCAAAAGACGAGCGCCGGACCCAGGAGCTTCAATCCGACTTCGGCGACGCTTCCACCGATCGCCGTCAGCGAGTCGCCCTGCGCATCGACGGAATCTCCGGCCGATCCCCCGTCGCCGACGAAGTACTCGAAGGTGGAGGTGAGGTGAAAGCCGATCACGTTCTGGATCACGTCGTGTCCCATAGACCAGACGAGAAACGCCCCGCCGAGAAAGACTGTCTGCCCGTAGACCGGTCGGTGTGACGCAACCGGGTGTGACGGGCGAACCCGCCGGTGGTAGAATTGAACGAGAGAGATTCCAACGAACACGACGAGGAGGTGGGCCGCCAGTTGCGGGTGATAGAGCACCAGAGAGAGGAGTGAGAGCGCGAGCAATCCCCCTAGCGCCGAGACCGACCGTTCGGTTCGAATGTAGCGAAGCAGGAGATACACGACGAACGACGAGACGAGGATCGCCTGGGTCATCGGGTGCGGCGTCGTGAAGGTGCTCAGATTCGTGATTGGGAGAAACAGACACGCCGAGAACACCCCGATTGCGACGCTTCGGTGGGAATCGACGACGCGCGAGGTCGAGAGCGAGACGAAGACGACGAACAGCCCACACAGAGCGAGGATCACCAGCATCATTGCCTGTTCGAGGCCGATGCCGAGGATTCGCTCTACGAGAATCGTCGTCGTGTGAAGTCCGGGATAGCGGAGCTCGGCCGGGTGAAAGTCGGCCGCCGCCATTCCTCGCGCCCAGCCGAGGTGGGTGTGAGCGTCACCACCGGAGATGAACCAGTATCCTCTGAGGACCGGCATTCCGACGACGGCCAGCGTCGATCCGGCCCCGAGACCGAGCGAAACCCGTCGCGTCCAGATCGAGGCAGTGGCGACCGCGACGGCCAGCGAGAGACTGATCGCCAGTCCAAGAAGCACCCAGACGACGGTTGGCGTGTGCGAATACAGCGACAGTTCGTACCCGCTCGCTGGCGACCTGTGTGCGCCGACGATCGCCCCCGTTAGTGCGAAAAAGCCGACTGCGAGGAGTATTCGATCGCGAACCATCGCTTTCGGCGAACGCTGTCCCGGCATTCGTTGTCCGACGGTCAGCCGAGACGCACCTTGTAATGGAGCGTGTGGATGAACGTAACGGTCGGCTACCTGTCCGAACGGGCGAGACTCACCGACCGGTGAACGAGTGTAGCGTTATCTGGCCGAGCAAGTACCCCCTAATTCGCCGTTGAGTGGGCGAGTCAACCGTCAGTCCGGCGTCGCCGCCAGCCGTTGGACGACTCGCTCGTCGCTACTTCGCCCGGTCGATTGTAATGGGAACCGGTCTGGCGTCAGTAGTGTCTGCCGACCGACCAAGTTCGCGCATGGTCCGAATCTCGACGTCGCCGGCGTCGCGTCGTTTCGCGAGGTAGCCGAGAAACGAGTCGATCTGGGGCCACTGCTCGTCGTTCGCGAGGTCGTAGAGGTGACACCAGAAGTGGACGTCATCGCCGTCGGCCGCGGCGTCGACGCCGCGACGGAGGTTCCACGCGTGGAGGCGGCGACGAATCGAACGAGGAATCGTCCGATAGACTGGGTGCGGTTCGTACGTGCCGGTCTGAAGGTACGGAACGGCGAACGACGTGTACTCCGTGCTGTAGGTCTCGACGACGTCGTCCGTCTCGCTGGGATCGATCGCGGGGTGGCGATCGAAGAGGATCTCGTAGAGCTTTCCGACCGGGGTCGACGGGCGTTCTTCGCCGTCGGCGCGGTAGTGCGGGACGCGTTTGACGCCGATGCCGCCGTCCGCGAGGACGGCCGACGGCGGCGGGCTGTGTCGCGGAGGGACGATCGATTCGCTCTCGGCCACGCCGTGTCGGCGGTGAATCTCGTCGGCTCGATCCAGTTCCCACTCGACGACCTCGGGGTCGACGTCGTCGCACTCGACGTGCGAATACGTGTGCGTACAGAGTTCGTGATCCGTCAGGCTGGACCTGATAGACTCGATCATGTCCGGCGCGTAGAACTCCGGGTCCTCGACGACGGAGGTACCCGGATCGACGTCCCACCAGCCGTGTTCGTGCGGACCGTCGTGCTGCCCGTCGCACGAGTCGTGAAAGAGGTGAGCAACGACGTCGAACGTGATCGGAACGTCGTGGTCGTCACAGCGTTCGAGCAGGTGCGTGAGGTAGCGGGTCTCCTCGCGCCGGTCCTCGCTCAGTTTGTCCAGTTTCCCCCAGTGTGCGAGTCCCCACCCGAGTTCGACTTCGATGCTGATGGTGACGGTACCCGTCATCGTCGTGTGGGAACCAGCAACGCGGATAAGTGAGTTGTCGGGATCTTCACGGAATGAGACGGGTTAGGCGGCCGTGAACCACCCGCGCCGTTCGACGGAGTCGGTGCGGTCGGCCAGGGTTCGTCGCGGAAGGGATCCGTTTCCGAGTTCGTGTCAGATCAAATATGTTCAGCAACCGGCCGACGGTTTCGGCGTCACCGCCTCAGACGACGCCCATCGAGAACAGTTCCAGCACGAGCAGTAACAGCGCGATCGCGTAGAATAGATCCAGCCAGAGCGCGCTCAGAACGTTCACCACGTAGATCAGCGCGATCACCGGGACGCCGAGCAACGCGCTCGGCGAGCGACGCCAGCGCGACTTCGTCTGGCCCCAGAGCGCCGAGGCATCTCCAGAACTCGGAAACGCGTGCATCCCGAAGCTCAGCCCGAGCCAGCACACGATGACCTCGACGTATCCGATCTGGGACAGAGAGCTACCCTCAGGGAGCAACAGCGCCAGCCCGGCGAACGCGGAGACGGCGAGGATCGAGTTGAAGGCGAACGGCGCGAGGCTGATCGCCACCGCGTGGCGGTATTTCGCCGGCTCAGCGTGGACGACGTATCCGGCCGGGTTCCCGAACCGGAAGTAACACACTTCGAAGACCGGAACCCCGGACCAGTCGCACGTCTTCTCGTGGGCCAGTTCGTGAGCGACCACGCCGGGAAACGTGACGAACGTGACCAGCGCCCCGAGGAGACTCATGCCAGACGATACGTTCACTCGACAATGAATGTGCGGGACGGGTGCGAGCGGCCGGTCGGGTGATCGAAACCGAACCGGTGACCGCGACGCCGAGACCGACGTTACTCACGTTGGACTGGCGAACCGGGCTCGACGGCCGGCTCCGAAGGATCGTCGACGACGTCATCGCCGCCGACGAACGGACCGCGATGTCGGTCGAACCGTCGACGGATGCGTCCGGCGAGGTTCTTCGCGATGAGGCGACCCGAAAACGAGAGCGAACGCCGGCGAGAGAGCGAGTGGTACTCGCCGAGTTCGTCGTCGGGGACGGACTCGGGTTCGAAGGCGGGATCGGCCACGTTGGCGACGCCCTCGGCCAAGAGGTCGATCTGCACCGTCGCCAGGCGGTCGTAGACGTCCCAGAGGGTGTAACAGTCGTCGAGCGATACCTCGTCGTAGGCGACGATCTCACCCCCGTCGATGGATTCGTCGAGACGCTGCAACGTCGAGCCAGCGCGGGCGCGACCGTCGAAAAAGATCGCCGGCGGACCGAGCCCCCGGTAGCGTCGGATGTCCGCCGGATGAAAGCTAAGTACGCCGTGTTCGGGTGCCGTGAGTACGTCTCCGCGGAGTAATCCGAATCCGAATCGAACGAGAACGTCACAGCGCGCGGCCAGCTGGGCGACGGCGTCGTCCGGCAGTTCGTACCAGCAGCCGTCGACGCGGGGCTCACACGGGACGACGGTCGCGTCGACGATCGAATCGATCGAGTCGACGGACCGATAGCGCCACAGCGGACGATCGCCGCCGACGGTTCTCGAGAGCGTTCGATCGGCAACGAGAAGCGTCCAGGCTCGTTCGCGTCGCAGCGTCTCGACGAGTCGGCCGAGAAATCCGAGCGGACCGCCCGCGGCGGACGGCTCGCTCGATCGGCCGTCGCTGTCGTCGTAGACCACCATCGAGATTTCGACGCGATGGTCACGGACGAGCCGCTCGACGGCTCTGACCTGCCACTCGTAACAGTGCGGGTCGGTTACGAGTCCGACGCGAATCGTCTCGCCATCGGTCATCGATAACAGACGATCGAGAGACACCCATTTCGTTCTAGAATCCATGTCGAGGAACAAGGGATGCGTACCGAGTCGTAGGCGGTGTGAACTACCCACCCTATCGCTCGCCTAAAACTGCAGCGCGAGCGGGTCAATCGGTCGAGATCGTCCTGATCTATGCCACCGCTCGACCTACCGACGCCCCAGGTAGGCAACGACGCTCAGTGCGGCCACCAGCGCGACGATCGGGCCGAACCCGGGCAGTTCGTCCTCCGCCTCGACGACCTCGACGGTCGCCTCGACCTCGCCCGCCGCGATCGCAAGCGTCCCGACCTCGTCGGCCGACACCGTCGTCGTCACCGTCGTCGACTCGCCCGCACCGAGGGTCAGTTCCTGCTCGTCGACGACCGTTCCGTCTACCGTGAACGGAACCGTCACCGTCTCCTCGCGCTCGCCGTCGTTCGTCACGGTCGCGTTGATCGTGACGTCGCCGTCGACGGTCGTCGACTCGGCGACGTCGAGGTCGGTTACGCCGGTGCAGCCGGCCGAGCGAACGGTCACCGACTCGTCGAGCGCGAGCGACACTCGCTCCGGGTCGTGATCGTCGCCGGTGAGAACCTGCCAGTCGGTGATCTGGCCATCGTAGCCGCCGGTGTCGTACCGGAAGTCGGCCATTTCGTTGAACGCGGGGGTGATGTCGATCTCGAAGGAGTCGTCGAGGCCGCCGTTGAACGCGGCGCCGTCGGTGCGGCCCGCCGACCAGACCCAGGTGATCCGGCTCGACGTCTCCGCGTGATCGAACTCGTCGTCTCGGCCCTCGTAGTCGTCGTCCTCCACGACCCACTCGCCCTCGGCGGGCAGGTCGTCGATCTGCATCGTCACCGCGCCGCCGTTGGTGTCGCCGTCGAGGCGGTCGTGAAGCAGGACGAGGCTGAGCCCGTCGCTCCCCTCGTGGAGGAAGAGCAGGCTCGTGTCATCCTCCTGGAGCTGGGTCGTTCCGTACGAGCTGTAGGTGTAAGACTCGGGGTCGGTCGCCGGATTTCGGTAGTCGTAGAACTCGGAGACGGTCTGATGGCCGTCGCCGAGCGGTTCGATCGGGAGACACCGGTCGCCCTGCACGACGGCGTATGCGTCTGATTCCACCGGTTCGACGCTGGTGTTCGCCGACGACGAGCCGGCCGAGGCGACGACGACCGACGCGACGAGGACGATCGCGACGCAGGCGAACAGCGCACAGAGCACGCCGAGACGGAAGATTCGATTCGATTCGTGTGACATCATGTGAGTGTGTGACCGAGGTGACTGTTCGCTCGGGGTTAGTTACGGACGAGTTTCTCACCGATCACGCGATTCTCGGAGCGACCGGTCGGAGCTGTTCGATTTCAGCTGGTGGACCCGGTCGGACCGCTCGCCCAATCGCACCATAACAAAACCCGGATTCCGCGAATGTCAGCCCGATCGAATGCGTATTCTCCAGCTCGCGCCGCAGGACGACTCGCCACCGTTCGAACTCCAGGTTCGGGCGCTCGAAGCGCGGGGTATCGAGTGTACGACGGTGACGGTTCCCGGATCGGTCGGTCCGAACACGTCTCGGTCGGTCGTCGACTACCTGCGCTTTCACCCGGCGGTCCTTCGCGAGTCGTTCGGATCGTACGACCTGGTACACGCGAACTACGGGCTCACAGTTCCGTTCGCGCTCGCACAGCCGCGCCTACCGGTCGTCTGCTCGCTCTGGGGCTCCGACCTCGACGGCGAGCTTGGCTGGATCAGCCGGCACGCGGCGCGCTTTTGCGAGGCGACGATCGTGATGTCAGAGCGGATGCGCCACAGCCTCGGTCGACCCGCACACGTGATACCACACGGCGTCGACCTGGACGTCTTTCGCCCGCAGCCCCGATCTTCGGCCGTGGCAGAACTCGACTGGGATCCCGACGCTCGACACGTCCTCTTTCCGTACAAACCGGATCGGACGGTCAAACACTACGAGCGAGCGGCGCGCATCGTCGAGGCCGTCGACGACGCGTGTGCGACGCCCGTCACGCTCCAGACCGCCGAAGGGGTTCCCCACGAGCGCATGTCGACGTACATGAACGCGGCCGACTGCCTGCTTCTGACCTCCCGGCGGGAAGGATCGCCGAACGTCGTCAAGGAGGCGCTCGCGTGTAACCTGCCGGTCGTCTCGACCGACGTCGGCGACGTTCGCGAGCGGATCGACGGGGTCGTCCCGTCGGCCGTCTGCGAAACCGACGGCGCCCTCCGCCAGGCCGTCCAGACGATCGTCGAGCGCGGCGAACGATCGAACGGTCGGGCGCAAGCGACCGAAATCGACGCCGAGCGGATGGCGGCGGATCTGGAGGCCGTCTACCGATCGGTCGCAGACGAGCGATCGGTCCGGACGAGACCGCACGCCGATCGGATGGACGAGGACCGAGTCGCCGACGAATCGGAGAACCGTTCGAACGCGGATTCGATAGAGTCGGATCCGGTGACGGCTCTCCGAACGGTAGATCGGTCGAGTCGAATCAGAAGATGACCCCATCCGTTCGGTAGATCGGTCGAGTCGAGACGATTGTCGAGAACTACCTCACCCGTTACCAAGCACACCACCGACCTTCCGGTAGGTGTACTTCGCGACCTGCATCTCGACGCCGGGCGACTCGATCACGTAGTACGGTCGCAATCGACCGTTGAACTTCGCCTTGTACTCACAGAGGCGCTCGGTGTTGGCCCCGACGAGGTCGTATCCCTCGATCGAGTCGAGTGCGGGGTCGTTCACCAGGTCGTCGAGAATCGCACGGTGGAGCAGGTTGTTGACGCTGACGCCCTCGAACGTCGCGACGACGCCACCGATCCAGAAGTACGCCAGATCGGGCGCGAACAGGGTGACGATGCCGCTCAGGTACTCGCCGTCCGCATCACGCGCGACGTAGACGCGCCAGGCGTCCTCGTCGAGTTCGGCGAGCAGATCCGAGACGAACGCACGGGACATGGGTGCGACGTCGTCGTGGGCGTCGTACTGCGCTTCGACGTCGTCGTATACCCGGAGCGCGGAATCGATCCCTTCGGTCGTGATCTCGACCTCGGTATCGTCCAGCCGACGCATCTCGTTTCTGAGACTTCGGCTGAACCCGGAGAGCACGCCGTCGAGATCGGGTTCGTCGACGTCGACCACGTAGGTAAACCGCGGCGAGACGGCGAAGTCCTGCCACTCGTACGGTCGGGGGTCGGTGAAATCCAGCGGACAGACCATCCGAAAGAGCGTCGTCCGACCGTCGGTCCCGAGTGCGTCCGTCACGCCCTCAGCGAGCGTCCGGTTGATCCGCTCGTGCTTGCTCCGCTTCGGGCTGTTCGGATTGATGAGCGGGCCGAGGCGGGGAACGCCCATCGTCGTCGGCGGCGAGACGACCGTCGTCCCCACCGGTCGCTCGGTGACGAACACCGGGAGCAATCCGACCGGATGCTCGCCCTTGTACGCGCCGAAGAGTCGGAGCTCGCCGGGGACGTGATTTTCCAGGACCGAGAGAGCCGCCGGTTCGTGAAAGAGTTCGTAGCCGCGCGAGGGGAGCGCCTCGCGCCAATCGTCGAGACTGATTTCTACTACGTCCATGCTCGAAGACACCTATCAGAACCGGTTGCTTTGTTAGAACCACGTTACTCAGCGTATCGAAACGGAACTCGCCGGCAGGACCGACGGTGGACAGTTCTCCACAGAACGGACGGACCGGTCGACAGCTCGGTCCACCTAGTCGACGGATCCGACGAACACGTCACGCGACCGGCCTCGTCGGCGATCGTACTGTTCGGTGGAGACCGTACGGACGGGGCGCTAGCGGGCGTCGCGCACCGTCACCCGAAAAAGCGATTCGACTCGTGGACTCGGCTACCCTCGCAGTCTCGCGACGGCGAGTGCAGCCAGGATCGCGACGAGTGCCACCGCGACGCCGAAGCCGGGCAGTTCGTCGCTGTCGTCACCTTCGACGTCGATGGGAGCGGAGACGCCACCGACGGAGAGTGACTGTTCGCCTTCGTTCTCCAGCGAAACGGTCGTCGAGAGCGCTTCCGTGGAGTTCGCTGCGATAGTCACGTCCTCCTCTGCGACGACCTCGCCGTCGATGGCGATGGGGACGGTGACCGTCTCTTCGCGTTCGCCGGCGTTCGTGATCGTCGCCTCGACGTCGACTGACTCGCCGACGGTCGCCGTCTCGTTGACGGACACGTCCGAGACCATCGCACAGCCGCCCGTCCTGAGCTGAACCGGTTCGGTCATGTCGAGTGTCGTCCGTTCCGGATCGTGATCGGTGCCCGAAAGCAGCTGCCACTCGGTCACCTCACCGTCGTAGAGGCGGAAGTCGGCCATTTCGTTGAACGCCGGTGTGACTTCGACGGCGAACTCCCCGTCGAGTCCGCCGTTGAACGCACCGCCGTCGGTTCGTCCTTCGGTCCAGACGGAGGTGATGCGACTGGAGGTGTCGCGGTGGTCCCACTCCGAATCGGCGCCGTCGTAGTTGTCGTCCTCGACGACCCACTCACCCTCGGCGGGCAGCCCGGTGAATACGAGCGTCGCCGCACCGCCTTCGGTGTCACCCTCGAGGCGGTCGTGAACGAACACGATACTGAGGCCGTCGCTCCCCTCGTGGAGGAACAGCAGGCTCGTGTCGTCCTCCTGCAGGTGCGTCGTTCCGTGTGAGCTGTAGTCGTACGCCGGGGGAGAGGTGTTCGGGTTGCGATAGTCGTAGTACTCTTCTGCGGTTCGGTGGCCGTCACCGAGCGGTTCGATGGGGATGCATCGATCGCCCTGGACGGCGACGTACCGGTCGTCGTCATCGTTGTATTCGTAGAGGGACAGGCCGTCGGTCTCGTTCGCGGAGACACCGCCGGATGCGGCCATCGCCAGGATCGCGGCGACCGCAACGACGAGGAGGACCGTCCCCCCGACGACACCGACCGTTCGACTGTTGAGATTCATGCCGTGCCAGCGAATCGACAGCCTTTCGGAGATTTGTTATGCTGGAACTGTCTCCGAGGTACGGTGGTTCTACGTTGGATTACGAAAGCGGTTGGAGTCAATTTCACTCGCACAGGGAGAACCGTCACAGCCCCCAAACCGTCAACAGAGTCGACCGAACGCGATATCCTGGCCCGTAATGACCGCCTACTCGGCTCACGCGCCGTCTCCGACGTCGATCCAGAGGTGCGTGTAGCGGTAGGCGTCACTGGTCGTCGGCTCCTCGGGGACGTTGCCGTCGGGAAAGAGCATGAAGACGAGACGAACCTGGCCGTCCTCGACGGTCGGCGTGATCGTCCGGTCGCCGTATCCGGTCTCACCGTCCGCGAGATCGTACTGAAGGCGATCCACCTCCGTTCGATCGACGATCGACCCGTCGACGACGTGCTGTTGCTGGACGACGAGCGTGTACGTCATCGAGGTACCCTCCTGGTTCTCGACGGCGACCGTGAGCGGGACCGACTCGCCGGGTTCGATCGCGTCAGGATAGCCCGCCGCGACGTACTCGCCCGAATCGTCCTCGGTGAGCAGCTGCACCCCGGTGTAGGCTTCACCGCTCTGGGGCGCGAGAAGGGCGTACCCGGCCGTTCCGAGCGCGAGGAGGACGCTCACCGCCAGGACGACGTTCACCACGGCCAGCGCGAACGACCGGTGTGGCGAGACTGCCGATCGGACCGCCTCGAATCGGGATCCCGGATCGAGACGGTACCGGTCGCCCGGGGCGACTCGCAGGCGTCGAACGAACGCGAGAAGCGAACACCCCAGGACGAACGCGGAGACGGTCACGATGACCGTCACCGGCGAAAAGCCGTAGACGGTCGCGATCAGGAGACCGAAAAACGGCAGGACGGCCAGGCTCGCCCCGAACGAGAGGGCGAGGCGCTCCGCGTCAGTGAGCCCCCGCGCGTGCCGACTCGCGTTCGACCCGCCGAGGTGACGAGATGGCGCCATCACCGTCGACCGGAGGCGAGTCGAATCGCCACGCGACCAGCGTTCGTCGCGCGCGACCGCGTCAGCGCTGCGCGGGAACAGGACCGAGACGAGGGCGTACCCGGGCGCCAGAAACAACAGCGGCAGGCCGACCAGCCCCCTGATCGGTGCCGACGCGGGATTCCAGACGAGCAAGACGGCGAGGGCGACGGCGACGAAGGCGACGACGAGCGCCAGATCTGCCGGGACGAGCGACCGTCGCGACTCGGCGGCTTCGTACGCCGTCGCGTCCGAACGGGGAAACAACCACTTCATTCGTCGGCCGGGTCAATTACGGGTACGCGGTTTGTTAATACTCGAATACCGATCGCTCGGCGAATCGGGACCGTCATCGATTCAGACGAAATCGACGGGGCAAGGGTCGCGTCTCCGCCCGAGAGCGCCGAACGATTGCCGGTAGACGCCGAGAAGTCGCTGCCTACCGTGGAAGTGACTCGAACGTCGAGGCCCGCCGGGGCCTGGCTCACTCTGCCGGTCGCGGTGGAAAGGGCGCGATTACAAAGCGTATTTCCCACGAACGCTGACGTATGACCGCACGACCGACCCGAACCGACCGCCCGTCGAACCGCAGCCGACCATGGTGAGCGTCCGCGTCGCGACCGACGACGACCTCGATCGGTGGAATCGAATCGTCGGCCGGTCGCCCCAGGGAACGCTCTTTCACGAGTACGAAGCGCTCTGCGTCCTCGCCGAACACGCTGGCGCGCGACTCCACCCGTTGATCGGATACAAGGGTCAGGAACCCGTCGGCCTCTTTCCGGTCTTCTCGCTGCGGAAGGGACCGATCACGACGGCGTTCTCGCCGCCGCCACACCTTCGCGTACCGTCGCTCGGCCCGGCCTACTGCAACCTCGAGAAGTTGAAGCAGCGAAAGCGCGAGAAGCGACGCGAACGATTCGCCGAGGGCTGTTTCGAGTGGATCGACGACGAACTCTCGCCGAAGTACGTCCACGTTCGGACCGCGACCGGCTTCGCCGACGCCCGGTCGTTCACCTGGTCCGGCTACGACGTCACGCCCGAATACACCTACCACGTCGACGTCACGCCCGAGCCGGAGACGCTGCTCTCACGATTCAGCAGCGACGCCCGGCGGAACGTGACGAACACGCCCGAAGACGCCTACGAGATCGACGAGGGCGATCGCGACGCCATCGACGCTATCGTCGAGCAGGTCGCCGCCCGCTACGCCGCCCAGAACGTCTCGTTCGACGTGCCCGCCGACTTCGTCGTCGACCTCTACGACCGGATCGAGGGCGGGTACGTCCGTCCCTACGTCTGTCGCGTCGACGGCGAGTTCGTCGGCGGCATCCTCGCCATCGAGTTCGGCGACACCATCGGCCGGTGGATGGGCGGCGTCCGGACCGACCGCGACGTCGACGTCCCCGTAAACGACCTGCTCGACTGGACGATCATGCGCGACGCCCACGAACGCGGTCTCTCGACGTACGACCTCGTCGGCGCGGACAACCAGCGCATCAACCGCTACAAGTCGAAGTTCAACCCCGACCTCGCCGAGTACTACGCGATCGAGCGCGGCTCGTGGGGGATGCAGACGCTCGCACACCTGTACAACACCGTTAAGTAACACCAACGAACTTTTTCTGCGTCGGGTTCGCCGAAGGCGAACCACTCCTTGAAAAACTTCGATGAAAAAAGGCCGTCTCCGCGGGCTACGCCCGCTCCGCCGGGACAACACATCGAAGCGACCGCTCCGCTACCGCACCGTCGCAACCGCCAGGAGCGTGTTCGTGCGAATGGTGTCTGCTTTCACGGAAGTGAGCTGTGTCCGCTCCGCCGGGACAACACATCGAAGCGACCGCTCCGCTACCGCACCGTCGCAACCGCCAGGAGTGTGTTCGTGCGAGTGGTTTCTGCTCTCGCGGAGTTGGGCTATGTCCGCTCCGATGAGTGTACTCCTCGAAGACGAACGTGGCGCGGTCCGACTTTTTTGGCTCGCGGTGGAATCGATCGCACATAGTCGGTGAATACTCCGCCAGAAGTCCTTTCATAACCAAGGACTGTCCGCGCCCGCAGAGTACTAATGACAGGAGATACCGGGCTGGAGACGCTGCTCGTGGGGATCGACGCCGCTTGCGAGCGCGTGCTCGATCCGCTGTTCGCCGCCGACGAACTGCCGACGCTCGCGTCCATCTTCGGGCGCGGCGCGAGCGGGCCGCTGGAGTCGCAGGTGCCGCCGTGGACCGCGAGCGCGTGGCCGTCGATG
The DNA here is from genome assembly GCF_024300625.1 of Halovivax gelatinilyticus. GTDB lineage: Archaea > Halobacteriota > Halobacteria > Halobacteriales > Natrialbaceae > Halovivax > Halovivax gelatinilyticus. The sequence continues at coordinate 2,317,831 of NZ_CP101322.1, read as the reverse complement.
TACACCGGGATGAATCCCGGCAAGCACGGCGTGTTCAGCTTCCTCTCGTTCGAAGGCTACGACTGGGACGTGGTCAACGCGACGGACGTCAAAGAGCGGACGCTCTGGGAGTTGCTCTCCCGCCACGGCAAGCGAAGCGTCGTCGTGAACGCGCCGGTCACCCACCCGCCGCGGGAATTCGACGGGGCGTTGATCCCCGGCTACACCGCCCCGGAGAATCCCGAGTGTCACCCGTCGGGGTTGCTAGATGAGGTCCGGGCGGAGATCGGCGACTACCGCGTCTACCCCGCGGGCGATTCGGCCGACGACTACCGCGAGTGCGTCGAATTCCGCGGCGAGGCGTTCCGGTACCTGTCCGACCGGTTCGACCCCGATTTCGGCTTTCTCCAGTTCCAGGTGACCGACACCGTCTTTCACGAGCGACCGGGTGCCGACGACGTCGTGAACGCGATCTACCGCGAGGTGGACCGGCAGGTCGCCGACGTCATCGACGCCTGCGATCCGGAGACGATCGTCGTCGCGAGCGACCACGGCATGGGGCCGTACGACGGCTACGAGTTTCGCGTCAACTCGTTCCTCCGCGAGAAAGGGCTCGTCGAGACGGTTCGCGGCGGTCGCGGCATGCCCACCTGGTCCCAGGCCCGCGAGGACGGGTTGAAGGACGGACGCGACGACGGGACCGATTCGAGCTCACCCGGCGCGCTAGAGCGGTCGATGGCCGCGCTCGCCTCGGTCGGACTGACGAGCCAGCGCATCGGCGCGGCGCTCGACCGGGTCGGACTCGCCGAGCCGGTGGCCAGGCGCGTCCCGGACTCGCTCGTCAGCGCGGGGACCGAGCAGGTCGATTTCCCCGCCTCGGCCGCCTACGTGCGCTCCCGGATCGAACTCGGCGTTCGGCTCAACCTCCAGGGGCGCGAGCCGAACGGCGTGGTCCCACCCTCGGCGTACGACGACGTCCGGATCTCGCTGATGAACGAACTCCGGGCGCTCACCACGCCCGACGGCGATCCCGTGTTCGAAACCGTCGCGCCCCGTGAGGCGTACTTCCACGGACCGGAGAGCGACTGCGCGGTCGACATCGTCACCGTTCCCGCCGAGTACGACCACTTCCTCTCGGCGACGCTCCGGGCCGAGCAGTTCGGCGAGCCGACCGAGCCGTGGAACCACAAATCACAGGGCGTAGTCGCCGTCTCGGGAGAACGCGTCGACGTGCGAGAGGGCGTCGGCGCCGCCCACCTCACCGACGTCGCGCCGACGGTCCTCGCCACGCTCGGGATCCCGGCCGACGAGCGGATGGACGGCACCGTCCTGCCCTGCGTCCACCCCATCGCAACCACCGCCTACCCGCGATTCGAGAGCGATCGCGACGAATCGACCGCGAACGACCGCGTCGAGCGGCGGCTGGCGGACCTCGGCTACCTCGAGTAGCCGTCGATCGACGGGTTTCTCCGGCCCTACCACACCGATGCCCGCGAGTAGCGATTCCGTACCGGCCGGTACGCGGCACATGTCCAAATCGACGACGTTGATGACTTCGGATAGGTCACCATTTCATGACATCGAGATCCGATACGTTTCGGCATCGCGTACAGCTCGTCCTGGGTATTGCCATCGTCGGAGCGCTCCTCGCGAGCGGGGTCGCTCTCGCGGCGAACGCGTCAACGAGCTCGACCGGGGATCAGGTTTCGTCCGGTGGCGACCGGATCGAGGCCACCGCGGCGCCGACCGGCGAACTCACGATGGCCGTAGACAATCACACGACCGATAACGTTTCGGAGGCGGCCGCGGAGATGCCCGTCCCCGAACCCGGCGATCCGTACTTCGAGGCCGAAGATCCCGACGGCGAGTGGATCAGCTACGTCAATCCGCGCGACGAGTACCGAAACCCGTACCTGGGCGACGGCTCCGGAAAACTGTGCGTGACCATGGTGAACGAGGCCGGCGAGCCGATCACCGGCGAGTCGATCCCGGGGACGAGCGTCACGGTCCCGACCGGCTCGTCGATCGAGTGGCACACGCGGGCCGATCCGTTCGTCGTCGAGTACTCGTTGACAGAACACTACGACCGGCCGCTCGACAGCGATCAGTTCGGCACCTCGGACGATATCCCCCAGGGAGACGGCTACCTCGATAGCCACTGCATGGAGTGGCACGGTCTCTCTGAGACCGACAGCGTCTCCTACGGCGAGGTCGAGATCGACGGCGAGTACGCAGATCACGTCGACGTCGTCGGCTACATCCAGCAGGCCCACGCCGCCTGGGACACCGACGTCGATCCGATCGGGGACGCCGTCTCCTACGAGGAGGCCGGCGGCGGCTGGACCTACGAGGAGAACGCCTCGCACGGCCAGGCCGTCGTCGTGCTACAGCTCGATCCGCCCGAAGACGAAGGCGACGGTGATGAGAACGGCTCCGAGGACCGTTCAGACGATACAGGCGGCGCGGACGATTCGGACGATACGGACGATGCCAACGAAGACGCCGACTCGGTCGTCGTGGGCGGCGATAGCGACGACACCGAATACGAATCCGACGACGGGATGCCCGGATTCGGCGTTCTGGTCGCCGTGCTGGCGCTCTCGATCGGGCTCTTCGTGACGAGACGGCTGGGCTAGATCCTCCAAAAAGCGTCGAGATGGCCCGGCCGACAATTGAACGCCGTTCTACCGCCGACGGTGGGCGTTCACGTACCGATAGATCGCCCGGAAGACGAAGGCGTTCATCGATATACTCGACAGCAAGAGCCACCGATTTCGCGCGAGCGTCCAGCGGATTCGAGCCGCCTCGTCGCTGGTCAGTCCGCCGGCGACGTGTGCGCGGATCGCGCCAGCCCAGCCGACCAGCGCGAGGGAAAATAACAGTCGCTGTGAGGGGCGCATGATGGTTCGTACGTCGCGACGACCCTTAGTCGTCGCTCCCGACACCTCGTGTGGTGGCGTGACCGGTCGACCGACACGAACGCCGGCGACCAGAGTCGTTCTCGCGTGCGGAGAACGATCACGGCGATTTACCAGCGACAGCGACGTACCTCCATCCGCTCATGAAACTTCCACTAACTGGTAGTTCTGGCGAGGAACGCGTCGAATCTGCGGATGAAGACGGAGAGGCGACCGACGGAAAGTCGCGTCGAACCAAATTCCTCCAGGGCGCGACCGTCTTCGTCGTCATGTTCGTCGTTCTCTACTGGACGCTCTCTCGGATGCAGGGCTCAGAAGAGAGCGAATAGAAGGTATCGCACCGTTCGAGACGGGCGAGGCCGAACTCCGTGAAAGCGATGGCGTCCACTACAGGCCGTACTGCTCGGCCACGAGATGTGCAATGGCGCGGTCTTCGAGCACGTCCATCGGCGCGAGAACGTCCAGCTGGACGACGCCCGGCAGGCGGCCGACCTGCACCCCGCCGGTGAACGTACACCGCGCGCGGACTTCTCCCTCGCCCATCCCGAGCAGGTCGCTCGCACGGTCGAACGCGTTCTGGGTCGCGTCGTTGATCGTGGCGCCGGATCCGATCACCTGAATCGGCCCCATATCCTCCTCGATGGCGACCCCGTGAGAGTCGGCGAGTTCCCGTCCCGTCTCGCGTTCCTCGTCTGTGTAGGGTTTCGAGATGAACGGCAGGTCCTCCTCGTTGGGCAGGAGAATCGGGCCGTCGAGTTCGAGGCCCTCGATCACCTCGACGTCCATCCGAACGATGCCGCTGACGTCGGTCGTGTGCAAGGAAAGTTCGCCGTCGCCCTGATTCGCGTGAAGGTCGCCGACGTAAACGCCGGCCCCGTCGATTTTCACCGGACAGAGTAGCGTCGCGCCCGCCCGAACCTCGGAGATGTCCATGTGGCCGTCGGTGCGGGCCTCGAGTTCCGCTTCGCTTTCTAAGCCCCACTCGTGATCGGCGCCGATCAGGAACTGACCGAAGTCGCCGGCGTTGTGCGAGTCTGGGAGTTCGATGGACGGCGTCGTGCCGACGTTCCCGACGAAGGGGCGGAGCCGACCCAGGGTGCCTGGCATCTCCGACGGCGCGTAGAGCAAAATGGGGTGCTGACGGGCGTTCTCTGGGATGTCCATGAGCGTCTCGGCGTCCTCGGCGAGTTCGGTCGCTCGCTCGTCGTCCATCGTGATCCCGACGGTGTGGTCCTCGTCGAAGGCGACTGTGAAGCCGTACTCGAAACCGAACGCGGAGGCGTTCGCCCCGCACTCAGCACACCGGATCGCGTCCTCACCAACGCCGTCGACGACCGACGCGGGCCACTCGGTGCCACACTCCGGACACCGGTGGTCGACGAACGGATCGTCGCCGAACGCACCCTCTCGCTCGCGCATCGACCCCGTGCTCGTCGCCATGCTCGTCACCTCTACCTCCCTGATCTTCAGCGCCACCGCGTCCCCAACCTCGGCGTTCTCGACCCGGATCGGCCGCGTGACCTCGTGGCCGCCACGAAACTCCGGGGTGATCATCGGCCCCCAGCACGCCGGTGGCGTGTACGTCTCGATCGTTCCCCCGTCGGCGACCGTTCCCGCCCACTCCTGGTCGGGCCCGACGAGCCCGAGCGTGTACCGGTCGACGAATAGCGTCTCGCTCACTTCTTGTTGTGCCATAACATACCAGACTTAGTCGTCCACGGAGATAAACGCACAGTCAAACTCCCGCACACCGGGATAGGTGCGGGCGACTGGCCTGTAGAGATGGTGGCGCCGCCACACATCGACAAGCCGATATACAGAGGCGCTTTCGACGGCCGCCTCACTCGCGAGGACGAACCGTGTGACCGAGGGTCTTCGCGGGCGCTTCGGACGAAATATCGCCGTAGCGGTTCGATGAGGGTACTACTTACTCGCGGACAGCCAACGGCGACGTATGAACGAAACGACCCCCGAGCCGTTCGATTACGGCCGCGGACGCGTCGACCCCGGCGAAACGCACCAGTTTCGGTTCGAAGTCGGAATAAACTACCTCGGAGACCCGGTCACCGTTCCGGTCACCGTACTCAACGGCGAGCGCGACGGACCGTGCGTCTTCCTCGTGGCGGCGGTTCACGGCGACGAGCTAAACGGCGTCGAAGTCGTCCAGCGCGTCGCAAATCGGTACGATCCCACCGAGCTGCGTGGCACGCTCGTCTGCGTCCACGTCGCCAATCCGCCGGCCCTCAAAGCCCAGCAACGATACGTTCCGATATACGATCTCGACCTGAACCGGGCGTTCCCAGGTCTCGAAGGGGGGAACACGGCCAGTCGGATGGCGAAGATCCTCTACGACCGCTTCGTCGAACCGTGCGACCTGGGGATCGACCTACACACCTCGACGCGCAACCGGACGACGATGTACCACGTCCGCGCTGACTTGCGCGATCCCGACGTCGACCGACTCGCCAGCGCCTTCGGCGCGAACGTGGTCCTGGACGGGACGGGTGCGGAGGGATCGCTCCGGCGAACGGCGACTTACGACGGGGTTCCGACGATCGCCGTCGAGATGGGGCGCGCCCAGCAGTTCCAGCCGGTGCTCATCGAGCGGGCGGTCCGAGGGATCGAAAACGTTCTCAGCGAGTTCGACTGTCTGCCGGATCACGACGTGAGTCGACCGAGCTGGGTTACGATCGATGACGACGACGCGCGACGCCGGTGGTTACGCGCCGACGAGGGCGGCCTCGTCGAGATGCAGTGGGGACCGTATCCGCTCGTCACCGCCGACGACCCCATCTGCTCGATCGTCGACCACTTCGGGACCGTCGAACAAACGGTCACGGCTCCGTTCTCCGGCCTGATCGTCGGGTTCAGGGAGAATCCCGTCGCGCTCCCCGGACACCCGCTCTGTCACTTCCTCGAACTCGACGAGGAGACGTACGACGTCATCGAAGCCGAGATCGCCGCGGGCGAGTTCGACGGCTATCGCGTCGGCGATCAGGACTTCGAGCCGGTCGGGTGACGGCCAAGGCGTGGTGACCGAACGACACCGATCGAAGAGTCCGTATCAGGGCCCGGATTTATCGACCTCGACGAGGTACGGTTTCTGGTGAGCCGACGTGCTACCAGGTGACTATTCGTGAGTTCGTTTCTCGTCTGCTACGGAACCGGCGAAGGACAGACGGCGGCCGTCGCCGAACGGATCTCGTCGGTGCTCGCCGATCGCGGCCACGACGTACGGACGGTAGACGCGAGCGAGGGGCCCTCGGATCTGGACGTCGAGTCGACGGACGCGGTACTCGTCGGGGCGTCCGTCCACCGGACCAAGCATCAACGGGCAATCCATCGGTTCGTCGAGACACACCGCGACGTCCTCGCGTCGAAACCGACGGCGTTCTTCCAGGTCTCGCTCGCGTCCGCCACGGAGGAAGGGCGAGAAGAGGCCGCGGCGTACGTCCAGACGTTCGTCGAGAAGACCGGCTGGCATCCCGATCGCATCGGTCTCTTCGGTGGGGCGCTTCGCTACTCGGAGTACGGATTTCTGACGAGACTGGTGATGAAACAGATCGCGAAACGACGGCTTCCCGACGAGGACGTCTCGACCGACGTCGAATTCACCGACTGGGACGAGGTCGACGCGTTCGCCGCCGACGTCGCGGCCTTCGCCGAGGGACGGCTGGGCGTCGCGCCGCCGGGTTCGGACCCCGATCCGGGGACGTGAGAGCCGCCGACGAGGTCACTCCGCCGCGAGGTGGCGTTCGAGGTCGGTGGCGGTGTCGCGGCGCGTGAAGCGACCGTCGTCGAGCGACCAGTACTGTACCGACTCACCCTTGGCCGCCATCTTCACGCACTGGGGATGGCAGGTGAGAAAGAACACCTGCGTCGTCGCGCTCAACTCGTCGATCACGCGAAAGACGCGAGCCATGTGGTGTGGATCGAAGTTCGTCGCAGCGTCGTCGAGCACCACCGGAAGCTGAACGTCCGTCCGGCGAATCCGGGCCAGTCGGACGGCGAGAAAGAGCTGCTCGGCCGTCGCCCGGCTCAACTCGCCGACGCCGTGGTCCGGCCCGTCCTCGCAAAGTGCACGAAACTCGAGCGATCTGAGGTCACCGTCGAGTTCGATTCCCTCGTACTCTCGGGTGATCTCGCTGAAGATCTCGCTCGCGTCGTCGACGAGCGAGTGGACGACGTCCGCGAGCAGTCGGTCGTGAAGCTGGCCGACCATCGACGCGGCGATCCGGTTGACGGCGTAGGCTTCGCCGAGACGTTCGAACGCGACTCGCCCCTCGTCGATCGTCGCGCGAGCCTCGCGCAGATCGTCCTCCGAGGCGAGGGCGTCACGACGACGTTCGAGGTCGACCTGCGTCTCCTGGAGCGATCGGCGACGCTCGCGAAGCTCGTCGATCCGCGCCCGCTGCGCTCGTCGTTCGGCTTCGATCGCACCGATGTCGGCGTACGCCGTCACCGCCTCGCGGACCACCGCCGTCAACGGTTCGTCGCCATCCCGAATCGGGTCGAACGCCGCGCTCGCCGACGCCGTCTCGAGTCTGGCCGAGATTCCCGCGGTGAGCTGCTCGCGTTCGTCGGCCAGCGCCTCGAGTCGGGCGACCCGATCGGCTTCGTCTGCGAACGCCCGGATCGACCGCAGGACCCGCTCGTCCGGCGCGGCTGCGTCGATCGATCGATCCGCGTCCCACGCCGTCAGGACGGCGTCGATATCCGAAACCCGGTCGGCTCGCTCGCGCTCGGCCCGACGGACCTCGCGGGCCAGTTCGAGGTCCGACGCCACCGATTCGAGCGTCGACAACAACGTTTCGGCTCCCGCGAGCGGGTCCGTCTCCGACCACGTGACGTCGGTCACCGCCTCGATCGACGACGCGACCCGCTCCAGGTCCTGTCCGAACTCCTCGGTCTCCGATTCCCACTCGCGTCGTTCGCCTCGATAGTCGTCGATCGCCGCCGCGAGGTCGACGACCCGGTCGTAGAAATCCGCAACCTCGCCCGGTGGAAGCGATTCCGGCAACCCGAGGTCCCCGACGAGGGTCTCGAGGTCCTCGTCGGCGGCCGCGAGTTCCTCGTCGACCGCGTCCAGCCGGTCTCGCGCGGCCGCGACGTCGCTCTCGATCGTCGCCACCTGCCCCGCGAGTTCTCGGTACGGCTCGGCGTCGACCGTCGTCTCCACCGTCACCGTCGAGTCGATCGCCGCCAGCCCGACGGCGAGGACCGCGAGCGCGACGACGCCGCCCGCCACCGGCGGCGCCACGAGGGCGACGGCCGTCCCCGCGGCGATCGCGACGGCCGCGACGATCGCCGGCTCGCGCGTCGAAACGGGCACCTCGCTGGTTTCCTCGCGGTCGTCCTCGAGGCGCTCGAGTTTCGATTCGAGGTCGGCGAGACGCGTCCGGTCCGCTCTGATCTCGGTCGCCAGCTCGTCTCGCGCCCGGCGGCGGGTTTCGACGCGCGAGGCGAGCGCCTCGACCCGCGCCGTCTCGACGGCGCTCGTTTCGACGGCGTCGACGCGGCCGAACGATCGACCCCACTCCGAGTGGAGCGTCGCAATCTCGCGTTCGAGATCGTCCCGCGTCGATTCTATCTTCTCCCGTTTCGTGATCAGTTGCTCTCGCGTCCGCCGCCACACCGGCAGTTGCTCGCGCAGGGATTCGATCCGACGCTCGTTCTCGGAGAGCCACGCCAGGTAGCGCTCGGTCGACTCGATCGACGCCTCCCGATCGAACGCCCGTTTCGCGGCGGTCAACTCCCGCGTCGCCGTCTCGAACTCCGCCTCGACGTGTTCGAGCCGACCCGAGAGTTCCGTCGGAAACGCGTCGATCCGGTCGCCGTCGACGGCGTCGAGCTGCGCATCTAACGCCTCGACGCGGTTGACCTGCTCGAAGAGTTCCTCGAGAATAGTTAGCCGATCGCGCGCCAGCCGTTTCCGCTCGATTTCGGCGTCGATCTCGGAGAGATCGGATCGAGTTTTCTCGAGTTCCGCGGTCACCCGACGGTGGTCGTCGACCTGTTCGTTCGCCGCCGCTCGCTGGTCGATTCCCCGCTCGATCGTCCGGTAGGGTTCGTAGAGTTTCGAACTCTTGGTGTTCGGATTGCCCTTCGACAGCCCGATCTCGTCAGCCCGATCGGCGAAGGTCGCCTCGACGTCCGGGATCTCGGCGAGATCGCCGTAGGCCCCGCCGAGGAGAATTCGCGCCAGATCCTCCGCGTCGTCGATCCCCGGCGGCAGCCGGCGGAGTTCGTCGAGACTGATCGTATAGAGGGTGCGGTACTGTCGCGCCGAGACGGGACCGAACACGTCGTCGGCGTCGATCCCCGGGCCGCCGTCGATCGGTGAGACGGCGGGCGTCGCGTGGCCGTTCAGGACGTACCGGTACCGGTGGCCGTCGCGGGTGAGTTCGGCGTCGACGCGGTAGGTATCGGTCGCCGGCGGGAGCCCGTCGCCGCGACCGACGCCGTCGGGGAACTGGCGCAGCGCCTCCACGAACGTCGTCTTGCCGGCCCGTTGCGGACCGCCGATGACGACGAGCGAGTCGCCGAGCGAGTCGAGTCTCGCCCCTCTAAAACAGCCGAAATCGTCGATTCGAAGCTCGTGTAGGTGCATTCAGGTGGTCCTCCGCAGCGACATTCAGTCGGCCCTCCGTCGCGCCAACTCCCCTAACACCCGCTCTCTGGCGCGGTCGACGAGTTCGTCGAGTCGATCGTCGGTCAACGCCAGTTCGTCCGGTCGGCCCTCCTCGTGGTCGTCAACCGGTTGCCAGAGCATGCCGACCTCGTCGCGAAAGCGGTCTCTCGCCGCGTCGTCGAATTCGTCCGCGAGCGCGAGGAACTCGTCGATCACCCGATCGGTCCCGCGGAGGTCGTCGATCGCCGGAATCGGCGGACCGGTCTCGTCCCGAACGGCCTCGGTCCAGACGAACGGTCGCCGCCCGGCTAGCGTCCGTCTGAGTCGGCGGGTGAGCTCGTAGACGGCCTCGGGGTCGGCCCCGAGCGTCTCGTGTACGGGCCCGTTGCCTGTCAGCGTCCACCGGCAGACGTAGCCGTCGACCTCCCACTCGGGGTCGCGAACCGAGACGCTCGTCCCGTCGAACCGGTCGGTCGTCGCCGCCAGGTCGTCGACGGACCGCTCTATGTGACGTTCGATATCCGGGATGGAACTGATCGACTCGTCGCCGACGTCGACTGCGACCGACCGCCAGACGACCGGGCTCGTCGGGACGAACTCCATCTCGCAGGAGCCGGCGGCGTCGAGTTCGACGAGGAGAGCGCCGCCCGGACCCGGCTCCGTGATCTGGCGGCCCTGCGGGACGCCCGGATAGGCGATCGGTTGCTCGTCATCGAACACGCGGGCGTCGTGGACGTGACCGAGCGCCCAGTAGTGGATGTCGTCCTTGCCCGCCAGGTCGCGACGGCCGACCGGGACGTACCGGCGCCCGTCGGGGTTCAACCCCGTGTGGAGCACCCCGACGTTCGGGATCCGGTCGTCGGCCGGCGTGAAGCGGCGGTACATCGATCGACTCTCGTGTCGGTCCCGGTACGACTGGCCCCAGATCCGCGCCTCCGGGGCGTCCGCGTTCGGAAAACAGAATTCCTCGGGCGCCTCGTGATCGAACTCGTAAACGGTCTCTGGCAATTCGACGTACGTCGGCGCGTCGGCGACCGGGTCGTGATTGCCGTAGCAGACGTAGGCCGGAATCTCGCGCTCGGCGAGTCGGGCGAACTGTTCTTCCAGGAACGCGTTCGCCCTGACGCTTCTCGAATCGGTGTCGTAGAGGTCGCCCGCGACGATCACGAAGTCGACCCGCTCCGAAATGGCGAGATCGAACAGCCGGGAGACGGCCGTGTAGACGGCCGATTCGAGCGTCTCGTCGTGGTCGGTCGACTCGCCGCGACCCGCGGCGAGCTGGCTTCCGAGGTGAAAATCCGCCGCGTGAAGAAACCGGACGCCCATTCGTATAAGGCCACGTCGGGAGAGTCCCATGAATCATTCGGTGACCGACACCTCGGTGGACGGTGATTTTTCGTGTCGGTTCCGCTATCCCTGCATCTCCTGGACGTCCGTGAGGGTGAGTCCACAGCCGCAGGGACTGGCCGAGTGGGAGTGTGGCCCCGTCGACGTGATACTGACGACCGGCGTCTCACAGAACGGACACAGCGGGAACGGGCAGTTCTCTAGGTCCGGTGTGTCGGTCATCTGCTTGGCCCTCGCAGAAAGTGGGCGACCGTGTGGGCGTCGAGATCGCAGCCGCAGGGATCCGCGGTGTGTCGGTGCGGCCCGAGTGTTCTGATTGTGATCACTGGTTCGGTGCAACTCGGACACGGTGGGTAGTGCTCTCGCGAGACGATGCCGTACCGGTACGGGTCGGTCGGGCGGGCGACGGGCACGAAGAGGCTGTCTTCGGTGGGGCCGGAGGTTGTGTGGATGGCTGGGGTGTCGGTGATGGAGTGTCTCGAATCGAGAAACTTGGTAGTCACCGTGTATCGTGGATAGGCGGGCTGTGCGCGGGCTTTATGGTGGTCTGGTGTATAGCGTGTCATGGCTTGCGTAAAACCCTCAGGCGGGTTTCGGAAGCCACGTCTCGGGTGCTACAACACCCGAGGCATTTCTGCCGACTCTGGTACGCCAGAGCGAGTGGCTTCCACGTCGAGAGAGGGGCCGTTGGGGCTTATATCTAGTGGATATACGATCGAAACTTGATGCGTGAACGGGTGGTGCGCTCGGTTTAAGGAAATTGTGAATTCCGAGGTATCGGAGTTTCGTTGGTGAAAAATTGAGCGGGTCTGGGTTTGATTGTTTGATCGGGCACAGTGTGCCGGCTGGTTCGAATCACGCTGTGCTAACGGGTTGTCACCCTGTCCAGTGGGCCACGGCTCGCGCCCGGCGTCAGTTTTCATTATTTTCACTTGTGGATCTGAGTTAGCCTTCGGGGACGTTGAGCTACAACCATTTCTTCTGGCAGTGTTTTTTGTCCCCTTTTGTCGGATCGAGTTAGAATAACACGAAAGAGCGGATAACAAGCCTAGGCCGGGATTTGAACCCGGGCTCTCGTCCTTACCAAGGACGCGCTTTACCGCTAAGCTACCCAGGCGCGCAAATGGGAGTTGCCGGGAAGCAGGTAAATCCGTTTCGATCCACGGCGTCGGTGTGGCGCGCGATCGCGCGCACACCACGTCCGCACTACTCGCCCGCGCTCGGGGACCGATCCGGGGTGCCGCCGTCGCTGGCCAGCCCGTCGACGGTCGCGGCGTCGATCGATTCGAGCCACTGGTCGGGCTGTGGGTAGGTGTCGGCGGATCGATCGGCGAGGTCGGCGGCGAACGAGACCAGCGCGGGTTCCGGCTCGGTTTCGACGGCGGCCGCGCCGGTCACGACCGCGAGTTCGAGGATGTCGCGTTCGAGGCGTTCGTCGATCGCCGCCTCGTCGGTTTCGGGGTTGTCCCGGCGCGTCTGATCGCGACCGAACGCCCGGACGGTCTCGACGGCGCGGTCGGAGGCGTCGGTGAGCGCGAGCAGGGAGAAGCCGCGGGCGACGAGCACGTCGGCGGCGACGATCGAGAGGTCGGCGGCGGTTCGGTTGGTCGTATCCGCCACCGTGGGTCCGTCGGCGTCGAGGCGCTCGCCCCAGGGCTCATCGTGTGCCAGCGTGCGGGTCAGCGCGAGCCCAGTGTAGATGAGCTGCGTCCCGGCCGCGAGCGAGAGGACGTCGTCGACGTCGGCGTTCGGGTCCGCGGCGAGCGCGCTCTCGACGGTCAACACGGCCGGCGTGAGCGGGTGGGCGTCGATCTCCGTTCGCAGTCGATCGCACAGCGGCGGTGGCGCCACGTCCGTCACGGCTTCGCGAGTGGCACGCCGACAGCGGGAGACCCGATCCATCATCGATTGATAGCGGTGGGGGACGCAAAGACCTTTGGAAAGTATCCCCTGGGTCGCGGTATGATCGACGTCGAACGAACCGTGACCCCGGATGAGGCCGAGACGCCGATCCGCCGGATCGCGTTCGACCGCCCGGCGGCCCGAAACGCCCTCACGCCGAGCGGACTCGAGACGCTTTTCGACGCCGTGGTCGACGCCGACGAACCGGTGATCGTCCTCGAAGGGCGCGGCGACGCGTTCTGCGCCGGCGCCGACCTGGACGTCGTCTCTCGGCTCGACCGCGACGGGGGCCGGGAACTCGCGGAACTCGGCCAGCGCGTCGCCCGGGCCATCGAAGCGTGTGAGGCCACCGTCGTCGCGGCGATAGACGGGCCCGCGATGGGTGGCGGTCTCGAACTCGCGCTCGCCTGCGACCTCCGGGTCGCGACGCCCCGGTCGACGTTCGGCGAACCGGGCGTCACGTTCGGCCTCTTCGGCGCCTGGGGCGGTACCGTCAGGCTTCCCCGGATCGTCGGCGAGGGCCCGGCGCTCGACCTCGCGCTCACGGGACGGACGATCGACGCGGAGACGGCGCTGGAGATGGGCCTTATCGGTCGAATCGCGACCGAGCCGGACGAGGTGGTCGCCGAACTCGCGGCCAACCCGCCCGAGACGCTTTCGGTACTCTGCGAGCGGATTCGCGACGGTGACGACGCGGCGAGTCAAGAAGAACGCGAGGCCGAGGCGTTCGCAGACCTCGTCGAGACCCATCGGGAGGCGCTTCGGGCGCTGCGCGAGTGATCGTCACGCCACGACGGCTCACTCGATCGGCGCGGGGGCCGGCGGCGGGTTTCGCTTGTGCTCGCTCGCCTCGTAGAGTGCGCGGACGCGTTCGACGGTCTCCCGGTCGAGCCCAGACAGGCGAACGGTCGCCTCGACCGAGAGGGGACCGTCGACGTGGGTCGCGAGGATCGCATCCAGTTCGTCGTAGGTGAGTCCGAGTTCGTCCTCGTCGGTCTGATCGGCCCACAGCTCCGCCGTCGGCGTCTTCTCGACGAGGTCGTCGGGCACGCCCAGGTGGCTGGCCAGCTGGCGTACCTGCTGTTTGTAGAGATTGCCGATGGGGTGACAGTCGACGGCGCCGTCGCCGTACTTCGTAAAGTAGCCGACACAGGCTTCGCTTCGGTTTCCCGTTCCAAGGACGAGCCGGTTCTCGTGGTTGGCCACGAGGTAGTTGAAGACCGCTCTGATGCGGGCGCGGGCGTTGCCGACCGCCTCGTGATCGCCCTCGGCTTCGGGGTAGGCCGCGAGGAGGGCGTCGACGACCGGTTCGATCTCGATCACGTCGTGGGAGACGCCCAGGTCTTTCGCGACGCGCTCGGCGTCGCTCATGTTGTCGGTGGTGCTGACGACCGCGGGAAGGACGAGTCCGTGAACGTTCTCCGGACCGAGCGCCTCGGTGGCGAGGTGCGCCGTGAGCGTGCTGTCGATGCCGCCGGAGAGACCGAGAACGGCCCCATCTACGCCGGCAGCGTCGGTCTGATCGCGGATGAACCCGACGATGTGTTCGCGACGGGTCGCGAGTTCGTCTTCTGAAAATCGCAGATCGAGCATGTCGCTTCGTTCGGCTTCGGGGGTCAAATAAACACGGACAGCGCGAGAGCGGCCGACGCGTCGGGATCGGCTCGGTTGCGACCGCGGGGTCCGGCTCGCGGTTAGTCCCGACCGCGAACCGGCACCGTCGTCGACGCCGCGTCGTCAGGAGTGCGGACGGTGAGCGTGACGTCGACGTCACGCCGGACGGGGTACGTTTCGTAGCCGAGCGCGACGGTGTCGGTTGAGCCGGCCGGCAGTTCGATCGAGCGGGTGTCGACGACCTCGCCGCCGACGACGAGTTCGATCGGACCGGTCGCATCTCCCGATCCGTCGGATCCGACGTTCGCCAACACCTCCAGACGCTCACCACCGGTCACGGGCGCATTGGTCCCGGAGATATCCACGGAGAGGGTTCCGCGGCCTGCGCCTCCGTTTTCCGAATCGGCGTACACCTCGATATCGACGGAATCGGCGTCGTCTTCGCCCTCGACCCGAACCGAGAACGAGACGTCCTCCGCGACGGGATACGTCTCGTATCCGAGCGTGAGTTGGGTCTCCTCGGCCCAGCCGAGCGACACCGTCTTCGAGTCGACGACCTCGTCGCCGACGACGAGCGCAATCTCCTGCGTGTCCGGCCCGACCATCATCATGTCGCCGACGTTCTCGACGGCGACGGTGGCCGAAAACCGCTCGCCCGCCGCGACGGGTGCGTTCGTCTCGACGATTTCGACGTCGAACGGCTGGCGGACGGCCGGGCCGTCGCTCGTCGCTCTCTCGCCGAGGCGGCCGTCCGCGCAGACGGGGTAGGCCACCGTCGGGTAGCCGAAGTCGATCCAGTGAGGCGTCTCATCGAGCGAGAGCGTGGCCGTGGCGCGATCGCCGTCGATCTCGTCGATCTCGACGACCAGGTAGTTTCGGCCCTCGACCCAGACGAGCCGATCGAGGTCGCCCTCAGGGTCGACCGCCGTGGCGGTGACCTCGACCGAATCGTCGATGCCGACGGTCTCGCCCGGCCTCGGGTCCGTTTCGATCGATTCGATCGTCGGCGGTCCCGCGCCGTCGTCGTCGACGGTGACGTCCCAACGAACGGTCGTATCCTCGTGACTCGCGCTGATCTCGTACGTACCGAGTTCCTCGAAGCGAACCGAGCGCACGCCGTCTCCGGTCTCGTACTCGAGGTCTGCGGCCAGTCCGCCGCCCGGCAGGTCACCGAGGTCCCACTCGATGTCGGCCGGTTCGACTTCGTCGGAACGCGATATCTCGAAGAGGATCGTCGTCTCCGGGGCGACGATCAGCTGCTCGACCGATCCGCGGCGCTCGATCGATCCGGACCGATCCGCTCCGGCGGCCGCGACGCCACCGACGCAGACGGCCCCAGCACCAGCCAGATAGTCCCTGCGGCGCATGCGTCGACGTAGGAGTTCGAAGGACAATATTTTTCGCAAGTAACGCAGAGATAACAACTCGGTCGACGTGACTGTTCGGTTGTAGGACCTGTGTACTCGATCGCGTAACTGCCCGTGTGTAACCGAAATTCGATTCGGTCGCAACTGTGAAACTCGAGTACGAAGGTGTGTCACCTGACCGTTCCGACGGCTACGGCCAGTTTCGGGCCGCGAACGGCCGTCGGTGGTTGGTGGCACGGCTCGTCGGCGGTTGGGTTCGAAAAACGGTCGTGGCGGTCGGTCGGGATGGCAGTGACTCGCTCGTCGGCCCCTCGCGGCCGGCGCCGTAGTAGCGGTCTGCCGACTCGCCTCGTTCGCTTCGAACGATCGGCTCGTCGGCTATTCGAGCAGGCCGAGGTCTTCGAGCCGGGAGACGATCTTGTCGACGGCGTGTTCGGCGTCGACGGGGCGCTTGCCGCCGGTGATGACGAGCTTTCCGGAGCCGAAAAGCAGCGCGACGACTTCGGGTTCGTCGAGGCGGTAGACGAGTCCCGGGAACTGCTCCGGTTCGTACTCGATGTTCTCTAAGCCCAGCCCGATCGCGATCGCGTTCAGGTTGAGATTTCGACCCAGGTCCGCGGACGTGACGATGTTCTGGACGACGATTTCGGGGTCCTCGTTGACCTGAATCTGGAGTTCGCGCAGCTTATCGAAGACGATGCGCAGGCTCTCGTGGACGTCGTCGGTGCTCTTCGCGCCGGTGCAGACGATCTTCCCCGAGCGGAAGATGAGCGCGGCGGATTTTGGATTCTGTGTTCGGTAGACGAGACCGGGAAACTGCTCGGGGTCGTAGTCGGCCCCCTCGAGGTCCATCGCGACGCTCTGGAGGTCGAGTTCCTGTCCGATACCGGTCGACGCCACCACGTTCTCGATGTTGATGGTGTCCTTCGGATCCGTCATTGGTCGTTTAAAAAGACGTATTTAACCTTTATAAAGGTTGGTACCGCTCCCCGATCTGTCAAGTTGAACGATAGTGTGTGACGCTCGTCAGACGCTGACGCGGCTGTACGCCGGCGATCAGAGTGCCGTCGCAGGTTCGGACTGAAGCCACCGCCCATCGCCGTCCGACCCAGACGAAACGGTACGCTCATGGCCCGTCGTCCGTCACCTACGACCGTGTACGTCCTCGAACTCGGGGGTGAAGACGACGCGTTCGCGATCGCCGAAGCGCGCGCCGCGGCGACCGGACTGGAGCCGCTGGGTCCGGGACTCGCGCTCGCGAAGGCTATCTCGCACGAACGCGTTCGCACGCTCGCCTACACCCGCCGCGCGAGTGAACTCGTCGGCCGCACCGACGCGGCTCTGGCGAGCGCTCGCGTCCTGCTCGAAACGGCCGCCCTCGACAGAGCGGGAACCGTGGCCGTCCGCGCGACCGACGTGAAGGGAACCACCGGCATCGACACCGCCGAGGCCGAGCGAACGCTCGGCGGGGTACTCACGGACCGCGGGTACAGCGTCGACCTGGACGACCCGGATCACGTCCTGCGCGCCAGTTTCTCGGAGGGGCCGATCGATCCCGACAGCGGATCCGTGCTGAAACCGGCCGACGGGGAGAACGGACTGGCCCACGGGACGGACGCCGCGACGGGCGACCACCACTCGGTCTGTGCGCTCGGCTGGCTCGCCGCCGAAAGTGTCCGCGACTTCGGCGACCGGCGGCCGACCGACAAGCCGTTCTTCCAGCCGGGGAGCATGGATCCGCTGCTCGCGCGCGCCGTCGTCAACCTCGCCGGTGCCCGCCCGAACGCGACGGTGCTGGATCCGATGTGTGGCACCGGCGGCGTCCTCGTCGAGGCCGGACTCGTCGGCGCGAACGTGATCGGAACCGACGCCCAGGTGAAGATGGTCCGCGGCGCGCGCGAGAACCTCGCTCACTTTCTCGACCCGACCGCAGAGTCGTCGCTCCCGAATCGCCCCGGCCGCTTCGACGTGGCGCGAGCCGACGCGACCGCCCTCCCGCTCGCCGACGACGCCGTCGACGCCGTGGTCTTCGACGCTCCCTACGGTCGCCAGTCGAAGATCGAAACCCACCGGCTCGAAGACCTCGTCTCGGGCGCCCTCGAAGAGACCCGACGCGTCGCCGACCGCGGCGTCATCGTCGCCGACCGCTCCTGGGCGAGCCTGGCCCGCGAGGCCGGCTGGACGATCGACGCGGCATTCGAACGGCGCGTCCACCGATCGCTGACGCGGTACGTGCTGGTGCTCGTCTAGCGACGCCGAGACCGCCGAAGTGGCGAATCAGATCGGAACGTACCGTTTTTCGAACGCTCTAGTCACCCGCGTCTTATCCTATCGAAGTTATCGTAAGGATTTTTGGTGATCGGCACCGTTCGTTCAGCCCACGGTGAACCAATGGGTGAAACAGACGACGCTGGAGAGGAATACGGCATCTCACAGCTGAACCATCGCGGTCGACTAACGATCCCGAAGGCGCTCCGCGACGACCTCGACCTGGACGGTGGAACGGAGTTCCGCGTCGTCCGCGAGGGGGGCGACATACGACTCGTTCGAGAGTTACCCGAACTCGAGACGCTCACGCGAGAATCCGAGTGGGGTGAAGAGGCGTTTCGAGACGCCGGAGACGCGACCTTCGGCGGGCGATGAGAATGGGGGCGAAGCGCATTCTTCCCGATCTCAACGCGCTGTCGATACAGCTGATCGAGGACCACCCGGGCCATCCGTACGTCTCCGAGGAGCTCGTCCCCGCGTTAACCGGTGCCGACACGCTCGTTGTGTTCGGGTACCTTCCCCTTCGGATCCAGTGGGTGCTCGAAGACCTCGGGTTCGAGAGCTACGAAGCCCGAAACGCCGTCTCCTCGCTGCTTCGGTATCCGATGGAGTTCGTCGACGTCGACGACGAGACGGTGCTCGATGCCTACGAGTGCAGCGCAGCGAAGAATCACGACGTCTACGACTGTTTCTACGTCGCGCTCGCCCGGGAGGCCGAAATCGACGCGCTCGTTACGACGGATCGGGACTTCGAACGGCTCTGTGACGATGAACCCTTCGAGTACGTAAACCCCGTCCCAGAAGACGTTTTAGAGCGGTTTCACGACGCCGGCTGAGTGGAATACATAGGCAGAGCCGTCGTTCGGTGGATTCGAAGCGAAACGAGAATCAAATCGGCGGTGAGACGTTGGGCCACGTTCGAGCGCCGCGTCCACCGATCGCTGACGCGGTACGTGCTGGTGCTTTCGGCCCAGTAAGTGGCAATCAGCACCGGGTTTATTGGACAGAAGCACCGATGTACGATCGTATGAAACCCGATCGACTCCGAGAGCTGTTAGAAGAGAACGGCGAAGTGATGGTCAACGTCGCGGACTTCGACGCCCAGATCGAACTGCACCTCCACGACACGACGATCGAAGACGACCTCGTCACGCTCGAACTCGTCGACGGCACCCTGGAGTTCGCCACCGACGAGGTGATCGGCGCGTGGAAACACTACCACTCGCTCGACGATTACGGACTGGACTGACTGCCGGCGCCGAATTCGGTCGACACATTCGACAACTCTACTTTTCGACGGATTACTCGTCTCGGTCGAGCGCCCGCTCTCTCAAACGCTCGCCCTCTTCGGTCTCCACCGTGAGCGACGGCACGGTCACCGGCGAGCTGTCGGCGTCGACGGCGACGAACGTGAACGTCGATTCCGTCGTCAGCTCCGTCTCGCCCGTCCGGGGCTCCTCGCGCCAGGCGCGAAGCGCAACCTTGACGCTGGATCGGCCGGCGTCGTAGACGTACGCCTCGACGAGCGCCGTGTCGCCGATGCCGATCGGCCGCGAGAAGTCGAGTCGGTTCACCTGCGCGGTGACGCAGGTCTCGCCGGCAAAGCGCATCGCGGACATGGCGCCGATCTCGTCGAGCCACTTCATCAGGTTCCCGCCGTGGAGCGTCTGGTGGTTGTTCGCGTGGTGGGGCTGGACCCGAAAGCGGTTCTCGATGTGCGTCTCGAGCAGCGTCGGCATGCGCTCACCTCGGACGGGTCGGCTCAAAGAACTGGCGCTCTCGCGGGGACGAACCGTTCGAATTGGTCCGTTAGGCCTCTCGACCGAGTTCGGCGAGCAGGTGCGAGACGTGGATCCGATCGCTCGTGCCTTCCTGCATGTCGAACTCGACGTCTGCGACGAGACGGTGGAGCCGGGCGAGGTCTGACCCCTGGTAGCGCTTTCGGCCCTGAGCCAGGATCTCGCCGAGAACCTCCTGGCCGTCGAGTCCCTCGTCGACGAGCAGATCGTCCAGGGTCTTTCGGGCGTCGGTAAATTCGCCGGCCTCTGCGTCGTCGAGCATCGACGAGACCGGTTCGCCGAGGCCGACCTCGCCGAGGACGTCGTAGGCCGCGCTCATCGTGATCTCGCCCGCATCGAAGGCCGTCGTCTGTGCGGCGAGGATCGCCTCCCGAAGATTGCCGCCCGCGTAGCCGGCGACGAATTCCAGGCCGTCCGCGTCGTAGTCGACGTCCTCAGACTCGACGATCGGTTCGAGGACCGAGACGATCTCCTCGCTGGTCGGCGCGCGGATCGTCACCGGGAAACACCGCGAGCGGATCGGCGGGATGAGCTTCGTCGGCTGGCGCGTCGTGATGACGAATCTGGTCGTTCGGTGGTGTTTCTCCATGATGCGTCGAAGCGCCTGCTGGAAGTCTTCGCGGACGGCCTCCGCGTTGTCGAGCAAGAGCGTCTTGTGCTCGCCCGCGACGGGGGCGTAGCTGGCAGACTCCTTCAACACGTGGTTGATCATGTCCCGCTTGGACATGTCCGATCGGCCGACGAGAAAGCTCGCAAAGCGCGGGTCGTTTTTGATCTCGGTTTTCGTCCGCCCGAAGAAGTCGGCGACGTTCACCTCGGTCAGGTCCGAATCCGGCTGGTCGTGTATTTCGCGTGCGAGCGCGCGAGCGGCGGCGGTCTTTCCGCTGCCCGGCGGACCCTGTAATATCAGGTTCAACGGCTCGTCGACGGTCTCGGAAAGTAGTTCCCTCGCGTCCACCTGCGGGAGATCCGAGAGCGTCGGGGCGTACTCCTCCGTCCACAGCGGCGCGTCCATTATCGACGGCTAGGGACGGCGCCGGTAAGAATCGGTCGGTTCACTCGAGGTCAGCGCGGACGTCCGTCGCGTCCGCGATCGGGTCGCCCTCCCACTCGTACGCCGTCGCCTCGTCGGGCTCGTCCGGGTCGCCCTCGTAGGCGATCGCTGTCAGGTTCCCCGAAGCGTCGAGATCGTCGAACTCGATCCGTACACCCTCGTAGACGCCGGGTTCGAGTTCGGTCGAGGTACCGAGCAGCTGTCCGTCGACGTCTTCGACCGCGACGAATCCGCCGTCTGGCACCCCGACGTCTACGACCATCTCCGTGGTGTTCGCCTCCTGGATCGAGAGGTGGGGCGGTCCGTCGTACTCGATTGTGATCTCCCCTTGCATCCCGTCGGTTTCGGTGTAGACGCCGTAGGTGACGTTGCCCTCGCCGATGTCGGAGAGGTCGACGTCGAAGCTCATCTCCCGAGTCTCTCCGGCGTCGAGGGTGAACACCTGCTGTTCGTACAACGCGCCGCCGATGCGTAACTCGGTGTCCTGTCGTCGCTCTTCGTCGGTGGGATTCTCGATTTCAGCGAGAATCGTCACGGTCTCGGTGGTGTAGCCGGTCGACGGGCCCTCGATCGACTGGACCGTAAACGAATCGGTCGCCGTCGGGTCACGGTCGACGTTCATCACGGTCGCCGTCTCCGACACCGGATAGCCGTCGACGATGTACGGGCGGTCGCCCGTCCCCTCGTCGGGATCGGGGCTGTACTCGTCATCATCGGTATGATCGTGATACACCGTAGCCGTGAGACGGCCGTGGAGTTCTCGATCCTGGTCTTCGATTCGCTCGACGGTGACGTTGTCGTACTCATCCGAACCGAGTTTCTCCGAGACGCCGACGACGGTCCCGCGCTCGTCGGTGACGACGACGAAGCCGCCATCGGAGAGCGAAACCGAGTCGACGAGTACCGCAGAGCCATTGCTCTCCTGATCGGTGAACGTGATCGATGCGTGTGGATCCTGTGCGACGTCGGCACCGAACAACGCCGGCGCCTGGCCGACGATCACCCCTGCCCCCACAACGATAGCGACGACTGCGAGTAACGCGATCGCGCGTTTCAACGACCCCATCGATAGTGCCGGTGACATAACTCGGTGCGTGATCGATTTGACCTACATTCTACACACACCTAAATTCGACTCTTATTATCTGCATTAGCGTAGCGCCTTACCGGTGATAATTAACAGGATGTGGCCAGAGTGGGCCGAGTAATAATCAAACTGTTCGATAATAATATCGCCCCCGTTGTCAAATAATACCACGCTCTCGAATGGGATTAATAGAAATGGCCTATAGGACGTAGTATTATTTTAATTCCTATATACGTAAACTTAACAACCGCTCGGGGAGCCACGACGGTTATGGCCCCCACTATAGCAGAGACGTGGCCCTCCCTCGACACGAACGGCCGAACTACTCGCACGAATCGGGCGATAGCGACGAACACCGGTACACGAACGGAGCCAGCCACGCAATGATCGTCGCGCTCGTGCTGTCCGTGCTCGGCATTCTAATGGGAATCGTCGTCGTGCAGTGGTACGGACTGCGACTCTCGGGCGTGCTCGTCGTCCCGCTCTTTGCCGTCTACGCCCTCTACGACTTCGTCGCCGTTCCAGCCTTCCTCCTCGCAGGTGCGTGTGCCTACGTCGGAGTGAGCGCGCTCAGAAAACGGACGTTCCTGTTTGGACGGCAGCTGCTTCTGGCAGCCATGGCGATCGGCGCAGCGGTCCCGCTTTGTCTCTTCGTTCCACTCTCGGCCGTCGGTGCGGTTTCGATCGAGCTTTCCGCACTCACCGTCGTTGGGAGCATCCTTCCCGGCGTCGCCGCGTACAACTACCACCAGCTCGACGATCGAGCCGAACGGATCGACGACCTCATCGCGAGCACCGCCGCGTTCGTCGGGCTCGTGGGACTGGGCGTCGCACTGATCAACGTCTCGTTCGCCCCCACCCTCGGGCGAATCGTCCCACCGTTCTTGTTTACACCCGAGGCGGACGTCGCCGCGATCAGGCAGGCGACGATCAGCGACATCGAAGCTGGACTCGGCGCATCGACGCCCGTGTTACTTCTCACATTCGCGATCGGCGTACTCGGATCGGAGGGCGTCTACCACCGCTGGGGCGTCAGACTGACGGGTATCGTCGCGCTTCCGCTGCTCGCCCTCTTTGCCTTGCAGTCGGCCGTGGTCGTTCCGATATACGTCGCCGGGCTCGGCATCGTCTACCTGCTCACGACCGAGATTCACCGACGGACGCTGCTCTATGGACGGGTCCTGCTCGGCATCTCGATCGTCGTCGGCATGCTCGCGATGTTGCCGGTTGCGATCGTCGCCCCCGTCGCGCCGGGAGTTCACCTGTTCTTCACGGCGGTGTTGACGGGCGTCGGCGCGTACAACCTACACCGCGTCCCACCGGCCCACCGACGGAACACGATGGCCATCTCGGCCGGCCTGTTCGTTGTGTTACTCTTCTGGCTCCGTCTCTTCGTCTCGCCGTCGTCGAACGGCGCACTGTACGAACCGACCGTCCCGACGCTCACACTCGCTCTGGCGGGCGTACTCGCCGGCACAGTCGCAATCTACCGGCTGGAACGGCTCGAACTGCCCGCCGGAAACCGACGCATCGCCGCCACGAACCCCTCCGCGTGATAGATACCGATGAATTACCCACCGATCGACCGAACGAGAGATGTTGTAACGACCGCTGCGAAGCGACTCGAATCGCTCACCCCGGAAATCGTCCGTCGCGGATCGATCCACCGTAGTCAGCTCGCCGAAGCGGACGTACGGATCGTCGTTTCCGGTACCAGAGGAAAGTCCGGAATGACGCGTCGGATTCACGACGTACTCTGCGCCCGAGGGTACGATACCTACGCCAAAATTACCGGGAATCATCCGCTCTCGGTGTACAACGGCGAGGAACACCCCATCGAACGCGGAGAGCGGGTCACGCTCTACGAGAACGCGAGCGAACTCCGGTCGTTCGGACCGACGGACGCGCTCGTTCTCGAAAACCAGGGAATCACCGATTACACCACGCGTTTGATGAACGAGACGTTCGGCCACCCGGACGTCTTCGTCATCACGAACGTCAGACAGGACCACCGGGATACGCTCGGCGGAAATCGTGCGGCGATCGCCCGATCGTTCGCGCGGGCGGTACCCCGCGATACGTGCGTGGTAAACGGCGAACGGGACCCCGAACTCAGAGCGTACCTCGAGCGAGAACTCGACTACGTCGGGGCATCGGTCCGTCACGTCGACGTGCCGGACGAACACCGTGACATTCCCGGAGCCGAGGTGGTCTACGGCATCGACGAAGTGCTGCAAGCGATCGGTGAGCCGGCGCTGTCCGATCCGCTTCGTGAGTCGTTGCTCGACGACTATCGCGTCGAGTGGATAAAACTGCCGCGCGGACGCGTGTTCAACGCGGCGTCGGTCAACGACGTCGAGAGTACCGAGATGATCAGACGGGCGCTGGTCGAGGACGACGAAGTCGTCCAGCCCCTGCTCTACCTTCGCGAGGACCGGCGGGCGCGAACGGCGTCGTTTCACACGTACCTCGCAGAATTGCATCGAATCGGTGCGATCGAGCAGGCACGCGTCGTCGGATCGGACGCGGAGTTGTTTGCGGAAAAATCCGACGTTCCCGTAATCGTCGAGTCGGACAACCCCGACCACGCCGGATCGATCCTCGAATCCGCGCTCGACGACGGTTGGCCCGTGCTCATCATGGGTAACACCGTCGCGTCGTTCATGCGCGCGCTCGAGGCCGAAATCGATCAGCGGTCCTCGGCGTACGAATTGATCGAGTCCCAGCGATCTTCCCGGTCGGCCGGACCGGACGACCGGATGCGGGCGGACGCAACCGGGAGCGACGAGATCGAATTCGGCCCATCGACCGCCGCGAGGGCGGACGACCCGACAGCGGAAAGCGGCGTTCTACCACCGTCAGTGCAGTTGACGGACGCCGGACGCGAGCAGGGGAACCGAGCGACCGGCCTGAACGTCGAAGGGGCGGAGTCGAACGGAGACGGCGTGGCAGAATCGGCGAAAAGCGAGGGTGAATCGGCGGACGAACGAGAACGGACCACCGTCACAGGGCGATCGTCGTGACGTTGGTTGGGTGGAGGGTGGGCGCAGGGAGGGCTGACTCGCAGTAGGGACTGCGAGCGGTATGCGAGTGGCATCGACGATCAACCACCGAGGGAGGCGGATACGCTCCCACGCGATGAGAGATATGACAAACGAAAACGACAAACGCGAAACGACGAATCGGTTCCGACCGTCCCGGCGGACGATGTTAGCCGGAATGCTGGGATCGCCCGCGCTGCTCGGCGTCGCTGTCGGTAGCTACGAAGCGGCAACCCGACAGGGAATTACGAGCAGTGACGATGAGCTCACGGGAACGGTCTGTGATCTAGACTACGGACAGGGCCACCTGGCCGACGAACCGACGGCCCTGTCGGCCGATCCACGACTGCTGGAGGAACTGGGCGTACCCGAGGGCGGCCAGATCCGAGTAGCGCGCGATTCGAACGAGTACGCCATCTACACCGTACTCGAGGCGCGTCCGGAAGCACCGAACGACATCGTCCGAATGGGCGACGAGGCTCGCTGTCGTCTCGACCTCGCCGGACAAACGTTCCCCGGCGTCGAACAGGACGAGTGTCCCGGACCCGGCAACGACTGTTCGATCGTCGAAGACGAGTTCGACGCCGACCTCTCGGCGACCGTCGTCGATCCCGAACAGTCTGTCGAGGACGCTCGCGAGAACGGCGGGTTCGTCGAACGGCTGGACGAGCGCGGCTCCGATACGCTCATTCTGGCGCCACACGGTGGCGGTATCGAGCCCAAGACCGACGAACAGGCCGCGATCGCCGGCGAGGAGGCCGGATTGACGACCTGGCGGGCGATGGGCTGGCGGGTCGGCGGCGGCTCGTTCACCCGCTATCGCGTCCCCTCGCGCCTGCTCGATCCGGCCTCGTTCCCCGAACTCGCAGAGATCGCAGACGAACGCTTCGAGAACGCGGTCAGTTTCAACGGACTCTGTGAGGAGGGTATCGAGGTCGGTGGCAATGCATCCACCGCGTTCAAGCAGGTGATCGCCGACGCGATCAACGACGCACTGCCGACCTGTGCCGTCGTGGCCGAACCGGTCGACGACTTCACGTCGGACGACCTGCTCGTCAACCGATTCGGCGACCAGGGCGTCTTCATCAGCCAGTCCTGGAACATTCGACGCGCCTACGCAGAGCGCGTCGCCCGCGGCGTCGCCTCCGTCTTCGACGAATCGATCCATCTGACGACGCAACGTTGCTAGGCCCGGGGACTATCCCGGATTCGAAGACGGTATAGGCGGGCCCGCCCGAGACACGATCGATGACGCTACGCGTGACGTTTCTCGGGACGAGCGGGGCCGTGCCGACCGTCGGGCGAAACCCGAGTTCGGTCTTTCTTGCTCGCGAGGGCGATTCGTTTCTGTTCGACGTCGGAGAGGGCACCCAGCGCCAGCTCATGCGCTACGGCACCGGTTTCGACGTCGATCACATCTTCGTCACGCACGCCCACGGCGATCACGTCCTCGGCCTGCCCGGGCTGCTCCAGACGCTCGACTTCAACGACCGCGAGCGGTCGCTCTCGATCTCGGTGCCCCGGGGGACGGCCCGCCGCATCCGCTCGCTCGCGTTCGCGCTCGAAACGAGACCCGGCTTTCCGGTCGAAATTCGTGAGGTGGATCCCGACGACGTCGTCTATCGGGCCGACGAATACGAGATCCGGGCGTTCGCCACGGACCACGACACGCGGTCGGTCGGCTACGCGCTGGTAGAGGACGAACGCAAGGGCCGATTCGACCGCGAGCGAGCCGAGGAACTCGGCGTGCCCGTCGGGCCGAAGTTCTCACAGCTCCACGAGAGGAACCCGGTCGAACTCGACGACGGGACCGTGATCGAACCCGACGAGGTCGTCGGCGATCCCCGGCCGGGGCGCAGCCTCGTCCTCACGGGCGACACGCGACCGACCGCGGCGACGGTCGACGTCGCCGACGAGCCGGAGCTACTGATCCACGACGCGACGTTCGCCAGCGACCGCGCGGAGCGAGCGGTCGAGACCGCCCACTCGACAGCCCGACAGGCCGCCGAAATCGCGAACCGATGCGGGGCGAAACGCCTGGCGCTGGTGCACCTCTCGTCGCGCTACGGGGGCGATCCGTCGGCACACTTAGAAGAGGCGCGAGCCGTGTTCGACGGGCCCGACGAACGCGTGTTCGTTCCGAACGACGGCGACGACTTCGAGATTCCGTATCCGGACGACTAGAACGAGTTGGTTTGGTCCGATACGGAGTGTCTCAGGTGTCGAATCCGATCGGTTCGTTCGATAGCATCAGCTATCGAAGTGGAGGAAACGGGGAGAACCGTGACCGTCTCAGTCGTCGCCGTCGATCAGGTTGCGCATGACCCAGACCATGCCGGCTGCGGCGGCCCCCGCACCGATTCCCAGTCCGACGAGGGGAAGAATGATATCGCCAAGGTCACCGAAATTATCGAACGCCATCTCACCGAAGAGCCAGAGCAACAGACCCATGACCAATGTTCCGGCGATCGCCGTCACACCAGCGGTACCGAGGACCAAATTGTCTGGTAACTCGGAAAGTTCGGACGCCTGTCGTTGTGCCGTTACGATCGCAACGAGCACCGGCAGTGTAAAACCAGCAGCGAGGATGTAGAAAGCCATCTCGGCAAAGTCGCTCTCGAGAGCCTCGGCGAGAAACACGCCCAATCCAACCCCGAGACCGGCGAGCGCGAAGAACACCACCCCAATCTTGAGTTCGTTCTTCGTATCTTCGCGGTTGAAGATGTCACCCATTCCGGGTTCCGCGCTGGCTTGGCCAGCGGGTGCTGATTGCTCGTCCGATTCGTCTGTCGTTTCGGATTCGTCGTACTCAGTTTCCGGCATCGCCCGAACAGTGGTATACTCACTATAAAAAGGTAGCTTAAATTCATGGTTTGATATACGAATTCTATAACATTTTATGAAATATAACGCCGAAACTGATTAGATTGTTAGAAGGAAGTGGGCGGTAGTATCCCCGAGTCGTCCGGTCACCCTACTCCGTCCGACGACCGATCGAGCGAATCGGCGGCGCGTACGAGCGAGTGACCCAGACCCCGCCGGCGGCGCCACCGGCCGCGACCAGCGACGCGAGGAGAATACTGATGAGCGCGCCGCCGACGTCTAGCGACCCGCCGTCGATCGTCGCGCTGGTGAAAACGATGGCGGGGAGTAAGAAGGCAGCCGTACCGGCGGCCGCGGCGGCCCCGGCGAGCTTGACCGTCCGCTCGTCGTCGAGACTGAAGACCCAGCCGAGCACCGCGCCGAGGATCACGGCGAACAGAATGGCCACGTACGGGGCGCTGAGTAGTGAGAAGGACGTGACGAGCTGGGCGAGAGCCTCGTTCACCTGCCCGATACCGCCGACGTCGTCGACCTCGATGATCGTCTGATCGACCGCGTCGGCCAGGATTTCGAACAGGCCGACCGCCACGCCCGCGAGACCGAACAACCCGGCGACGTAGACGACCCACGCTTTGAGCAGGTCCTGGTCGGACCTGGGTGCGTTCGATGAAGTCCGATTCGGGTTCGTTCGACTCGACTCCATCTGTGCGGGTTCTACGTCGGTCGGGTCGACGTCATCCGAACCGGATTCGTTCGATTCAGGGGCGTTTCGTTCGTCCCCAGGGTTCGATGCGTTTTCGTTACTCATGATCGAACCCAGCAAGGCTGGTCACAAATCGATTGCGAAAAGTTGTCACGTCGCGAAAATGTGTTCGGGTCGGCGAACGAGTCCAGGGCAGTTCGATAACCAGCGACGGCGCCGAAGCGTCGACAACGGACAGCCCCGGCGGTCGGAGACGCTCACCAGTTCGACCCGCGTCAGGTTTACCACGCTGGCACCCCTACCCCGGATAGATGCGAACGAGTGCGCTCGACGCGGTCGTCTTCGGTGTCGACGTGCAGCAGGGTGACGTCCGGGGAACCAATCCCTCCTACGCGCTCGTGATACTGACCGAGGAGTCGGTCGAGCGCGACGTCGTCTCTCACCGAAAACTCAGGAGACTCATCGCCGACCGGGAGCCGGCGATCGTCGCGACCGACAACATGTACGAACTCGCCGCGGATAAAGACGCCCTGGTCCACTTTCTGGGGTCGCTCCCAACCGAAACCAGGCTCGTACAGGTGACCGGCGACGAGCAACCCGAACCGCTCTCGCGCGTCGCCGCTCGCCACGGCATCCCCTACGGCCGCGACCCGATGCAAGAAGCCGAGGCCGCCGCCCGACTGGCCGCCCACAACGTCGGCCAGGAGGTCTCGGCGTTCACCGACACGACGACTGTCAAGGTCTCGCGCGGCCGGTCGACCGGAAGCGGCGGCTGGAGCGAGGATCGGTTCACCCGCCGAATCCACGGCTCGGTCAGAAAGCGGGCGCGCGAGGTGGAGTCGACGCTGGAAGAAGCCGCCCTCGAGTACGACCGCGAGGTTCGCGAGGCCTACGGCGGCTTCGCCAACGCCGTCTTCACCGTCGAAGCCCGGCCGACCGAAATTCCCGTCTCGGCGAACCGATCCGGCGACGTCAGAGTCGAGATCGAACGCGAGCGACGCGACGGCATCGAGTTCCGACCGCTGGCAAAGCGCCTCGACCACGTCGTCGTCGGCATCGATCCGGGCACGACGACCGCCGCGGCCATCGTCTCGCTCGACGGGACCGTCCTCGACGTCTGGAGTTCCCGGACGAGCGACGCGGCGGACGTGATCGAGTGGATCGTCGAGCGCGGTCGGCCCGTGATCGTGGCGGCCGACGTCACGCCGATGCCAGAAACCGTCGAGAAGTTCCGCCGGAGCTTCGACGCTGCGGGCTGGACGCCCGAACGCGATCTGGCGATCGACGAAAAGCAACACCGCACGCGCGACCATCCTTACGACGACGACCACCAGCGCGACGCGCTCGCGGCCGCGCTATTCGCCGTCGATTCCCACGCAGATCAGTTCGAGCGGATCGCCGAGAAGGTACCTCCCGGGATCGATCGGGGCGGGGTCATCGACCGCGTCGTCTCCGGCGAGGAGTCCGTCGAGGCCGTCCTCACGGATCTCACCGAGGAGGACGAACCCGAGCCGGAATCGTCGGGACACGAACCGCGAGAGCTCACGCCCGAAGAAGAACGCATTCGATCGCTCGAAGCGCAGGTCGAACGGTTGGAGTCCCACGTCGATCGACTCGAAGGCCGGCTCGAAGAACGCGACGAACGGGTCGAGGAACTCGAAACCGAGCTCACGGCCGCCCGGAGCCGAGAACGTCAGGAGGTGCGCAAAGAACGGGAGGTGACGCGTCTCGAGCGACGGGCGAACCAGCTCGAACGCGAGCGCGACGCCGCCCGCGAGGAGGTCGCGACGCTCGAAGATAAAGTCGAACGGATGAAGGCGCTCTGGAAGCTCGATCACTCGAACTTTAGCGACGTCTCGGCGAAACGGGCCGGCCTCGTCCCCGTGAAGGTCGTCGAAAAGTTCACCCGCGACGCGATCCGACGGGCCGACGAGGCGTACGGGCTCGCATCCGACGACGTCGTCTACCTCCGGGACGCCAGCGGGGCGGGCCGGTCGACGGCGGAGCTCCTCGCCGACTTCGACCCGCGCGTCGTCCTAAAAGACGGTGGCCTCTCTGAGATGGCCGACGCGGTCCTCTTCGACGCCGACGTGCCGGTCGCGCCCGCCGACGACGTCGCGATGCAGGAGGTGGACGAACTCGCCGTGGCTCGCGAACGTGACGTCGACGCGGCGATCGACGACTGGCACGAGCGCGCCAGAGAGCGCGAGCGCTCGAACACCGCCTCGATGGTCGACCGGCTCATCAGCGAACACCGCGCCGGCGACAACGAGGCGTGACGGTCTCGGAGACGATCCGAATCCGAAAGCGCGTATCGGACAGCGGCGGAGTTCGACGAACGTGCGTCGCGAAATACTCATAGAAACCTCGGTAACGTTCCCGCGCCACCTAGTTTTCAATAAGGGAACAATTTGAGAAGATATTTGTCTCGCGAGTCAATTGTGCCGATCGATGACCGCCATTCAGACGGCCGGATTGACGAAACGATTCGGCGACGACGTCCTCGCCGTCGACGATCTCGACCTCGCCGTCGAGAAAGGCGAAGTGTTCGGATTTTTAGGGCCGAACGGTGCCGGCAAGTCGACGACGATCAACCTCCTCCTGAACTTCATCCGCCCGACCACCGGTCGCGCGACCGTCATGGGCCACGATGTCCAGACCGAGAGCAGAGCGGTCCGCGAACGGATCGGCGTCCTGCCGGAAGGAGCGGCGCTGTACGATCGACTCACGGGCGTCGAACACATCGAGTGGGCCGCCGAGACGAAAGGCGTCGACGCAGAGCCATACGCGATCTTAGATCGGGTCGGTCTCGACGCGGACGACGGCGATCGGGCCGTCGGCGGCTACTCGAAGGGGATGGCACAGCGACTCGGCTTCGCCATGGCGCTTCTGGGTGATCCGGACATCCTCATCCTCGACGAACCCTCCTCCGGGCTCGATCCGACCGGGATGCAAGAGATGCGCTCGATCATCCGCGCCGAAGCCGACCGCGGGCGGACCGTCTTCTTCTCGAGTCACATCCTCGGCGAGGTCGAAGCGACCTGCGATCGGATCGCGATCATGAACGAGGGGCGGCTGGTCACCACCGGAACGCTCGACGACCTGCGCGATCGACTCGCACTCGATCAGACGATCACGCTCGAGGTCGACGAGCCCGGGGACGGCCGTGCCCTCGAATCGATCGACGGCGTCAGGCGGGTCGAAACGGGTGCGTCGACGATTACGGCGACCTGTGCGGACCCGACGATCAAAATCGACGTCGTCGAAGCCGTCGCCGCCCGCACGACGGTCACCGACATCATCTCGGAGGACGCCTCGCTCGAACAGCTGTTCAACAGTTACACCGAGAACGGGGCGGCCACGGACGCGACGCCACCGTCGTCCGAGGAGGCGGCCCCGCCCGCGGAGGTACAATCATGAGTGCGATCACGACGGCCAAACGAGATTTCCTGGCCGTTCGCCGGTCGAAGATGATCTGGTTCGTCGTCGGCATTTACGCGCTGTTGATGGGGATGTTGTTCTACTGGGAGCGAAACAATCCCGCCCAGAACGCCGTGGAATACCCGCTGATGGGTATGGCCGGCCTCGGGGCGTTCGTCCTCCCGCTCGTCGCACTCGTGGCGGCCTACCTCGCGATCGCCGGCGAGCGAGAGTCGGGTGCCATCAGGTACGCCCTCTCGATGCCGACGAGTCGAACCGACTTCGTCCTCGGGAAGTACCTGAGCCGCGCCGCGATCGTCGGCGGCGCGGTCGCGTTCGCGTTCACGATCGGCGTCGCACTTGCGGTCCTCTGGTTCTCGACCGTCCCGCTGGTTCTCTTCGGACAGGTCTTCGTGCTGACGGTCGCCTACGCGCTCGCGTACGTCTCCGTGGCCGTCACCATCTCGGCGCTGACCGGCTCTCGCTCTCGAGCGATGGGCGGGGCGATCGCGTTCTACATGGTAACGGTCGTCCTGTTGATGTTTCAGTACTCGCTCGGGCGGTTGTTCGGGTGGGTCACCAACTCGGCGCTGTCACTCGACGTCTCGACGTCCGGTGTCGAGTTCGTCGAAGCCATCACGAGTCCGACGGTGCTTTACTTCCGATCGCTCGACTGGGTCGTCGAGGAGGATACGAACCCGCCCGGAGCCGGTCAGGAGTCCGTCTGGTATCTCGAACCCGAGTTGATGGCAGCGCTGCTGTGTGCCTGGATCGTCGTCCCGATAGCCCTCGCCTGCTGGCAATTCAATCGCACCGAGATGAGTTGACCGAGCCAATCAGAGCATGCCGAACGACTGCATCGCCGCCGAGATCAACCCCTTCGCGACCATTCCCAGTCCGACGACGAGCATCGCGACGCCGCCGGCGATGACGAGGTTCTCGAGTGCGATCAGCGCGACACCCGCGACGAGAAGAAGGATTCCGACGAGCGCGGTAGCGTTCAGGTTCTTGAACATACCACGGTGTGAACGGTGACGGCGAATAAACCCGCTGATTCGTTCGCTGGCGACTACCGCCCGACCGGTCGAGTCCGTCCGTCGCCAAAAACCGTTAAGGGTTAAACCGTTCCGGCCCGAATCGCCGCGTATGAGTGACGAGGAGGGCGGTCGCAAGAACCTCCGGATGCCAGACGACGACGAGGTGTTCGCGACCGTCACGAACATGCTCGGTGCGAACCGGGTGAAGGTTCGGTGTGCCGACGGGACAGAGCGAACGGCGCGGATCCCCGGCAAGATGCAAAAACGCATCTGGATCCGCGAAGACGACGTCGTCCTGGTCGAACCGTGGGACTGGCAGGACGAGAAGGCCGACATCACCTGGCGCTACGAGAAGGCCGAAGCCGACCAGCTCAAACGCGAAGGTCACATTCAGTAGAGCAGACGTGGCTGATCGGTCGAAAAATGTCGCCTTCTTCGCGGGTTCACGATATTTCTGCCAGGGAGTACTCCGGGCCGGACGATTGCCAGAGCGTACCTCGCTCCGAGCGAAGCTACTCAATGGCGACCGCCCCAGCGTTTTACGCTGGCTCGGCGACGGTCGGCGGTCGATCGAATACCTCGACAACCGGCGTCGGAGCACCCAACCGCGGCAGGTAGAGCGACCCATCGGGGCGGTCGATCACGACGGTAGTCGTGTCGAGCCACTCGTCGATACGATCGCGCTCGAGTCTGAGATCCGACTCGTCCCAGGGATCGACGCGCCACAGCGGCGTTTTACACCATCGGTCGAAGGCAACGATGGCCTCGTCGCCGATCCGATACTCGACGCCGCCGAAACGGAGCCAGTAATCGACGTGAGCGAGCGCGAGCGTCGCAGTGAGGCCGATAGCGACGAGTCCCGCTCCGCGATCCCAGACGCCAGCGAGCAGATAGATCGCTCCGGGCACCGCCGGGACGGCCCCGATCAGCCACGCGCTCGGGAACCGACGGGCGTGAGAGAGGCCGGCCAGTAACCGACCTGCGACAGGTGGACTGACGGTACGAGCGTTCGTACCGACCGTGCCGTCGATCGGTTCGGGACCGGGCGGTTCGTCCGCCCAGCCGATCGACACGTCGAGCGACTCGTCGAACGCGACCAGGCGGTCGCGGTAGACGGAGCTGAGGTCGATCCCTACTTTGAGGAGAACGAGGGCGACGCTCAGCACACCGGCTGCGATCGTCGCATCGGTCTCCGTAACTGGCTCATCGCTACCGACGCTCGGATCGACTGCCACCGCGATCAGCGCGGCCAACAGCCCGACGAAAAAGAGCGACAGACACCGCCAGAGTGCACCCTGTACCGCCGTCTGCGCGCTGTGGTCGCGGTAGCCTCCGCCGACGAGGTATGTCGCGACCGTCCGGCCACCCTCGACGAAAAAGATCGCGACGACGGCGACTGTCACCGTCGTCACGACCGTCTCCGTTTCGGTCGCGGTCCCGATCAGGCCGACGGTGACGACGCCGGCGCCGAACCAGCCGATCGCGAGTGCAGGCACCGCGGCGACGAAAACCGGTATCGACGTGAGCTGAATTCGTAGGCCGGTCAGTGGGATGGGGATACCAATGGGCCGTTCGGCGAGCGCACCGACGATCAGCGACTCGCAGTCGAATGACGACGGGCGACCCGCGAACAGTCCGCGAACGAGTGCCCAGAAGCAAACGACGGCGAGTTCAAACCAGTAGAGGGTCACGAGTGTCGCCGCGTTCCACCCGAGAGCGACGACGCCGACCAGCGCCACGAGATTCGTACCGGAAAGGAAAACGAGTTCGCGACGGACCGGAGTGACGGACCCGATCATTTTTCGTGAATGACGTTCCCACAAATATAAATACACGCACCATCGCACCCGATCCAGGAGAGGCCGTCATCACCTGAGTAGAAGATAGGCGTGGGTTTCGTTCTGGACGAGAATACGACACGTATTCGACGATCGGTTACCTCGCTCGCCACCGGATCCGCGTCAGCGGGTGGAGCGGGTTTGCGCCGTGGACGTCGTACGTCACGTCGGTCACCTCGATGGCCGGTGACTCGCGCAAGCGGGTGAGCAGGGTATCGTCGTACCTCCGCACTCGCGTATAGCGTCGGCGAAGCAGGCCGAGGACGGTCTCGGGGTGCGGACCGACCTGTTCCAGGTGAACGCCGGTGGTCGCCGTTCCCTCGGCGGCGAGCGCCTCGAACCGTCCGATGACCGACTCCGTCTCCGAGAGCGTGACCAGCGCGCCCTTGGTGAAGATGACGCAGTCGCCGTCGATATCGTCTACCAGCTCCCACTCGCCGAGGAAGTCGAATGGCTCGGCCGTGATCCGATCCGTCCCGTCGGCGACGAGCTCACGAGCGAGTTCGACGCCGGCGGAGGTGTACTCGCCGCCGACGACGCGAACGGTAGAAAAATTGCTCGCGATGGCGTCCAGCGTCCATCCCCACCCGCAACCGAGATCGAGAATCGTCTCATCTCCCTCAATAACCGGTTCGAGTGCGGTCTGAACCACGTCGTACTCCCGGTCGACCAGTTCCTCGGGCGTGGCCAGAAAGAGGCGCTCGTCCCGAGAGAGAAGGTCGGGGTTCGACCGACCAACAGATCGGATCCGCCTGACGGTGTCACGTTCCGGAAGGGGCCGCTCTCGACAGGATTCTAGGAGCTGACGGTAGAGCCGGTCGTACGTTTCGGTTCCGTTGTAGGCGGTCGGCTCCCCGGGAGGGTCGCGATCCGGGTCGAGCAGGTACGCGGCCCACTCGGAGCGCTCCGGCAGGTCGTCGAGGGGGAACGGCTTCATATCTTCCCCCTCCCGTCGGTCGTCGATTCCGCGTCGGTACCACAGGTCGGTGATAGATGCGTCGCTATCACCCGAGAAGACGGCGAGTCGATATCTGCACCCGCATACGATAGTTATTACGGTTGTGTCGGTTCCTACACTCGCCTCGTTCGATACTGCACTCTCATAACCGGCCCGGCGTTCGATTGCACAATCGCTGGCCACGACCCGGTCGCCACCGAGCGGATCTCGCGTCGTCCGACTCCGCGCGTTCATTCCCGGTCGGGCTCACCAGTCATCCAGCACGACCGTTTGATTGCAGAAACGGCCAGAATACAGACAAATGGGACACGCGTTTCGCGCCGGCACAAAAGGCTTATTCCCTTCTTGTACCTTCCGGCGTGCATGACACTCAGTCGTCGTCGACTACTTCAGGGCGTCGGCGCCGGGGTCGCAGCGGGCGTCCTCGGTTCCTCGGCCTCGGCGACGGATAGCAGACGGGAATCGGCGGCGACGGAGGCCGAGCGGGTGTCGGCAGCGACGGACACCAAGCGCGTGTTCGTCCACCCCCGAAACGGTCTGCTCGGCGATCTCCTCGACGTGGTCGAACAGCTGGGCGGGACGACCGTCCTCGAGTACGATTCGTTCGACTTCGTCGTCGCGGAGGTACCGT
This sequence comes from Halovivax gelatinilyticus, assembly GCF_024300625.1. Taxonomy (GTDB): domain Archaea; phylum Halobacteriota; class Halobacteria; order Halobacteriales; family Natrialbaceae; genus Halovivax; species Halovivax gelatinilyticus. The sequence goes on along the minus strand of NZ_CP101322.1, from coordinate 2,281,414 downwards.
CGAACCGGCTGGACGACCTCCTCGCCGCACCCAGCGTCGCGTCCGTCGAAGAAGACGGGGGTCTCGGTATTCCCGACGACTGGTCGCCGTCCCTGCTGGACTTCTTGGATCCCGGTGGCAGCTCGGACTGTTCCAGACACCCGGACCAGCGGGCCTCGTGGGGCGTCGAACGGATCGGGGCCGACGACGTCGAGCCGGACGGCTCGGGCGTCTCGGTCGGGATCCTCGATACGGGGATCCAGACTGACCACTGCAGCCTGTCGGTCGCGGGCGGGGAAAATTTCACCAGATCCGGTCCGTCGAGCGATTACGAGGATCGCCACGGCCACGGCACGCACGTGGCCGGGATCGCAGGGGCCGACGACAACGACGTCGGCGTCGTGGGCGTCGCGCCCGCGGCGGATCTGTACGCCGTGAAGGTACTGGACGACGACGGAGACGGGCGGTACAGCACCCTGATCGCCGGGATCGACTGGTGTCTGTCGAACGACGTCGAGGTGATCTCGATGAGCCTCGGCGGCGACCAAGAGAGCGAGACGGTCGACGAAGCGATCGCGACCGCACACGAGGCCGGCCACCTCCTGCTCTGTTCGGCCGGTAACGAGGGCAATCGGGGCGACGGAACCTGCAACGAGGAGACGATGACCTATCCGGCGACCCACGAGTCGGTCGTCGCCGTCGCCGCGATGGACGAAGACGATACGCTGGCGTCCTACAGCAGCGTCGGTTCCGCGATCGACCTCTTGGGACCGGGAACGGACGTCAACTCGGCCACCGCGGGCAACCGATACGCCGAGGCGAGCGGAACGAGCATGGCCTGTCCGTACGTCACCGGCGTCGCCGCGCTCCTCTGGGAGACGCGAGATGAGGACGGGCCCGGACCGAACGAGGCGGTGCGATCGATCCTCGCCGAGACGGCCGAACCGGTTCTCGACACCTGCGAGGAGGGCCACGGACTCGTCGACGCTCGCGCGGCCCTCGGCGACGACCGTGCGGGTGACGGCGACGAGTCACGAACGGGCGGTAACACGCCGTCGGGACCAGGCGGGATCGTCGACCACTTCATCAGCGCGGTCGAGTGGATCGCGACCGTCGTTCGTCGGCTATTCGAGTGGCTCTCCAGCCTGTTCAAGTGAGTGGCCCCACCGTTTGCGCTACGGGCCGCAAAAGGCGGCCCTCGACAAAAGCTGGACCAAAAGCACTCCGCCTTCCCCTCGCGGCGCTGCGCCCGTCTCGCGGCTTCGCCGCTCGACTTACCGCGGCGCTGCACGCCGCGCCGGGTCAGTCGTCGGCCCACTCGCTCGCAACGCTCGCTCGTGGCGAACCAGCCTCGCTCCTACAGCCCCGCGACGTCCTCGATCGCGTCGGTCAGTGCTCGAACGCTCTCGACGTCGTGCTCGCCCATGTGGCCGATGCGAAACGTCTTCTCGCCGAGATCGGAGCCGTAGCCGTTGGCGAAGACCATGTCGTACTCCGCGGCGACGGTTTCGATGGTTTCGGCGACGTCGATTCCGCGCGTGTTCTCGATGCAGGCCACCGTCTGGGACTCGTAGCCGTCCTCCGGGAACATCGCGAAGTGCTCTCCGGCCCACTCGCGAGTGTAGTCGGCCATCTCGCGGTGGCGACGATCGCGAGCGTCGTGGCCCTCTTCGAGCATGTGTTTCATCTGTCGGTGATAGGCGAGCATGATCGGGATCGCCGGCGTGGAGTGGGTCTGACCCTTCCGGTCGTAGTAGTCTATGTTTCGCTGGAAACCGCCGTACCACGACGCCGCGTCGCGCTCGATCTCGCGCTCGTAGGCGTCCTCGCTGACGACGCAGACGGCGAGGCCGGGCGGCATGGCGAACGCCTTCTGGACCGAGGTGAAGATGACGTCGATACCGTGGGCGTCGATGTCGACGTAGTCGCCGCCGAGCGCCGAGACGGCGTCGACGACGAACAACGTCTCCGGAAACTCGGCGACGACGTCGCCGATCTCCTCGATCGGGTTCCGAACGCCCGTCGAACTCTCGTTCATCACGCAGGTGACGACGTCGTAGTCGCTCTCGCTCGACTCGAGGCGCTCGCGCACGTCGTCCGGTTTGACCGCTCGACCCCACTCGTAGGAAAGCGTATCGGCGCTCTTTCCCAGGCGTTCGGCGATGTTCGCCTGGCGCTCGCTGAAACTGCCGCAGGTCGTACACAGAACGTTCCGATCGACCAGGTTCTGAATCGCAGCCTCCATGAACGCCGTCCCCGATCCCGTGAGGAGTATCACCTCGTGGTCGGTGTCGAGAAAAACCTTCGTGTCCTCGACGATCGTCGTGTAGAGGTCGGTCATCCGATCTGAGCGGTGACCGAACATCGGTTGCGCCATCGCCGAGACGACGTCCTCGCGGACTTCGGTCGGGCCGGGAATGTACAGGGTCTGTTCGGGATACTCGTCGCGGTATTCGCGTGTGTCGGTCACTGAACCACCGTACGCGGAGGATCGATACGGAGCCGTATGGAGTTTCGTGTTGGTTCGAATGGTACCGCCGAGAACCGATCGACTCCGGCGGCAGTGAAATCCGCCGTCTGCGAGAACAGGACAGTCCCTGACGAGAGTCGTCGAAAACGTCGCTCGGTCGGGTAGCGATAAATCGATAGAGACCGCAGAGAACGCGTGATCGGATTACTGGACCTGGATGTCGCCTTCCATCGCCTGGTGTGGGTCACACCGGTAGACGGCGATCTCGTCGGTGGCCTCGAACTCGATCATCTGGTCGTCCGGCGCGTCCTCGCCAGTGAAGTCCGTCGAGTAGTCGCCCACGACCGACCCACCGCTGTCGCGCAGTTCGATGTTGTGCGTGGCGCCGTCACCTTCGTCCCAGCCGATCGTGTAGGTTTCGCCATCTTCTAAGATGAGCGTCGGATTGACCTCGCCTTCGATCGCCGAGGGAGCCTTTCCTTCCCACCCGTTCGAATCGCCGTAGAAGAGGATCTCTTCGCCGGCGTCGATCTCGAAGCCTTCGTCGCCGCCGTTACCGTCACCGCCGTTTCCGTCGTCCTCTGCGTCGTCCGCGCTCGAACAGCCGGCGACGAGTGCGGCCGTTGCCGCTGCACCCGTCAATTTGAGGGCCGTACGTCGTGAAACGTCGTCAATTGGTGCCATCGGGATACACTTGGGATCGAACGGGTAAAAGCGAACCGTTAGCCGAATGCTCGTGCGGTGGGGTATCACGGCCCCAGGGACGTGAATCCGTTATATTTTGGGTCGCTGATCGCACCGGTCGTCTACCCGATCTGCGATCACGACGAGGCGACGTCCTCGCGAGTCAATCCGGGTGCGAGTTTGACGAACACCGGAACGGCCACGAGCGCGATCAGGATCTCCATGCCGCCGACGACGAGAAAGGCCGCGTCGTATCCCGCCGTACCGGCGACCGTGCCGCCGACGAGAAAGCCGGCCAGAAAGCCGAGGCTTCCGGCCATGTTGAACCCGCCCATCGCCAATCCGCGGTGATCGTCTGCGGCGAGGTCAGTTACGAGCGCCATCGTCGCGGGTGAGACGAGCGCCCCGAGGACGCCGACGGCGACCATCGCGACGGCGGCGAGCGCGACGGAGCCGGCCGCCCCCACGGCGAGAATGCCGACGCCGAAGCAAAGTGAACCGACGACGATCGGGACGGTCCGGCCGATGCGATCGGAGAGGATCCCCATCGGGTACTGCAACAGCGCGAACGGCGCGAAAAAACACGCGAGCAAGAGTCCCGTCGCGGCGGGATCGAGCCCGAAGACGTCCTGGAAGTAGAGCGTACCGACCAGGGCGAAAAAGCCCGCCGTCATCCGGTCGACGAACCCGAAGGCGTACGGAAGCGTCAGGATCGGACGATCGCTCACCCCGCGGGCCACCGCCCGCCAGGTTCGCGTCGTCTCGGGGGCCCGGTCGGGCACGACGGTCACGAGGGCCCCGACGACGACCAACAACGCGGCGGCGACGACGAGCGGCGCGACGGGATCGATCGCCGTCAGTTGCCCGCCGACGGGCGCACCAAGTGCCGCACCGAGCCCGATTGCGATACCCGCCGCGCCCATATTCTTGCCGTGGCCGCCCCCTAAGTCCATCAGCATCGTTATCGTCAGCGAGAAAGCGCCGATCGTCATCGCCCCCTGGAAGACCCGTAGCGCGAGGACGCCCTCGAACGGGATCGTGCCGATCGTCGGGACGAGCGCGAGCGCCGCGTAACCGGCCGCGCCGGCGAGCGACGCCAGGACGATGAACGGGACGCGTCGACCGGCGGCGTCGCTGGCGACGCCCCAGACGCCGACGAACGCGACGTAGGCGGCGAACTCGGCGACCAGAAACCACATGCTCGCGTCGAGTTGTGGCGACACCGTCCCCTCGTCGCTCGCCTCCGCACCGAGTTCGGTGACGAGGTCGGCGATCCCCGGGTACAGCAACAGCTGGGAGAACAGAACCGTGAAGATCACCGCCGCGAGGACGACGCGAACGTGCGATCGCGGACTCACAGGCCCGTCTTGGGCGCACCGGCCTATGAAGGCGTCCATTCCGGCCGATCCGTCGTCCTCGTCGACCCTGGCGTCGGAGCCCGAGAGCGAATCACACCCGTGCCAGGCGGCTTTTGCCGTTACTGGTAAGCATAAAGATGTTCGGTAATATAATCTCTAAGCATGAGTGACGAGCGACGCGAGACGCCCGAGCGCACCGGTGGCCTGAGCGGGCAGGCCGGAGGCGCGAGTGAGGCGGGAGACGACGCCCGTCGGCGTCGATCGGACGGGTTCGCCACGCGGAGCCTCCACGCCGGGTACCGGCCGGATCCGACGACCGGCGCCGCGGCGGTTCCGATCGTCCAGTCGACGTCGTATTCGTTCGGAGACGCGGACGAAGCCGCCGCCCGATACGCCCTCGAATCGGACGGTTACATCTACTCGCGGATCAGCAATCCGACGGTCGAGTGCCTGGAAGACCGGATAGCCTCGCTGGCCGGCGGAACCGGCGCCGTCGCGACGGCGAGCGGCATGGCCGCCCTCGACGCGATCACCCTCCCGCTCGCGTCGGCCGGCGACACCGTCGTCTGCTCGACTGACACCTACGGCGGGACGACCGCATACTTTCGCGAAACCGCGACGAGACGGGGTATCGAAATCCGGTTCGTCCCCACGCTCGATCTCGACGCCTACGAGGCGGCGATCGACGAGGACACCGCGTTCGTCCACGTCGAGACGATCGGTAACCCCTCGCTCGTCACCCCCGACTTCGAGGCCATCGCGGAGCTCGCCCACGACCGCGGCGTCCCGCTCGTCGTCGACAACACGTTCGCCACGCCGTCGCTCTGTCGCCCGATAGAACACGGCGCCGATATCGTCTGGGCCTCGACGACGAAGTGGCTCAGCGGCCACGGCACGACGCTCGGCGGCGTCGTGGTCGATGGCGGAACGTTTCCGTGGGACGAACACGCAGACCGGTACCCCGAACTCGCCGGCGAGAATCCCGCCTACGCGAACGTCGACTTCGACCGGGACTTCCCCGACGCTCCGTTCGCCGCGGCGGCCCGGTACCGCTCGGTTCGAAGCCTGGGAACCCAGCAGTCGCCGTTCGACGCCTGGCAGACGCTCCAGGGGATCGAAACCCTCCCGCTCCGGATGGGACGCCACTGCGAGAACGCCGCGATTCTGGCGGACTTCCTCGCCGACCACGACGCCGTCTCCCGGGTCGCCTACCCCGGTCACGAGACCCACCCCACCCACGACGACGCGAGCCGGTACCTCGATGGCTTCGGCGGAATGCTCGCGTTCGGCCTCGACGGCGGTGAGGGGTTCACCGACTACGAAGCCGGGAAGCGGCTGTGCGAGTCGGTCGAACTCGCTTCGTTCCTCGCCAACGTCGGCGACGCGAAGACGCTCGTCATCCACCCGGCGAGTACGACCCACGGCCAACTCGACCGTGAGGCCCGCGACGCCGCGGGCGTGTCCGAGGACCTGATTCGGGTCTCGGTGGGTCTCGAGGATCCGGCGGACCTACTCGCCGATTTCGACCGAGCGATCACGCGGGCGACGGAGGGGACGACGTGACGGGGCGACGCGCCGACGTCCCGACCGAGCGCGGGACGGTCGACCTCGGCTCGTTCACGTTCGAGTGCGGCGAGACGATTCCGACGCTCGAAGTCGCCTACGAGCGCCACGGCGAGTTCGATCCGTCGAGTGGAGCCGGCACCGATGGCAACGCCGTCCTCGTCTGTCACGCGCTGACGGGAAGCGCCCACGTCGCCAGCAGGCCGGACGACGCCTCGGAGACTGACGACGGGACGGCCGATCAGGCGCGCGCCTGGTGGGACGACACCGTCGGTCCCGGGAAAGCGATCGACACGACCGAGTACTTCGTCGTCTGTGCGAACGTTCCCGGCTCGTGCTACGGGACGACCGGCCCGTCGAGTGCGAACCCGGAGACGGGACGAGCGTACGGGAGTGACTTTCCACCAGTCACGGTCGCCGACTGGACGCGCGCCCAGCGGCGGCTCCTCGACGAACTGGGCATCGGCCGATTGCACGCGGTCGTCGGCGGCTCGGTCGGCGGAATGAACGCCCTCGACTGGGCGCGGCGCTACCCGGACGACGTCGATCGCATCGCCGCCATCGCGGCCGCCCCCAGGCTCGATCCGCAGTGTCTCGCCATGGACGCCGTCGCCCGCCGGGCGATCACGACGGACCCGGCCTGGAACGGCGGCGACTACTACGGACCTGATCGGCCGGATCCCGACGACGGACTCGCGCTTGCCCGCCAGCTCGGTCACGTGATGTACCTCTCGAAGGCGTCGATGGCCGAGAAGTTCGGCCGACGCTCGGCGGGTCGCGAGGCGAGTCGGGATCGGTTCGCCGCCGATCCGACCGCACACTTCTTTCCGTACCGCGACGTCGAGTCCTACCTCGATTACAACGCCGGTCGGTTCGTCGAGCGATTCGACGCGAACAGCTACTGCTATCTCACCCGGGCGATGGACGAGTTCGACCTCGCCGCCGGCTACGACGGCCTCGCCCACGCCGTCGCCGCGTACTCCGGTGAGACGTTGCTGATGAGTTTCACCGCCGACTGGCACTTTACCGTCTCGCAGTCGGCCGAACTCGCGAGGGGGTTTCGGGACGCGGGATCCGCAGTCGCCCATCACGTGGTGGAATCGAGTCACGGCCACGACGCCTTCCTCGTCGAACCGGAACACGTCAACCCGCCGCTCGCCGATTTCCTGGCCGACGGCGTCGCGGGCAACGCGGTGACCGACGTCGGCGAAGACGTTCCCGAACGAGAGCACGCACCCGTTCACAGCAGCCTGTTCGGTGACTGAGTCTCGCGGGATAGATCATCGATTCATACATCAATTTCCATATCGAAACGTTCATCCAGCAACCCTGCAACACCTCAATACTGTCAATTGAAGTGACTCAGTGATGGCAAACGGAGTGAAATACAAACACGGCGGTCCGGGTGTCGACGGTGATCAGGATGGGGATGGCGACCGTTCGGCTCGGCAGGTCGAACGGTACGTAGACCGCGAAACGGCGACCGTCGGACTGATCGCCGGCAGCTGCGCCGTCGCAGCCACGTTCCTCGTTACCCTCGCCGCGGCCATCTCCATCAGGGCGGGCATGGCCGCCGAGTTCGAGGACGGACAGACGCCACCGGTGACCGTCGAAGCGGCCTGGACCGTGCTGGTGAATCTCGGAACCAGTCTCGAGACGGGAGGCGAGAAGATCAACGCCGTCGATCTGATCTACTCGTGGGGGTTTTTGAACCTCGGGGCCAGCCCGGTGTTTATCCTCCTCAGCTTCGGAGCCATCGCGCTCGCGGGTTACCTCACCGCGGCGCACGTGGGGACAGCCGCGCCTCGTCGCGCGGTCGGCGCCGCCCTGTTCGTCGTCCCGGCGTACCTGGCGTACGCGGTCGGGATCGGCGTGGCGGTAACGTGGTCGCCCGACGAGGGCGTGGACGATGCGTACCCGCGGCCCGGCCCGGACGTCGGCGAAACCGTCTCCGTCGTCCTCACCGACGCCGTGGTGTACGCCGGGATCGTCTGGCCGGCCGTATTCGCGACGCTCGGAGCGATCTGTGCGATCGGGTTCCACCGCGTTAGCGCCGGTCGATCCTGACCGCCCGTCGCGATCGTTCGCCCGCAGACCGGGAGACTCGACCTCTGAATCGGGGTACAACACCGGGAGACGGGTCAGCAGGGAGGGTTCAGCGATCGTCGGATTCGGCCGAATTCGCTCCGATCGTCGCGTCTTCTTCGAATCGGAGTTCGTCGTCCGGCTCGAGGTAGCTTACCGTTCGCTGTGGGAACGGGATCGTGATTCCGGCGTTTTCGAAGGCGTCGTTGAGGTGACGGTTGAACTGGTCTCTGGCTCGCTTTTCGGTGAGCGGATGGGCGATGTAGACTCTGGCGACGAACTCGAGCGCCGAATCACCGAATCCGATGAAGAGGACTCGAGGCGATGGCGACTCGCGGATGAGCGATGCGTCCTCACAGACCTCGAGTGTGAGTCGCTCGACCTCCCGGTGGTCGGTGCCGTAGGCGACCGAAAACGGAATTTCGATCCGAACGTGGCGCTGTGGGGAGGTTTCGTTGACGACCTGCGTCGAGTTGAGGACCGAGTTCGGCACGGAGGCGAGGCGGTTGTCGGTCGTCACGACCGTCGTCGACCGCACGCCGATGTCGGTCACCGTTCCGCGCATATCTCCCTCGAGAAGGATCACGTCCCCGATCTTGTACGTGTTGTCGAAGTACAGCGCGATACCGCCGATGAGATTCGAGATGCCGTCCTGGGCGGCGATTCCGATAACGATCCCGAGCACGCCCGCCGAAGCGAGAAACGGCGTGATGTCTACGTTCCAGATCGAGATGAGAAGCAACAGCCCGCCGAGGAGCACCCCGATCGTCCACAGGTTCTTAAAGACCGGTGCGAACTCGTAGTTAGCGTCCACCGCCTTGACGTGCTCGATCCACCGGTTGCCGAGCCTGACCGAGGTTGTCATCCACAGCACGACGAGCACGGTCGTCAGGAGGGGAACGACGACGGTGCTCTCGCCACCATCGAACAGGAGGTCGAAACTCACGTAGACCCCGATCAGGGCGATCGTGATCGCGAGCGGTCGCGACGTCACCCCGAGTACCGTCCGGCGAAACGAGTGTTCGTCGGTCGCGCTGGGAAGTTCTCGCGTTCCCCACCACTGAACGACCCGTGCGAGGAGGTACGAGGCGAACAGAATCGTCGGGACGAGTACCAGCGGCTCCGTCACCGCCGTCTCGAGCCACGGCGGCGCGGCGTCCTCGACGACGGACAGGACGAGCGCAAGTACGAGCGTCGTCGAGAGTTCGTCCATTGGATAGCTCCGAGTTCTAACGGGAGCGGTATAATTCTTCAGTGTCGATCCGTCCGCGGCTGCACGGGTGAACGGTTGAAGAGGGAGCGCTCGCCAGACCGATACCGCGTCGATCGGACCCGTTTACATCACCACGTTCATTATCGTACCCAAATAGGAGAGGGTATGGCCGAAACGCCCACCTATCGCCACGGCGGCCCTGTCAACGACGACGAGTCCGATCCGCCGGACGATTCCGACAACGGAGGCGCATCGATCGTCACTCGGCTCCCTCTCGTCGGTGCCATCCTCACCGGGGCGGGCGCGTTCGCATTGACGACGCTGACGACCCTCGCGATGGCACACAGCTTCCGCCAGGGCGGCGGCCCTGGATTTCAAAACGAATCGCTCCCCCACGTCGCGATCGAGGCGGTGTGGACCGTACTGGTGGCGCTCGGGACGGAACTGCAGCTGGACGACGAGTCGATCGCCACCGGAGACTTCGTCGTGGTGTACGCGATTTCAGCCAGCGCCAGATCTCCGGCGTTTCACCTCTTCGCGTTCGGCGTCATCGTCGTCGCCGGCTACGCCACCGCCTCGTACGCCGATACGCGATCGATCCCCGAGTCGATCGTCGCGTCGCTGCTACTCGTTCCCGGCTACTTCGTTCTCGTCGTCGCCGCTGCGACGCTCGCGACGTGGTCGCCACCCGAAACCCAGGAGGTGATCAGTCCGTCCGTCTCCGACGCCGCGCTGTACGCCGGTCTCGTCTGGCCAGCGGCGTTCGCGGCTACCGGCGGACTCCTCGCCGTCGCGCGATCTCGATGGGGTGACGGGAGAGTTCGTTCGGAAACGAGGACGAAAGAGAGCGCGTAACTCAATCGGCGGCGTGGCCGCGGTCCCGGGCGTGATCGGTCGACGTCTCGTGTCGATAGGCGTCGTAACGGTATCCGTCGACGGTCGGGACGTACCGGCCGATCCGTCGCTCGCTCCAGCGCAGCGCGTCTCGTCCGAGAAGTTGAATGCGTTCGCGTCGCGTGGGCGTCGGACGGTCCGGCGTCGGCGACCGGACGATCGCGATGAGCGACCACATCATTCCGGCCGCGAACGCGCCGAGCGCTGAGAACGTCATTCCCAGCGTCGCGAACGTGATGCCGTAGACGACACCGATCGCCATCGACGGGACGCTCGTTCCGAGCGGGACGCGGGCGCTCGCGTCCCGAAGGGTCGGTGCCAGAAAGCCGATCGAGAGGCCGCTACCGATCATGAAAACGAAATCTTGCCACATCATCGAATAATGCTACTCGGAGGTGAGTAAATAAGCCCTTCCGTTCGATAATCGGTCGTTTTCGCTGAGGCTATCGGGCCATTACCTGTCGGCGCGACGGCCGATTCGAACGTGCGAGGATCTCGCATACCGGCATGTCAGGGGGCCGAAACCGAGACGGAGAGCTCATTACTCGAGCGTTTGTCAGCCACCGAGAGTCGTTTCAGCGGGTAGTCGATCCCGAAATGATGGATTACCTATCACGGACGGAGATCGATCGAGGTGAATCGAAGCTCGTCGAGGCAGAACGTGACGATCGAGGTCCGATTCAGAGACAGTACGTGATTACTCGCGGTCACGCCGAGAGGAGTTCCTCGTCGACGAAGCGTTCTCGCAGTTCGGCCATCGAGGCGACGGTCAGGTCGCAGGCCGACTCGACCGCCGGTTTGGGATCGAAGCCGACGGCCAGGCCCGCGACCCGGAGCATCGGACGGTCGTTCGCGCCGTCACCGACGGCGACGGTGTCGGCCAGCGAGACGGAGTGATCGCGCGCCAGGTCGGCGAGCGCGTCGTCTTTGGTGCCCTCGATCAGCGGCCCCTCGACCTCGCCGGTGAGTTCGCCCCCGTCGATCGGCAGCCGGTTCGCCACGACGTGATCGACGGTCACGCCCTCGCGGTCGAGCGCCGCTTCGACTCCCCGCTGGAAGCCGCCGGTCAGGATTGCAGTCCGGTGATCGGCCTCGTTCAACGCGCCGATCAGCGACGCCGCGCCGGGTCGAAGCGAAACGGCGTCGTAGGCGGCCGCCGCCTCGGATTCGTCGAGGCCGGCCAGAAGCGCCGCGCGCTCGCGCAGACTCGTCGCGTAATCGATCTCGTCGTTCATCGCCCGCTCGGTGATCACGGCCATCTCGTCGGCGACGTCACACCGGTCACCGAGTAACACCGTCATCTCTGAATCAGAAAGCGTCCCATCGAAGTCGAAGGCGACGAGCGTCATGGGTGTCGGTTCGAGCGGCGACGATTTACCAGTTTACGTTCGCGCGATATCGTCGATCCCCGGGAGCGTCGCAGGTACCCACCCGACGTTGTCGCAACCGTCAATCGATTAGGGCTCCGGCCGATAGTGGTCAGTATGTCCGCACTCGAACTTCTCCCACTCGTCACCTACGGCGAGCTCTTTCCGGAGGGAATCACCCGGTACGCGGTCGGGGGCGCGTTCATCGGCCTTGGGATCGCGGTCGTCTACCTGGGGACCGCCATCATCGCCGGGGCGAGCACGTTCCTCGAGACGACGCTGAGTTACGTTTCGAACCAGTCGCGATTCCAGCAGTCACGCTTTCTCGCCTCGCGCGACTGGCGCGTCGTCTTCACCGCGGGGATCGTTCTCGGCGCCGCCGGCTACTGGTTCCTGATCCTGAACCCCGTCTGGGAGGTCGGCTTCGAAGCGGCCGCCTGGCAGACCGACGTCCAGCTGTGGCGCCTGCTCGCCGGCGGCTTTCTCGTCGGCGTCGGCACCCGCCTCGGCAAGGGCTGTACGTCGGGTCACGGCGTCTGCGGCGTCGGCTCGTTCTCACAAACTTCGATCGTCAACGTCGCCACGTTCGTCCTCGTCGCGATCGGAACGGCGCAGGTCGTGATGGCGATGGGGGTGCAGCCATGAGTAACGAGACGGGAGCAACGCGACCGTCTCGAAAAATCCGAACGGGCGAAGCCCGTGAGGTAAGCGAGGCCCTCGCTTCGCTCGCACCTCGGAGAAAACGAACGGGCCACTGGCCCGAACGGAGGGCAGCGCTGTGAGCGACCAGAGTCCACTCTTCATGCCGCTAATCTTCGTCGGTGGGCTGCTCTTCGGCGTCGGGCTCGCGGTGAGTCACATGACCCATCCGGAAGTCGTCCTGGCATTCTTGCAATTTAGCGACCTCGGGCTGGCGTTCGTGATGGGCGGTGCGGGCGTGGTCACGATGATCGTCATCGGGATCGCCTCGCGATCCGGTCGGGTGGCGCCGCTCACGGGAACGCCCTACGGCCGGCGGCTGAAGTCGATGGATCGCAACGTCCTCTACGGCGGGACGATCTTCGGCGTCGGCTGGGGGCTGTCGGGTATCTGTCCCGGCGCGGCCTACGCCAGCGTCGGCGTCGGCAACTACCCAATCCTCGTCGCGATCGCCGGCATGTTCCTCGGCGCGTACGCGCAGGGGTACTGGCGGTCGGCGCGGGCCGCGGACAGGGCGGACGTCGCGGCTGGCGATTGAGCGAAGCGTCGGCCAGTCGAGCAACGATGGATGCGACGGTTTTCACCCAAAGAAGGTGCGTGGTCCGGCTCTATTCGTACGGCAACGACAGTGGTGGCTAGCCCGACGGAGGAATGGCGACCGACGGTTGCACACGCCCGATCGCAACGGATACCGGAGCAGCTGTGACGGAAACCTCGGCATGGACAACGGGTGTGCCGTTGGATTGATTCCATCCGTACCCAAAGTTTACGTACCACCGCAGTCCCCGCTACGGACCGCTATCCCGGTAGCACGCGTATGTTTTCGTCGATACGCTGGCCAATATCTTCGATCGTTGCCCCCAGCTTCCCGGTGAGCCCTCCTCTCCAGGTCAGTTCCTATACTCACACACCGGTCGATTTCGTCACGTAATCACCAAAGTGAGGATCGTTCACGCGAAGACGATCGTTCGGTGGAGATCTTGGTCCCGGTGGTGCTGAAGCGTAGCATCGATTCGTTGCACCAACTCACCGACGGTTCGTCCGTGCTGTGGGATGAACACAATTCCGGGATGGGCAGCGGTCGCATCGGCGAGTGAGAGGAAGTCGTCGTCGAACGCCAAAATTGTCCATCCGTGCTCTGCAGCGTACTCGATATGTTCAGCATCGGAAAACCCGAGCGTCCCCTCCTCGAGTGCCGTCGTCACCTCCCACCCGCGACGTTCGAGACCCTCGGCAACTGGAACCCAGACGTTTTCGTCCGCGTATATCATACCGTCGTGGCGTGACCGGAGTCGTCGGCCATGGCATCGCGAAACTCATCGATATTGGCATAGTAAAACGCGAGTGCCGTGTGGACGTCCGCGAGAGACAGTGCCGGGTAGAGGTCGACGATTTCGTCCGGTGAGTATCCACTGTGTTCGTACGCACTAGCGACGTTGACCACCCGAATTCCGGTCTCACCGATCGTCGGCGCTCCGTCGCTGTGTCGGTCGTCGCGAACGATATCCCGTCCACTCATGACATCGTATTGTGCTCGTTCGTTTTTAAAGGCTCGTCCAATAGTACGAGGATGTGGGCCCGGTGTGGGGATTCAGTATTCGATCGAGCGTGGGATCACTGCACGGGTCGCGGGATACGGAACGATCCACGTCGAGACGACGGACAACCGGCCGGTGAGACTGCCGGACCTTCGTGAGTATCGGAGCGTCGCCGACCGGCTCGACAAACTAGCCGAACATGACAGGAAGGAAGGTGTTAGACAGACTGACAGATAACGATTCAACGCCGGAACGAGAGGTTCGGCGTAGCCGCCCGCCTCGCATCGTTCGAGATACACGCGAGTGAATCGATCCACCCGTTCTGCGATCCGTCAATACTGCGACCTCCGCAACTGTTTACCTCGCGCACCCGATTAACTCAGCCATGCAGGTACTGGTCACCGATCCGATCGCTGACGCCGGGCTGGACGTCCTCCGCGAGGCGGGCCACGAGGTCCGGACGGGCTACGACCTCGAGGGGGACGCGCTCCTCGAGGCCGCCGCCGACGCGAACGCGCTGATCGTCCGCTCAGGGACCGAGGTGACGCGCGAGGTACTCGAGGCCGGCGACGAGCTCGTCATCGTCGGCCGGGCGGGCATCGGCGTGGACAACATCGACATCGAGGCGGCGACCGACCGGGGTGTCATCGTGGCCAACGCACCAGAAGGCAACGTCCGCGCCGCGGCCGAACACACCGTCGCGATGACGTTCGCCGCCGCGCGCTCGATCCCGCAGGCTCACGGCCGACTGAAAGCCGGCGAGTGGGCCAAGGGCGACTTCCTCGGCACCGAACTCAACGGCCGGACGCTCGGGGTCGTCGGTCTCGGTCGGGTCGGCCAGGAGGTCGCGAAGAAGCTCGACCCGCTCGGGATGGACATCGTCGCGTTCGATCCCTACATCGCCGAAGAGCGCGCCGACCGATTGGGCGCGACGCTCGTCGACCTCGAGACGTGTCTCGAGACGGCGGACGTCCTCACGATACACACGCCGCTGACGCCCGAAACGGAGGGGCTCATCGGCGAGTCCGAACTCGAATCGCTCGCGGGCGGCTACCTGATAAACGTCGGCCGGGGCGGCATCGTCGACGAGGCGGCGCTCGCCGCCGCGGTCGACGACGGGACGCTCGCCGGTGCCGCCCTCGACGTCTTCGCCGAGGAGCCGCTCTCGGCGGACTCGCCGCTACTCGACGTCGAGGATATCGTCCTCACGCCTCACCTCGGCGCCTCGACGGAGGCGGCCCAGACGAACGTCGCGACCTCCACCGCCGAGCAGGTCGTCGCCGCTCTGGCGAACGAGCCCGTCGCGAACGCGCTCAACGCGCCGTCGATCGACGAGGCCGCGTTCGGACGGCTCGCCCCCTACGTCGAGTTAGCCGAGACGGCGGGCACCGTCGCCTCACAGCTGCTCGACGGGCGAATCGAGCGCGTCGAGGTCACCTACGAGGGAGAGTTGGCCGACGAGGACGTCGAGTTCGTCACCGCGAGCGCGCTCGAAGGCGTCTTCTCGCCACTGGAATGGCAGGTCAACGCCGTCAACGCCCCGCAGATCGCCGACGACCGCGGCGTCGAGGTCGTCGAATCGAAGACCCACCAGACCGAGGACTTCCAGAGTCTCCTCTCGGTGACCGTCTCGAACGGAACCACCGACCGCACGGTCGACGGCACGCTCTTCGCCGGTGACGACCAGCGGATCGTCCGCATCGACGACTACCGCGTCGACGCGATCCCTCACGGCAAGATGGTCGTCACGCGCAACGCCGACGAACCCGGCGTCATCGGACTCATCGGGAGCGTCATGGGCGACCACGACGTCAACATCGCCGGGATGTTCAACGCTCGCGAGGCCATCGGCGGCGAGGCGCTCACCGTCTACAACGTCGACAGCGAGGTTCCAAACGCCGCCCGCACGGATCTCGAGGCCGACGACCGGATCATCGACGTTCGCTACCTGACGCTCTCTACGTGAACTGACGAACGAGGGGACGCGAGTTTCTGGTGTCGAATTACTCGCCGGGGACGAGCAACCGCGTGAGACGGGAGCGACGCGAGCGCGACGGCCGGTCCGATTCGTCGGCCGATCGATCGGCGAGCACCTGTTCGTAGCGGTGAACGATCTCCGCGTGACGGCGTTCGCGCGCCTCCAATTCCCGCGCTAAGGCGCTGACCGTGACGCGCAACTGCGTGCGTTCGATCTCGGCGGCGAGTCCGGGTCGGCCCTCGTCGACGTCCTCGACGGGCGCGACCCGGAGGACCGACCGCTCGGCGTCGTCAGGCAGTGATTCACCCCGCTCGACGGTTCGGCTGGTGCGATGTTGCTGGGCGGACATCGGGAGAAATCGGTACGTCGGCCCGTCACAAAAGGTTCAGTCAGCCCTCCGTCAGACATCGATCAGTCGTTCGATTATCCGAATAAATCGCCCTCGGTCGAGGGGGTGATGTGTCGAACGGAACGCGATTCGGTGTCATTCACGGTTCAGTTTCGAGGTGAGCGAGAACACCGTCGAGCGCCGCTGGGACTGGTTCGGGGTCGGTCCCCGCCTCGGCCGCCGCGTCGGGATCTTTCAACAGGTGGCCGGTCGTGAGACAGACGACGCGCTCGTCGGCGGAGACGACGCCCTCGTCGCGCAGTGTTCTGAGGCCGGCGAGCGAGGCGGCGGAGGCGGGTTCGACGCCGATTCCCGCGCCCGCGAGGTCGCGCTGGGCGGCCGTGATCGCCGCGTCGGTCACCGCGACCGCGGTGCCGCCGGTTTCGCGGATGCCCGGGAGCGCCTTCGGGGCGTTTACGGGGTAGCCGATTCGGATCGCCGTCGCTCGAGTTTCGACGTCGTCCCAGCGCCGGACCTCGTCGGCACCGCGTTCGATCGCCTCGACCAGTGGAGCGCTACCTTCGGCCTGGACGCCGGTCAGTTTCGGCACGTCGGTCGGCGAGAGCGCACCGGCGCCGACGAGTTCGCGAAACGCCTTGTACAGCGCCGCGGTGTTCCCCGCGTTGCCGACGGGGAGGACGATCCGGTCGGGGACGGTACCGTAGTCTTCGAGGAACCGCTCTACGATCTCGAACCCGATCGTCTTCTGGCCCTCCAGCCTGAACGGATTCACCGAGTTGAGCAGGTACGCCTCGCCGCGGTCGGCGAGGGCCTGGACGAGGTCGAGACAGTCGTCGAAGTTCCCGTCGACCTCGAGAATGCGCGCGCCGTGGAGGCTCGCCTGGGCGACCTTTCCGGCGGCTACCTTGCCCGTCGGCAGGAGCACCAGCGTCTCCATTTCCGCGCGCGACCCGTACGCCGCAAGCGCCGCGCTCGTGTTTCCGGTCGAAGCGCACGCGAGCCGAGAGACGCCGAGTTCGCGGGCGACGCCGACGCCGACGGTCATCCCCCTATCTTTGAACGAGCCGGTCGGGTTCATCCCCTCGTGTTTGATCCGCAACGTCTCCACGCCGACGTCGTCGGCCAGGTCGGGCACGCGATACAGCGGCGTCGCGCCCTCGTCGATCGTCACGCTCTTCTCGAGCGGTAAGGAGGCGCCGTAGCGCCAGACGCCGCGGCCGTCGAATTCGTCGAACGACGGCCGGTCGACGTAGCGGACCTCTAACAACCCGCCGCACGAATCGCAGACGTACCTGATCTCGGAAAACGGGGCGAACGACTCCTCACACGCGATACAACCGAGCCAGACGCCGTCTCGGGCGACGGCCGGCGGAACGGGCGGATCGGCGGATACCTCCATCAGGTCGGCTGAGGCGCTCTGGCTAAAAAAGTCGGCCGATGCTGGCAGTATCTCGGTCGAAGCGATCGCGGACGTCGGTACGGCTGTCACTGGTGACGATCGGTAGTACCGTTTCGCCTCTGTCTCAGTTCGGCCTGATTTTGTAGTCCCGTTTCGATACCCCCTGAGGACGCTCACGCCAGAAAGAGCGCCAGCAGCAGTGCTGGCCCCCCGACCAGCAAGAGCGTCGCGATGAGTAATCGGAGTGGCATATACGTTACGGCCAAACGGCCGTTACCTATATAACATATGCGGTTATTTCAGGAAGACTCACCCTCACCGAATCGGTAATCTCACGTTACCCTGTCAGTCACAGCGTCCAACGATCGGTTCACGAGCCTCGCAACCAGCCGAGCAGCCCTTTCTGGGCGTGCAGGCGGTTCTCCGCCTGTTGCCAGACGATCGTCTGCTCGCCTTCGAGCGCCGCGTCCGTGATCTCCTCGCCGCGGTGAGCCGGTAGACAGTGCATAACGGCGGCGTCCGGAGCCTGGGCGAGTAGCGAGTCGTTCACCTGGTAGGGTTCGAACGCGGACAGGCGTTGCTCGCGCTGGTCTTCCTGGCCCATGCTCACCCAGACGTCGGTGTAGACGACGTCGGCGTCGGCGACCGCGTCGACCGGATCGGACACCAGCGTCGGCGTCGTCCCGAGCTCGCCCGCCCGTTCGAGGACGGATTCGTCGACGCCGTATCCGTCGGGCGTCGCGACGGTGAGATCGATCCCGGCCATCGCACAGCCGATGACGAACGACTGGGCGACGTTGTTTCCGTCGCCGACCCAGGCGGCGCTGACGTCGTCGAACGGACCGACCGCCTCCCTGATGGTCAGGAGATCGGCCAGCGTCTGGCACGGGTGTGCGTCGTCGGTGAGACCGTTGATCACCGGTACGTCGGCGTACCGGGCGAGTTCGCACAGATCGGCGTGGTCGAACAGGCGCGCCATGATGACGTCGACGTAGCGCGAGAGCGTCCGCGCGGTGTCGCGAATCGGCTCGCCGTTTCCGAGCTGGATGTCGTCGTCGCCGAGGAAGATGGCGTGGCCGCCCAGCTGGGTCATGCCGGTCTCGAACGAGACGCGGGTTCTGGTGCTCGGTTTCTCGAAGAGCATCCCGAGGGTCTGTCCGGCGAGGTCGGCGTGCGTCCAGCCGCGCTGCTGGGCGGCTTTGTACTCGGCGGCGAGTTCGAGGACGGCCTCGAGATCGGTTCGCGAGAGGTCGTCGACGTCGCGGACGTGGATCGGATCGGCCGGGTTCGGGCCGGACTGTGCGTCTGTGGGTGTACTGACGTGGGGGTTCGGTTGGTAACTCATAGGTTCTCACCGTCGGATGTCGACGGAGAAGGTGTCGCAGTCGGCTGGCGATTCGTCTCCGTGGCGGCTTCGGCGTTTTCAGCCTCTCCCGCGATCGAGGTGGCGACGCGTTCGAGGACGGCGATCGCGCGGTCGAATTCGGCGAGCGAGAGGCGTTCGTCGGGGGCGTGATCGAGCGCGGAATCGCCCGGGCCGTAGGTGACGACCGGACAGTCCCACGCCGCTGCGAACAGGTTCGCGTCGCTCGTCCCGGTTTTACGGAGCAGACGCGGCTCGCCTCCCTCGTCGCGGATCGCCGCGCGGAAGGCGCGAGCGACGGGCGTTCGGGGACTCGCCATCACCGGCGGGATGGCCTCCGTCCACGCGAACTCGCCGCCCCGCTCGTCCGTGACGGCCTCGACGGCGGTTCGAACGTCTTCGACAGTCGTCGACGGGGGAACGCGAAACTGGACGTCCACCGTCGACTCGACGGCCAGTCCGTCGTCGGACGGACCGCCGTCGATGGCGACCGGTTTGGCCGTCACGCGCTCGAACGTCGAGGACGGATCGGCGCCGTCGGATTCGTCGGCCGGGGCCAGTGATTCGAGTCGGGTTTCGACGCGATCGAACCACGTCATCGCCGCCTGGATCGCGTTCGGCTCCGGACGCGACGCGTGGGCGGACGCCGTCGACGCGGTATAGGTTCCGCCACACAGCCCGCGATAGCCGAGCGTGATTCCGTCCGCCCCGGAGGGTTCGCCGTTTATCACCGCCGCCGGTTCGTCGCGTGCTGTGACGAGGTGGCGCGCGCCGCGCGAGTCGGCCTCCTCGCCGACCACGCCGACGAACGAAACCCCGGTTCGAACCGCCGCGACGGCCATCGCACAGAGCGGGCCGGTCGCGTCGACGCTGCCGCGTCCCCAGAGGACCGACGAGGTCGTCTCGGCCGAAGCGTCCTCTGTCCCCATTTCCTCCACGCGAACGGGAATCTCGCCGACCACCGTATCGACGTGGGAGGTGAGCAAGAGCGAATCGTCGCCCGGGGCTCTGACGTTGCCGACCTCGTCGATCCACACCTCGCGGCCGTGTGATTCGAAGAACGCCGCCAGCCGCGCTGTGGCCGCAGACTCCTCGCCCGACGGTGACGGGATCGAAACGAGATCGACCAGCAGCTCGCGGGCCGCCGCGGTCGAGACGTCGCGGGTGGTGGTCGATCGAGTCATTGCTCTGCGGTGGCGGTGAGAACGGTCTCCAGGGCCTCGACGAACGCGTCGGCGTGTGCCGGTTCGACGGTCAACGGCGGGAGCGCTCGGACGACGGTTCTGCCGGCCGGTAGCGCCAGGATCTCGTGGTCGAGCGCGAGGTCGCGCACGACGCGATTCGCCCCGCGACCGACCTCGAGGCCGACCAGCAGCCCCTCGCCGCGGACCTCGTCGATCGGGAGGGCCGAATCGGCGAGTTCGGAGTGCAGGTACGAACCGACCGTCTCGGCGTTCGCCGCGAGCGCGTCGTCTTCGATGACCGAGAGCGTCGCGTTCGCCGCCGCGGCGACCAGCGGATTGCCGGAAAAGGTCGAACCGTGCGAACCGGCCGACTCGGCGATCCAGTCGGCACACAGCGTCGCACCCATCGGGAGGCCGCTGGCGAGACCTTTCGCCGTCGTCAGCACGTCGGGGACGACCGGCGCGTCGGTCAGCGAGTCGTTTTCGCACGCCCACATCGAGCCGGTCCGACCGAGACCGGTCTGGATCTCGTCGAAGATCAGCGCCGTCTCCGTCTCCCTGGTGACCTCGCGCGCCGTTTCGAGGTAGCCCGCCGGAGCCGGATTGACGCCGCCTTCACCCTGAATGGGTTCTAGCAGTACGGCGGCCGTCTCCGCCGAGACCGCCGCACTGAGCGCCTCCGCGTCGCCGTACTCGACGAACGTGACGTCGGACAGCAACGGCTCGTAGGGCGTCTTGTACTTCGGCTTCCAGGTCGCAGACAGGCTCCCCATCGTGCGCCCGTGGAACGCGCCGCGCGTGGCGACGATCTCACTCGCGCCCGTCGCGCTGCGAGCGAACTTCAGGGCGGCCTCGTTTGCCTCGGTACCCGAGTTGCACAGCCAGACGTTGTCGAGATCGCCCGGCGCCAGATCGGCCAGCCGCTCGTAGAGCGTCGTGCGCGCCTCGACCGGGTACGATCCCTGGACGAACAGTAACTCGCTCGCCTGGGTCTGGACGGCCTCTACGACCGTCGGATGGCAGTGACCCACCGGCGTACACGCGTAACTCGCCCCAAAGTCGAGGTACTCCGTCCCGTCGTCGGCGGTGAGAGTGACCCCCTCGCCCGATTCGATGGCAATCGGCTTCTCCGCGAAGACGAAGCCACTCATCGGCCGGACACCTCCGCGGGAGCGTCGCTGGCTAGCGTATCGGCGTCATCATCGGCGAGCGTATCGGCGTCGTCGCCGGCGTCGAGCGCGTCGGATTCGATCGTCGTTCCCTGGCCCGACAGGGCGTTCGTGACCGGGTCGTTGGCGTTCGCGTCAGCGACGACGACCGACGACGCGCCACCTTCGAGCGCTTCGACCGCCGCCATGACTTTCTTCGTCATGAAGCCCTCGGCTGCCGCTTCCAGGTCGGCGAGTTCGGACGGGTCGGTCACCGACTCGATCAGCGTCTCGGCGTCGTCGGGGTCGGCGTAGACGCCGGCGACGTCAGTCAGAATCACGAGCGCAGCACCGAGCGCGCCGGCGACCGCGGCGGCGATCCGATCGGCGTCGGCGTTGACCGCGGTGTACCCTCCGTCCCCCTCGGCGCCGAGGACGGGACCGCCGACGACGGGGACGTAGCCGCCGGCGAGCAGCGCATCGAGAAGATCCGCGTTCACCGACTCGACCGTCCCGGAGTGGTCTCCGCGCAGTATCTTCTTTCTCCCGTCCTCGACGACTTTGACGGCGGATTTTCGCCTGCCGGATACCAGCGTGCCGTCTAGTCCCGAGAGGCCAACGGCGTCGACGCCTGCGTTCTGGAGCGCACAGACGAGGTCGGTGTTGACGGTCCCCTGCATCGCCATCGTGAACGCCTCCATCGTCTCCTCGTCGGTGAAGCGACCGACGACGCCCTCGGGCGTCTCGACGTACGTCGGCTCTCGGCCGAGCGCCGCGAGCGTCTCGTCGACGGCGGTCGACCCGCCGTGGACGACGACCACGTCGCGTCCGCTCGCGTGAAGGTGGGCGACGTCCGCCAGGGTGCCGGCCGGGTCGACCGCCCGGGCGCCGCCCAGCTTGACGACGATCGGACCAGCGCCGGCGTCGGATTCGTCGCTCGTCATGGCGCCCCCACGGGATGGAGTCCCGAAAATTCGAGTCCGGCGGTCTCTGCGAAGCCGAGCGCGACGTTCGCGGCGTGGACGGCCTGACCCGCCGAGCCCTTCACCATATTGTCGATCGCCGCGAAGACGACGACGCGCCCGTTCTTCGGATCCAGCTCGAAGCCGACCTCCGCGTAGTTCGTCCCGGCGACGGCCTTCGGTTCGGGATAGCGGTAGACGCCGGTTCCGCCGGCCGCGAGTCTGACGAACGGCTCGTCATCGTAGCACGATCGATACGCGCTCCAGAGGTCGCCCGCGGAGACGGCCTCGGACGGAAAGACGTGGCTCGTCGCGCTCGCGCCGCGAACCATGTCCACGGCGTGGCAGGTGAACGCCACCGACGTCCCGAGCCACCGCTCGATCTCGGCTTCGTGGCGGTGACCCGTCGGCGCGTACGGGCGAACGACGCCCGAACGCTCCGCGTGGCTCGACGCCTCACCGCCGCCGGCGCCGCCTTCGGACGAGCCGACCTTGACGTCGACGACAATCTGCTCGTCTCCGGAGAGAACGTCGCCCTCGAACAGCGGGTAGAGTCCCAGGATCGTCGCGGTGGCGTTACAGCCGCCGACGGCGATCAACTCGGCGCCCGGCAGGTTCTCGCGGTTTACTTCCGGCAGCGCGTACTCGGCTGCGTCGAGGTACTCGGGAGCGACGTGGCCGTCGTACCACTCGTCGTAGGCTTGCGCCGATTCGAGGCGAAAGTCCGCCGAGAGGTCGACGACGAGACCTGCGGCGTCCGCGTAGGCCTCGATGTGCTCCATCGAGACGCCGTGCGGTGTCGCGGCGAACAGCACGTCGACCGACTCCAGATCGATCGGTTCCGTGAATCGAAGCTCGCTGGTTCGAAGCGGCGGGTGTCTCGACCCGACGCTCTTGCCGGCGTACTGGCGACTGGTCGCCTGCTGGAGGTCGAAATGAGGGTGGCCGGCGAGCAGCCGACAGAGTTCGCCGCCCGCGAAGCCGCTGGCGCCGACGACGCTCGCCGTGACCGTCGCCGCGTTGCCGTCAGCATTCGAGTCGGTCGCCTGCACTCCGCTCGACATCAGACCGTCACCTCCAGGTGAGCGTCGGCGGCGTCGGCCGCCTCGGCTTTCAGTTCGAGCCAGTCGACGACGGCTGCCGGTACGTCCACGTCGACGGCCTCGTCGAGTGCCGTAAATTCGGCGGTGTGGTTGACCTCGTGGACGGTGTAGCTCGCCGGCGAGTCGTCACCGCTCGCGGTCTCCGCGTCGTGCGGTGACCCCGTCTCCATCAGATCGATTCCGAGCAAGCCGCCGCCGACGGCGTCGCTCGCGGCGGCGACCAGTTCCGCCACCTCCTCGCCTACGTCGAAGGCGTCTGTCTCGGCCCCCTTCGCGGCGTTCGTCAGCCAGTGATCCGACGAGCGCGTCATCGCGGCGATCGGCTCGCCGTCCGCGGCGACGACCCGGATATCGCGGCCCGGCTTCTCGACGAACTCCTGGACGTAGAACACCTTGTGTTCGTAGTGACCGAGCGTCGCCTTGTGCTCGAAGATGGCCTCGGCCGCGTTTCGGGAGTCGATCTTCGCCATGAGCCGGCCCCACGAACCCACGACCGGTTTGAGCACGCAGGGATAACCGAAGGCCTCGACGGCGTCGAGGGCACTCTCTTCCGTGAAGGCGACCGTCGTCGCCGGCGTCGGGACGCCCGCCGCCTCGAGCGCGAGGCTGGTTTTCACCTTATCGGCGCAGATTGTTGCCGTCTCCGCGGCGTTGACGATCGGGACGCCGTAGGCCGCACAGAACTGCGTCGCGTACACGCTGCGACTCGTCGCGAGACACCGATCGACGACGAGATCGAGGTCGGCGAAGACCGACCCAGCCTCGTCGATCGCGAACTGCGCGTCCCGGACGTCGATCTTTTCGACCTCGTGACCGCGCTCGCGCAGTTCGGTGAGCAACATCTTCTCGTCCGTGCGTACGCGCGAGTAGAGGATTCCGATCTTCACGCTCACTCACCCCAGTCCTCTTCGAGCTCCGGGGCCCGTTCGAGGACTGGTGGGGCGGTCTCGATCACTTCGAGTTCCGCGCCGCAGGTCGTACAGTCGAGTATCTCACCCGCTTCCGCGTCGTCGTGCAGGGTCAGTTCGGCCCCGCACACTGAACACGTCGTCATTGTACGCCACACTCGGCCGTGGACGGTATTAAATACATCGTTTTACCCTATTAAATTATATATCTACAGTCGTCGCTATCCACCTCAGAAGCGTTCTCGCCCGCGAATCCGTGTCGAATGTCAGTTCGATAGAATAGCGTCCCCGGTCGGGGACCGCCGCCGTCGCGGCCGCCGCCGGAGCGGCTCGTTCGATACGACCGTGGTGTCCACTCCAGCCGGTAGCGAGACGACGGACCCGACCGCCGACGCGTGGCGTCCGGTCACACCGACGCGTGTCGCGTCAGACATACGTCGAAACTACCTCCATGCGCAGTTCGTCGGCCGCCTCGAGGAGACCGGCACGGTCGGCGATCGCCTCGCGGTCAGCCGCGAGCGACTCCCCGACCGCTTCGAGTTGCTCGGCCATCGCCACCGGGGCTGGACCCCCCGCGGAGTCCCGACTCGCGACGCTCGCTTCGGCGTCGAGGGCCGCGTCGAGGGCCTCGGCCTCGACGTAGGAATCGAGCGAGTCCTCGAGGTGGGCGGACGCCGCGTCGGCGAGTGCCTCGCGGATCGGTGTCCCACCCGCGTCGGCGTCGGTCGCCGCCTGCGCGACCACCTCGTGAGCCGTCCGGAACGGGACGCCGCGTTGGGCGAGCAGATCGGCGACGCCGGTCGCCGTCGAGAAGCCCTCGTCGGCCGCCCCAGCGAGCGTCTCGGCGTTCCACTCCGCCGTGACGACCGCCCCGGCGGCGACGCCGGTCGCCTCGGTGACCGCGTCGACGGTCCGCCAGACGTGCGGCGTTGCGCGCTGCAGATCGCGGTTGTACGCGCGGGGCAACCCCTTGAGCGTCGTCGTCGACCCGGTCACCCCGGCCGCCGCGTCGCCCGCGACGGCGCGGACGAGTTCGAGCGTATCCGGGTTCTTCTTCTGGGGCATGATCGACGACGTCGAGGCGTAGTCGTCGGCGATCTCGACGAAGCCGCGGTTCGCGAAGACGAGCAGATCCTCGGCGAGCCCCGACAGCGTCGTCGCGAGCGTCGAGAGTGCTCCCGTCGTCTCGAGGAGGAAATCGCGACTGGAGGCGGCGTCCATCGCGTTCTCGAGCACCGTCGAGAAGCCGAGTAACTCGGCGGTGCGCCTGCGGTCGACGTCGAACGTCGTCCCCGCGAAGGCGGCCGCCCCGAGCGGCGACGCGTCGACGCGGTCGTAGGCGTCGAGCAAGCGCGCCGTGTCTCGCGCAACCGCGCGCTCGTACGAAAGTGCCCAGTGGCCGACGGTCGTGGGCTGGGCCGGCTGCAGGTGCGTGTAGCCGGGCGCGAGGGTCTCGGCGTGGTCGCTCGCGACCGTCCGTAGCGACTCGCGCAGGACGAGCGTCGCCTCCAGCGCGTCGAGGACGTCCTCGCGCAGGCGGAAGCGGATGCACGTTGCGACCTCGTCGTTGCGCGAACGAGCCGTGTGCATCCGACCGCCGTCCGCGCCGACGCGCTCGACGACGGCCGTTTCGATCGCCTCGTGGACGTCCTCGCCGGCCGGGAGCGCGTCGTGACCCGCGGCCTCGATTACCTCGAGCGCGTCCAGAATCGACTCCGCCGTCTCGTCGTCGACGATCCCACGCTCGGTGAGCATCACCACGTGCGCGCGGTCGACCGCGAGGTCGGCCTCGAAGATGCGCTCGTCGGCGTCGAGCGAGGAGAGAAAGCCGCGCGCGGGGCCGCCGCTGAATCGATCGCGACGAACGACGCTGTCCGCGTTCGATTCGTCCATGATCAGGAGTGATTCGTGAGCGTGTCCGATGGCCCCTCGTTCTCGCCACCGTCAGTGGCGAGTTCGGGTGCGTCCTCGGACGCGTCGTCCAGGGCGGCGAGCGACTCGTTGGCCAGGCGGCGCTGGAAGCCGTGGTACTTCGCGACGCCCGTCGCGTCCTCCTGGGCGATCTTCCCGACCGATTCGGTGTCGAAGGAGGCGTGGGCCGCCGAGTAGGCCGCGTACTCGCTGTCGCGACCGACGGCGCGCGCCTGCCCGCCCTCGAACCGGATCGTGACGGTGCCGGTGACGCGTGTTTGCGTCTCGTCGATGAACCCCTCGAGGGCGGAAACGAGCGGCGCGTCGATCAACCCCTCGTAGGCTTTCTCGGCCCACTGCGCGTCGATTTGGGCTTTGAACTGGCGCTCTTCCTGCGTGAGGACGAGCCCCTCCAGCGCCTCGTGGGCCGACAGGAGCGTCGTCGCGGCCGGGTGCTCGTAGTTCTCGCGCACTTTCAGTCCCAGCATGCGATCTTCCATCGAATCCGTCCGCCCGACGCCGTAGCGTCCGGCGAGTTCGTTCAGGTGAGTGATCAGCGCGACGGGCTCCATCGTCTCGCCGTCATCAGAAGCGAACGCTTCTGATTGGCTCGCGGGAGCGTCGCTCCCGAGAACGTCGACGGCGACCGGGTAGCCGGATTCGAACGCGATCTCGATTTCGGCCGTCTCCCCCGTCGGCGCGTCGGTCCACTCGTAGATCTCCTCGCCGGGGACGTAGCTCGGATCCTCGAGTTCGGCCCCCTCGACGGAGCGACTCCAGAGGTTAGTGTCGACCGACCAGTCACCCTCGTTGCCGCCTTCGACTGGAAGGCCTTTCTTTGCCGCGTACTCCTGTTCCCACTCGCGCGTGAGCCCGAGTTCGCGCACGGGCGCGATGACTTCGAGGTCCGAGTCGCGCCAGATCGCCTCGAATCGAAGCTGATCGTTTCCCTTTCCGGTACAGCCGTGAGCGATTCCCGAACAGTCGTGTTCCTCGGCGACGGCGAGGATGGCCGACGCGATCACCGGCCGCGCGAGCGCCGTCCCGAGCGGGTAGCCCTGGTAGATCGCGTTCGCGCGAACGCCGTCGAAACACAGCTCGGCGAACTCGTCTTTGGCGTCGACGACGACGTGATCTAGCCCGAGCGCCTCGGCCGTCTCTGCCGCCTCTTCGAACTCCGATTCGGGCTGCCCGACGTCGACGGTGACGCCGAGAACCTCTTCGTATCCGTACTCTTCTTCGAGCAGCGGAACACAGACCGTCGTGTCCAGCCCGCCCGAGAACGCGAGTGCAACGCGTGTCATGTCGTATCCGAACGAACCGGCCGAACAGGGATAAATGCAGTGATTTTATTTTAGAAAATAAAGTTTAGAGCGTACACTAACGGAGGTTCTACCGTGTGTGAGCAAGCGATGCTAGGGAAAATAGCATCAGCCGGGTAACAAAGATGTAGTAAGTGTGGCCCTAGAGGGCCGGTCGGAACGCTCGCCGTCGTCGGGTCGCACCGCTCGCGAACGGCGAGAACGCGAGCGACGAGCCGACGATCATTGGAAGGGATAACAGTCTCAGTGGGTATAAACCCTGCGAGTGTGGCAACAATTGGTTGCGGCGTCAACAAACTCGCCGATAGGATGTCGGGTCAGCCGCTGTCGGCGGAGTCGTCTTCCGGAAGGGCCAGCACGTTCTCGCGACCGAGTCGGAACACTTCGACGTCACCCGCTTCTCGCAACTCGCCGACCACCTGGCTCGTCTTCGCCTCGGTCCATCCGAGTTCGGCGACGATCGTTTGCTGTTTCATCCGCCCGCCGTTGTCGGCGAGCAGCGTCAACACCCGCTCTTCGTTGCTCAGCAATTCCGGCGGTGGCGTCGTCGGGGCCGATCGGGTGGGCTGCTCGCTCGATGGCGCCGACTGGTCGTCGCGACGACTCCACCACACGATCGCGGCGGCCGCCCCGAGAAGTACCAGGCCGGCGAGCACGAACGGAACGAGAGAGCGATCGTCCGGGTCATCGCTCTCGTTCTCGACGGGTTCACCGCGTTCGAGAACCTCGACCCGCGGTTCACCGTCGATGAAGTCGGTCTCCTCGCCGTCCCAGCCGACGCCCGTCTCGCGATCGTGGTCGGGCGACGGTGAGATCTCCTGGAGTTCGTAGGCCTCCGGCCACCGAATCCAGAGCGTCGTCCCCTCGTCGAGCGTGTACTGCGAGAGCGCGTCGCCGATCCCGATCCACTTCGGCTCCACCGAAGCGAACCCGGACCAGGAGAAAGTGTAGGTGACCGTCCCGTACGTTCTGGGCGTCGTCACTTCGCCGATGGCGACCGTGACGGGGGTGATCGACATCTCTCGCTCCGTCCCGTTCCGTGCCGCCTGAAGCGTCGCGTTCCACCGCTCGTGTTCGCCGGCCGCGTACGCCGTCGATCGGTTTTCGATGTCCTCGCGAAGCGTCTCCCACTCCTCGTCCGTCTCGTTGGTGTCGAGTTCGTACCGGTAGGTGACGACGACGTTCGCCGTTCCGTTCTCGGCGACGTCGAACGTCGTCACGATGCGGTCGAACCCGTCGAGGTGGGCCGTCTCGTTCGAATCGTGTTCGTCGGCCGTCGCCGCGGCTGAACCGGAAACTGCCGCCGCCGAGTCGTGACCCGATGGTTCGTCCGTGAATCCCGCGACGAGGCCGACGCTACCGACGCCCACCACGAGCGCACCGATCAACATCCCACAGAGCACCACCCGCAACGTGCGGGTCGGCCACACGGCCATCATCAACCAGTCACTCAGCCTGTCCATTAGACTCTTACGTCCTTGCCCTGGAACTGTCAAGGAGGAGACGGCAAATGCGACCCACGAACGGTCCGCATTCAGACGATGTCCGTCGAACCGAACGGAACGGGGCTTTTTTGTCCGTGCCGCGACTATCGAAGGCTATGACACTCGATCGAGGCGACCTGGACGTCGAAACCCTGCTCAAGATCGTCCTGGTACTGATCGCAGTCTTGCTGGTCATCGAGATCTTCTCGGCGGTCCTCGGGCTGATCCCTGGTATCATTCGAACGATCGTGATGCTCGTGATCGCCCTGCTGATCGTCCTCTGGCTGCTCGACTCGATATAGCGCGACGGAACTCGACGTCACACCGCCACGCTCATTTTCCGACGCCGCCGATACCCGAACGTGTACAGCGTCAACGTCCCCGTTCCCGGGCGCGTCAGCCAGCTCGCCGACCGGCTCTATCCGGCCCTCCACGGGTTCGACCGCGTCCGCGAGACCCGCTCGTTGCTACTCAAGCGACTCGGCGACGGCGACGACGTCCACGCCCTCCAGCGGCGCACCCACCGCGCACTCGACGGCACCCCCGCGGTCGAAGCGGCCATCACCGGCGTCGACTACTTCGCCGACCCGCCCGTCGGCTCAGCCCCCGTCGTCTACCTCGCCGTCGAGAGCCCCGGCCTGGAGGCGATCCACGCCGACCTCTGTTCGGCCTTCGATCCGGTCGACGGCCTTGAGGGTGCAGACTACGTACCGCACGTGACGCTCGCACGCGGCGGCAACGAGGCAGCCGCGCGACGCCTCGCCGACCGCGAGATCGACCCGATCCGGTTTACCGTGACCGAACTGGAGTTCTTCGACGGACGCCATCGCCTCCCGGTGAGTCGGATCTCGCTTCCGGCGTGAATAGGAGTGTCTTTGGCAGCGAACGGCGACGACGAACGGAGGAATGGAGTCAATAAGGTACGGGTTCGGGACAGTCGGAATTAATACCTCCTGGACGAAATACGTCGTGAGTGGATATCCCGATGCGTGAGATTCCCCGTCGGACGACGATTTTGGCCGGGCCGGTCGCTTTACTCGTGCCCGGCTGCGTCGCAGTCCCGCGGAAGGCACCCACCGAGCCCACTATCCGCGCCGTGATCATCTCGAACGAAACGGACGAAGGCGAATCGATATCCGTCCGCGTCGAGGCCGACGGATCGATCGTCCACGAGGAGACGTACTCGATCGCCGCCGGTGCAGACCGTATCGTCGAAGAGCCGTGGATGGACGACCCAGCGGACTACGTCGTATCGGCAACGGTAGAGAACACAGCGGGTAGCGAAGTCGTCTCTGGCGGGCCGATACACGGCGAGTACGAGAAGGGCGCGTGTCTCACCGTACGAATCCGACGTGATGGAGTGACCCTACATCAACGACTCGCCGGAGGGCCCTGCCGGTGAGCGCGACGCCGCATACCCCATCGCCGAACCGGCGTCACGGGTCCGGCGGGTCGCCGTCGTAGGCGTCGTGATCGGCGTAGAAATTTCGCATCGCGAAGGTGAGCTTCGGCGGTTCGATGTCGATGATCTCGTCTCGCACACCCATCGGAAACGTCCCGTTGACGCTGTAGGTGCCGAGTCCCGATTTCGCCCGCTTCGAGTAGCGTCGGTCGAGCAGCGCCCGAACGCCGACGTCCGACGGCGAGCGAAGCACGCGCCCGAGCGCCTGGCGAGTCTTTCTGACCGTCGGGATCTCGACCGCATAGCGCCAGCCGGTGTCGGTGCCGTCGAACGCGAGGTCGTAGGCGTCCTGGACCGCCTGGGCCCGGTCGTCCAAGTGCGGGTACGGGACGCCGACGACCAGCACCGTCCGGGCGTCCTCGCCGTCGAAACTGACGCCCTCGGCGAGCGTTCCCCACAGCGAGGTACAGAGCAGACCGTCGTCGCCGTCGACGAACTCCCGCCGAAGGTCCTCGGCGGAGACGCCCGGTTCGTCGAGAGAGACGGTCGAATCGACCAGCGGGTCGACCCGCTCTGCGTACCGGGCGGCCTCGCCGTAGTTCGGGAAGAAGGCGAGCGTGTTTCCGGGGGTCATCCGAACCGCGTTCGCGATCGTCGTCGCCACGACGTCCTGAACGTCGGGATCGTCCCGATCGCTCGCGAAGAGCGCGGGCGTCTCGACGGCGTACGTCCGGCGGTTTTCCGGGGGGAAATCGAGCCCGTAGGCCATCGTGATCGGATCGTCCATCCCGAGGACGGTCCCGGTCACGTCGAACGGCTGGAGCGTCGCGCTCATGAGGATCGTCGCCGAGAGCTCGTCGAAGAGGTCGCCGGTCACCCGACGCGGGAGACAGCTGTACAGCTCCGCGCGGCCGTAGATCTCGTCGGTTCCTTCGTCGCGACGGACGGCGAGGACCGGATAGACGCCCGCCGAGACCCCCTCGTTCATCCAGGCGTCGACGAACGTCGCGGCCCGCAGCGTCTGACACTCGGTTCGCGTCTCGCGCTCGCCGTTTCGATAGGCCTCCTCGTACTCGGCGTCTAGCTCGCGACCGAGCGCGATCGCCGCCTCGAGGTCGTCGCCGATCCCCTGACCCGTGTAGGACTGCAAGAACGCGAGCGTGAGGTCGTCGCGCCGATCCTCGTTCGCGATCGCCACGTCTCGCCAGTGGGTGTCGACGCGTTCGCGTGCTCGCGGCCCGCGGCTGCTCGCGCTTCCCGCGGCGCCGTGGGCCGCGCTTCCCCCGAACGACTCCTCGTAGGTCTCACACAGCCCGTCGTAGAACGTCTCGATGACGTTTCGGGCCGGTTCGGCGCGTGGATCGTCGCTGTCGTCGAGTTCGTCGATCGCGGCGGCGAAGGTGCGCTCGGAGCACTCGCGGGAGGCGTGCTCGCGAGCGGCGTCTTCTAAGTTGTGCGCCTCGTCGAACACGGCGATGACGTCCTCGGGGTCGCGACCGAGCCAGCGGAAGAAGGCCTCGCGAATCCCCGGATCGAGCAGGTGGTGGTAGTTACAGACGACGAGGTCGACCCCTTCGACCGCGTCCTTGAGCAGCTCGTAGCCACAGAGTCCGCGCTCTTCGGCGTACTCGTAGATCTCCTCGGGCGAGCGAACGTCGTCGAACAGCCAGCGGCCGAAGGCGTCGGCGGCTGCCGAATCGGTGATATTCGACCGGTAGTACGAACAGACGTTGCGTTCTCGTTGCGCTTCGAGTTCCGCCTCCAGCCGGTCGAGTTCGTCCATCACCGCCGCGCGCGCCTCGGCGGCCGAGCCGTCGCCGTCGCGGCTCTCTTCTAACAGCTGGCGCTGGCGTCGCTCTAGCTCGTCGTACTCGCGTTCGATCTCGACGAGGTCGTGGGTCGCATCTCGCAGCGCCTGACACTCCTCGTAGCCGACGTCGATGTGACACATCGAGCCCTTTCCCTTGAACACGACCGCGCGGATCGACTCCTCGCGGACGATCGCACGGGCTTCCTCGACGAACTGACGCATCTGCTGGTGGACGTTGGTCGTGATGACGACCGTCTTTCCCTGCTCGCGGGCGACCGACAGCGCCGGGACGAGCGCAGAAAGCGTCTTTCCGGTCCCGCACGCGCCCTCGAAGAGCACGTCCTGGCCCCTGACCAGCGAGTTGTGGATCCGGTCCATCGCCTCGCGCTGGTTGTCGTAGGGCTCGGCGTACGGGAAAAACCGCGTGTAGTCGCCCGTTTCGGACACGCTCACTGATAGGTTCGCCATCGGGTAAAAGTGTTCGCCGCACCGGGCGGAGGTACGATCACGGACGTGGTGGCAGGGCTATGGCGATTCCCGAGTACGATCCAGACGACCTCGACGCGGCCGTCGTTCGCGAAGCCGAATCCGTCGGTCTGCGTCCACGTCGCCGTCTGCGAGCGACAGTGACAGCTCGACCGAGGCGTCAGACTCTCGCCGGCGGAGTCGGCCGCGAGCGAAAGAACCGTGTCACCGCCCGTCGAAGGCGCTCGCATGATCGCCGTATTCTCGGACACGCACAGCACCGAGGGGCACGAACTCACCGGGGCGGCCCTGACGGCCGCTCGGGAGGCCGACACCGTCGTTCACGCCGGCGACGTCAAATCCGAGGCGGCGCTGGAAGCGTTCCAGGCTGTCGCCGGCGAACTGTACGGCGTCGCCGGCAACGTCGACGAGCCCGGCGTCTCGGATCGGCTCCCGGACGAACGGACCGTCGAGGCCGACGGGATCCGCCTCGCCGTCAGGCACCGACCGGGATCCGGCCAGACCGCTCTCGCGATGTTCGGTCGCGAACGCGACGCCGACGTCGTGGTCTTCGGTCACACTCATCGACCGACGCTCGTCGAGACCGACGACGTCGTCCTGCTCAACCCCGGCAGTCACGCTCAGCCGCGAGGCTTTCGGCCGGGCTTTGCGACGATCGAACGCGACGGCGAGACGATGACGATCGAACTCCTCGAACCGGACGGAACGACGGTCGAGTCGACCGAGGTGCGACTCGATCGGGACGAGTAACGAGTACCGTTGAGATCACCGCCAGCTTCGGGACAGCACGGTGGAGGGCCGAACAGGGTGATCGGATGCCGGTGGATCGGGCGTCAGCGGGCAGGACCGGTCCACGGTGTGGTGGTGGGATAGACCGGTCCTCGCGGGCGTATAGCCAGCGAGCCCGGCTGCGCCCCTGGTGGGATGTCAGACAGGCAACCACCGGGTCGTGGCACACCCCGATCGACCCCACCGGCGAGGATCGACCAGGGTATACGCGAATCGATGTGCGACAGGAGAATATAACCAACCCTAGCTAAAACCCGTCTTTCACCCAGCCCGATTTCGATCGCGAGCGGACGACTGAAGTTCGCTACGCGGGCTCCGTACCTTTCGCGACGTTCGTTCGCGCTCGGCCGTCGGGACCGACCCCATCGCCGATTGGCTTCGAAACGACTTTGCACACACCCCCTGTACGGGGGAACCATGTTTGGATTCCTCCCAGACGATCCGGTCATCCTCACTATCGTCGCGATCTTGCTCGGTCTCATCTTCTTTACGTACCTGCTGTTGCGCCGGACCGTCCTGGAGTTCAAAAGCGGCATGGACGAGTGACTCCGGCCGACCGAATCACGGTGATCGGCCGGTTTACACACGCCACGCGTAGTCGTGCGGCCTGCACCAGTCGTCTATTCATCCGAGTGCGGGCCGGGCGCCGTAGACTCACTATTGTTGCCGTTCGTGAGCCGAAGAGTCACCCCAGCGCCGACCCGACGCGTTCGACGACGGCGTCGACGTCCGCCGGCTCCAGGTCGCGGTGGGCCGTCACGCGGACGGTCGTCGGTCCGAACGGCGAGACGAGCACGCCGTGTTCGCGCAGTCGATCGGTGAACGACTCGACGTCGAGACCGGTTTCGCTCACGTCGACGAGGACGATGTTCGTCTCCGGCGGTTCGACGTCGAGACCGGGAATCTCGTCGAGTCCCGACGCGAGGTCGGCGGCGAGGTCGTGGTCTGTCGCGAGCTCGTCGACGTTATCGAGCGCGGCGAGTCCCGGGCCGGCGACGACGCCGACCTGGCGCATCCCGCCCCCGAAGAGTTTTCTCGCCCGGCGCGCCCGTTCGATGAACGCCTCGTCGCCGGCGAGGATCGAGCCGATCGGCGCGCCGAGTCCCTTCGAGAGACAGAACATGACGGAGTCGACCGGATCGGTGAGATCGGTGACGGGAACGTCGAGGGCGGTCGCGGCGTTGAACACGCGTGCGCCGTCGAGGTGAACGGGTACGCCGCGCTCGTGGGCCGCTTGCGCCGCCGCGGCGATCGCGTCGGCCTCGATCGCGAGTCCGCCGCGGGCGTTGTGCGTGTTTTCGAGACAGAGCAGTCCCGTTCCCGG
This sequence comes from Halovivax gelatinilyticus, assembly GCF_024300625.1. GTDB lineage: Archaea > Halobacteriota > Halobacteria > Halobacteriales > Natrialbaceae > Halovivax > Halovivax gelatinilyticus. Next base: position 2,246,642 of record NZ_CP101322.1, on the reverse strand, counting down.
GCGGTGTAAGTCCTCCTCGACGTATCCGGCGGCGACCTGTTCCGGCGCCGGGACGCCACGCGGGTCGGCGTCGAGCATCCGAACCTGGACGCCGGCGTGCTGGGCGAGCCCGCCGAGTTCGTACTTGACGACGTGGCTCTGTCTGTCCGTGAGGACCTCCTGGCCCGGTTCGGTGTGGACGAACGCCGCGACCTGGTTGCCCATCGTCCCCGTCGGGACGAACAGCGCGGCGTCTTTCCCGACGAGGTCGGCCGCCCGGGATTCGAGTTCGGCGACGGTCGGGTCCTCTTCGTAGACGTCGTCGCCGACTTCGGCGGCGAAAGCGGCTTCCCGCATCGTCTGATCCGGTCTGGTGACGGTGTCTGACCGACAGTCGATCATGCTACCGAGTACCGACCCCGGATAGAAAAAGGAGACGTTCCCGGTCGATCTCCGGCGATCCCGGTCACCCTCCCGCCAGGCAATCGATTGGCGCCCCAAAACGCACCCTCCGTTCGGCGGTCGCGGTCTCTAGAACAGCGGCGCGAACGGACCGATCTCGTCCGGTCGATGGAGTTCACCGTCGGCGACGGCGAGGTACCATCGCGTGGCCAGCAACGTCGTCAACCCTCTCGCAGAGAGCGACAGGTCGAACTCGTTGCCGGCGAACTGCCAGTGCTCGAGTGAGAGGCCGCCGAATCCGGCGCCAGGATCGGCGTACAACGTCGGGATGCGAACGCGGAACTGCCGGTCGCCGAGAGGTTCGACCTCGAGCGGGTGCACCTGGGTTTCGTCGAAGTCGGCCAGTTCGTGGAGACCGTCGCCAATCACTGACAGCGGTGCCCTACCGTCGCTAAACGCGCGCGCGCCCAGCGGGTCGCCACGTCGACTGAGAATCCGCCGACGAAGCCCCTGAGAAACCGGCGTCGGAGGGCGTCAACCCGCCTACCATCTCTCGAATCATCGAGAACTGCCCCGGCCACGCTTCCGGACGAGAGCAGGTCGTGGGCCGTCTCTCGTCCGCCCGGCCCGTCGAGAAAGAACGTCCGGACGGTGTGCGTTTCCAACTCGGTGGGTTCGAGCGCCCCGTCCGCGCAGGGAAGCCCGTCGCGGCAGTCGCCGACGACGTGGAGCAGGTCGACGCGATCGGCGAGTCGATCTCCAGCCGCGGCCACGTGACGTCGGTCGCCATCAAACAGCGCCACCAGCTTGCCGTGCGAAAACGGTTCGAGGACGGCGCGTGCCGGCGGCTCACGGCGAGCGCAGTTAGCGGCGATCACGGTACCGATGCGGTGTTCGAGGACGGCCAGAACGTCCGCGTCGGCCTCGGTGATGACCGCCGCCGCGCCGGCCTCGATGACCGTCGCCGCCGAGATGGCGTCGGTCGCCACGACCACCACGGGTACCGTCGGATTGTTGGCCGCTACCGCGCGAAGGAAGTCCCCGAGGGCGTCCGCGTCGAACGCACCGATGACGACGCAGTCCACCGCCTTGGGCTCCCCGTCGAGGCGTTCGCGGGCGTCCGCCCGCGACGGGACGATCGACACGGCGAAATCGCCGAGTCCGTCCGTCGAGATCCGTTCCGCATCGACGGGTGGCTCGTCGACGACGAGCACGCGGCTGTCCTGTGCGGACATACGCTACGACTACACGTAACCGAGCTTTCACGTTGTGGCCGGGAATTCCTCAGACTTCGAGTTCGAGGCGTTGTTCGCCCCATCGACCGCACGGATCTCGGTGTCTCGTCCCTCGAAATCGAGCACCTGAATTCGATCGTCCGACACGAGTGAGCGGTCATTCGGCGTCGATAAATGAGCACCGCCGAAGCGAGTGACGGCCCTGACACGACTCGTGATGGGGATCGAGAGCGGGGGTGGCTACAATTCCGGAAGCGAAAGGAGTATGCGACCGCCCTCGGTAGCGGCGAACATGGATCCGCGAATCCGCGAACACGCCGCAGTCATCGCGAATCACTCGGTCGATCTCTCCGAGGGCGACACGGTCGTCATCGACGCCCACCCCGTCGCCGAAGACCTCGTCGTCGCCCTCCACGAGGAGATCGGCGAGGCGGGAGCGAAACCGCTCTGGACGGTAAAACGCGCCGGAAAGCGGGCCGGACGAGCCCACCTCCGAACGGCCGACGGCGAGTTCGAGACGCCGGAGCACGAACTCGCGTTGATCGAAGAGACCGACGTCTACATCGCCATCCGGGCCGGGCCGAACGCCACTGAGACGAGCGACGTCGATCCGTCGGTCAACACCGCCTACCGCAAGGCCTACCGCCCGGTGACCGAAGAGCGCCTCGGCAAGCGATGGTGTCTCACCCAGTTCCCCGCGCCGGCAAACGCCCAGCTGGCCGAGATGAGCACCGAGGCCTACGAGAACTTCGTCTGGGACGCCGTCAACAAAGACTGGGACGCCCAGCGAGAACACCAGCAACAGCTGGTCGACATTCTCGACCCCGCCGACGAGGTTCGCATCGTCAGCGGCGACGAGACGGACGTCACGATGTCGATCGAGAACAACCCGGCGCTCAACGATACCGGCACGCACAACCTCCCAGGCGGCGAAGTCTTCACGGCGCCGATCCCCGACTCGGTCGAGGGGACGGTTCGCTTCGACATGCCGCTCTACCAGCAGGGTCGCGAGGTGACCGACGCCTACCTCGAGTTCGAGGGCGGCGAGGTCGTCTCTCACGAGGCCGCGAAGAACGAAGCGGTCCTCACCGAAATTCTCGACGCAGACGACGGCGCCCGTCGGCTGGGCGAACTCGGCATCGGGATGAACCGCGACATCGATCGCTTTACCTACAACATGCTCTTCGACGAGAAGATGGGCGACACCGTCCACATGGCCGTCGGCCGCGCCTACGACGAATCCATCGGCGAGGGCAACGAGGCCAACGACTCGTCGGTCCACGTCGACATGATCGTCGACATGAGCGACGACTCCCGAATCGAAGTCGACGGCGAGGTCGTCCAGGAAAACGGCACGTTCGTCTTCGAGGAGTAGCGAACCGGATTTCGACCGCGAAAACGGCCCTTTTTTCGTAGAAGTACAGATTCAGGCTCACCGGACGGTCCGTCGTTACCGATCTCGAAGGGTGGCGACCTTCGACGGGCCGGGGTGTCGGATGATGACGACGTCGTAGGCGTCGTCGGCCGCAATGCCGCTGCCGACGCTGCTCATCGACGAGACCAGTCGACCGGCGTTCTCACTCCCGATGAACACCATCGACGCGTCGACGTCTTTCGCGATCCGGCGAAGGCGAAGCGAGATCGAGCCCTGTGGCGCGTACCGGTCGACGACACTGTGGTTGAAATCCGCACTCGGACACCGCGCCGTGACCTGTTCGTGAAGACGCGAGACGATCGACTGGAGATCGAAGTTCTCGTCGGGTTCGAGCCAGCCACGTTCGCGGGCGTAGTCCCGGTTGTCGACCGGAATTACGCTCACTGCACACACGGGTTCGTCCAGGACCCGGCCGAACGCGCCAGCCCTGGCGAGCGCGGCTCCCGAGAGGTCAGAGCCATCGAACGGAACGACGAACGTCATACGCAGACCTCACACCGACCCACCAAGAAATCTACCGGCCGTTCTATCGGTTCGGGAACGGGCGAACGCTCGAAGTTGCGGTCACGCGACCTACAATCCAATACCCGGCGGAGAATTTGCTCATTCGGAACGCAGCCCGGGCGGTCACGACGGTACGGTAGCGGGGCGGTCGGTTCGGCGTGCTGTACCGATGGAGCGGACACAAACCGAATCGGGATCCAGAAATCAGATTTTTCGGAATGCAATGCGGGCGGTTGCGACGGTGCGGTAGCGGAGCGGTCGTCCGATGCACTGTTCCGTCGGAGCGGGCGTAGCCCGCGGAGACGGCCCTTTTTCATCGAAATTTTTCAAGGAGTGGTTCGCCTTCGGCGAACCCGACGCAGAAAAAGTTCGCTGTTAGAAATTCCCGGCGGCGGTCAGCACGCCGAGCATCCAGGTCGCGCCGACGACGGCCGTGCCGACGCCGATGAGGGCGTTTTTCTGTCCTTCGGTGAGCGACGACGGTTTGACGTAGGGTCCGACGGCGATGACCGTAAAGAACGCCATGGAGACGAAGAGAAAGGCCGTCGCGGCCATCGTGATCAGGTAGATCGAATCTATGCCGCCGATCGTCGCCACGCCGATCGCAAGTTCCGTACTCGACATCAGGGTCACCTTGCGGAGGTATTTCGAGGCGTCGTACTTGTAGGACTCGGTTTGGGCGAGGCCGGGTTCCGAACGGATTCGATTCAGATCGGCGTCCAGGCGAGCCGGTCCGATCCGTCGGCTGGAACAGTGGCCGGTCGATACGAGTAGCTGTGGAACTCGAATTGGTGGTAGAAATGGTCGGCAGTGGGTCGACGCGTTGCGTCGAACCGATCCCCAGTTGTGATGCCTTGCAGGGCTGCCGACACGATACGTACACCGCCGAAGGAATATTAGCCTACCGGAGCCGAAAATATGTCTCCGCCGGTCGGGGTCGTTCGCTCAGCCGCCCCAGTTCTGCTCGGGTACATTCGTACACGAGTTGCAGACGTCGCCCGCGGCACTGACCGTCCTGCCGCAACCGGGACAGCGGTTCAAACTCTGGTTTCGGGGACCGAGCGCCTTCGTGACGATCCGGCGCCCAGTCTGTACGATCGAATCGAGACGTTTCATGTGTTATGTTCCCAACCTACATAGGAAGCGAAGCGGAACAACGTTGTCGGTGGCTATGCCTGCTCGGCGAGCCCGTCGCTGGACGAGCGGGTAGCGTTGACGCCATGGGGTGACCGACGAATTCGCACGAATTCGACGCGGCGAGGTCGTTCGGAATCGGACGACGGCGAGGCGGTTCCGTCGAACCAACGGCGCGGATGCCCTGCGTGCGCAAGCTCAACGGCTTCCAGTGAACTCGCCTTACCGATCTATCCGTACACTGAGACGAGCCACGAATCGCCGGGTGCGTTCGTGGCGCCCGAATCAACGTGATCGGCCCGACAACGTTCGTCGGGCCAATTGGCGGTTTCGAACGGAGACATCCATGAACACAAGCCTCGAAGTAGAGTACTGGGTCGTCGACGGTGACGGCGACCTGGTGTCGTCCGATCCGTTGCTCGACGTCGCCGACTGGATCGTCCCGGAATTCGTCGAGCCGGTGATCGAGATCAAAACGTCGCCCTGTTCGTCGATGGCCGAGCTACGCGCGGAGTTTCTCGATCGAATCGAGACCGTCGTCGACGCCGCCCGCGATCGGGGGCGTCGACTCGTCCCGCTGGCGACGCCGCTTTCGGCCCCTCCCGCAGAGATACCGTATCGCGAGAAGGAATCTACCGACCTCCAGCGCCGGATCGTCGGCCCGACGTTCGACGACGCGCGCGTTTGCGTCGGCACGCACGTCCACTTCGAACGGCAGAATCCGGCCGATCAACTGAACGCGCTGACCGCGATCGACCCCGCGTTCGCGCTCGTAAACAGCTCGTCGTACTACCGCGGCGAGCGACTGATCGAGTGCGCCAGGCCCTACCTCTACCGGCGCTCGTGCTACGAGCGCTGTCCCCGGCAGGGTCAACTCTGGCCCTACGTCGACAGCGTCGACGAGTGGGAGCGCAAACTCGACGACGCCTACGAGTCGTTCAAATCGCGAGCGCTCCGTCGCGGCGTCGCCGCCGCCGAGTTCGAGGCGGCGTTCGATCCCTACGACGCGGTCTGGACCCCGGTCCGATTGCGAACGGCCGTGCCGACCGTCGAGTGGCGCTCGCCCGATGCGACGCTGCCGAGCGAAATACTTCGGCTCACCGACGCCGTCCGCGCATTCGTAGTCGACGCCGACCAACGCGGAACCACCGTCGTCGCGTCGGACGGGACCGACGACCGGCAGACGAACGGACGGCAGCTTCCCGCCTTCGAGACCGTCGAATCGATCACCGACGCGGCGATTCGCGACGGGCTGTCGAACGCGCGAGTTCGCACGTACCTGCGGTCGCTCGGATTCGATCCGTCGGCGTTCGAGCCGCTCGCGAACCAGCACACTGACGCCCGCCTCACGACGCGACGGGCGAAGCGGCTGCGACTCGACGCGGCGCGACAGCTCGAAGCCGATCTCACGCGTGCACGACATCGAGTGCCGGCCCGAAGCGACGACTAGGCGACGTCACCGTTCGATACCGGCAGTTGAGACGACGTCAGACGGCTGCGATGCCAGCCACCGCTCCCCCGACCGGTAGGCGCGCGGCAGCTCGTCGCCGAAGGCGGCCCTCGTCGGCGTTCGCTCGCACGGATTTCCGAACAGAAACTCGATCTCCGGCGTGCCGCCCTCGAAGACGGCCGCACTCGCGGTCGTGAGCTGACCGAAGGCGTGGGGTTCGTCCGTCTCCGGTTCCGGGTGCCGACAGACCGACCGGTCGCCGGGTCCGTGAGCGTGGTCGGCCGCGAGCTCCCACAGCGTCCCCCGGTCGACCGGGGTCGGTCGATCCGTCTTCTCACCTCCCAGCCGGTCGAGCGTCCGCTCCCGTCTCGTCGTCGAACTCTCCGTCTGGGTCGATCGCAGGTAGACGAAGTGGTTGGTCCGCGTCGCGACGGGGCCCTCGTCGGCGGCGATCGTCTCGGTCACTGGATCGATCTCGAGGACGACGGCGTCGGTCTCGTCGGCGAGAAACAGTGTCTGTCCGCCGAGACGCCTCGTCGGGACGGAGTCGAGCGATCGACGGGCCGCCTCGACGGTCGCACACTCCTCTAGCAGTTCGCGGATGATGGTGCCGTTACGTCGCTGTTCTTCGGGATCGACGTCGTCACGCTCGCTCTCGATCTGCGTGTTCGCCGCGACCAGACCCCGATCGTTGACCCCTTTGAAGATCGAGACCGTCCCGCAGGTATCGACCGTCAGGAGGCCGAAGCAGCCCTCGATCGGCGGCTGCTCGATGACCGACTTCGGTCGGCAACCCCGCCCCGAGATGTCGCGGTTTTTGAGCACGAGCGGACCGGTCGGGGTGAACGAATCAGTTCCGGCCGGAGCGGTCGAATCGGTTCCGGTCGCTCCGGTCAGATTGGATCCGGACCGAGTGGACGAAACGGGTCCGGATGGAGCGCTCGCCTCCGGTGAGACGAGCACGTTCGTACAGCCGAGACCGGCCGACGCGCCCGCCGGGTGTTTCTCGGTTCGTCCGGGACCGTCCGCGAGCGCCTCGCAGAGTTCCGCGTACGCGAAGACGTAGACGTCGTAGAGCTCGCGGTCCACGTCGAACGCCTCCGCCATCGCATCGTAGGCGCGTCGGTGGCGGTCGGGGAGACTCTTTCTGGATCGGCGGGCGTACTCGATCATCGGGTCGAGATCCGTCCCCTGCTCGGCGACGATGTCAGCGAGTTCGTCGATCGCCCACTCGACGGCGACCCGCTCGGTTTCGGCGCGACGGCGACCGAGTTCGTCGAAGGTTTCGGGCGGCTCGACGGTCGCCGGCGGCGCGCTCGTGGCTCGTCTCTCGACGTGGGGTTCGTCCATGAGCGCGATGCGGGGCGAATACGGGTGAATCACCTGCCTGAATAACACGCCCGGTTCGGCGCTCGCCGTGGCTCGGCGATCAGCTCGCGTAGTCGTCGACGAACGCGGCGACGTCCTCGACGACGGGCGCCGCGAGCGGCGATTCCGGTTCGTGATACTCCGCCATCGTCATCGCACCCTCGCTCACCTGAAAGCGGTGATTGCGGTCATCGTAGACGGCGAACTCGACGTCCGGATCGTCGGCCAACGCCTCCTCCCAGATCGGCAGATCGCCGTCAGCCGTCACCTGCCAGTCTCGCTTGCCCTGCGCGAGGAGGACGGGAACGTCCAGTTCGGCGGCCGTCTCCACGTGGTCGTACGACTCGAGCGACGCGAAGTACTCGCGGCCGCCCAGATCGAAGAGAACCTCGTCGTCCCCGATATCGAGCGAACGGATGCGATCTGTCGTCGCCTCGATCTCGGCGAGTCGCTCTTCGTCCTCGGCAGTCAGTTCGCCGTCGAGTTCGAACGGGTGGCGGTTTTGCTGGTCGAGCATGTCCGCGACCGATCGCGCCGCCGGTGCGAGCATCGCAATGGCGGCCAGTTCGCCGTCTCGGTCGGCGATACGGGGAGCGAGCGTCCCGCCAAGACTGTGTCCTGCGACGAACACGGCGGCGGAATCGACGCGGTCCTGGTCGCGCAGGACGTCGATCGCGGTCAGCGCGTCCTCCGTGGTCACGTCGTCGATCGTCGCGTTCGCGAGATCGACGTCACAGGCGAACGTCCGCTTGTCGTACCGACAGACGGCGACGCCACGCGAGGCGAGTCCCCACGCGAGTTCCTTGTAGGTCCGATTCGGACCGACGGTCGCGTCGCGATCGACGGGGCCGCTTCCGTGGACGATGACGACGCCCGGGAACGGGCCGTCACCCTCTGGTATCGAGAGCGTCGCGCCGAGCGAACAGTCCTCGGGTGCGTCGAGAGCTATCTCGTCTTCGGTGAACGAGTCCTCGTCGACGTAGTCCGGCACGTCCCACTCGGCCATCGGCGGGATGAAGAAGCCGGCCACCTCGTCGGTTCCGTCGACGAACGAGACCTCGAAGTCCTGCGGTCCGTCCGCCAGGTTCGCCTGAACGGTCACCCGATGGAATCCGTCAGATGTTCCGCCGTAGGTAGCGTCGACGATCCCCTCGAACGGGCCGCGCGCGGCGAGCAACTGCGTCCACGCGGCTTCGAGCGTGTCAGCGTCGAGATCCGAGCGGGCGAACTCGGCGACGGCCGCTTCGGCGCCCTCGAACGATCCCTCGTGGAGGCGCTCGACGAACGCGGACGCCTCCGCATCGAGTTCGCCGGGCGTGAGCGGATCGTCACCCGCACCGTCGTCGGAATCAGGGTCGTCGGCGGTCGTATCGTCATCGTCGGCACCATTGTCTCCGCCAGTACACCCGGCCAGCCCCAGCGCGACGGCCACCGCACCGAGTCCCAACAACCGACGCCGTCGGATCGGCGTCGTCTTCCTCGAATCGATCGTGGCCCCAATCATGCGAATTCTCTCGTCGTCAGGGAGAAAACTGTTTTGTGAAACGTAGTTCACGACAGATACTATTACAGTACAGTTCGAGGCGGGCGGTTTCATGGAACAGTGCGCGCAGTCGAACGTCGTCCGGGCGGTTCGAGAGTGATCGGACAAAACCGTCGACGGTACGAGTCGGCGAGAGTCGCCGTCGGTCGAGACGGGCCGACTACCGACCGTCGCGGCCCCCGTCCACGGCCTCGTCGAACGGGGACTCGGCCGCGGCGGATTCAGGACCAACAGCGACGAACAGCGAGAACAGTCCGCCCAGGAGCAGACCGTAGAGCAGGTGACCAACGAGGGTCTCGAACGCGGCGGCGGGGAAGACGGGATCGGCGAACCCGCCGAGGACGACCCACAGCGTCTGGGCGATCACCGGCAGGACGGCCCAGACGGCCAGCCCGTAGACGAGCCCGGCAAGCGCGAACCGGGTGTGGAGCCCCATCGCCGCGATGAACCCCGTCTCGACGTCCGCACTCAGCGTTCCAAGGATGAGAGGACGCGTTACCAGAAAGCCGAAGACGACGCCGAGGACGACGCCGTGAGCGAGATGGAACGCCCACCCAGCGGCTCCCGGATCCACCCCGTATAGTTGCGGAACGGTTTCGGTGACGATCGTCGGCTGGACCAGCCAGAGCGCGAGTCCGAACAGCGCGGATCCAACCAGTCCGCCGACGGCACCGCCGAACACCCAGCTCATCGAGCCGCTGAATCCGACCGCCGTCGACGCGGTTCGATCGGCCATACGATTCGTACGTGGCGTCTCTCGAAAAAGGATTGGCCGGGATCGACGACGTAGGCGGTGCGTACATGGTTGGCATCATCGCTACCCAACGGACGAAAAAGCGGGCACCAACGGGCGTAGGTGAATTCAGGATGGCAACCACAGACGCCGTGCCCGCAGGCACCGGTTCACCAGTTCACGGTATATGCTTGTTGGCAGCACGCACGACCGGTGGATACAGGATCATACGCCCATCACCGAAAGTGACTGCAGGAATCTACCTACATCGTCGTGGGTGACTACAGAGTTCTACTTACATCGACGTAGGTGACTACAGGGTTCTCCCTACATCGACGAGATCAGTCTATCGAGAGCGCGTTTACATTAACGGGAGTTTTCACTCAACAGAAGACTTATCAAACAGCCATCTGAATCGGCGGTCGTCAGTGCCCTCCGCCAGCCCTCCACGCGACGAAGCGACCGCTTCCGACGACTCGGCCACCGCGCACGAATCGGTCGACTCGACGCCGAAGCCACTCGACCGAATTCGCCGACGGATCCGCGAGCGAGCCACCGTAGATACGCGAGCGCTCGCCACTCTCAGGATCGCCCTCGGAGTGATACTTCTGATCGATCTCGCCCACCGAGCGGGCGATATTTCGACGTTTTACACCGACGACGGCGCCTACCCGCGTGCGTCCTACGAGACGGCCTCCCTGTGGGACGGCTACTCGATCCACGCGCTCTCGGGAGAGCTGTGGGTCCAGGTGGCGTTGTTCGCCGTCGCGGCCGCGTTCGCGATCGCGCTCGTCTGTGGGTACCGAACGCGACTCGTCGCCGTCGTCTCGCTCGTGTTGCTGGTTTCGCTCCACGCCCGTAACCCCGCCCTCCTGAACGGCGGCGATCGGTTGCTCAGGGTGGTGTTGTTCGTCGCACTCGTGACGCCGCTGGGCGAGCGGTGGTCGGTCGACGCCCTCCGGCGAGGGCGAGCGCGAACGCGCGTCGCCGGCGTCGGGGTCGCCGCGCTGCTCGTCCAGCCCGTCGCGGTGTTCACCGCGAACGCCCTCCAAAAACGCGACGGGGACACCTGGTTCGCCGGCGAGGCGGTCGAGATCGCGATGGCGAACGACGAGATGACGATCCTGCTCGGCAACCACCTCGATCAGTACGCCACCCTGCTCGAACTGGGGACGTGGCTCTGGGTCGCGTTGCTCTCGGGATCGGCGCTCTTGCTCCTCGGCACGACCGGTCGCCTGCGCGCACTGGTCGCGCTCTGCTACATCGGGGCCTTCGCCGGGATGGCGCTGACGCTCTCCGTCGGGCTCTTTCCCTACGTGCTCGCCGCCTCCGTCGTTCCGTTTCTCACGACACCGTTCTGGGATCGGCTGGCCAGACTCGTTCCCGAGCGAGTTAAATCGGCGACGGGGCGGATACCGGCGGCCGTCCCCGGACCGCTCACCGCGACCCCGGTCGAACGACGCGCGCTCGCCCGGCTCCGGCGGAACGGCAACGCGTCGACGGCGTCGTTCGCGGTGGCGTTCGGCCGGTCGTTCCTGACGGTTGCGGGCGTCCTCGTCCTCTGCTGGATCCTGCTCTTCAGCGCGACCAACGCGACCGACTACGACGCGCCGAGCGAAATCGAGGCGGTGGCGCCAGACGAACAGCACTGGGGGCTGTACGCCCCCGATCCGTCGGAAACGTACACCTGGTACGTCAGCGCGGCGGAACTCGAAGACGGGACGGTCGTCGACGCCGTCGACGGCGGCGAGGTTCTGACCGATCGACCGCCCGACGCGGCCGCGACGCACGACTCGTTCAGACACCGAAAGTTCGCGGAGACGGTCCGTAGCTCGAGCTACGACGATGCGCCCGTCGTCGCCGAACGCTACGTCGAGTGGGCGTGCACGCAAGCTACGCAGCGTCACGACGACGGCGTCGAGGCGGTCTCGTTCACCATGGTCAGCCAGCCGAGCCCGATCGACGGAACCTACGAGGAACCGCGGGAGACGACGCTCATCGAGCGCGAGTGCGCGTAAGGCGTCGCGAGCGCCTTCGTGGAGTACGCTCGCGGACGTACGACGGCCGCCGAGGCGTACCGGCGACTGTCGAGACTCATCGCCAGACGAAGGCTTAACCACGCCGACCGAGAATCCACCTGCATGGAGACGGCCCCCGGCCAGGTGTCGGTTACCGCCGATCGATCGACGTCCCCGGCGAACCGACCGGTCGTCAGGCGCCAGGCGCTCTTCGTCGCCCTCACGTTCGTCGGCATGTTCGGCGGACTGCTCGGTAGCTGGTTCGGCGCGCCGGAGGCGTTCGTGTGGGCGAACTACGCGGTCGCGTACGTCTGTGGCGGCTGGTACGGCCTCAAAGCGAGCGTCGAGACGATCCAGGAGCCGGCGGTCGAGATCGACCTGCTGATGATCCTCGCCGCCCTCGGTGCGCTCTACATCGGCGCGCCGTTCGAAGGGGCGATGTTGCTCTTTCTGTTCTCGCTCTCGGGCGTCTTAGAGGAGTACGCGATCGGCCGGTCGCGGACGGCGATCCGGTCGCTCATCGAGATGCGTCCGGACGCGGCGCAGGTGCTACGCGACGGAACGGAGGTGCGGACCCCGATCGACGACGTCGAGGTCGGCGACGTGTTCGTCGTTCGACCCGGCGATCGATTGGCGCTCGACGGGGTCGTCGAATCCGGCGAGAGCACGGTCGATCAGTCGTCGCTGACCGGCGAGTCGGTCCCGGTCCCCAAAGAGCCCGGCGACGAGGTGTTCAGCGGAACGATCAACGAAACGGGAAGCCTCGAGGTTCGAGTGACGAAACCGGCCCAGGAGTCGGCCATCTCCCGGCTCATTCACATGGTCGAGCAGGCCCAGGAAAAACGCGCGCCGACACAGCAGTTCATCGACCGATTCGAACAGCCCTACGTGCTGTCGGTCCTCGCGATGACGGCGGTCGCGATCGCCCTGCCGATCGCGCTCTTCGCCCACGCGTTCGAGCCGACGTTCTACCGGGCGATGACGCTCATGGTGGCCGCTTCGCCCTGTGCGGTCATCATCTCGACCCCGGCGGCGGTGCTCTCGGCGATCTCCGCCGGCGGTCGACAGGGCGTCCTGTTCAAAGGCGGCGAACACATCGAGACCGCGGGGGACGTCGACGCGATCGCGTTCGACAAGACGGGGACGCTGACTGAAGGAAATACACGATTGACGCAGGCGCGCGCTCGCGACGGCGTCCGCGTCGACGGGGAGTCGCTGACCGACGACCGACTGCTTTCACTCGTCGCCGGCGTCCAGTCCCGATCGGAACACCACCTGGCCGAGGCGACCGTCGAGGCCGCCCGCGAGCGCTCGCTCGAAATCCCCGCTGCGACCGGCTTCGAGGCGGTCGTCGGCAAAGGGGTCCACGCGTCGGTCGGAGGTCGGACGATTCACGTCGGAAACCAGCGCTACGTCGAGACGGAACTGGCGGGCTCGATCGGCGGGCTCGAGGCGGGACTCTCCGCCGTTCGCGAACTGGAGGCGTCCGGACGGACGAGCGTCCTCGTCGTCGAAGAGAGCGGCGACACCCGGCGCGTTCTCGGCTGGCTCGCGTTCACCGACACGATTCGGGCCGACGCCGCCGAGACCATCGCGCGACTGCGCGAACGCGGCGTCGAGCAGATCGTCATGCTGACCGGCGACAACGAGCGCGTCGCTCGCGCCATCGCGGACGAACTCGGGATCGACGAAGTGTACGCCGAGTTGCTCCCCGAGGAGAAAGTCGAACACGTCGAGATGCTCCAGGAACGCCACGAGGCCGTCGCGATGGTCGGCGACGGCGTCAACGACGCGCCCGCCCTCGCCACGGCCGACATCAGCGTCGGGATGGGCGGCGCCGGAACCGACGTGGCGCTCGAGACGGCCGACATCGTCCTCATGTCCGACAAGCTCGACCGGCTCCCCTACGCGTTCGCGCTCAGCCGGGAGACCCGACGAACGCTGTACGTAAACTTCTCGATCGCCTTCGGCGCCATCGCCATCATGATCGTCGCGATCCTCACCGCCGGCATCCCGCTGCCGGTCGCGGTGGTCGGTCACGAGGGATCGACGGTGCTCGTCAGCCTGATCGGCCTGCGACTGCTGCGCTTCGACGGCTGACGATCGATCTCCCGGACCTACAGCTCGAAGTCGCCGTCGACGATGGCCGTCGCGAGAAGCCCCAGGTAGTCGATGTACGGCCCGCGCGCGGCCTCGCCGCCAGCTTGCAGCGCGGTTCGCTCGAGGTCCTCCCAGACGGCCGCGAGGATGAACGCGGCGAACGCCCGGTAGAACCGCTCGTTTTCGAAGCGATAGCCGGTATCCGCTTCGTATTGCGAGACGAGTTCCGCGCGAGTCGGACTGCCGGGGTCGCTCGTGTACGGGGCGAGTCCGCGCTCGTCGATCGCCTGAACGTCAGCGATCGCCTCGCTATCGGCGTATCGCGATGCGAGTTCGTCCACCGGGAGCGACGGATCGTCCGCGTCCCGAAAGCGGAGCAGCAGGTAGCCGAGTTCGACCAACGGATCGCCGAGAAAGGCCGTCTCCCAGTCGAGTACGCCCGCGATTTCGGGCCGATCGTCCGAAACGAGCAGGTTCGCCGGTCGGTAGTCGCCGTGGACGAGCGCCGTCGTCGCGTCGGTCGGCGCGTTCGCCCGGAGCCAGTCTGCGACCCGCCGGAGCTGCGCGTGTTCGTGACCGGTTGCGGCCAAGGCGTCTTCGAACTGCGAGACGATCGTCTCCACCTGGGCTCCGAGGGGCCGACGGTCACAGACGTCCGCGAACCGATCCGCGTCGACCGTGTGGAGCGTCGCCATCGTTTCGACAACCGACGCGGCGAACCGAGCGCGTGCGGCCGGCGTCCGAAATCGTTCGGGCAGGTCCGCTCCCAGCGGGACGGACTCGCCAGCGAGGTAGGTCGTCACCAGGAACGGGTCGCCGAGCACCGACTCGTCGGTACAGCACGCGACCGCTTCGGGCGAGGGAATCGACGTTTCGTGGAGACGTTCGAGGATGGCGTGCTCCGTCGAAACGTCGTTGAACGAGTCCATCTCGCGGAACTTGTTAGGACGACGGAGGACGTACGCGCAGTCTGTCTCAGGCGTCGAGAGGGCGACCGACAGGTTGAGTCCGTCGTGGAGGACCGTCGTTTCCGAGCCGGCAATGTCGCACTCTCTGGCCAGGTACGCTTCGAGGGCACCAGCGTCGAAGTCGCCGTCGGTCATACGAATCGATTCGCAGAGCGTCCTAAAAAATCCGGCTCGCAGGAACCCACCCATCCAGATAGTTCGACACGAGCGATCGGGACGACCGCGTGACGATTCGGGTCGAGAACCGACGCAAGCGCGATGAACAGCCAACACGCTCATTTTACCGGCCGGTCGCATAGGACGTAATGAACGCACACGACGCCGCCGAACCGGCGGACATTCTCCTCGTCGAAGACAATCCCGGTGACGTACGGCTGACGAAAGAGGCGTTCAAAGACGGTCAAATCACCAACACGCTTCACGTCGTCGACGACGGAGTCGAGGCGCTCGACTTTCTCTTCCAGCGAAACGAGTACGAAGACGCTCCGATCCCTGATCTCGTCCTGCTCGATCTCAACCTCCCGCGAAAGAACGGCGACGAGGTCCTGGCGGAGCTACACGAAGACCCGAGACGTCGGCGCATTCCGGTGATCGTCCTGACGAGTTCGGAGGCCGAAACGGACGTCGTTAAATCCTACGAGCTCTGTGCCTGTGGCTACCTCACGAAGCCGGTCGATCCCGACGAGTTCATCTCGACGGTCAGGGAATTAGAGCAGTTCTGGCTCTCGATCATGCGGCTACCGAGCGAGTCGAATCTCGACTGAATCGGCCGGCCACGTACCAATCACGATAACCGTCGTCCTCCGGGAGCGGTGGTCGGCGTGTTCGAGTGAACCCAGAAAACGGCGTCCCCCGACGAACGAGAGTAGTTGGATGCTGACTGCGGTACGGTCGGTGGTCGATTCGTGATTCGAGCCCGGCCGTCATCGAGTTCGCGCCTCGATGAGGGTATCGTATCCTCGTCGATCGTGACTCGGGAGCACGATGACGTCGTCTTCGCTCCACCACTGAGCGATCCGGTCGAGCGTCGACCGGCCGGCTCGCCCTCGCGTGGCGACGCCGTCGACTCGCCCCGTCTCCAGCTGGTCGAGACTGAGACAGGCGTCGGCCGCGAGTAGAACGGTCGGTCCGTCGCCCTCGACGACGACCGAGCAGTGATGGGCAGTGTGTCCGGGGGTCGGGACGATCGACACCCCGGCGACGCCGGGAAGCGCGAACGACCGATCGAACGGACCGATCGACTCGTCAGAGAGTACTACCGGTTTTGCACGCTCCCGTTCCGGAGTGTACGACGGGTGTGCCCCCCAGAATCGTCCGCGAAGCGTCTGCGAGTAGGCGTCCTCGTTGGTTTCCACGTAGACCGGGACGTCGGGGACGAGTTCGAGCCCCTCGGCGTGATCCGGGTGACAGTGCGTGAGGACGACGGCGTCGATCGCCGCTACGGCCGTACCCAGTTCAGCGAGCCCGCGTTCGAGCCCGCCACCCCGACCAGCGCGAGTCCGGTAGGAAAGCGGATAGTAGACGTGATGTCGCGGGTACCACCACTCGTCGGTCGGTTTCGGCCCGGTATCGACGAGGATCGTTCCGTCGGGGTGGTCGACCAGCCAGCAGTAGACCGGCAACGGCTTCGTCCACGTCCTCGACAGCATCGTTCGCCAGTGGCGGACCAGGATCGGACCCCGGCCGGCTACCTGCGCCCGCTTTATGCGGACTTCGCCGGCTTCGATCGGGTGAACGACGTCGACCGGTCGCACGTTAGCCCTCCGCGGCGATCTCGCCGGATCGATCGAACGTCGATGCGCGTTCGACGGTCGGTCGTCGATCGGGTCGCCTGACCGTACGTCCTGGTCGGATCGCGTTCGAGAAACCCTTCCTCTCGTTCTCCGAACCCGCTCGCGAGCGAACGGAGACGCAACCGAGGCGTCCTGCCATACACTCGCTATCCTGCCCGAGACGATAGTAGTATCTCCGGTAGCTCGGCTACCAGACGCGGGTTCGGTAGCTCGCGCCGGTGGCACAGAACGAGCGTCGACGTTCCGCCGACAGAAGTGATCGGGGTTCGCGGGTCCCGTCAACTCAGGAGAGACCGGCCGCCAGCGCGTCCGGCCAATGGAGAAGCAACTGGAGCCAGAGGGCCGTGAGACTCAGTTCGATTACGGCGATGGCGGACACTTTCAGCGTCAGCGAGGGGAGCGTCTCCCGTCGGATCCATCGGACGAATCCGTCGGGCGATCGACGGTGCAGGGTGGCGCGCGTACGGGAGGGAGCACACCGGCTGCAGTGCTCCGCATCGTGGAAGATGGCCGCGTCGCACGTGAGACACTGCCACGGCCACGAGTTCGCCTCAGCCGTATCGCCGTCCATCGGTGGGGATATCACTCGGTTGGTAGGTTCGAGGGGTCGTTACGGTCGGCGACTCGAGACAGGCGACGAGTTTTTCGAAGTTCGGTCCACGCCGTACGCGCGTGGTGTCTCGATCGTACGAGATGATTCCCAGGTCTTCTAGATAGGGGACGTGCGCGTGATGGAGGCTGATTCGTATCGCACGCTGATCGTCCTCCGAGGGGCCGGTGAACTCGTAACGTGCGATACGGTCGGCGAGCGTCGACAGGGGCAGGGGCGTTCCCGATTCCTGCAGACAGCGCAGGATCAGTCGCCGTCGTTTGTCGGCGAGGGTCGCGTGGAACTCGGATTCTGTTAGTTCGATTGGCATAGTGGCACCTGAACTGCGAACGAGTCGATGGCTCGGAGGATGATATATCGGAAATACTGTTTACCTTTCACGGCGGACCGTTCAGCCGATTTCGGCCGATGAACAATAGTTTTTATAACATAATTATTAATAGTTCATAATAATTCCCCATAGTATGGCACACGCCAGTGCCAAAATGTGGATGGTGTAAATTCCAGCGTTATTATAGGGTCGTAGACGGTCAGGGTAACCAAGGTGACCGACGATGGCAACCCTCCAGCAGGTTATCGACGATCTCGATCCGAAAAGCATCGACATGCTCCGAGCGATCTCCGAGCGCGGAAACGAGGCGACGACACCGGAGATCCGTGACCGAACTGGCCTGAGCAACGGGCAGGTGGCCTACCGCCGGGAAAAACTACGGGAGTACGGATTTCTGTCCGTGAGGACCGGCGATCCCGACGGCTCACGGACGCCGCCGAAGGTCCACTCGTTTACCACGTCCGCACGCTCTCACATCGAAGCCGGACTATTCGAACGGTACGATCCGCCCGTGACGAGCGACGTCGAACAACTGAGCACGCAGACGAACCACCTTCGCGATCGCATCGACGACCTCGAACGTGTCGTAGACGATCTCGGCGAGCAGATCGAACAGGTGAACCGAGATCTGGCCTACCAGCTGGGAGAACCCGCCGAGATTCGCGAGGCGACCGACGGCGAGACGATCGCGACGACGGTGAGCGCTATCCGGTCCGATGTCGCGGAACTACGAGACGAGCTCGACGAACTGGACGAGCGCAAGAAGGACAAAGGCGGCATCTTCCGCTGAGACAGCCATCCCCCAGTCCGACCAGAACACCGAAGTGGGACATCCGCGAGATTCCGGTATGTCCGAACCGCTCTCGCTCGAGGACCGATACGACCTTCGCAGACCGTCTAGCCTGGCGCTGTCGCCCGGCGGCCATCGGGTCGCGTTCGTCGTCACCGAATCCGATCCGGACGAAGACGAAGATCGACGATCACTGTTCGTCGCACCGAGGGACGGGAGCCGCGATCCCCACCGGCTCACCCGCGTCGCGAACGCCGGTTCGCCCGCCTGGGGACCGAACGGCAACCGACTGGCGTTCGTCGCGACGCGTGATCGCGACGTCGAACTTTCGGTCGGACGTGACGAGGCCGAGGATGACGACGAGACGGGAGACGACGGTGGAGAGCCGGACGAGGGGTCGCCGACCGGTTCGTCCGACGAGCCCAAACCGCAGGTGTGGGTCTTCGATCTCGCACTCGGCGGCGACGCGAGGCAGCTCACCGCGTTCGAAGAGGGCGTCCGCGAGTTCGACTGGAGCCCCGACGGCGAGCGACTCGTCGTCTCGGCTCGGGATCCGACCGACGACCAGCGCACGTACATAGAGGGGGTTCGCGAGGACGACGATCCGTACGAGGTGACCCGAACCCAGCACAAACAGGACGGAAACGGGTTCGTCGACGACGTCGAGACGCGCCTGTTCGTGATCGATGCTGACGGAGTCGGCCTCGGTCGAGACGACGCGACCCGACTCGACGAGGCCGTCGGTCGCGGGGCGCGCGAACCGTACGTCGGCCTCCAGCCGGCGTGGGGCCCGAGCGATCGGATCGCGTTCGTCGCCTACGCCGGCGACGATCCCGACGAAACCTACGCGATGGACGTCCACACGATCGCACCCGACGGGAGCGACCGCCGCACGCTGACCGACGGCGAGGTCACCGCGATGGGGCTTCGGTGGTCTCCAGACGGGAGTCTGCTCTCCTACGCGGCAGGACACCCGACGAACACCTACCATCCGACGGAGGTCCACGTGGCGAATCCGGCGGCCGGTGAGACGTGGTCGGTATCGGCTTCGCTCGATCGAACGGTCTCGTGGACGGGAACGCCCGAGTGGATCGGCGACGACGCGCTCGTGGCCACAGTCGGCGACGAGGCGCGCACCCGGCTGGTTCGACTCGACGCCCGGACGGACGAACCGGAGCGGGTGTTCGACGCGCAGGGCGACGGTCGCACGGTGACGAGTTTCGACGCGACGCCCGAGACGACCGCCGTCGTCCTCAGCCACCCGAACGAGGGGATAGACGTCTTCGCACTGCCGACGGCCGACCTCGATACGGGTGCGGAGCCGACGCGACTCAGCGCGGTGAACGAGGGACTCTTCGACGGGGCGGCGCTGCCCACCTGCGAGCGCGTGACGTTCGAAAACGGCGACGGCGAGACGGTCGAAGGGCTGGTCTACCTGCCGGAGTCGTTCGAACCCGACGCGTCCGACCCCTGCCCGCTCGTCTGTCACGTCCACGGCGGGCCGACCGCCTACGACGCGCCCGGCTTCTCGTTCGATTACGCCTACTGGACCGGGCGGGGCTACGCCGTTCTCAACGTCAACTACCGGGGCTCGACCTCCTACGGCCGGGCGTTCTCGGAGTCCATCCGCGGCGAGTGGGGCCCGCGCGAGGCCGACGACATCCTCTCGGGCGTCGACCACGTCGTCGAGCGCGGCTGGGCCGACCCCGATCGCCTGTTCATCTCCGGCTTCTCCCAGGGCGGGATCAACACGCTCTACGTCGTCACGCGGGACGACCGCTTCGCCGCCGCGGCGCCCGAACACGGCATCTACGACTTCTACGCTAACTTCGGCACCGCGGACATGCACCAGTGGTACGTCAACGACATGGGCGTCCCCTGGGAGAACCCGGACGCCTACCGGGAGATCTCCAGCATCCAGGACGTCGACCACGTAGACACGCCGCTTTTGATCACGGCCGGCGAGAACGACTGGCGGTGCCCGCCGTCGCAGGCCGAACAGCTCTACGTCAGCGCTCGTCGCGCGGGAGTGGAGGCGAAACTCCTCATCTACCAGGACGAACACCACAACATCTCTCGACCCGGACGCCACATCCACCGCCTGGAGGCGCTGACCGAGTGGTTCGAGGAATACGATCCGGCGGCGGAGTGATCATCGGGAGTCGGTTCCCCGAGTCGAAATTATCAAACCGGCGGGACCGGAGTTACGACCGACTCAGGATCCGGCTTGCGGTCGTCCCACTCCGGATCGATCTCCAGCAGGCCGATCCCAACCAGGCAGTTGGACAGATGCACCGCTCGACGTCGAGGTAGTTCTTTGCGACCGTGCCCCGGTGGTCCGTCGTCAGGCGAATCCAGTGGGTGTCGGAGAGCCTATCGCCACAGCGGTAGCACGTCGGTTCGGTCATGCGCGCGCCTCCGGGTGGATAACTTTAGAAATTGCGCCCTCGACGGGGCGTAGCGTTCGCTGTCTGTACCGCAGGCGTGGGAGACTTTTTTGTCTCAAAGGAGTGTACTGGAACATGGCTGATGAAAAAAACCCGCTATGGGTTTCGGAAGCCAGGTCTCGGGAACTGATTCCGCCCGAGACATTTCTAGTATGCCCACGTGTGCGATGGAGCGTGGTTCCCATGTAACTAATAACGGTCGGATATTAAATAATTTTTGAAGGGTGACGTTGTATACAAAAATACGAAGTCGCTTTGGGTGATTGGTACTGTCTCATCTACCAGCGACCCTGTCAGGCTAACTGTACGTTCGTGGGAGCTGGTACCAAGGAGGGAATCAGTCGATATTTCGCAGGTTTCACAGAAGTAGGATTAGTCCGAGACGAATGGTGAGTCCTCAACTGACTCTTCTCCAAATTTGTCACGGTGTTCCTGTCGCCGCTGTTCTGCATCAAGAAACTCCTCCAGCAGCTCCTTTTCTTCATTCGTTTCAAATACATGAAATTTGGTGCCCGTGAGGTTTCCGGCTGCTTCGATAGACAATCCGGCAACTGAGTTGTCTTTGACTTTCCGTCGATCATCCTCGAGTCTACTAAGTTCCTCCCATAGATCGAGCGTCTCTAATTTATCCGGTGGAGAGACCCGAAGAACGAGTTCATATCGATCAATCGATGATTGTCGATTTGACACAATGGTATGAACCTCGGGCAGTTGCTGTTCCCATCTATCGGTATCGACGCCAGTATTGCCAGGTAATGTCCCAAAGTGAAGCCGGCCACCAGCCGTAACTAGCAGAGACATTGGTGCCCTTGCTGGCGGAACACCCTCATAGGCAGTGTTAATAATTTCATCATTATCATCAGTTAGTGTTATATCGAAAGTGCATTCTGCATCACGGTCTTGATTTACTAAGCGAACAAATGGCAATTTAATAACCCGATCGAGGGATTGTGTCCCTGATACGCAACCAGCCAAACTTCCAATAGCGACAGTACTCGTTGCTGCGAGTGTTTTCCGTCTGGACCATTTGACGGAATTATTCCGGTTGCTTACCATAATTCTGTGTATGGGACGCAGGATATTTAGCGTTATGTAAACCACTGAAATGAATAACTGTCGATGAGTCCGATATATTTGAGCTACCTCTGAGGATTAGCAGTCCCAGACGGTGTATCGGCTTACGAATGTCAGATATCGTAACAAACCACCGCTATTCAGTGTAACTAAATTAATTTATTGACAATTAGGGGCGGTTGCCTGCAAACTTTTAAACAATTCTATTCAGGAATAGTTGTAGATTCCCCAAACAGTCCATTCTAGACCGCTATTACAACCGCCGTTCTTGAATTTGATTTTACAGCTACTGGTCAAACGTACATACGCAACCATATCAGTTCTCTCGGTCTCGCTTCCCTCCCAATTTACGGTATATGTCCCTGCCGGACCTGGCACCCAATCTGTTGGACCGAATGTGCCGTCATTGAATCTTACTACGCTATCAGCATTGTACGAAATGCCTCCAACAGTGTGACCTTCACTGACAGCAATACGCTCATCATTTACAGAAGTACGGTTGATGGGATCTCTCGACTGGAACACTGCACCCCCATTACTGTCTGTTGATATTTCCGCCTGTAACTTCTCAATGTACAGAGAAGGGCATGCCCAAATACTATCACCTTCTGCAGTTGCCCACATCTCAATTATGTAGTGATAATTTCCGGCACCGTCTCTCAGAATACTACCATCGGCATCAACCGCTTCATAACATGTGATGATATGTTTACCATCTCCTGAGCCACTATTTCCCCAGCCACAATTAACGCTTTCATCAAATTCCCACGTCCAATGACCATTATAATTTAGGTAGTCATAGCGTCCATCAGCCCCGGTGAGCGTCGGAGCCTCATTGGCCAGCTCTTCCCATTCGGATTGAGGTCCAGGTTCGGTTTCGTCAAGTTTGATTGTTGTACCCGGCGAATCTTTCTGGCCAGTATCTACGCTGAACACCTGAGTCGATCCAATACTCCCTACGACACCACTGGAAGTGACAACCGATTTGAGTACCGTTCTTCGATTAGTTTTTGACATACAAGACTAACATTCTTTATTACTATTGTATAGTTTTCGGTAGTGGGAGGATGTAATTTATATATAGGACAAGATATTAATATGCTACATATCAAATATTGGTTATAGATATATTGCGAATTGTATAATATCCATATTATGCCATTATCAATATTATGTTTATCATTTTATTGCCATCATCTACATTGCTTCAAATCAATTTTCTATTCCTAGGCAGTTCCTCGTCCCAATTGAAAAGTGGCATATAGGGTATAGAATCGCGACAGCATTCGACTCCACATGGGCCATCATGCCGACGATTACGAAGAGTGACCGAATGGATATCCGCTGGCCCATTTTGTACCGATCTATAAGCACGGAGGTACGCCGAGAGATGCGCCTCATCTCGGTTCCGATACACGATCGGATCCGTGAGGAGACTCCAATATTTTGCCGAAAAGTATTGAGCGGAAGAGTCGAGACCTGGTGTCGTGGATCGACGAAAATCGATAACGGGTCCAGGGAAATCGACAATCTTGGGACGAGTCCGAAAGGGCAAGCAGTTACCGAAGCGGCTACCGATTTATCCGAACTATACCAAAAGTCGCCTGCTGAATGTAGAGGTTGTAGTTAGCCCGGGGACTGCGTTATGTGCTCTAAACGGTGCTTGATCGGCTGTGAGAATGTCTCTGCAAACCAACCGCCGAGAGTTATATTCGGCTGGATCTCCTACTGTTGTATATGGCAGATGATAAACAGGGCCGGGACGAGCAAGCAGATCGTAAAGAGAATCGCCAGCGTGAGCGAGAATTAGAGGAGGCTCAAGCCCGCGGCGATGAAAAGGAACCGCTGTATGATGACGAAAGCGTGCGGCTTGGTGATCTTGACGAATGGCTCAAATCGCACGACTATCCAACCACGACAACTGAGTTGGTTGCGGCCTACGGCGATTACGAACTTCAAACTCAGGGCGGCAAGAAACCCCTGGAGGACGTACTCTCTTCGACCGATGACCAAACATATGACTCAGCCGAGGACGCTCGCAGACGGATACTGGGACTCATAGGCCGATAGCACAATGCCCCAAGACACTCATATCGCAAATTAAGCCACCTCTATCGACCCGTCCAAACAGATCGAATCTGCAGCTGCTTCGTTCGAGATACGCGTTCTCTATTCAGCACGCGGATTGTGGGACGTAGAGGGATGATCTCGGAGCTTGTGTGAGCGTCCTCGTCAATCGTCTACAAACGATCGAATAGGCGGTCCGGGGCCACGACCGACTCCGGATCCGGCTTTTGGTCGTCCCACTCCGGATCGATCTCGAGCAGCCCGATCCCGGCCAGACAGTCGGGACAGACTAATCGTTCGACGTCGCGGTAGTTGTCGGCGACCGCGCCACGGTGCTCCGTCGTGAGGCGAATCCAGTGTCGCCCGTCGAGCGAGTCGTTACACCGGTAGCAGAACGGGTTGTCGGTCATGGGCGAGCCTCCGACTGTATCGGTTTGGAATATTCGATTTCGACCGGACGTAGCGTTCGCTGTCGGTACCGCAGGCGTGCGAGACCTTTTTGTCTCGAAGGTTTGTAGCGTAACATGGCAACTGAAAACCGCTCCAGGTTTTCGGAAGCCACGTCTCGGGTGCTGGTTCCACCCGGGACATTTCTCGAACGTCCCCGCGCGTGCGTCGGAGCGTGGCTTCCATGCGGCTAATAGCGGTTGGAGAGTAAATAATTTCTGGGGGGTGACGGCATCAACATAGAGTGGAAGCACATTGGACGGCTGGCACTGTTTTGTCTTCCGGGAACACAGGCAGGCTACGTGTGCGATAGCGACAACATAGCGAAAGCGAAGAAACTCCCGCACCTTCGCTGGCACGATGATATAGATTGTCGAAGAACGGAACAGACAACGATCACGACCAGTGACGATCTGTTAGGAATTAGTTTGCTACTATTTCACCTAACCCGAGGACGGCAATAACACCGCCAATCGTTCGAATCCACCAATACTGTTCATACTGTTCCTGATGAGACTCTGAAACGGCACGAGCGAAATCACCAGACATCGAGTCGTATTGCTGCAAACCATCGTGCCCATAGAACAGCATCACGATACCGATTATGACAAGAATAACGCCAATTCCGCTGTAAACTCGAAATGGAGTGAGTACCATCGGACACGAATTTTCATCGGGTTAACATAATTCTTCGTGTTACAAATTCACCTCTCGAGTTCAAGTACACTAACATCCCTCCATGGACGGGAGTTAGACGTCGTAGCTTACCACTTTCAGTAAGAGTGCCTCGGTGATCCCTTGCGGTTCGTTCGCATCCGGTAAATTACTGGTTTTTATGGAGACTGTACCGGACGTGAATTCATGTCCGTAACGCAGAGAACCCACTCACCAGAAGTTCCAATCGGGATACTCGCTACCTTCGCACTAATCGGTCTCTACGACGGTATGGAATTAGGTGATCCGGGGGTCACTGTCACGTGGTTTTGGATCGGATTGGGACTGGTCGTGATGAATTACCTGTACAGGCTCGTCGTTACGATGGAAGCGATTCTCGAAACGATCACCTCGTGACCGCGAACGCAGCACGGTCATCGGCGGTGAATTGGCAGAACGGTGTGAGAACAGGATCGTATCGTACTGAAGTGTAACTATCGTACCAGTGCCCATTTATTCATCTTACATCCATATTGGATGTGAAGCGACGCTCCCTCCTCGCCAGTACGACCGCCGTCTGCATCAGCGGTGTCGCTGGTTGTCTCGACGGATTCGGCTACTTCAGTAGGGACAACGAGTGGGATCCGTCGAGCGTCGAGTGTCGACGGACGGCCAGGCTTCCGGATCCACCGGAACCCGAATCGGACGTCGCTGTCTCACCGTTCGAGTATCCCGATCCACCGGACCCCACATCCGAGGAGGAACGTCACGAGTACGTCGAAACCTTCGAGGAGGCGTACGTGGGTAACGAACAAGTCCGAGTACGCGGAGAATCTCTCGCCGGCTTCGGTCTGGGTGGACCGGTCGAGACCACCGATTCGGGGCCAAACTGGGCCGTCGTCCGGCTCGAGTACGATTACTTCGACGAAATCGAATACGACGATGGGTCTAGGGCTGAAGGAACCTCCGGCGTGTTCGTCGCGAAATACGCGATCACGCCAGACTGGATCCGGCGGACGGTCACCGAGGGAGATGGAGACCCTGCAGACCCGCGAGAAGCCGGCAGATTCGTCCACTGCGCTGGCGCGTAACCGTCACCGGCGTAACAGTAGCAATGTGTGACCAACCCCAACGCGACACGACCGACGAGACGAACCGTCACGCGTAGCGACGGCTGGTTCGTCACAACGGACGAAGATACCGGGGTTGCCAGTCAAGGAAAAACGAAGGTCGAGGCGCTCGAAAACCTGGCCGAAGCGCTTCGACTCCACCTTCGTCAAGTCCCCGAGCGCGACGAGTGACGGACGAACGCTTATCTGCCACCTGCGCGTATCACCGGTCATGTCGAGCACGACTCAGGGAAACGACGCCGAGGGCGTCGAATTCTATTACGAATCCGACGGCACAGTGACTGCCAAGGATCTCGAAACCGGGCTCGCTCGCGGCGGTGACACCCGAGCGGAAGCGCTCACCCAGCTCGCCGAGGTGATACAACTCCACGAAGGAGAGGGCGAACCGATCGACGATCCCGATGGCTTTCTCCGCGACGAACTCGATATCGATCCCGACGATCTCAAGACTGTCGAACCAGACGACTATCCCGAATTCATGCGGTGACGGATGGTTCGAACCACCTTTTCCGGGCGTGAGGTCGTGAAAGTACTACGATCGTTCGAGTATCAGCCCGTCTCTCGCCGGCAGTCACGCCCGTCTGCGATACGAACACCCCGAAACGGGCGAAGTTCGCCTGGTCGATGTTCCCCAGCATGACGAAATCACGATCGGGACACTCCGCTCGATCGCCGACCAGTGCGGTGCCAATGACTTTTACGACTGGTGTCGGTGGATCGACGAGAAGCGATAACGGGGCCCTGGAAATCGACAACCTTGAGCCGGCAACGATGGGATTCGAACGACGTGAAGACGGTCCGGGGTGCTCGCTTCGCTGCGCTCCCGGGCTGCGACTTCCCTAATTCGAATCCCACGAGGTCCGATCAGGACGACTCACAATCGTTCGCCGGCTGAACGGGCACGATGGGTGCCTGCTATGCGGCGATTTTCGACGTACGGTTTCGCGTTCATGAATTTCATAGGTCTGGAAGGTGGTTGCTGCGCTGTTCTGCCTGCTCGCGGTCGCTCCGGCGGTCGTAATGCCGGTCGAGAATATCCTCGCTCGCGTTGAGCCGATCCTGAACGATCCGACGGGGGACATCCTCGCGCCGGTAGTAGGTCACTCGACCGCTACGAACGTCGTGCGGTGATCGTGCAGACGGGCACTTACTCGCGTGATCGAGGTAGGTGGCCTCGCACGTGTCCGGGTCCTTGTCGTGCGGACACGGCTCACCGCGCCAGCACGGCCGCGTAACCCGGTACAGCGCGGTTCGAATCGTGTTCCCCACGATCCGGCCGTGACTCGTCGCGAGAAGCGGCTCGCGCCCGTGGCTGTCCGTCGTGTCCGGCCGGTGGTACTCGACGTAATCTTTGAGATACCGAGCCGTCGAGTCGCTGATGCGGTTCCATCGCGTCCCCTGATCGTGGTTTTTCAGCGGGGTGTCGGTCTCTGGCCGGTGAACGAAGTGGATCGCCGGCCCCGCGAGTCGCGGGTGTGATCCGTCGAGATCCAGGTCGCGAAGGTCAAGCGCTCGAATTCCACCGGTTCGAGCGCCCGTTCGCCAGAGTAGCATCACGATGATGTGGTCCCGTGACGCGGGTTTCGCCCGTTCGAGGTACTGAAGGATCGAGATCGCTCGCTCCGGCTTCAGTGTGGACTCGGAAACAGCCTCTCCGTTCTTGAGCGTCGGGAGATTCAACTGCTCGTATAGCTCCGGTTCGACCGCCGAGATGTTAGCGGCGAAACGAAGAAACCGGCGGAGCGTCGCCAGTTGCCCTTTCAGGGTGACGAGTTTGATCGGGGTTCGACCGTCGCCCTTCCCTTCTCGTCGCCAGGTGCGAAATCGGATCAGGTCGCGCCCGTCGAGATCGTTCAAGTTCTCGATCTCGTGTTCGTCGCAGAACTGAACGAACGCGTCGAGTCGATAGACGGCGCTGGTTCGCGTCGAGGCGGCGTGTTCGTCCCGCATCGCCTCGTGATACATCTCCACCGCCTCGGTGGGTGTGATGGGATCGAGCGACCCCATCACTCACCCCGGCCGGCGCGATCGCGGCGTTCGGCCTCGCGGTAGTGACTGGCCAGCTGCGCAACGCACTCTCGACAGACGTAGCCGTCCGGCGTGATCGACGTCGCGCGATTACGACACTGCGGGGTATCGCACTCGCCGGGTTCGGCGGGTTCGACGCTCATGCGCCACCCCTTCGAGTGTAGTCAAACTGTCTGTTAGCGGTACGCTCAAGGGTCGTGCGTGCGTTTCGTTGCATGGTCTCACTTCGTGGGACCACGGACGGATCCGGGCGCGCACCTTGCCACAGGATGCAGCGCGCCCGGAGGCGGTCCGTTGGTCGGTTCTCTAGTCGGGTGGACGCTCCAATAAGCGAGAGAGTCCGGTTTCCGAAATTCCGATACCGTGATCGAACGGGGAGTTTATCCCCCGTATTGCTGTAGTCTGGCATGCTTCCGTAGTGTGGTTACGGAGGCCAGCGGACCGGTGCCACCAACACCGGGTCCGCAGATTCTTACGGGACCCGACCGAGTAGCGGCGGGTCCGTCTGGCTTCCGTTGGATCGGACCATTGCGGCCAGCGCACTTAGTTGTTAGTGTGAAGCTAACTTATGGTGTGAAGTTGATTTCCACTCAGAAATTTCCAAACACGTGATAATATGTACCTACGTTCGAAATGGAAGGCAATGGCTGGAGGGCGCGAGGAAACGGTTGATGACCGAGAAATCTTAGCGGTGTTTCTCGATTCTGCTGATCCGGTCCTATTCACGAAAGAAGTCGCGGACGAAATCGGGTTTTCCAACCAGGGGACGCTACCACGACTCCACCAATTGGCAGATCGCGACTTACTCGGCTCGAAATCGGGCGGCAGAACGATCGTCTGGTGGATCACGGACGAAGGTCGCGCTTACCTCGAAGAGTGATCAGCGAAAGCCGAGCTGCTCCGTCGCCTCAGTTGAGAGCATGACGTTCATTTCGGAAATCGTGACTGGACCATCGGCAACGTCCTCGATCAGCGCGGCGAGTTCGCGGAGATAGGCGTCGGATCGTTCTTCGCGAAGTTTCACGATGCCGTTTTGATAGTGGCCGCGATTCGCGAGGTACGCCTCGACGAACCGTTTGCGGATGAGTAACGGCGCGTCGTCGAGATACCACGGAAGCGAGAGGTCGGTCCGGTCTTTCTTCGGCCCGATCGGCGCGCCGAGCGTCATCAACACGCGGCCCAGAACCGAGGCGTCAGTCGTCGGCCTGATCTCGGTCGCGCGCTCGTCCGAATCCTCGTGGAAAAACTCGTAGTCAACACCGGCGTCGTCGAGCACATCGACGACGCGGGATTCGTCCTGGTCGCGGGTCAGGGCGAACGACGGGACGTAGTTGGTCTGCTCGATCGAACCACCAGAAAAGACGTTCGCGACGAGTGCGTTCAGCGCGTAGAATTTGGTATCGCCGTAGTCGAGATCGATCCAGCCGTAGGCATCGGCCGTCTCGATCGCGCGAGCCGCGTCGGGTTTCCCGCCGTCGAGCCACGTCCGAACGCGCCCACGTGGTAAGTCGAGCGCGCTCGCGATCGCGGCCGATCCCTTGTTCGGGCGGTGTGAGGCGTATCGCATCGTCGCCTCGTAATCGAGGACGGCCGTCCACCCGTCGGGGTAGGTGGGCGGATCGTAGGTGAGCGCGAGATCGCGCGGGTCGACGAGCGTGGTCATACCGATTCGAATGTGGTGACAAGTGCAAAACCGTTTGGACTCGGGTTCTGATCGGATCAGTCTCGCTCGACCGCGCACCTCGTCGAAACCGGCAATTGTTCGGTTCGTATCAGGAGTCGTATCGAGCGCCGAGTTGGCCACTACCCTTTTATGTCTCGACGCGAGGGCTTCTAACTTACGAATTCGTGAGTCTGAGAACTTTCAATAGGTCCTTGGAGAGCTTCACTCGGCTCTTGGAACCGTTCAGTAGGCCACATTTCCAATTGCTATTTTGTCAGGAAAGCCGAAGTGGGAGGTACATTTATAGTATCGGGGTTCTGTGCACTTTTTCGTACCCGACAGTCGGAACGGAAAACGACGGTGACGGGTGAGCGGGATCTCCCATTCCCTCAGCCGCCGTGCGCACCCACCATGGTGCGTGAGATAAGTTTTCCGTTCAACTCGTCGAGGAGACTACAACAATGAACGGACGAACACTACGCGATAAGCTGGTGGGATCGGACGATGAACGAGCGGTATCCCCGGTGATAGGGGTAATTTTGATGGTCGCCATTACGGTTATTCTGGCGGCTGTTATCGCGGTCTTCGTGATGGACATCGGTGACGATCAGAGTTCGCCGCTAAACGCGCATGTGAGTGCAGACGTTGGTAGTGACACCGTTGAATTAACCGTTACGGAAGCAGGAGACGCGGATGAGTTCATTCTCCGAGGTGCAGGTATAGACACAGATTATACACTTGGTGATGACGAACTTGCCCCATCTGCCGGATCAGGTTTCGAAGTAACTGATTCGTTAGGACCAGATTTCACCGAAGGTCAAACCGTTAACATTGTGGCAAAGAGTGGAGATCAAGAGGAAAATGCGGGATCCTTCGAAGTTCCTGAGGGGCTCGCCAATTGAGGGGGTTACCAATGAATGGAAAAACAGTCTGCAATAAGCTGGTTGGATCGGACGAAGAACGCGCAGTCTCCCCCGTGATAGGGGTCATATTAATGGTCGCCATTACGGTCATATTGGCTGCTGTAATCGCAGTGTTCGTAATGGACATCGGCGACGACCAGAGTTCGCCAATCAATGCCCACGTGAACGCTGACCAAACTGGGGATGGAATCGAACTATCTGTGACGGATCCTGGTTCCGCGGAAGGGTTCGTTCTTCGTGGCCCTGGGGTCCCAGGTGAAGTCGCAATCTCGGATGATTATGGAACGGCCAGTCCAACCCATGAATTAGATCTTTCTGCTGACTTGGCAGCTGGCCAAGATGGGGCCACCAGTAACTTAAGCGCTTCAACTGGCTCGTCTATCGTTATAACCGATGGAAGTCCCTTTGTTGACAATACAGCAAATAGTGATGAAAGCTGGCTCTCAGGAACGGTGAACATCGTCGCGATCGACGGCGACCAGGAAGAGCAGGTTGGCTCCTTCCAGGCTCCAGAATAACCCGTCCGAGAATCAACGCAGTACCGGACGAATTTCTTTTCTTCGTCACTGTCTGAACCACCGAAACAGGTTTGATTAGCAGGTTGGCGACCGGAATACGAGGGTTCCGGCCACGATGCCGAAACAGCCACACGCTCACCGATAACACCTACGTTCGAAGACTCCTTTAAATAGCATTTGCCGGGTTTAAGTCACGAATCAAGACAGTCACGCATGGGTACTACCCATGTCAACGAATCCTGTAGAAATCGGTGTGAGGGGAATGACGGCGATCGCCGCGATTCTGTGGCTCCCGCTAACCCTCACGGGAACGAACATGTTTGAACTGATGGGCGGCATCGAGATCGCGGTGATGATCTCGACGGTCGTCGCGATGGTCGGCGTGTACGACCTAATCGAACTCAGCGGCTACAACTGTATGGGGGCCTGAGATGATCGGGCGACTCACTCCGGGCGACTTCACGGCGTATCTGGTCGTCTGGCTGATCGTACTGGCGGCTCTCGTCGGCGGAATCGTCTACGTCGCCTCCGGTGGAGCCGTCGCAGAAGACGGAGATCACGAACTCGACGAGTTCACGAACGAGACCGTCGAGCTTACCAACGCGACGGCGTACGTCTACGTCGATCTCGAAACGAACGAGACGATCGGCGATAACGCGACCGCGATCGTCGAAATCGACAACGCGAGCGGCGAGCTGGTGATCGACGACGAACTCGATCTCGAAGCGGATGAAACGATCTCCGCCGAGTACGAGATGGACGAGTACGACGATCTCGATCGCGATTCGAACGTGACGGTCACCGTCTTTGCAGACGACGGCGATCTCGACGACGCCGAGATCGGCACGGTGGACGAGTCGGGCGGCGGCGTGATCGGCGATGCGTCGAGTCGCGATCTCGGTATCGGCGCAATCGGCGTTCTAATCGGAATTGTCGGAGTCGGGCTCCTGGCCCGTGGTGCGAATTGAGCGCCGAGTCGAACGGTCTCGGCCGGCGTGAACTCATGCGTAGGGCGGGTGCGGTCGGCGCTATCGCCGTGACCGGAACAGCAGCGACAGCGTCGACCGTCTCAGCGGATTCGCGCTTCGAGGACTTCTGTGATGCCAGCCACTGGACCCAACCGGTCTGTGCAGGACACACCGCCAAAGACGGAATTAACTGGCTGTTCGGTTCGTCCGACGACCAGGACGACGAACGTCAGGAGTACCTCGAAAACGAATTCCTCCGCATCCACGGAGACATGTACCGCGACGCGCTCAGTTCCTACGGCTCGATGCAAACAACGACCACCTGGGTTCGTGACAACGCCGAACTCTTGGAGGGTCGTGCGTACATCCGGGCGCTGCTCAGGGCGTACGACGAAATCCAACAGGAATCGGCAACTCGTGCCGAGGCGATCGACGCCGGAGCCGACGCCGTCGGAGAAATTTATGCCACCTCAGAGGCACAGGTCCACAACGAGTATGCACTCCATGTGCGCGATATCTGGAGCAAGCTCCAGCAATTACAACACGTAATTGACGAGGGTGGCGGTTCGTGGTCCGAGGCGATCTCCGCCGACGTGTACGGATACGTTCTCGATATCGCAAGCGTGGAGGAAAACGACGGACTCAGACACCAACTCGTTGATGGTTCTGAGTTAGACGTTTTCTCTATCGATATCGAAACTACCGGAGACAACAACTACCTCACCGCGGCCGGGTACGACGGAAACGACTCCGTTATCATCGGCGGCGAGGGCGACAGAGACGGCATTGAAACGCCGACTCTCGAAGTCCATCCGTTCGACGACGCAGAGTACCGAAACGTCTACGACTCGACCTTCGACCGGGTAGACGGTGACGCCGTCTACATCGAAAACGAGATTTTCGAGACCATCGATATCATCCGCGACACGCACGACGACGTTGTAACCAACGTCGAAGCCTTCATCGACGAAGAGTACGAGGCGATGGTCGACGACGAAATATCGAGATCGCGACTCGAAACCCTCGAATCGCGAGTCGAGTCGATCAGCGATGACGAACCGCTCGCCTGGGTAAACGCCCACCTCGGCTTGCTCGGGAAAGGCCCTGCCGCCGAGTACACGACGGTAGAATTCGGACTACTAACGGAGACGGATTACCTCGACAACGAAGAGGAATATCCGTACGATCCCGAAGACGACCCATTCAACGGTCGCGAGTATGCGGGCACGCTGTACGCTGATCCACAACCCGATGAACCGGTCGAAGTAGGTGAAACCTACACCGCCGAAGATTTCGGCGGCGATGTCACGACGCATTTCTCGATGACCTTCGAAGATGACGGGGACGTCGGCCGTTTCGAGTTCGAACCTGATCGTGAGTTCACCGTCACCGAAGCTCACCGGCTCGATGAGGACGGCGACCTCGTCGAAACGGACGAAATCACGTTTACGACCGGAATGCCGACTGAAACGCCGACCGACTACGGCGACCTCCACGACCGGTTAGACTCCGCCGAAGAATTCCAGTTAGAAATTCTGGAGGCACAGTACGAACTCATCGAAGAAATGGCCGAAGGAGACGACCCAATCATCGATATAGGCGGAATCCCCGGCGTCGGCGCGGTCCGAGACGCGATCTCGTCGGCGATCACGACCATAATCGCGGTGGTCGTACTGCTGTTCGGGATGGCGATCGCACTCGCGGGCGTCAGGAACGCCGGAGGAGACTAACGATTCTCATGTTTTCGAGACTTGACCAGCAGACGCTCACGAACTTACCAACGCGGCGAGTTCTCGCGATCGCCCTCGCGGTCGCGTTCCTGACGACGGTCGCGATCGGCGCGGTCGCGACACCCGCACTCGCCGACGGCGATCTCGACGGAGACAACGAGACCGCGACGGTGATCCATCAATTCGACCAAAGCACGGTCGAGCTGCTCGACGTCGAGTTCGACGACGATCGCGCGCTGATTACGCTCCGATCGGACGGTCGCGAACCGGTCACGGTTTCGGACGCAGGCTATAGCGGTCACGGCAGCTTCGACGTTACGACGCTCACGATCAACGGCGAGGAAACGGTCGAAGTACGGTTACGCGGCGATGAAGCGGTCGGAATCTCGACGCCCCAAGACGGATTCAGGTACGAAGGAGATCCGTCTATGCTCGACGTGATCACCGACGCGCCGACGACGACACTCGTCGCGTGGGCGGTTCTCGCGGGCGGTCTCGGCGTCATCTACGACGTGACGCTCGCGGTCACGTGGCTACGCCGAAACCACGAGAACAGCTACAAGGAACTCACAACCGAGGAACGGATCAAGATCGACGAAAACCCCGTCGAGGGCTGGTTCGACGCGATCAAACGGTTCGTGATCGAGAAGCGCTACGCACTGCTCGCAATCGGTCTCGCGCTGATGTACGCCGCGCTCTCGATTCTCGGCGTCGTCCCCGGACTGCTCGGTATCTGGTCGGCGATCGGCGACGGCGGTCGCGTCGTCATCGTCGGCTCGCTGCTCGCGGCGATCATATTCGCGCTCCCGGTTCTCATCCAGATTCAGAAGGTATGGAACCCGAAACGCGAGTTTATCCTATCGATCGACGCTCGCGACGTCCTCGACGAAGCGCTCGGCTCCGAAGGCGGCCTCGGCGAACTCATCGAAAAGAAGCTCGACGACAACGACGATCCCGAAGCGCTCGCCGATGACGACGACCTCAACGTCGGCGCGTCGATGTACTCCGGTAGCCCCGAACGGATCGGACAGATGGACATCGACGGCGCGGCGAGCGAGACGCGCGCCCCCGGCGGCGATCTCCACATCGTCGAGTCGTTCAACCCGCGACGCAATCGAGCGCGCGGAACGTGGCCGGGAACCGCTGACGATATCGAGATAATCGCCTCGCGGTCGGCGATCGACGGCAACCGCGAGATCCTACGCGACGAGTCGGCGATGCTACGGTCGCTGCTCTCGGCGCTCCCATCCATCCAGACGGCGGCGGACACGGGCGCGGTTCGAGCGATCGATCGCGAACTCAGGCGCACGCTCGCGGTGGACGGATCGCCGATCGACTCGGTACTCTCGCGAGCGGCGCGGGGGACTCGGTTCGAAGGATTCTACGACGACGATCAAGACCGAGACGAGCTCGAGTATTCCGAGACCGACGTCGATCGAGATAGCGACGAGACCACTGAAACCGAAACCGAGGGATCGAAATGAGCGGAAACGGCGGCTACGACGCGGCGGACCTCGCCGACAAGATCCGCGAAGGCGAGGTGAACGCGAACATCGGCGCGGTTCTCGCCGACACCAAGACGGCGGGGAACATCATGCTCGCGTGCGAACGCGCCGATCTCGACGCGGATACCTCGCCGCTGATGACCATGCTCGACCGCACCGAAGAAACCGACATGCTACGCGGAGCGCGCAAACGCGGTCACGTCCCGAGTATGAACGCGGCGACCGGTCTCAGCGACCGGCGGACGGACGCCACAGGCTACGACCGGCTTATCAACGAGATCAAGAAACCGGCGTCACAGACGCTCATCAAAGGCCCGAAGGGATCGGGAAAGACGACGAAGGCGAGCGACATCATTCGCGAACTCGACCGCGAATACTGGAACGAGGAAGCCGACGAACCCGGCCTCTCGATCTTTACCAACGTCAAGTTTCGCGGCGTCGACGACCTCGATCACGTCACATTCGGAGAGACGGTCTCGGAAATGCTCGTCTGGAATCGCGACACGAAAGGCGAGAAGGTCGCGCTGCTCGACGAAATATCGACGACGCTCAACTCGCACGCGAACCCCGGCGGCGACGTGCGACGGACGGTCTCGCGGTTTATCAACGCGCTCAGGAAAGGCGAAGGGGGATCGACGCGACTCATCCTCATCGGTCACGAGCATGATACCGACGTGGCGGCGATCCTTCGGAATCAAAGCGATCTCGTCATACGCGCCGATGGAAAGGTCGATGATGGCCTAATCGACTGCGTGACGGTCTTCGACGGGTGGAACGACTACCTCAAAGAATCTCACTGGTTCCGCGTTCGTGGACTGCTCGACGTCCCAAGCGAGTCGCCGTATCGCGTACCGACGAACTACTTCGCACACTTCGAACTCGATCTCGACGCGCCGGAAAAGCAGATCCAGCGCGGGCGACTCATCGAGAAATGGGAGCGTTACCAGAGCGATTACCAGCGTGACGAGGAAGCCGACGACCGGCGCGTATCCTGTCGCGGGATCAAAGACGACGGTAAGGACTGCAACGCGCTCACGGACCACGAGAGCGGGTTCTGTCCGTACCACCGCGAGCAATGGGACGGCGACGGCGATCCGCGATTCGACGATCGCGATCGAGACGCCGACGGGGGTACCAACGACCAATGACGACGATCATCACCCGGCGCGTGAACGGTTCCGGCCCGTATGCCTACCGAGTCACGTACAGCGCCGAACACGGCCATCAGTGGGAATATCTCGGCCCCACGGGAAAGGTCGATCCGACCGAACTCGACGATCGCGAGATCGCCCAACTTCGCGAGGAAGGATTCGGGCTCGCGACGTATCGAGCGACCGAAACCCACGAGTTCGCCGAACTCGACGCGGCGAACGCGATACGCGACGAGATCGGCAACGAACACCTCGCGCCGACCGACGATCGCCGATCGACCGAGATCGAGTTAGCCGAGGACGCGCCGCGCTCGATCTCGACGATGGTCGCGGGCAACGCGGCGGATTCACGGGCGAGCGCGAGCGGAAGCGGACAGGTGCCGCTCACGCGCGCCGAACGCGACTCGATCGACTTCTCGCGAACGAGCATAATGCACGCACGTAGCGCGAAAGCGGTCCTCCTCGATGAGGGTATCGACGACTGGAGCGCACTCTACGATCACCGAGTCTCGCCGGAAGCACACAGCGAGATCGCGGCGGCTAACCGCGAGTCGATCTCGGGCGACCGGCTCGACGCCGACGACACACAGGAAGCCACAGACGAGCGGGTTGCGCAGCTCGTCGAAGCGGAGGGACGAATGGAGCGGCGCGCTCGCGAAGCCTGCGAGGAGGGCCACGGGGAAGCGTGCGACGAACTCCGCCGGATCGGATGGACCGACGACGAGATCGACGCGCTCGAACGCTACTCCGACGATGCCGAAGACTTCGCTCGAAACGTCTCGGACGAGTACCAGCGAGCGAGCGCCTAATCCCTCCCTGTTCTGTTCCGGTATCAATTGAAAACGAACTCGTTGACAACTTCGAGGCTGTCGCTTCCCTCCTGGTCGGCGCCTCGCGCGCCCGCGCGTATGGCCGGGGGTTCTGGGTGGGGGTGGTCCCGCCTGTTCCGAGAACTGGTCGCTAATTCTTCTTGACCACGATCTCGGTCTCGACGTCGAAGCTAACGGCTCTCGTCGAGAGCGTCTCGGCGATCTCCTCGCGCTGCTCGGCGGTGAGGTCGTCCCGGGCGAGTACCCGGCGCGCAGCGGCAACCTGCTGAGTCAGATCCTCGCAGGCGTACGCTACGGCATCGCTTCGGTTACAGTCGTAGAACTCGGCGGCTTTCTCGATCGACCGAAACCGCCATTCGTTGCCGTCGTCCGTTCGGATACGCACACTCGCCGGAATCTTCTGTCGGGCCATACTCGTGAACACGGATTGCTATTCCTAGATTTTTGCGGTCACTGAAACGGATCCGCTTTAAGTAGTCCATCGTTCGCGGCCTCGATCGGCGCGGTCACCAGGTGGGTTGGCCGGCTCGATCGACGAAATATGAACACGCTCGGCTCGGGTTCGTGTTCATATTCGGGAAACCGGATTCGTCGAGGCGCGACCCCATGGGGTTGTAAGCGAAACCCCCTAATTTGCCAAGAGGTGCAATAAATCTCCAACCCACCTAACCAGGCCCAAACTTTATAAATCGAATAATTTTTTATTATTTGATGGCAGAAGTAGTCAGGTAGAATTATTATTGAGTGTAGTTTTATTTTCGATATGCTCAATTCATGGGAATGGGAGCAAGATACCACCGATATTAGGTCGAAGAAATACTAACAATATTCATATATTAAGATGGGAAGGAGTGTTAGTGGCATACCGTTGGCAATAATATTATGGTAGGGCAACATTATCCAAGGAATATAACAGAATGAGTGACGATCCATTTGAAGAATACGACCCTTATAAGTCCACAACCATCGAGAAGTTACTCCGCGAGTATAATGATGATGATTTACAGAAAAGTGGTGATTCCCACCTCATCTTAAAACAAAAGCTGGAGTCAATCACATTAGATATCTGGGATATGTCGATGAAGAATGCGCGGAATCGAGATTCACAAACCGTTGAAGAAGAGGATATAATTAACGCATTTAATAAGGTATTTTACCCGTACACACTTCTGGAGGAAGCGGCAGTTACAATGGGAGAGTATGAAAAAGAATTCCGAAAAACGGCAGCAAAGGCAAAGCTGACAGATATTGAGGTCAATGAGGATGACTGATAAATCGAATTTGTACTTTTTCCGTGAAGAGGAAGGTTACACCCCTGCAGAGGTAGAGCAAAGGATACAAGTGGCAGATCTCAGAGACAATCCCTCAGCAGTGAAGCGAATTTTGGATGAGTGTGGAATTTCTGACGAACTATTAGAGAAATCCAAAGACGATATACTGGGTCAAATCCAGAGAGAGGTTGATACGGGTCGCTATGAGCAATTCATGGACGAATTGCTTGAAGATCGAGGTGAAAAAGGTGACCGTGTGAATGTACAAGTGTACAAATTAATAGATATTGAAAGGGAGGAATTACAATCCACTATTGAAAATGCCGATAGCGACGATACTACAGACTATTTGTTAAGAAATCTGGATTATTCAAAGGAAAGAAAATCAATTAATGCTATAGATTTCAAATTTAAAATATCTGATATAGGAGACTACTTTTCGGGAGATAATGTCGAGGTTGTTGGTGACCAAGACAAAGTAGTGATGGTTTCTGAACTTATGGAATTGTCGGAGCAAAAGGGGGTTTTCGACGATCTCGATATCGATAGCATCAACGCATTCAGAGAAAGGTCGGAATTGATTGTGGAAGCTAGACTATACCTAGACTATAATTTATTGTTCGTATCGAATAGAGAAATATGGGATAGATTACAAACAGAAATTAGGGATCATGTCAATAAATGGGGTGGGTCTTCTGCTCCGGTTGGGAGTTTTAACCTCCGTGAAACAGAATTATTGTATATTCAAAATGTGATGGGGGGAGACAACTCTGGATTAGATTTTGGAGATTTCTTAGATGGGAATTTAAGTACAGCAAAATATAGAGGCCCAAGACAAGAATCACTGACCCTATCTCCAGTTCTACGTCCTGCTCAACATGAAGGGCAAATAACGCAAGTACGTTTTTATCGACAATACGAAAGTTGGCCCGTCCAAGTACGGGTTCATGGAGACGGCCATATAACCACAACAAAACCCACGCGGCCTGATTTCATTGATGAGATCGCCACCCATATTGACCAGATATTACAATGGCAGAAATATTTAACACCTATTGACGATTTGATATCTGAATATAAAGCGCTGAAGCAAAGGAATTCTTCGCACTTTAATGAGAGGTCTTATCGGAAAACTAGGAAAAATGCATTCAAGTCCCTTATTGATGAATATGTTGTAAGTGAATCTTACGGTGAATCGGAAAAGCAAGTCTATGCTTCAATAATTGCAAATGTGATTTTAGATCTAGGAAAACTCGGTTTGAGTGATTCCGCATATCCCGATCCCCCAAGCCTTGACGTAGGGGATTTTCCAGATGATCAGCGAGAAATCAAATCATTCATCGACGATTATTTCACTTTGAAATTGGAGGAAGCACCCCCAGATTTTGAAGAAGTTTGGGAGCATATGCATTACATACTCACCAAAGAATTCACCCAACCGGATGACACGCCGCTGGACATCGTTATGGCGGCGGATCAAAAATACAATATCCACACATGATTTCAGAACCAGAGGAAATACTGTTAAGCCAATATTTTGCTCGACTTCCTCGTCATGGGAATATTGACGATTACCCACTGGAACGTGATGAGATTGAAAATATGGCGTCAACCTCTAGAATTGATGACGATATTAAGAACTGGATTCGTCTATTTGAACAAACCAGAACCCCTCAGGGAAAGAAATTGCGGCTAAACGTAGATACATTTGTAGAGGAATTAACTAATGAGTTCATAAATGATGATTGGTTGTCTGAAGATCCTAGGTTTGAATATATTCAGGATTCACATTATGAGATTGGGTTAAAATTCAAAAAGAGTGAGAAATTCAATCTTAGATTGTTTGTTGATGGGGAGTCGATCGAAGAATATGATGCTGACATTATGGACAGGGTGCTAAATGTTTGGACAATCGAACCAAGGGAGAAAACTCTCGAGGATGAGTACTGTTACAGCTGGCGTGAAGTAATCCAAGATGAATTTCTAGACGGTCTGGCTACGGAGCTGGAACGGGTTTTTGGACCTGATTCTTGGAGTATTTGCTCAATGAATTCAGCAGCAGCGAAAAAATCTCCAGAAGGCATTGAGGATTCAGTTTCATACTATTCACGATTGTATGGAGCGAATCCAGAATCAAGGCCCTCTAACACTGAACGAGCTAGGATCGGGACCCATATCGAGGAAAGGTATATAAGGGAATATATTGAATCAGAGCGAGGTTGGATAGTTCTTTGCACCTGTGAAGAGGAAGATGAGCAGTTTCATTTTCATTATTTCGTAAATGGCTCACCCAGTAGTGTTGATGAGAGTGAGTTTATAAAACCAATAGGGAGAAAGGTTCGTTCTAAAGTCAGGAAATATAATGAAACGTTTGAAGGTAAGAAAGATATTGAACCGGCAACAAAGTCAATGTCTGCATTTCTCGGTGTAGCCGCTGCTCTCGAAGTAGTTCCACTGGCAATTCTTGTTTCATATTTTAATATAAGTCCAGATTCAACATCTTTCCTGCTTGCAGTTGCTCTTGTTGTATTAGGATACATACTAATTAGCATAACTCTCGTAATCTACATGTTTATACCTGCGATAAAATTTAGAAGACACTCCTGGGAAAGGCGGAGTGTGGTTGAAAGATTAAGAGATAGGAACATATAGAGGATATTCTGACCGTTTAGGTCCATATCCACCCCTCATTCCATTGGATCATGTGGAACAATCCCATGGAGACGGGGCGGGGGCGGTGTAATTTTTTGGCTCTGTCCCCTTGGGGACACCCCCCAAGGGGGCGTTCGCGCGCAGCGCGAAACGACCCCGATGCGGTCGCGGCGCGATCGGCGCGGCCGAGCCCATGCCCATCGCCCGAACACAATTGAGCTTGTGACTATCTGTAACGGGTGAAAGTCTACTTTCTGAAAATAAGTCCCAAACCAGCGTAGCCACTACGTGGGTCGTTTCAGCGATCAGCGACGGCACCGACATAGCCCGTTTCAGTATCGCCGCTCGGCGTCTTCCAGGTCATCAGCGTTCGTCGGAGCGGCAGCGGATCGTTCCCTGATCGCGTCCACTTGTACAGCGCATCGCTCGCGATCTCCTGGGCAGTCTCGAAGCTATCGGATTTCAGCATCGAGAGAATCCCGTCGATTCGCATCCGCTTGGGTTCGCCGCTCTCGTCAAACTCGATTTCAGCGCCGTTCTTCGCGAGCCACTTCTGAAACGGCGAGCAGTCGGCGATGTGATCCGCCATGCCCATAATCGACTGCATTCGGTCGGCATAGCTGTCGATCGCGTACTCGGCGCTCTCGACGAGCGCACGGATCTCCTCGCGATACTTCCGCGCTCGGTAACTCACCTGGCCGGCGTCTAGCTGGATGATGTCACCGAGATCCTGGATCGCGCGGTAGATCGTCGCCGGGTGCTTACCGAGTTCCTCGGCGAGATCGCCGACTCGGGCACCGCCGTCGGTCGCGACGGCGCCGGCGACTTGCTCGGCGGTGTCGCCCATGTCGCGTAGCGTCGTCAGTAGCAGATGGTCGCTCTTCGCTTCGAGGCGCGGCGTGGGGTCGGAGTAGATCTCGATCGGGTCATCCCTCGCGACCGCTTCGAAATGGTCGTCAGCGACGTACACGCCCGTCGCGTCGGGACTCAGTGGAATATCGTCCCAAGCGAGGAAATTCAATAGCGATTCCTCGATCTCCTCGACGACCGATCGGCGCTCACCCCACGCCCACGCTTCGCCGTCGTTCATCGCCTTGTTCACCAGTACCTCGACCTTCGGGTGATACGACGGGTGGTCTTTGTCAACCGCATCGGCGTTCTTCAGCTGGTAGATCTCGAACTTGCGGCCGTAGCTGTGTCCGGGGAGGAGTTCACCCACCGATGCCGGATCGAGAACGAGGCGGTTCTGGTGGTTAATCACCTCCTCGTTGTCGATCTTCAGCTCGGCTTTCACACCTTCCATGTCCGTCAGGTGGTGCATCACCTTCTGGAGAACGCCCGACGTCGCCAGCCGCTCGGCCCATTCGCGACGGATTCGGACGTAACGCTCGTGCGCCCACTCGCGGCTGTATTCCGGGTGGGGTGGTTTCCGAAAGTACTTCCGATAGATCGGCTCGCCGGCTTCCTCGAAAATCGCGTGGAAGAACTCGGGGAGCAATTCGAGCGCTCGCTCCGGTTCGATATTCGACGGCGAGTACTCGACGTCGACGCCTTCGACGTCTCCGAACTGCGATTCCCACGGGAGATTCACCGACTCGCCCGTCTCCCAGTGGCGCATATCGGGAAACCGCGGCGAGAGGTTGTACGAGGCTTTCGACTCGCCCGGCCCACGGCCTACGATATCCCACTCGTAGAGGCGCGGCGCGTCGATCGGGTCGCTCGCGGCGGGCGCGAATCCTGACTTCGAGTAGGTCACCTCGATGTGCCAGGGCTCGCCATCGACGTCGGTGGTAAATTCCAGGTGGCCTTCGAACGGCGGACCCAGCATCACCTTCGAGAGCGCGGTATACGGCCCGCGGCCCCACTCGGCCCACTTCCAACGGCCATGGCTCTCGTGAGGGGTGATCTCGACCTGCGACACGGGTCACTCACCCCGGTCGCGTTCGGTCTCGATCAGTCCCTTCAGCAGGTCCGTCGGGTTCCACCAGGTTGCCGTTCCGCAGCGGTGGCAGACGTGCTTGAACGACGTTAGGTCCGCTACGTCGAGCGTGAGCGGATCAACACCGAACTCCTGATTAACGTCTTCCGGACGTACTCGCTTGACGTGCTCGCGCTGGCAACCGGTACAGACCGCGTCGACGGGAAAGCCCTGCAAGCCCGCCTCGATCGACTTGGATTCGGCGCTGAAATCACGGTCGGCGTCGACACTCACGGCTGCTCACCTCCCTCAATCGGCGAGCGCGCCCGGTCAGGTATCCGGCGGGGTTTGTACTGACGAGAGCGCGGATACGCCGTCTGGCACCCGATACACAGCGTGAGACCGACCTCACCCTTCGGTGGAACATAGACTGTCGCTCGTCGCGGGTTGACCGTCGACGAACACTCGGCGCATCGGGTCAC
The DNA here is from genome assembly GCF_024300625.1 of Halovivax gelatinilyticus. Classification (GTDB taxonomy): domain Archaea; phylum Halobacteriota; class Halobacteria; order Halobacteriales; family Natrialbaceae; genus Halovivax; species Halovivax gelatinilyticus. The sequence continues at coordinate 2,202,791 of NZ_CP101322.1, read as the reverse complement.
CGCTGCTCACCTCCCGAACCGTCCGTCACCAACTGACTCTGCTCACCCGGTAGAAGCACCTCTTTCAGCGCAGAGTTACGCTCACCTGGCCGAAGGCCACGGTTGTAATCGAGAACGTCGTAGCCGCGTGCCTTTAACTCAGACACCAGCGGATCAACGTACCGCTTTCCAGCCAGGATCGTGACCTGATCCACCTCCCAATAGTCGAGATCGGAAAGGATATCGCGTAGTACGAACGCGCCCCATACCGGAGTTCGTTCGCTAATGTGTTTCTCGTAATCCGGTGTCGCCTCCCACGGCCGTAGATAGCCGAATTGTGCAGAGAGAATGCCGTAGGCCACCCCATCACGCTCTGCGAGACGCTTTCGCTTTCCGAATATGTCGCTCGGTCCGTAGAGATCGCAGGCCCGATGAACACCCTCCAGCTTTGACTTCGAGCAGCTGATGAGGAAGAACTCAGTCATCGGCAAGGACACCTCCGAACTCACCGAGGGCGCTCTGTTGAGTAGCCGAATCGAAGTCGTCGTTGAACTCGGTCAACCGCTGAGCGCCCGACAACAGCATCGCGAATTCGAACGCTCCGCCGATGCTGTTCTGATACTTCCCGTTAACCTGAGCGCAGGGATTCGTCCGCCAGTGTTTGTCGAGCACCTTGTTGTTCTGAATCGCCTGAGCTGGCCCGCTGTTGTCTACCGAATCCAGCAAGTCCGGTTCGTCCCGAAGGGCGATCACTAACTCATCGGAAAGGCCCCAGCCGAGACCGTGGGATATGGGCTCAGAGCCGACTTCCGCTCGAAAAGCGAGTAACTCGTCGATTCGGCGCTCGGGCGTCGCGTCTTTCAACCCACCGAGCATGTATCGGTGGTCCAAATGCGACGCCTCTACGTCGTCCCAGACCGTTCGAACGTGCTCATCGTAGGGCGGCTGGAGTGGAAAATACGCAGGTGGATGGCCTTCACTGTCGTGCAGTTCAATGAACTCACGGATGCTCGCCGTCGTCGCTTCGCGGTGGTCGTCGAACTTCGATCGAAGCGTTTCGAGAGAACGCTGTTGTTCGTCGGTCAACCGGCGGTCGTCGTACGACTCGAATGGGAGGTAATCCTTCGCGACGACCGCGGTCGCCTCGCGTTCGACCGCGTGTTCGAGAATATCAGCGTTCGTCAGCTCCGGATGGACGATCGCCGAATCCAGAATCCGGTGTTGCGATCGCCAGAACGAAGCTGGATAACACTCTGCGGCGTTCTGTAACCGGTAGGGCCACGGGTGTTTCAGCGACGAGGCGGCGTAGATGTCGAGCGGACAGGCGTCGAGAATCGCTTCCAGACGTCGGTAGTAGCCGAGAACGAGCGACGGATCGAACATCGAGAGATCGGTCTCTGTCGCCCCGAATTCGCCCGGGTGTTTCGCCTGTCGGCCGTATGCTAGGCGACTGGATTCGTCACTCGACACGGGCCTCACCTCCGTCGAGAGTCGTCCCGCAGTATGGGCAGATAGGCGCGTTCTCCCGGTTGAAATTCGCCAGCGTATCCGAGACGCCCGCCCCGCACGTACACTGGTAGCTCACCGGCGCTCACCCCCGTAATCGACGAGAGTGGTTTGATCAGCATCGTAGGGAACGAATAGCGTCGGCTGGCGATTTGCCAGCTCGACTACCTCCTCGTAATCGTCCGGTTCGCGACCAACGAGCGACCGAAACCAGTTCTTGTGCACCTGCGAGTGCGAGACGATTCCGACCGGTGACTCAGACTCAAAACCGCAGATACGGCAGGTGTAGACCGTCACAGGACATCACCCCGAACCCGGCGAATCTCGCGAATACACTCCGGACAGAGTCGTTGGGTGGCCGACGTCCGTCGGTCGCACCGCTCGCACTCGTCACGTTCGACGAGGCGGCTCACGCGGGTTCACCTCCAACGGCCTCGATCGCGGCGCGCACCTCGGCGTCGGTCGCCTGCGCGGCGGGATGGGCTATGGGCGTCCGACTCTCAACGTCGTACAGCAGGCTCGCGCGGACGAACCCCGTCATACCGACATCACCACGATTAGCGCGCCGGTCAGAAACACGGCGAACAGCAGTAACACGCCGAATACCGCAGCCGTCGTCTGGCCTCGTCGGCCTCCGTCGGTCAACACCGGTTGAACGCGGTTCGACCCCGTCCGGCGTAGTCGGCGAGAGCAGTCGCGATAGTGGCCGGCCTCAGAGCCGTTGGTAAGTCGCGTACACCGGCACCCGCACTCGTTACACCGGAATTCGCTCGGTTTCGACGGTTTCGGCGGGAGATGGATTCGACGGCGGAGTTCGTCGGCGTCGATCTCCGCGAGGAGTTGGTCGAGCGACTTCACGCGGACCACCCCGCGATTTGGACAATCGAATTCGCCCGACGGCGAAGGGGCACACCAAGGTACGTGACGGGCACCGAATTCTCAGAATAGAATTCGACGCTACCAAACGGTGATACCGGAAGGTAGAGGGTGCGTATCGTTGGTTCTTCGAAAACCTCTAAACCGACGGTTTTCGGACGGGCACGATGGGATTCGAACCCACGACCGTCGGATTAGAAGTCCGACGCTCTATCCAGACTGAGCTACGTGCCCTCACCACTATTTCGACGGTCGCATGGCATAAGCAGTAGGGATTTGAACCTCAGATCCAGGGTCCAGAAAGCCGGAAGACCGTTTACCCGTCACCCCGTCACCCCATCCATGCAGCTGTCGGAACGGACCTGGCCGGAGATGGACGACTACTTCGACGAGCACTCGATCGCGCTCGTCCCGCTGGGATCGACGGAGCAGCACGGACCGCACCTCCCGCAGGGAACCGATTACATGATCGCCCAGGGGCTCGCCCGCGAGGCCGCCGAGCGGACGGGTTTTCTCTGTACGCCGACGGTGACGATCGGCGTCAGCGACCACCACCGCCAGTTCTCGGGGACGATGTGGGTCGAGCCGCCGGTGTTCAGAGAGTACGTCGAGAGCGTCACGCGAAACCTCACCTACCACGGCGTCGATCGGGTCATCTACGTCAACGCCCACGGCGGCAACATCCAGCACCTGCGCGAGGTGGGCCGTAGCCTTCGACGCGACGGGACGGCCTACGCCATCGAGTGGATGTGGGACGAGTCGATTCCGGGGCTCGTCGACGAGCTCTTCGAGACGAACGGCCCGCACGCCGGCCCGAAAGAGACCTCGATGATCGCCTACCTCAGAGATCTCGTCCGCGAGGACGAACTCGAGGCGGCCTACGAGAACGGCATGGCGCCCGTCGATCGAGCCCACTTCACCAGAAACGGGGCACGCACGTTCCACGACGCGATCGAAAACTCCGACAACGGCGCCTTCGGCGATCCCCGCGACGCGTCAGCCGAGAAGGGCGAGCAACTCTTCGAGGCGGCGACCGACCAGCTCGTCGAACTCGCCGAGTGGCTCGACGGGCGCCCGAGCGAGGAACTCCTCCCGGTCGATCACGTGTGAGACGCCCCTCGACCGCAGCCGTGGGTTTCTCCGTGATGTACTCGAAGGAGACGATCCCCTCGGTATGAGATCACGATTCGACGCGTTCTAAAACGATTCGCTCGTCGAACCGCCCGCGATCTTCGGCTTTCTGCGCGCGTCGCCGTTCGAGTTGCTCATCGGTCACGCCGGTGTGGGCTCGAATCGCGTGGATCACTTCGAGCACGTCGGCCAACTCTTCGGTGCTCGGATCGTCCGCGTACTCGTCTACCTCCTCTCTCAATTTCTCGTGGAGGCGACGCTCGTACTCGGCGTCGTCGGCTCGGTGCCAGACCGGCGTGTCGCCGCTCCGTTCGATGATCTCCGGGATCTCGTCGCGAACGAGCTTGTCGTACTCGGTTTCCATCCGCCGTCGACTGGCACGCATCGGGACAAAGTGTCTTCGAATCGTACCTATCGACGTAGGTGACGATTACTCCGTTCGATACCCGCCCCGACGTGAACGGCCGGCACCTGCGCCTGTGAGGTTCATCGGCGTGCTGGCTGTCCCATTGTACGCAATGTCCGCACACTACACAGACGACGAGGAAGGAAAGCGCGTCGTAACCGCAGACGGCGACGAGATCGGCATGGTGAGCGAAGTCCGGGACGGCCGACTCCACGTCGATCCTGATCCGGGTATGACCGACTCGATCAAGGCCTCGCTCGGGTGGGGCGACGCCGACGAGGACACCTACGCGCTCGATGACGACAAAGTCGAATCCGTCACCGACGACGAGATTCACATCGGCCGGATGTAATCACGGCCCGGACACGCCACCCGCGTTCCAGCCAGCCCGTTTTTCCGCTCGCGTGGCCCGGATCCCGAGACGTGAATGTGTTCTCCCGAGCGTGGTCCGGCCGATCACCGTCTCCGACACGGCCCGGCGACGCCAACCCACAGTCCTTATGAGCGCGTCGACACTACCTCGGGCTAATGCACGTCATCGGAACCGTCGGGCTACCCGGAAGCGGCAAAGGGGAGGCCGCGACGGTGGCTCGCGAGGCGGGAATCCCGGTGGTGACGATGGGAGACGTCGTCCGCCAGGAGACGGCCGACCGCGGGCTCGACCCGACGAAAGATCACGGCGCGGTAGCCCAGGCGCTGCGAGACGAGAACGGGCCGACGGCGATCGCCGAGCGCTCGCTCCCGATGATCGAAGATCGCCTCGCAGACCACGACGCCGTCCTGGTCGACGGCATCCGCTCCGACGCCGAGGTTGACGTCTTCGAGTCGGCGTTCGGCGGAAACTTCACGCTCGTCAGTATCGAAGCGCCGTTCGAGCTCAGACGAGAACGCCTCGATCTACGCGGGAGAGACGCCGGCGCGGCCGACGGCGGCGAATCGCTCGAGGCGCGCGACGAGCGCGAACTCGGCTGGGGAATGGGCGAGGCGATGGAGCGAGCGGACGTCGTTGTCGAGAACACCGAAACGCTAGAACAATTTCACGACCGGGTTCGCCGCGTCATCGAGAGCGGCCCGGACGCGACGGTCGAGGGACGATGAGCCAGGATACCACCGTCTACCGCGTCGACGTCGAGATCACCGCACCCGTCTACGACACCGAAGTGACCGATCGGGTTCGCGACGCCGTCGAGAACCTCTTTCCCGAGGCGACGGTCGACCACCGCCACGGCGAGATCTACGCCACCGCCCACTCGCTCGATCACTTCTCGGAGTTGCTCCACCGCCAGGAGATCCTCGATACGGCGCGCAGCGAGTTCTTCGCGAATCGCGACGGAGACGCGTTCTCGTTCGCGCTGAAGAAGCAACCGGCGCTTTTCGGCCGAGCGACGTTCGCCGTCGGCGAACCGGACGAACTCGGAGAGATCGTCGTCCGGGTGCGGGTCGAAGCGCCGTCGTTAGAAGCGTACGTCGATCACGTCGCTCCCCCGACCGAGGACGGGCGACCGATCACCGACTGACCGGCAGTTTCAAAGCGCCGCTGATTTGTTGGCGCTGTAATACCACCGCATCTCATTTTTCAGGCCAAATTTCGGCGCTGCTAGCCCGAACTCCTATAGGACCCCAATATCATTTCCGTAATATGTTGTCGGACGACGGCGGGGGCGATCGGTGGGACGTCGAACCGGCCGAGGCGTTCTCGACGCTGGGAAACGAGACGCGGATGGACGTGCTGTGGACGCTGTGGGAGGCGGACGGGCCGTTGAGTTACGCGGAACTAAGGCGGGAGGTGGCCCCGGAAGATCAGGGGAACTTCGGCTACCACCTCGGAAAGCTCACCGACCACTACATCGCGAAGACGGAGGAGGGGTACGAACTCCGACTCGCCGGCGAACAGGTCGTTCGAGCGATTCTGACCGGATCGATCACCGTCAGCCCGACGCTGGGTCCGGTCGAAGTGGACGATCGGTGTGCGCTGTGTGGCGGCTCGGTCGAGTTACGATACGGCGACGAGATGATCACCGTCCGCTGTACGGAGTGTCCCGGACTGGTCTACGGGCAGGTTCCCCGCGGGACGTTCATGCACTACGAGTTTCCACCCTCGGGCCTCGAAGGTCGGTCCCCCACCGAGATCGTCGAAGCGGCGCACGTCCTCTACGACGCGAAGATCATTCCGATGATGCGAGGTATCTGTCCGGAGTGCGCGGGACGGGTCCAGATCACGGTCGAAGCCTGTGACGACCACACCCCGGGCGAGGCCATCTGTACGAACTGTAACAACCGAGACGAGGTCTGGATGGTCCTCAGGTGCGAACAGTGTCAGTACGCCAGACTGTCGGTGCTGTGGGTCGTTATCCTGAATCACCCCGCCGCGATTTCGTTTCTGTACGATCACGGGATCGACCACCTGGTGCCGTTTCGAAAACTCTCCTGGGAGAGTTCGCTGATCGCCCAGAACGTCTCCGTCGACGTCCTCGAACGCCAACCGTACCGGTTCAGCGTCCGCCTCGCGATTGACGGCGATGAACTCGTCGCCGTACTGACGGAGGAGCTGACGATCGAGTCGATCGACGGTGCCTGATCTCTCCCCCAACATACGTATATCAATCCACCAACAATATTGCTGTACGGCTCACCTATACGTCGGCCGACTCCGTAACCAATGCCGATGTCCGAATCAGTCTCCGAACTGGACGTTGAGACCGTCTGTACGCTCATCGGCTCCCCTCGGCGGCAACGCGTTCTCGCGATTCTGGACGACGCCGACCGACCGCTCCGAACGAGAGAGGTTGTAGAGACGCTCGCCGCCGAGTCCGACGAACCGTACGAACGGGTGCGTACGTCGCTCACCCACGTCGACCTGCCGAAGTTGATCCGATCGGGCGTCGTCGAGTACGATCGCGAGCGAGACCGGATCGAACCGACGCGACGGGTCTCGACGCTGTGTCGGACGATCACCACGATCGAATCGAATCTCGCCGTCCAGACCCGGGCGTAGAACGCTGCCGGTGCCGGACCAGTTCGCTCGGAGGCGAAATTCCGTCGTTAGCCGAACGGGCCGCCGCCCATCCCGCCACCTTGCTGTTGCATCTGCTGCATCATCCGCTGCATCTCCTTGTCCGAGCCCATGCCCTGGAACTGCTTGATGGTCTTTTCCATCATCTTAAATTGCTGGAGGAGTTCGCGGACCGACTCCTCGCTCTTGCCGGATCCTCGCGCGATGCGCTCGATCTGACTCGCCCCGATCGCCCGCGGATACTCCTTTTCCGCCTCGGTCATCGAGTCCATGATGACGCGGAAGGTGTGCATTCGCTCTTCGGTGACGTCCATCGCGTCGTCGGGCAGTTGATTCTTGATCCCGCCGCCCATGCCGGGGATCATGTCGAGCACCTGGCTCAACGGCCCCATGTTGTTCATCGCCTCGAGTTGCTTTTGCATGTCGTTCAGGGTGAAGTTGCCCTGAAGCATGTCCTCGGGGTCCCAGTCGTCCTCCTCGATGTCGGTTTCGGACATGGCCCGCTCGACGCGTTCGGCGAGCTGGGCGAGGTCGCCCATTCCGAGCAGCCGCGAGATGAATCCTTCGGGCTCGAATCGCTCGACGTCGTCGACCTCCTCGCCCGTCCCCAGGAAGGCGATCGACGAGTCCGTCTGGTCGACTGCGGCCAGGGCGCCACCACCTTTCGCGGTCCCGTCTAACTTCGTGATGACGACGCCGTCGATGCCGATCGAGTCGTCGAACTGGCGGGCCTGCTCTTTCGCCCCCTGACCGATCGCCGCGTCCAGCACGAGCAGGGAGGTGTCCGGCTCGACGACGGCTTCGATCTCTTCGATCTCCGCGATGAGGTCGTCCTCTAAGGCGTGGCGACCGGCCGTGTCGACGATGTGGACGTCCGCTTCGGCCGTCGCCTCGAGCCCGTTGCGGGCGATCTCGACGGGGTCCTCGCCGTCCGGGTTGCCGTAGAAGTCCACCTCGGCCCGATCGGTCATCTGCTTGGCCTGATCGTAGGCGCCCGGGCGGAACGTGTCCGTCTGAATGACCGCCGGCTTCAACCCCTTCGTCGAGAACCACCAGGCCATCTTGGCCGCGGACGTCGTCTTCCCCGACCCCTGGAGACCGGCGAGCAGGATCGTCTGTTCGGAGAGCGGAAGCTCCGTCGAGTCGCCGATGAGTCCGACCAGTTCCTCGTAGACGATGCGCAAGACGAAGTCGCGGGCGGGCGTTCCCGCCGGCGGCTCCTCTTCTAACGCACGCGTCTCGATGCTCTCTGAGAGTTCCATCACGAGCGAGACGTCGACGTCCGCAGAGAGCAGCGAGCGCTGGATCTCCTTGACGACCTCCTCGATGTCGTCTTCGCTGATTCGGGATTTCCCGCGGAGATTGTCGAGCGTCCCCCGCAAGGAGCTTCCGAGATCGTCGAGTACCATTTGCGCAGTGTAGGCGACGGACTCGTTAAAGGCTTTTCTCGCGCGCCCGGTCGACGGCGAGTGCACCCGAAGGCTTCTCGACCGGCGAATCGAGCGCCAACCGGTGATTCCAGTGCCAACCGGCGTAATCGAGTACCGACCGGCGAATCGAGCGTGATACCAACCAGCAACGCTTTCGGCTCGCGCCTTCGAATGGCCGTCCATGACAGACGAGACGGGCGACGACGATGCGGTCGAGATCGAAGCAACGATCACCGTCACGCTAGAAGAGGGCCTCTGGATCGCCGCGGACGACGAGACCGGCATCTCGAGTCAGGGTCACGAGAAGGCGGCGGCGCTTCGCAACCTCGCGGCCGCGCTCGACACCGTCGAAGAAGGCGAAGACGAGGGCGGAGACGACTGGCTCTGAGCAGCCGAACGGCCACCGACCGGTTCCGTGCCCGTGGTGGTTTTTAGCGACGACGCGTTGACGGGGAGGCTATGTCCGATCACGACGTGCTCGTCCTCGGCGGCGGTTCCGGTTCGCAAGTGGCGGTCGCGGCGGCCCAGGCGGGATACGACGCCGCCGTCGTCGAGCCCGGCCCGCTCGGCGGCGCCTGCATCACCCGCGGCTGCGTCCCCTCGAAGGCGCTCATCTCGCGAGCCGACCGCTGTCGGACGATCCGGACCGCCTCCGACTACGGCATCGAGGCGAGCGTCGACGACGTCGACGTCTCCGGCATCGTCGAGTCGGTCCGCGACCTCGTCTACGCGAAAGCGGACCGACAGGCAGAGACGCTCGATTCGATGGACGGGCTCACCCGCTACGAGGCGCGCGGCCGCTTCGTCGACGACGGCGAGGTCGAACTCGAAGGCGGCGAGCGCGACGGCGAACGGATCGCGGGCGACCAGGTCGTGATCGCCGTCGGCGGCCGACCGGTGATGCCGTCGATCGACGGGATCGACGAGGGCGTGCGTACGAGCGAGGACGCAGGCGTGTTGACGAGCGACGACGCGCTCTTTCTCGACGAGCGGCCCGACCGGCTCGCGATCGTCGGCGGGGGCTACATTAGTGTCGAACTGTCCCACTACTTCGAAGCGATCGGGACCGAGGTGTCGATCGTCGGTCGGAGCGACCTGCTCGTCCCCCGCGAAGCCACGGCGGCGAGCGAGGCCGTCACCGACGCGCTCGGTCGTCGGTGTGACGTCTACACCGGCTACGAGGCGACCGAGGTTCGCGAGCGGGGAGCCGAACGCATGCTCACCGCCGAGGCGACCGACGGGTCGGGCGATGACGTCACCCTGCGCGTCGACCAGGTGCTCGTCGCGGCGGGGCGGCGGCCGAACACCGACGACCTCGGACTCGAATCGACCGCCGTCTCCCTGGACGACGACGGCCACGTCTCGGTCGATGAAACGCTCGCCACCGACGCGGCCGGCGTCTGGGCGCTCGGGGACGTCCTCGCGGAGTTTCCGTTCAAACACGTCGCCGACCGAGAGGCCGAGGTCGTGGCGACGAACGTTCTGACGGCACTCGACGACGGTGACGGTCGAGACGACCGGCCCGAGACGATCGACCGGAGCGCCCTTCCCCACGCGATCTTCACGGAGCCGCGGGTAGCGAGCGTCGGCGCGACCGCGAGCGAACTCGACGACGAGGACGCTGACTACGAGCGAGAACGCGTCTCCGCAGACGTCGCCCCGCTCGGACGGATCGACGCCGCCCCCGAGGCGTTCGTCGAGGTGCTCGCCGATCCGGCCGATGGAACCATTCTGGGCTGTCACGTCGTCGGGCCCGAGGCGCCCACGCTGATCCAGGAAGTCGTGACGACGATGACGATCGGCGAGGGAACCGTCGACGAAGTGGTCGATACCGTCCACGTCCACCCGGCCCGCTCGGAGGTGATCCTCGGCGCGTTCGATCAGTTGAGCGAACGCACCGTCTCGACGGCCCCCGACTGGCGCGACGTCGACGAGGCGTAGGTCTAAGGGGTCGCCCTTCGAGACACCGACCATGCACGACGACTGTCCGTTTTGCGAGATCGTCGCCGGCGAGCGCTCGGCCCACGTGATCTACGAGGACGAAGACGCGATCGCCTTCCTCGACGAAAATCCGGCCGCTCGCGGGCACACGCTCGTGGTTCCGCGGACGCACAGAGAAGAGATCGTCGCAGACCCCGAGGCGAACGCGACGGCTCTCTTCGACGCCGTCTCGACGGTGTCGTCGGCGATCGAGGACGCCCTCGACCCCGACGGATTCAGCGTCTTTCACACGACGGGGTCGCTCGTCGGGACGATCACTCACGCCCACGTCCACGTCGTTCCGCGGGTGGAGGGTGACGGAATCGGCCTCTCGCTCGTCCGCGACGAACTCGACGAGGAAGCCGGCGCCCTCGCCGACGCACTCGCGGCGCGGTGTTGAGCGATCGGTCACGGGGCGGTCGCTCGCTCGTCGCGATCACCGCCCCTCGTGGGGATTCACGGCCGTCCCGTACCGTTCGGCGTGCTCGGTGTACTCGATGAACCGCGGCGCCTCCGGATCGAACGGTCGCTCTAAGCTCTCGAAGGCGTTTTTCTTGTCCCAGGCCTGTAGCTTGCCGATCGCGCTCCGATCCTCCAGGTCGTGGTAGTCGAGCGACGGCTCGGTCAGCTCCCACGCCTTCAGCCCCTGCTCGGTGCGGACGATCACGCTCGAGTACTCGTCCGAGGAGCCGACGGAACCGACGGCGAGGTCGGCACAGAAGCCGGTGAAGTCGCCACACTCGTCACAGCCCTTCAGCGCGGCGTCGTGGAAGTTCTTCACGTCCTCCTCGACGATGAGTTCGCCGTCGTGGTCGTAGACCATGAGCTCGCCGCCCAGGACGTCCATCTTCCCGATCTCGTCGGGGCGAATTCCTCGCTTCTCGCCGAGTTGTTCGCCGATGAGGGCGTAGTAGTTGAAGTTCTTGGTACACAGCAGCGCGATCGCGTACTCGATCGCCCGCAGTCCGTCGGTCTGCGCGCCGTACTCCCGGTCGAAGTCGGCCAGCGCGCGAAAGCCCTCGATCTCGCAGGGCGTTCCGACGACCGCGAGGCTGAGTTCGTCGCGTGGTTTCTCGGGAAGCTTGTGTTCCCACCGGTCGAGGTCGAGATCCCCGAGCGCGAGCGTCTGGTTGTAGATCGTGCCCGCGTTCGCGATCAGCTCCTCGCGGCTCGTCGCGAGGTAGCTCTCGGCCTTCCAAGGTTCCTCGTCGCACTCGGTGGCGATCAACGCGCCGTCGATCTCACCTTCCTCGAGAAGCGTCGCCAGGATCGCCGTGACGACGCCGCCGTCCTGGGCCCCGTCGGTCCAGTCTTCGTCCACCCGGGCGGAAAACTCCGTGATCGGATCGCCGGCACCGCTGACGTTGTCCTCGCCGCCGGTGATCACCCACTGGCGCTCGTACCGGAGCCCGCCGCGGGGACAGAAGTCCCAGCACAGCGAGCAGCCGGTGCACATCTTCACCAGCTTCGGCAGGTCGTCCGCGCCGACGCCGATCGAATCGGAGGGACAGGCCGCGACACAGGTGCCACACTGGATACACCGGTCGGCGTCGATGACGGCCTCGTCGAGTTCGTGAAACCAGGTCTTCTCCGCGGGCGTCTCGATCTCGTTCATCGCCGCGCGGATCGAGTACGACGGCGTTTCGAGTTCGACCCCCTCGGGGACGCCGACGCGGTACGCCTGGCGCGTCGGATCGAGGTCCGCGCTCTCGTCGGTCGCGGGCGGCGTGAACTCGAGGTCGGTGAGCGAGCCGTCGGCGTCGGCGTTCGCGACGCCGCCGTCGGCGACCGCCGTCGGAGCACTCTCGGCACGTCGGTCGCCGTCCGGCGCTCGGCTACTAGTACTGGATCGCGTATCACCGCCGGGACCGACGCGGTTGGCGGGAATCGTCCCCGCCTCCGCGTCGGGCCGCTCGACGCGAACGTCCGCCGTCCGCGGCGTGACGTCGGTCTCCGCGTCGCCCGCAGGCGACGGGACGTCGGGTAGGCGACGCTCGTCAGTCACCGGCACTCACCCCCTCGGCAACCGCGGCGTCGCCACGACGGGCGATCTCGCGTAGCCGATCGTTCTCGACGCGTCTAGCCCACCGGTAAAACGGCTCGCCGTCGCGGCGTTCCGCGGCGTAGGCATCGAACAGTTCCGCCAGCGCGGGCACCACCGCGTCCGCCGGCACGGCGGTCTCGATCCAGTCGAGAAAGGCGTTGTCCGCCCCGAGCGAGCCGCCGAGGCCGACGTCCATCCCCTCGACGATCTCGTCTTCGACGCCGTCTCCGTCGGTGTCGAGCGCCACCGTCTCGCCCCGAAAGCCGATATCGGCGATCTGGGGCTGGGCGCACGAAGCCGAGCAGCCGGAGATGTGCATCCGGATCACCTCGACGTCGTCCGGAACGTCGATCCGCTCGTCGAGTGCGCGCGCCCAGCGCTTCGTGCGCCGTTTCGTCTCGACGAGGGCGTAGTTGCAGAACTCGTCTCCCGTACAGCCGACGGCGCCGCGCGAGAACGGCCCCGGATCCGGACGGTACTCCCGGGCGAACGGTTCGTCGAGCAGGTCGTCGACGTGCGCATCGGGAACGTGCGTGAGGAGGAAGTTCTGGTCGGTCGCGAGGCGAATCGAGGCCTCGTCGGTGCCGTACTCCCTCGCGGCGCGGGCGGCGGCCGTGAACTCGTCGCCGCCCATCCGACCGGCGACCACGTTGAAGCCGACGTAGGCGAGCCCCGCCTGTTTCTGCGCGTGGACGCCGACGTGGTCGCCGCGATAGCCCACGGTCAGGCCCTCGCCGGCGGGCGGGAGGTCGACGGTGCACCGATCGCGAACGGCCCGTTCGAACGTCTCGGGTCCAAGCTGCTCGACGAGGTAGCGCAGCCGACAGAGACCACGGTTGTTTCGATCGCCCAGTTCCTTGTACGTCTGGGCGACGGCGCGACAGAACTCGACGGCGTCCTCGGGGCGCACGAAGACGTCGAGTTCGGAGGCCATTCGCGGGCCGTCGGAGAGGCCGCCGCCGACGCGGGCGTGAAAGCCGTAGATCGCCTGGCCGTCGAGGTCCGTCGTCGCCGGAACGAGCCCGAGATCGTTGATCTGGCTCTGGGCGCAGTCGCACGTACAGCCGGTGATCGTGAGCTTGAACTTCTTCGGTAAGTTGGCGTACGCTCGGTTGCCGGTGAAGTACTCGGAGACGGCGTCGACGACCGGCTGGGCGTCGAAGCACTCGTGATCGTCGAGCCCCGCGGCTGGACAGCCGAGGACGTTCCGCGCCGAATCGCCACAGCCCTGGACCGTCGTCAGGCCGACCGCCTCGTAGCGCTCCCAGATTTCCGGGACGTCCTCGATCCGGATCCAGTGCATCTGGACGTCCTGGCGCGTCGTGATGTCGAGGTAGGCGTCGCCCCACAGCTCGTTCTGCTCGCTCCCGCCGAACTTCTCGGGCGCCGTGGCGAACTCGCTGGCCACCTCCCCGATCACCGCGGCTTGCTCGGGCGTGAGGTGACCGCCCGGGACCTTCGTCCGCATCATGAAGTAGCCCGCCTGCTTCTGTGCGTACATCCCCGCCCACTTCAGCCGCTGCCACTCGCCCTCGCCACCGCGTGCCTCGATCTCCGCGAACGAGCACCCGTCGGCGGCGTACTCGTACACGTCGTCGATCACGTCGAGCGGATGCTTTTCCAGTTTCTGGCGTTCGGATGCGTTCACGCGAGGCCACCTCCGTGGCCGAGTGTGAGCTCGGAAGTGCTTGCTCTTCCGTCGTTCACGCGAGATCACCCCAGTGATCGAGTGTGAGCTCGTGCGGAGTGGATCGGATGAGCGCGGGGAATGCGATCCATCGCTGGACGGCCGCTGGTGTCGGCCGATCGGTCTGTCGCATACGCACCTCCTCGGGCGGGGGCGTCTTACTGGCACTCACAGCGGTGGTTCCTGTCGATGGTCGGTCGACACGGCAAACGTTGCACGACCGAACTCGTTCGGGCGTCGCGAGCCGGCGGAATCGGACCGGTCAGCCGCTGGTGACGGTCGTTTCGTCACTGGTGTGTGCAGATGTTGCCTGGACGGGTGACGCCACGACGGCCGATCGCCGAGTCGAGGTGGCGAAACCTAAGAGGGTTCGTCCCAGATGATCGGACGATGGGAGAGCCGACCAGTCGAACGGGAGCCGAATTCGTCGACACGCTCACGCTCCAGCCGTGGGCGAAGCTGTCGCTCGTCGGGGCCGGCCTGCTCGTACTCGGATCGTTTCAGCCCTGGATCACCCTCGACGTCTCGGAAACCGTCGCCACCACGCTCGGCGTCCCGACCGAAGAAACCGCCGGCGGCCTCGGTGGCGACGGCGTGACGACGCTCTTTTTCGCACTCGTGATCGCCGGCGTCGTCCTGTTCTACGCCGCGCGGTCGGAATCGGGACCGGGGCTTCGAACGGCCGGGTTGAGTCTGTTTTCGGGACTCGTCGTCGCGATCGTCGCCTACGCGGTCTACGCCGACGCCCGTGCGACCCAGGACGGCTACGCCGCAGCCGAAATCGAAGGGACGGTTTCGCTCGAACTGCACGCGTCGCTGTTCGTGGTCGCACTGGGTGCGATCGTTCTCGTCGCCAGCGGCGCGATCGGCATCAAACGCGAGTGGACGACGCCCGAAGAGTGAGTTACCCCTCGGTCAACAGCCGATCGACCATGGCGTCCGGATCGAACCGCTCTAGATCGTCGTAGGCCTGGCCGACGCCGAGAAAGAGGATGGGTTTGCCCGTCACGTGGGCGATCGAGATGGCCGCGCCGCCGTTCGAATCGGCGTCGGCCTTCGTCAGGATTGCGCCGTCGGTTTCGGCGGCCTCGTTGAACTCGCGAGCCCGATTGACCGCGTCCTGGCCGGCGACGGCCTCGTCGACGAACAGCGTCATATCGGGCTCGACGACGCGATCGATCTTTTCGAGCTGGTCCATCAATCCCTCGTCGGTGTGGAGGCGGCCGGCCGTGTCGCCGAGGACGACGTCGACGTCGTTGGCTTCGGCGTACTCGACGGCGTCGTACAGCACCGCGGCGGGATCGCCGCCCTGCTCGTGGGAGATGAGCTTCGTCCCGCGAGCCTCGGCGTGCTCTCTGATCTGCTCGTTCGCACCCGCGCGGTAGGTGTCGCCGTTGGCCATCACGGTGGAGTAGCCGCGCTCGTCGAGCCAGCGATCGAGCTTGGCGATCGAGGTCGTCTTACCGACGCCGTTGACGCCGGTGAAGACGATGACGAGCGGTTTTTCCGCCTCGGCGACGGCCGCTTCGACGTCGAACTGCCCGACGCTGATCACGTCGTACAGCGCCGATCTGAGCGCCTCCTCGACGACTTCGCCGGTGGAGGTGGTGAACGTCCGCGTCTCGCCGATCAGCTCGTCTCTGATATTTTCGACGATTTCGTCGACGACGCCCATTTCGACGTCGCCGGACAGCAGCGCGAGTTCGAGCTCCTGGAGCGGACCCGCCAGGTCCGCCTCCTCGATGACGAATCGCCCGCGGGCGAGCGACGCGGCGCGACGACCGAAGCCGGCCGAGTTCGAGGACTCGTCCGTCGACGACGGCTCGTCGGTCGCCCCAGCGTCCGTCGCGTCGGCGACCGCCTCGGCGGCGATCGACTCGGTCTCGGCGGAGTCGCCAACGGCTCTCTCACCCGCGTTCTCGGGCCGATCGACGTCCTCGGCCGCATCGTCGACCTCCCGGGTCTCCGCATCGACGTCTTCAGCCACCGCGTCGTCTGCGTCCTCGACGGGTTCGGCCTTCTCGTCTGCGACCTCTTCGGCCTCGGACCGGAAGCTACCGAGCTTCTCTCGAAGGTTGTCGAACATGCGTCACTCGTCGGGCTCCGATTGCCCGCCCATGGCGCCCATCTGCTGCTGGAGCGCCTGCTGCTGGAGTTGCTGGGCCTGCTGTTCGAGTTGCGAACTCTCGGCTTCGAGATCGGCGATCCGGTCGTTTACCTCCTCGATTCGCTCGTCGAGGCGCGTCCGTTTGTTCTCTAGGGTTTCGACCGCGCGTTCGCGTCCGAACTCGGCCGCGTAGTCGGCACCGAGCGAGACGAGGACCTCGTCTACGTCCTCGACCGTCGCGCGGACGTACGCGCCGCCGCCGAGTGGAACCTGGACCGTCGAGTCGGTTTCGAGCGCCTCGACGGCGGTGATCGCGTCGTCGATCGAGGACTGTTCGGTCCGGATTCCTTCGATGGTCTCCTCGAGGCTGGCGATCGTCTCCTGGATCTGCTGGAGCTCCTGTGAGAGCGCCTGCAGTTGCTGTTGTCCGCCGCTCATCGGTTGCTCACCTTCGAAGCCGTGTGCGTGACAGTCACTGCGGCGCGCGTCGAGTCGGTTGCCACTGCGTCGTTCATATCACCAGTTCCGGCAGGCAGGCGGAAGAATGTTCCCTTCCGAGTGTCCGTTCGTCTCGGAGCCGGCCGACATTCGTCCCCGTCGATCACTCCAGATAGCCGAGGGCGTCTTCGATCCGACCGAGTTCGGGGCCGGTGGTGTCCTCGCCGACGACGTAGCCAGCGTCGTTCGCGAGCAGGCCCGAGCCGACCAGCGGCGCGCCGTAGTTGATCGTGCCGACATCGGCGCGGACCGAGAGCGCCTCCTCGAGAACGTCGAGCTCCTCGTCGGTCGCCTTCGGGTGACAGAGGACCCCTTCGTTGGTGGCGACGGCGGCCGTTCCGACGGTTCGAACGCCCGCGAGGTCCCCGCGCGTAACGGGAACGTCGAGCGTCTCTTCGACGACCTGAACCGCCTCGCGCGTGAGGTCCGGGTGGACGTACGCGCCGTGGTCGTTCGCGAGAACGACCGTTCCCGCGGCGTTGATGGCCCCGGGAAGTTCGCCGATGGCGACGTCGGTCGCCTCGGTGAGTCGGTCGCGCTCGTAGTCGTAGAGGCGGTCGCTGACCAGCAGTCCGTTCTCGTTGCCGGTCGCCAGGACGCCGACCGTGCTGGCACCGCCGACGGTCGTCGGAACGGCGCGCACGCTGAGTTCGTCGGCGATCGCCTCGATCCGATCGTCGTCGGCGTCCGGTCTGACGAGCAGGGTGCTATCCGTCGCACACGCGAAGACGCCGACGTACGCGGAGCCGGCGAAGGAGGCGCGGAGCAAGTTACTCGGCGAACTCGGCTTCGACAACCGGTTCGCCCGCCTCGTCGAAGCGCGCCGCGCGGACGCGGAGTTTCCGCGGCGGATTCGCGCGACCGTTCGCCCAGATCTCCTCGTTGATCGAGGGATCGAGTCGAACGACGTCCTCGTCGACCTTGAAGTGCTTTGCGAGGTGTGCGCGAACGATCGACATCGCGCGGTCGGCGGCTTCGTGGTTCGGTGCGGCTTTCACGTCGCGGAGCGGGACGGTTACGACCCGCTCTTCGAAGTCACTTGCGCTCATTATTCGTCAGTATCGTTGCGCCGCCAGTTGCGTCGCTTCGGGTTTCGCTGGACGTTCATGTCGGTTTTGAGCATTACCCACGCCGGCACTCGCGTGTTCTGGTTCGCAAGTTTCGCCAGGCGCTTTTTCTTGCCCTTGGACTTCTTACCCATAGTGGCCGGGAGTAACCCACCCGTCCTTAAAGGCTTGTCCATCCCGCGTGCGGTCGGTGATTCGGCGTTATCGAAGCGATCGCTCGGCGTACCGACAGACGGCCTCTTTCGTCTCCTCGCTGAGCGCCGTCGTGTGCGTCCACGTCGAGACGCCGTCGGTGCCGTCGTGACGAACGAACGAGTCGTGGTCGCCGCAGCCCCGGCCCTGGAACCGGGTATCGCCGTCGCCGGAGTCGACGAGCCCCGCCGAGATTCCGGCCGTCGCGCCGGACCAGTCCTCGACGTCGCCGTTCGATCCGAACGGCGCGGAGCCGCCCGCGTACGCGGTCGCCATCGGCGTCACCTCGCGCACGCCGGCGGCAGTCTCGACGACGCGACCGAGGGAGTGATCGCAGCCGGAGCCGGTGATCGACGCGACGATCCCCGACTCGAGGTAGGTGTGTAACACCTCGTGAATCGCCATGTTTCGGGTGACGGCCCGCCCGTCCCAGAGTTCGGTCGCCCCGATGTTGGCTACCGTCAGTCCGCCAGTGTCGCCGTCGGGTCCGACGCGGCCGTTACCGGGAACCGTTCGGCCGTAGCCGAGGTCGACGTCGAGCGGACTCCACCACAACAGCAGGTGACAGCGGGCGTCGGCGGCGTCCCGACCCGATTCGACGACCTCGCGGAACCGCTCGTAGATCCGGTCGGCCGGGACCAGGGCGTCGAGCGGTGAGAAGACGCTGAGCGGGGCGCCGACCGGGTCGCCGCGTTCGACGGCCACGGTGAATCGGTCGCGTCCGGTCCGTTCTGCGTGCTCAGCAACCTGCTCGAGGGCGTCTTCGACGGCCGCCGCAGCCGCCGCGTGGACGGTCGTCCACGGACTGGCGAGCCCGACCGGCCCGTCGACCAGTCGCGCGTACAGCGGGGTCGGTCCCGGATGGACGACGACGTGAGCCGTCGCCGACTCGCCGGACGAGCGCGCGGAGCCGAACACCGGCGTGGCGAACGCGGCCGTGCCCCCGGCGGCCAGGAGAACGGTTCGTCGCGAGCAACGCCGTCTCGTCCGGTCGGCGGACTGGTTCGCCGACGCGACCGCATCGCCCGCCTCTCCACCGTCGGGTCCGCCGGACATGTCCGCCAATCCACGCCGGCGACGGTCATTACTCTCACCGGTGTACGACCGGATTACGACGGCCTCGGGGGCCGAACCGTCAGAATACGCGAACTGTTCTGTCCACTATCGATCGATTACGCGGCGGTCAGAGACGAGGCGAGTTCGACGAGTCCGGACTGTCGTTACGAGGACCCAGTCTCCGCGAGGACCCGGACGGCGGGAGAATCCGGTCCCGCGAGGGCACGTCCGTGGAGACCATGCCCCCTACTCGAGCGGGAAACGAGTAACGGTCTCGTACGTCGGACCGTCAGGTCCGAGCGTACTCTCGGTCAGGCGTATCTCCTCGACGGTCGTCTCGCCGACGATCGGCCCCTCGTCGGTGTGACGAATCGCCGGATCCATCGCGGCCGTCTCGGCCGAGGCGGGCCAGTCGGTCACCAGCTCCTGGACCAGGTCCTTCCCCCCGGCGTGTTCCATCCGGGCGAGCGTGACGTGTGGGGTGAACTCGTGCGAATCGGCCTCGAAGCCCATCGCCGTCGTCCGCCGTTCGACAGCCTCGTGGAGGTGAGTGAGTTCGTCGCCACCGTCGAGGACGCCGAGCCAGATCACCGAAACGTACGAAAGGTCCGGAAAGACGCCCAGCCCGCCGTAGGTGACCGAAAACGGCGAGACGCCGGCGTTCTCGACCGCCGTCGCGAGTTCCGACTCGAGGGCTGTGCGTCGGTCGGGATCGACGTCTCCGAGGAAGGTGAGCGTCACGTGCGCCTGTCCGGGATCGGTGAACGAAAGTCCCGACGCGTCCGCGAAGGCGGACTGCACGTCGGCGACCCGATCGGCGAACGACGCCGGCAGGTCGACGCTGACGAACGAACGCATACGGTGTGATTCGACTGCGGGTCGCTTGAACCCGTGGGATCGAACGGGGCGCGTCGGGGTCAGTCGAAGCCTCCGCTGGGGCGACGTCGCACTGGTGAGGGTACAGTTCCCCGTCGAACCGGCGCCAGCCCGGTGTCGCAGGCCTTAACCCGCGCGGGGAACTACCCTATATCGATGACTGACGAGGGTGACGACCCCCACCGGTTCTCGGAAGGGGCCGGCTTCGACGACCCCTACGACGAGTTCGACCTGGATCCGCCCGAGCTGGACGTCGATCCGGGGAAAGTGGACCCGGTCGACTCGCGGGTAGTCGCCGACATGCTCGACGACCGCCAGATCGCGAGCGACGACGTCGACGCCGAGACGCTCCTCGACGTGGGCCTAAACTACATGCAGATCAACCGGTTCGAGCAGGCCACCGAGGCGTTCGAGCGCACCGCCCAGTACGCCGAAGACGACCGGCTCGTCCAGGAGGCCTGGACGAACAAAGGCGTCGCCCACGCGGAACTCGAAGAGTGGGACGAAGCGATCGGTGCGTATCGCGAGGCGATCCACGTCGCCGACGGGATCGAGATCGAGACCAGCCCGGAGGAGACGGGGAACACGCGCTCGGCCGGCGAGCACGCCGCGACGGCCGAGAGCAACCTCGCGTTCGCCCTCTGGGAGTACGGCGAGACCGCACAGGCGCTCGAGCACGCAGAGCGCGCCGTCGAGCGCGACCCGCGCTTCGCCGAAGGGTGGTACAACCGGGCGTTCTTGCTCTCAGAGCGCGGTCTCGTCGAGGACGCGCTTCGGTGTATCGACAACGCGATCCGGCTGGGCATGCGCAACTCGCTCGTCTTGGACGAGAAGGCGCGCATCCTGGAGGAACTGGGCGAAGACGCCGAGGCCGAGCGCGTCGCGGAGGAGGCGGACGAACTCAGAGCGCAAGCCGAACAGGAGTTCATCGAAGAACACGAGCGGGCGCACCTCGAATGATCCTCACCGAACGCGAGACCGAAAAGGGCCTGCTGGTCGCCGTCTGCGACGCCGACGTGCTCGGCGAGACGTTCGAGGACGGCGCGGTCTCGCTCACCGTGACCGAGGAGTTCTACGGCACCGAGACGGTCGAAGCCGACGCCGTCCGCGACGCGCTCGCGCGGGCAGACGTCGCAAACATCGTCGGTACCCGATCAGTCGACCTCGCGATCGAGGTCGGCGTCGTCGACGAGGCCCACGTCCTGGATGTCGGCGAGACGCGCCACGCCCAGATGTTACGGCTGTGAACGCCGAGTCGAGTTCGCCCGAACCGAACGTCGACCTATAGGTCGGTCCGCTGGAACCGAACGTAGCCGAGCGCTAGCGGAACGACGAACCACGCGAGCAAGACGGCGACGCCGAACCACTCCTGGAGGTAAAACGGCGCCTCGCCGACGTACCGCTCCGTCGACGGCGTCGTGAGCGCCTCCGGCTCGCGAAGACCGTAGCCGAACTGGAGCGGCCAGGCGTCGCCGGATACTGCCCGATTGGCGATTCCGGCGTAGGCGGCGATCGGGTTGAGTCCGTCGACGAAGAGGTACCACCCCTCCGCCTCGATCGGCGGCGTCTCGCCGTGAATGAGGTAGTACGGTCCGGCGACGACGAGCTCCCAGAGCGCGACGAACGTCGCGAAGAGGCCGACGACGATCGCCATCGCCCGACCGCGAGTCGCGACGGCCGCCGAGACGCCGACGGCCAGGCCGACGAACGCGAATCCGAAGAGAATCGTCGCGCCCGTCAGTACGAGCCAGGCGCGGACCGGAAGGGACCCGAAGAGGGCGAGGCTCAGCGCGCCCGCGAGGACGGCGGCCGGCGTTAGGGCCGCGACGACGATCGCGCTGCGCCCCAAAAGCGTCCCGAGGACGACGTCGCGTCGCGACGGCGCCAGTCCCAGAAGTAGTTTGATGCTCCCCGAGCGCCGCTCGCCGACGATGGCCAGGTAGCCGACGACGAGCGCGGCGATTCCGAGGATCGTCTGCATCGGAAGGGCCAGCCAGGCGAGGGTTTCGCCGGCGGTTCCGTCGTCGGCGATCAGGCCGAACGCCGCGTAGAGGACGGTCACGAATCCGACGAGGAGCGCCACCATGGCGAGGAGCATTCGCGACCGCGCGACGTCCTCGATGTCCTTGCGGGCGACGGCCAGGATCATCCCGAATCGCGCCCTGGACGGGCGATCCGTCCCGGACCGCGCCACCGATTCCGGCGTATCGGGACTCACGAATTCACCGCCGGTTCGACGACGGCGGTCGAGTTGCCGTTCCGTCGATCGCCGGTCCGGGCCGCCGTCGAACCGTCGCTCCCGGGCCGGCGCTCGAACCCGCCCGTTTCGGTCAACGTCGCGAACAGCGATTCGAGCGAGGTCTCCTCGATCGAGACGTCGCGGACGGTCGCTCCCGCCTCCTCGAGGGCGAGGATGGTGTCGGCCTTGGCTCGTGGCACTCGACACGTCGCTTCGACGACTGGACCGCTGACCGCGACGTCGGCGACCCCGTCGACGGCCCGAAGCGTCTCGAGCACCTCCGCCATCGGCTCGGCGAGTTCTACGGTCACCGTCGCGCCGCCGCCGAGCGCCTCGTCCAGGCCGTCGATCGTGTCGACGGCGATCAGCCGGCCGTCGTGGAGAACGCCGACGCGATCACAGACGCGCTCGACGTGGGCGAGGACGTGACTCGAGAAGAAGACGGTCGTCCCGCGATCGGCCTCCTCCCGGACGAGCGCTTGCATCTCGCGGATGCCGGCTGGATCGAGGCCGCTCGTCGGTTCGTCCATGACGAGCAGCTCCGGATCGCCGGCGAGCGCCATCGCCGTCGCGAGTCGCTGCGTCATCCCCTTCGAGTACCCACCGGTCGGGCGTTCGGCGTCCGAACGATCGAGTCCGACCCGCTCGCAGAGGGCGTACGGATCGTCGTCTGCACCCGCGGTCTCGATCGCGAACGAGACGTGGCGGACCCCGCTGAGGCGCTCGTAGAGGGAGAAGCCGTCGGGGAGGACACCGATTCGATGACCGATCGCGTCGGACTCGCGCTGGGCGTCGAATCCAAGTACCTCGGCTCGGCCCGACGTCGGTCGAACGAAGTCGAGCAGGACGTCGATCGTCGTCGACTTCCCCGCCCCGTTCGGACCGAGGAAGCCGAACACCTCCCCGGACTCGACCGTCAGGTCGACGTCCGCTATCGCCGTTACGTCTCCGTAGCATTTCGTCAGTCCGTGCGTTTGTATGGCCGTCATCTGTTACTCGCCCGGCGTGTCCGAGCAGTTGGTCGACCGAGAGGGTGCCACATAAGTGTTGTTGGAAAAATAACATATGTTCGATTCGGAACACAAGCGCGGTTGAGCCAGGAGGGGTGATCGACGAGTCGAGCGGGCGGGTGCAGGTCCGAAAACGGCGCGCGGCTCAACGTCGTTTGAGTTGTGACATTGATTTTTTCGGCGAACGAGCGGTCGACAGGGTCGCGCGCGGATCGCGAATCACGTTTCGCTCGTCAGGCGAGTGACGTCCGTGACGGTGAGGTCAGCATCGAGTGCGAGGTGGAGTTCATCGTCCGCCTCACGGAGCGTGATCCGATAGGCGGACCCACCCTCGATTCCCTCGACGGTCCATCGACCGTCGGCGAGGTACGCGATGAGTTCCCAAAACGGCGTCGACCGGATGTCGACGTCGTGCGTCCAGTAGAACGCGACGGTCGCCGGGTGCGAGAGCGCCCAGAACGAGACGGGTAACCCGTACGGTGCCAGACACTCGCGACACCGACTGACGGAGAGGTACGGATCACCCGGAAGCGGTTCAGCGTCGCGAATCGAACGCCGCAACCGCCCGCCGCACTTCGGACAGTCGCCGGCGAAGATGTCGTCGTACGACGACCGAATCCGTCGCTCCGCCGCACTGACGAGCGCCGCCGGATCGCGATTCGCGGCCAGGCCTGGCGTCAGTGGATACGACGCGATCGCTCCTTCGCACGACCGACAGCGAACGCAGATTGTCGTCGTCTCTGGACCGGCCCGTAGCGTCGACGCCCCGCAGGCCGGACAGGGACCGTCGAGGGCGACCGGATCGAACGCGATTTCCGTTCCGTAGCCGCCAGCGAGGATCGTCCGTACGATACGCTCGCCGGCCCACGTGAACGCGTATCCGTCCTCGTTCTTGTGTAAAAACGTCCCTGTGAGTTGATCGAGGTGGTACGCGAAGCGGGAGCTGTTCGAGACGTCGACGCGGTCGTACAGCGCCTTGAACGATAGCCGCGGCGTGGCCTCGTCGAGTTCGCCCTCGCGCTCCGCTTCGGCGACCGCTCGGAGGATATCGACCCGCGTCTCGTCGGCCAGTTTGGCGAACGCGTCGTGCGGATCGAGTTCGTCCACGCTCACCCAGTGTGGCCCAACCATCATAGTGATTCGCCTCTCCGCGGTCTGAACTGCGTCGGGGAGACGCCGGCGCTACCGCGGCGGAATCGACCAACACGGGCGCGCCTCGACGATGGAATTTGGTCTCCGATCGTCGATTCGAGCCCGCCGTCGACGTCCGGGGTATCGGCAGGAAGACGACCACTGGGAAACTCTTATGCGCGACCGGCCGGAAACCCAGGTAGAGGATATGACTGTCACGCTCAAAGATTTCTACGCGGACTGGTGTGGCCCCTGTAAGACCCAGGATCCGATCTTAGAGGAGATAGAAGAAGACTGGGACGGTCGCTTCGACGTCGAGAAGATCAACGTCGACGAGGCCCAGGACGTCGCCAACGAGTACCAGGTCCGATCGCTCCCGACGCTCGTCATCGAGAACGAAGACGGGATCGTCGAACGGTTCGTCGGCGTCACCCAGCGCGAGGACATCGAAGACGCCCTGGAGTCCGCGGGCGCCTGACCGAAGTCCACCCCTTTTCGGGCGAAACCTCGGAGCCGAGGAGCCGACGCTCCCCAGCGTCGAGCCTTCAATCGTCCGTTTCGAAACGCAGATCCCGCTAGATCCACTTCGCGCCGACGTCGCTGAGGTCGTCGTTGTACTTCGCGATGTTGATGACGAGCGGCGTGACGCTCTCGACTTCGGCCGCGTTCGCGATCGGGCCGGCGTCGAGCGCACGAAGCCCCTCGATGGATTCGGCGAGCTGGGTGACCGTCCGCTTCGCGTCGGCGTCGTCGCCGACGATCAGGGTGTCGAGGTCGATTTCGACGTCGATGGCTGCGAGCTTGCCGGCGGCGAGGTTGTGGAACGCGCCGACGACGGGAACCTCGTCGGGGGCGCGCTGGGCGACGAGCGCCGTGACGCTGCCCGCGCCCGGCGGGTGGTAGTGCATACCGTCCTCGTCGCCTTTCATCCCGACCGCCGGCGTGACGAGGATCGTCTCGGCGTCGAGCCGGTCGGCGACGGCCTCGACGGTGTCGCCGGCGTAGTACGGCGGTACCGAGAGGACGACGACGTCCGCGCGGTCTGCGGCCATCTCGTTGGCGAAGCCCTTCAGATCGCCCGTCGCGCCGTGGTCGGCGAGTCGGTCCTCGTAGGTCTCGACCGCCTCGCGCGCTTTCTCGGGATCGCGCGAGCCGATCAGAATCTCGTGGTCGGTGTCCCGGGCCCACCGCAGCGCGAGCCCCTCTCCGATATCGCCCGTGCCGCCGAGCAGTGCGATTCGCATACTGTCGAGTGCGGGCGGCCACCGGATAAATCGATTGAAGCTGGCCGGCGTCGCCGCTATCGCGGGAGACGTGGCCGGCGAGTCGTGGGCGTCAGTGGGCCGTGGGCCGCGTCGGCGAGGCGCAGGCGGTGTCCGTCTACGGGGCGTCCTCGTCGTCGGGTTCCATCGCCGCCCCCATCCCGGCGTCGTAGGCGTCTCGCTCGTCGATTTCTCGGAGCCGCTGTTCGAGACGGGTTTCGAGGTAATCGGCCGCCTCCCGGTCGACTGATTCGCGGGTCCGGGCCTCTGCGAGATTCTCTCGCGCCGACCGCAGGAGCGCCTCGGCGTCTTCGGCCGGCAACGCCGTCGCACGATCGAGCGCGTCTTCGACGGCCGCGAGCGACGCTTCGGTCATGACTGGTCTCCACGCCGCCCACTCTTGTAGGGTCACCGCAGGAAGACTCACGCACGAATGCGATCGACGTAGCCACCGAGCCCGATCCACAGGACGACAATCTGAGCCGCGATCGCCCCGATACCCGTCCAAGCCGGCGTCTGGAACTGAGCCGGAACGACGAGTAGACCGATCGTCGATCCGACGGCGAAGCAGACGACCGCCGCGCCCGCGGCGTGGACCACGTGGCGCTCTTCGAACGCCACCCTGTCGAATCCGCCGAACGTGGTGAGCCAGCCGGCGACACCGATCGCGGCGCCGACAACCACCGCGAACGCGACGGTTGGTGTGAGCCCGAACGCGTCGAGTCCGACGAGCGTCGGAACGAACGCGACCGGGAAATACAGCAGGGCCAGCCAGCCAAATCTCGCCGTCGCGTTCGGGTCGGCGCCGATAGCTTCGTATCCGCCGTTTTCGAGAAAGCCGGCGACGAGTGCCGAGAGGAGGATGACCGACGCCACAGAAAGTCCCACCACCGCCGCCGGAACCGACGGCAATCGCGAGACGCCGACCATCGAGACGGCGATGACGAACGCCGCCGTGAGGAGCCAACAGACCGCGACGAACGTTCGCAACGCCCGAGAGAAATCGGCCCGATTCGCCTCAGATGAGGAGAGATTCGATTCGTCAGACGTCGAATTATGTCGCGTTCGAGCAGACGTAAACTGCTCGGCCTACCGGACACGACGGAGTTCAAACTGACCGTTCGGCGTCGGCACGACCGATCGCTCACGACCCTTCGAACTCCGTTCGGGACAGATCCTCGCTCGCCGGGCCTTCGAGAACCCGCCCGTCCGGACCGAATCGCGAGCCGTGACAGGGACAGTCCCAGGTTTCCTCGCCGTCGTTCCAGTCGACGACGCAGTAGGCGTGCGGGCAGACGGCCGACACGGCCCGGAGGGAGCCAGAGTCGTCTCTCGAGACGGCAATCGGTCGGCCGCCGCGTCGGACGACCGTTCCCTCGCCGGGTTCGACGGCGGGGTCGGTCGATCCGAGAAGGCTTCGAACCCAGTCGGAGGCGAACTGACCCGCCGCGTCCGCGTTCTCCACCGCGACCCGGCCGATCGACGCGTGCGGCGTGAACCGGCGCGGATCGTACAGCGACGCGATCTCGGGGTCCTCGCCGTCGATCAATCGCGCGAGCAGGCGCCCGGCGACGGTCGATCCAGTCATCCCCCAGCCCCCGAATCCCGTCGCGATGAAGACGTTTCGCGCCCCCGGTCCGGCCGGACCGACGAGCGGAACCCGGTCGGCCGAGACGTAGTCCTGCGTCGACCACCGGTAGGCGACCTCGCGGACGTCGAACCGGTCGCGCGCCCACGCCGCCAGTCGCCGGTATCGCTCGCGCGTCGAACCGCCCTGTCCCGTCTTGTGGTTCTCGCCGCCGACGAGTACCAGCGTCTCGTCCGGCCCCTCGTGCGTCCGGACCGACCGATACGTGCTGGCACCTTCGGCCGGACGGTAGTACATCCCCTCCGGCGGCTCGCCGTCGATCCGGAGCGCGAGGACGTACGATCGTTTCGGCGTGAGCCGGGCGAACAGGCCCAGCCGGTCGACGATCGGAAATCCCGTCGTGAGGACGACGCGGTCTGCGGACACCCGACCGCGCTCGGTCCCGACGCTCGGGTGCTCGCCGGTATCGACGCCGGTGACGCGCGTTTGCTCGAACACGGAGCCGCCGTCCTCGACGAGGGATGCGGCGAGCGCGTGGACGTACCGTCGCGGATCGACGCAGGCCTGGTCGTCGAACCTGACGCCGCAATCGGCCGGTTCGTACGGCGGAACCGACGTGACGAACGACGCGGGCAACCCGATTCGAGCGGCCGCGTCCACCTCGCGCTCGATCGATCCCCGGTCGTCACCGTAGACGTACGCCGGTCGCCGGCGAAAACCGCAGGCCTCGGCGACGTCGAGCGCGTCGACGCGTTCTTCGACCGTCTCGATCGCTCGCTGATTCGCCCTCGCGTACTGCGTCGCTCGTTCCAGTCCGAACTCCTGACAGAGGGGAGCGTAGACGAGCCCGTGCTGACTCGTGACCTTGGCCGTCGACTTCCCCGTAATTCCAGACCCGACGCGGTCGCGTTCGAGTACGGCCACGTCGTAGCCCCGGTCAACCAGCTCGGCGGCCGTCGAGAGGCCGGCGATCCCGGCGCCGACGATCGCCACTTCGGTCGAGGTCGACCCGGAGAGCGGTTCGAACGGTTCGGCCGACGCGGCCAGCCAGGGAGACGCGTGCAGACCGGGAAGCGCTCCGGCCCGAGGATCCTCTGAACTCATCGGACCGACCCCTACGACGAATACGAGCTAAAACCCCCGCGTCGGTCCCAACCTCCGTTCACCGCGTCGATTCGACCAGTCGACCGCCGAGAAGTCGCGCCTCCGAGCGGGTAAGCGAGACCGTGATCGAGCGCGACCGGGCGTTCGGGCCGGTCGTACTGAGCGCGAGGGTGATCGGCTCGCCCGGCTTGACGGCGGCCGAAACCGCCGCGTCGACGCGAGCTCCGTCCGCCTCGAAGGCACCGTCAGCGCCCTCGATCAGCTGGTGGAGATTGACACTCATGGCCACGGGTTCACCGTCGCCCTATATATCACTCGGCCAACCGGAGTGAAAGTGAAACGCCGCCGTGTTTCGGGCGATCCGGTACTCACTCGAGCAGTCCGAGCCTCACTCGAGGAGATCGGGGACGTCGTCGATCGACTCACACACCACCGCCGCGCCGGCGTCGGCGAACAACGTTCGACCGGTTTCGCCGGTGAGCCCGCCCGAGAGAACCCCGACGCCGTGGTAGTCGCGGCTTGGATCGACCTCGGCGGCGTTCGTCGCCGTCCTAACGTCGTCCAACGTGTCGCCGACGAAGACGACGGTCTCGGCGTCGAGGCGCTCGGCTAGCGTCGTGAGCGCGTAGGGGTGTGGCTTTCCCTCATCCCAATCGTCCATCGTGAATCGGTGGGCGGTCGGAATCTCGCCCAGTCCGACGCGGCCGAGCGCGATCTCCGCTTCCGCCTCCGGGCGACCGGTGAGAATGCCGAGGGCGAATCGCTCCGCGAGTCGCTCGCGGGTTTCGCTCGTCAACAGGATCGGTTCGTCGTGGACGAACCCCGGGAGATCGGTCTCGACCTCGCGCGTCCCGTCACCCACCGAAGCCGACTCGGGTTCGACCGCCGTCAGTTCCGGCTCCGGCGGAATCGCCGGCTCGCCGCCTTCGATCGCGCGGTACAGATCCGTTCCGAGATACAGCGCCTGGAAGACGTCCCGGAGCTGCTCACGATCCCACCGACCCTCGATACGGCGGTACGCTCGAGCCCCGACGCCGTCTTTCACGACGGCGATCGCGGCGTCGAGTCCGCCGCCCTGGGCGGCGATTTCGTCGGTGAACGACTCGATCGAGGCGTCGTAACCCTCGGCCGAGGCGAGGACGTACAGCGCGACGGCGTAGGTCAGCTCCCAGTCGTTGTTGAATCCTCCGGCGTCCTTGAACGCCTGTAAGTGCGCTCGCGGGACCGTCCGACCGTGACAGCGTTCGACCGTCTCGACGACGGCCCGGCGGTAGGAGTCGGCCACGTCGACGAGGACGCCGTCGACGTCAAGGACGACGGCGTCGGCCGAAAGCGAATCAGTCATAGGTGAACCGACGGACCGAGGGGAATAAAGCCCGCCGATCGGTTTCGTCCTCGACGCTTCACGGTCGAGACCGGCTCCGATCGAGAGAGAGAGAGAGAGAGAGAGAGCGCTCGTGGTTACCGGTTCGGTCCGGACGATCGCGATCGGACGTACAGCGATCCGGTTTCAATCGTCACTCGCTCGACCGGTATCGCCGGCTGATCGGCGCCGAGCGTGGTGAACAGGAAAGCGGCGTTCGCGCTCTCGGCGAGGTCCGCGGTCGGACGGTGTAACTCCGGAGGGAGATTCTGCGCGTAGATCGCGTCGGCGTCGGCGTAGACGGACGGATCGGGGTCGACCACGTCGTCGCGGACGAACGTGACACCCTCGGGGACCGCCCGATCGTAGACGTCGGTCGCGACGACACGAGCGCCCGCGTCGACGAGCGCCGCGGCGAGGTCGACGCGCCGGCCGATGCCCACTTCGACGAGGCGATCGTATCGGGCGAGCCGCTCTATGAAGATCGGATCGACGCGGTCTGTGCGGGTCACGGCGGGATGTTTATGCCGCACGCACTCATAGCCGTCGTCATGCACGTCGACATCGTTCCGGTCGGAGAGGTGGCCGCGACGGTCAAGCGGGCCGCCTCGTCGGCGCTGCGTTCGGTCTACGGCTGCGAGGTCACCATCGGCGACGCCCAGTCGATCCCGAACGGCGCCTACGACGCCGGCCGGAACCAGTACAGCGCGGAGAACTTCATCCAGCTCGCCGAACGGGTCGGCCGCGGCGAGAAAAATATCGCCATCACGCCGAACGACCTCTTCTACCGGCGACGAAACTACGTCTTCGGACTCGCCTACCTCGACGGCAGCGGCAGCGTCGTCTCGACCTACCGGCTCCAGACCACCTCCGACGGCGGCTTCTCGAACAAGAGCGCGGGCGAGATCGTCCAGGATCGCATCCGCAAGGAGATCGTCCACGAGATCGGCCACACCCGCGGGCTCGAACACTGCGACAACAACCGCTGCGTGATGAACTTCTCGCCGACGGTCCGAGAGGTCGACATCAAAGAGGAGAACCTCTGTGGCAGCTGCCAGCGCCAGATCAGCTGAGTCGGCGAGTGACGACGATCGGAGATGCCGACACCGAAACGCTGACCCGTCGAACCGTTCGTCGGCGACAGCCGATCCGAACGCCTTTTACCGCCGAACGTGTCAGGCCTGACAAATGGTGCTCCGTTTCCCAGACGAGCGTTCGACCGCCGGTGATCGTCGATGAACCCGGCGACGGCGACGCTCGTCGCCCGGACGGAGGTGCGCCGGACGCTTCGGATCTTTCTCGGCGATCGGACGAAACTCGCGCTGATGGGCCTCGTCGCGGTGTTCGCGCTCGGGCCGATCACGCTTATCGGCCTGCTCGCGATGCCGACCGTCGGCGAGGAGGTCGCCGCCGGGGCGGTCTCCGATCTCGCCGGCTTTTCCATCTCCGAGACGGCGGCCGGCGCGACCGCGGTCGCGTGGATCGGCCTGACGGTAATGGCCGGGATCCGGACCGTCACGCAGACCGCCGACGTCGACCAGCCCGAGTGCACGCTGGTGTCGACGACGACCGGGACGACCGTCGTCGGCCTCCTCGGCGCGGAACTACTGCTCTTTGCCATCTGGATCGTCCCGCCGGTCGCACTCCTGGCCGGCGCGTTCGCCTACGGGGCGGGATCGGTCGTCCCGCTCGTCGTCGCGCTAGCCGTCCTCGGGCTGGTGCTGCTCTCTGCGATTCCGGTGGGCTTTCTCGTCGGGATCTGGATTCGCCACCTGCTGACGACCTACGAACCCGTCGCGCGCTACCGAACGCTCGTCTTCGTCGCCGTCGGCGTCGCCTACTTCGGCGCGATCGCGGCGGGTTGGTTCGACTCGCTGATGATCGTGCTCTTCGAGTACCTCGGCGACAGCCCCGCCGGCTGGCCGGGCGAACTGCTCGTCTTCGCGGTGCCGGAGGTCACCCCGTCGACGCTCACCATCGTCGGCGCTCTCGTCGGAACCGCCGTCGCCGTTCCGCTCGCCGTGGGTGCGTCGATCGCCTCGGCGAACGTCCACTGGTACGCAGATCCGGCCCGAACGGACGACGCGGCGGAGATTCGCTCCTCGAACCGACTCGACCGCCTGCTCTCGGGGTCGATCGACCGGGCGACGCGCACCGTCGCCGTGACCGTCGTTAGACGGACGAAGCGCGCCCCAGTTCGGCTACTGTACGTCGCCTACCCCCTGTTCGGCTCGGTTTTCTTCATCGAGACGGTCATCCAGGCCGGCACGCTGCCGGCCTACGTCGCCGTGCTCCTCTGTGCGTACGTCGTCTGGGGCGCCGGCGCGCTGTTCTCCCTGAACGTCCTCGGCGATTACGGACGGGCGCTCCCGGCCGTCCTGACGACGCCGGTATCCGGTCGCCAGGCCGTCGGCGGGACGATCGTCGCCAGCGCGGTGATTTCGGTTCCGATCGCGCTCCTCGTCAGCGTCACGGCCGGGTTCGTCAGCCCGCTCTCGATCGAATCGACGGCCGCCCTCGTCGGCGCGACCGTCGTCGGTTCCGTCGTCACCCCTGCGCTGGCGACCGGACTCGGTGCGATCTTTCCCCGATTCGGCAGCGTCAGGCTGACGAGCAAGCGCGAGGCCGTCATGCCGAGCAAGGCCGCGTTCGTCACGTACACCCTCGCGATCGCGCTTCCCGGCGGCTCGGCTGCACTCCTCTACACAGACGGGGCGGCCGACCTCGTCGCCGACGTGGCGACCGCCATCGGATCGTTCACCCCGGGGCCGGAAACGGCCGTCTCCGCGGGGTCGGTGAGTACGGCGGCGTGGGCGGTGCTCGTCGTCGGCCTACTCGCCCCGGTCGTCTCGGTGCTCTACGCGATCGAGGCGTTCGACGAGTTCGAACTCGATTGACCCGGAGTCTCGACGAACCGTCTGCGCAGAGTGGCGTCAGTCGTCCGCGACGGCTTCCGTCTCCGGTTCGTGCGTGATCGATAAGAACGCGTCTTCGAGGGTGCTTCCTTCGCCGGTTTCGGCGCGCGCGGTGAGGTCGTCCGGCCGACCCTCGGCGACGAGTTTCCCGCGGTGGATCACGCCCACCTCGTCTGCGAGTTCCTCGACGACCGGCAGAATGTGCGTCGAGAGCATGATCGTCATCTCCCGGTCGGCGAGTTCGGCGATCGTCTCGCGCATCGTCCGGGCGGCGCGCGGGTCCAGGCCGCTCGTCGGCTCGTCGAGAAAGGCGACGGCGGGTTCGTGAAGCACGGCCTGGATGACGCCGACCTTCTGGCGCATCCCCTTCGAGTAATCGGCGATGCGCTTGTCGGCGTCGTCGGCGAGGTCGAACCGGTCGAGCATCGACTCGATTCGGTCGCTGGCGGCGTCGCCGGGAAGCTCGCGCAGGCCGGCGACGTACTCGAGCTGTTCGCGGCCGGAGAGTTCGTCGAACAGCGGCGGCTCTTCGGGCAGGTAGCCGATGTGCGGGGTAACCCTACTGCGGTCGGTGATCGGATGGCCCGCGACGCGCGCCGTTCCCTCGGTCGGCTTCGTCAGCGTCGTCAACATCTTCATCGTCGTCGTCTTTCCCGCGCCGTTTGGCCCCAGAAAGCCGTAAACCGTCCCGGCGTCGATCGACGTCGTCACGTCAGCGACGGCCGTCGTCTCGCCGTACCGCTTCGTGAGGCCGTCCATCTCGATGGCGGGCGCGTTCGCAGACTCGTCCGGGGACATACGCTCACACAGACCGCCCGGCTACAAAATCACTTGGATTTGTTAGGTGTGACCGAATCGCTCGGCTGGGCACACTCCGCTGCCCGACGGAGCCAAGGATTTACGCGCCGCTCGCGTAGCCGACCTCGAAGACGGGGAAATCGTGACCGAACGAGACGACATCGAAATCGAGATAGACGATCGCGAGCGAGCGAGCAGCGGCCGGGACGGAAGCGTCGATCACGAGGCGGTGAACAGCGACCGCGAGGGGAACGACGGCGATCCGACGCGCGCGACGGACGCGCTCGCCGACGAGCTCGGCCGGATCGACGTGATGACGACGCCCGAGGGGTACGTCGAGGGACGTATCACCGATCTGGCCGAAATCGACGAGCACACCGTCCGCCTCGACGTGGCCCTTCCCCACGGCCGACCGGTCACGTTCGAACTCGACAAGCCGATTCCGTGGTCCCGGGCGTTCTTACTCTGTCGGATCGTCGAGGACGTCGGCTACGACGCGGCCTCGATCGACCACGTCGTCGGCGAACCCGTCTACGTCGAACGGGCGGATCTCGACGATACGAGCGAGTTTACCTGGTGGTCGGCCTCCGCCGGCGACGTCGGGCGGTCGCTGTTCGCCCGGATGGGATCGCGCCTCGACCTGTCGGTGCGGCCGACTCCCGAGTGGGAGCTCGTCGACCCCCGCGTCCGTGTGGACGAGTTCGATGGCCGGACCGACGTCGTCCCGATTCGGCCCGCTGCGTACGCCGCCGTCGTCGTGGGCTGTCTGCTCGCGATCGCGGGCGCCCTCGTCGGTGCCACCGGCGGACTCGCGATCTCGGCCGGGGTGCTCGCCTACGTGCTTCCGGGTCTGGGACTGCTACTGGCCGGACTCGCTCTCCTGGCGAGACGCGGGTGACTCCGAACACCCACCGACGACCGAACTGTCGAACACCGTTCAATCCTCGAATGAGACACTTTCAGGACCTATAAGCTAACCGTACGCTTATCCCTGCTCCGGACGTACGACCCCCTATGGTCCGAGACACCCTAACCCTCGCACTGAGTCGAGCCCGCTATGCAGCCATCGGTGCCGCCGTCGGCGCCGGACTCGGCGGCCTGTTCAGCCGCTCCGCGGCAAGTTCCGGCGCGGCTCTCGGGGCGCTCGTCGGCGCGTTCGTCGGCGAGAGCCGCGTCACGACGAAAAAACGCATCGAAGAGTGGCGAGACCGCGGCCAAGAGCGCGTCGAAGCGGTTCGTGGAACGGAAGCCGAATAACGTCGGGTCAGCAAAGAGTCGATTCGATTGGGAACACGTTCGGGGCGGCTATTCAATACTTGAGATAGAGTACAGCAGCGAAAAGCGAGAGTACGGCGAGCACACCCGCCAGCCAACCAGGAACGCTTCCCGGTCGATCGTTTGATCCGGTACCCTGCAAGACCGTATAGCCGGCTCCGAGAATTATTCCACATCCACCAATCGCGAACAGGAGCGGAAAAAGTCCGATGCCGTGTATCAGGATGCTCCCGAGTCCGATCGCGGCGAGCCACGTACCGACGATCGTCGTTGCGGCCTGAAACAGTGTTACGTCCCGCATGAGTTAGCCTGCACCCCTCACGGCGCGTAGTAGTACTCGCCTTCGCGTTTTTGCTCGCGATCGAGCTGCGAATCGGGTTTGTTGATACGCGGACGCGAGGTGCGCTCGTCGCGGCGGAACGTAATCTCGAGATTCGAGAGGAAGTCGTTCATCCCGCCGCGCATCGACTGGGGTGTGCCCGCGCGGCCAGAGACGGCGGGTTCGCCGTCGAAGACCATCAGCCGGTCTGCCAGCAGATCGATCATGTAGATGTCGTGGTCGATGACGAGGACGGTCGCGTCCTGGGCTTCGGCGTAGCGGCGAATCGCCCGGGTGGCCTGCACCCGCTGTTCGACGTCTAGGTGGGCCGACGGCTCGTCGAGGAGATAGAGATCGGCCGAATCGGAGAGACAGGCCGCGATCGCGACGCGCTGGCGCTCCCCGCCGGAGAGGTCCGAGAGGTTCTGCTCCATGATCCGATTGAGCTGGAGCGGGTTTGCGATCTCCGTGTTCCAGTACGACGAGCCGAACTGGTCGGTGATCGACGAGAGGAAGGCGTCGACGCGCATCGGCTGGTCGATGGTGACGTACTGGGGCTTATAGGAGATCGAGAGGTCCAGGTCGAATTCGTCGTCAGAACCGACCGCGTCGGGTTCGAGGCTGCCGGTGAGTAACTTTGCGAACGTCGACTTCCCGATCCCGTTGGGTCCGACGATTCCGAGCACCTCGTTCTGTCTGATCTCGCCGCCCTCGACCTCGAGTGCGAACTCGCCCTCGCCGTAGGACTTTCGCACGCCGGGGTAGGAGACGAGCGTCTCGCCGCGCGATTCGGATCGCGGCGCGTGTTCTTCGAACTCGATGCGGTCCGGGCGGATCCGCATGTTCTCGTTTTCGAGGTAGCCCGCGAGGTACTCGTTGATCCCGTTTCTGACCGACTTGGGGTCGGTGACGACACCGAACGCGCCCGGTTCACCGTAGGCGACGTGGAGGGTGTCACAGAGCAAGTCCAGGATTGCGAGGTCGTGTTCGACGACCAGCATCGACTTGTCGTCCTCTTCGGCGAGTTCGCGGATCAGCCGTGCCGCGGTCACCCGCTGGCCGATGTCGAGGTAGGGCGTGATCTCGTCTAGGAAGTAGAAGTCGGCTTCGCGAGCAAGCGCGGCGGCCAGCGCGACTCGCTGGAGTTCGCCGCCCGAGAGGTCGCCGATCGACTGGTCCATCACGGGTCCGATCGAGAGCCGAGAGACGAGCGAATCGAGCGCGCCGCGCTCGTCGGTTCGTTCTAAGAGTTCGCGCGTGTTGCCGTCGAACTGCTCGGGAATCTGATCGACGTACTGCGGTTTTCGCGAGACCGTCACGTCGCCGTCGCGGACGTCGGCGAGGTAGTCTTGCAGTTCCGTTCCGCGGTAGGCGTCCAGGACGGCCTCCCAGCCAGGCGGATCGGCGTACTGGCCGAGGTTGGGTTCGAGTTCGCCGGCGAGCGCGCGGACGGCCGTCGTCTTCCCGATCCCGTTCGGTCCCAGAATCCCGGTGACCTGCCCCTCCTGGGGAACCGGCAGGCCGTACAGCGAGAAGGCGTTCTCGCCGTAGCGGTGGGCCGGGTCGTCCTGCAATTCCTGCGGGAGGTTGATGATCTCGATCGCGTCGAAGGGACACTTCTCGACGCAGATACCGCAGGTCTCGCCCAGACAGATCTCTTCGGAGATGCGAATCTGGTCGGGCCCGCCCTCGTCTGCGTCCTCGCCGCGGAGGGTGATACACTCCTTTCCGGTGCGGTTGGGCGGACAGTAGTTCTTACACTCGTAGTTACACCGGTCGGGCTGGCAACGATCCAGATCGACGACGGCGATGCTATCGTCGGCCATCTCAGTTCAGGTAGGTTTCGGTCAGCAGTATTCCCCACGTCACGAACCAGAAGGCGAAGATCATAAACGAGATGTAGAGGTAGTGTTTGAAGCCGAACTCGTCCTCGTCGTAGACGCCCGAGACCTTGATGATCGCGTACTGGATCAAAATAGCCACGACGGCGATCGCCAGTCCCAGGCTGCTACCGGCGTCCGCGGCGGTCTCTCCGATCTCGATGTAGGAGATGACGCCGGCGGCGACGCCGAAGAGCGCACACGACGCCGTCACCCCGACCGACCGGAGGTGCTGGCCCCGTTCGCTGATCGTCGTAGTCGACATGGGTGGGTGTCAGTGGTCGGTGGTCAAAAGGTGTTCGGAGTCGGTCTCCACCAAAGCAAGAGTAATTTTGGAGGGTGAATCGTAGAAAGTGAATTACTCTTCGTCTGATATCGCTAGCTGCTGAACCGGGTTTCCACCACCCTGCTGTTCATAGAGTGTAACCCAAAGTGTCTCTCCCTCCATGTTAACTCCCGATCCTTCACCCGACATAAACGATTCAATGATAATCGTCACTTCTTCCTCATTACCGATCTCTGGCCGATCCCCTCCATGGAAGTCGTGCATTTCACCATTGATTATTATTGAATCAGGATGTGAGTTGATCCCTGATTCCCCTACTAGTATTTCGGGATTGTTTCCATTGTTCACTTCGGTCGCTGGCGTAGTTGTCTCGTCAATACTTACTCCCCCAAGATCTACTGAGGTACCGATATTCTCGATATCAAATTCGACGGAGTTATCATTCATTCTTACATCAGTAATGATGAAATCTCCATCAGTATCTCGACCACCACAATCGTATTCAACTTTCGTTGTAACGGTATTTCGTGAAATTGTGAGTCCTGAATCCGAAGAAGTCGCCTCTTCGATAGTAATAGAGATGTCTTGTGAACCCGGTCCTGAGGCATCACCACATTCAACATACAGTTGTGTCGACTCTCCCTCGCTAAGTTGGTCGGAAAATCCACTCGATACCGTCAGAATTCCCGATTGAATATCGACATCGAGTGTATCGATCTCGGATCCGATGTTGTTAGTCAGAGTTGCGACTAACACATCCGAATCGTCAAGTTCGACACTGTCAGCCATATCAATCCCCAAGATGGCATTCGGATCTTCCGCCGTACTGACACTCACACCGCGGTCCGCCGCGAACGTACTGAATCCGAAGACGGGGCCGGCCAGCACCAGGGCTCCAGCGACCACCAGCACCAGTCCCAGCTTCGAAAGCGAACCCCCGATCATCTGTCCAACCCCATCACGGCGGTCGCTCCATCGTTCCGAGTCGGTAGCGCCGACTCGTTATCACGTGCGTGACGGCCGAGACGGCGACGGCGACCAGGACGATCGCCGCCCAGCCGAGCGCGGGAACCGTCCCCGTCGGCACCGCGTCGATCCAGATCCCACCGAGCACCACGAATCCGAGCAGCGACAGGCCGAGGTAGTAGACGCCCCACGGGATCGAGTCCGCCGGGACGATGTCCAAGTAGATCTCCAGCGCGTCCGCCTCGTCGGTGAGTTCGATCGTGTGATTGTCGAACTCGATGACGTTCGCCCGTTCGAGCGTCGGCAGGTGCGACTGCTGTAAGGCGGTGTAGACGCGCTTTCGTTCGGCCGAGGTGATCTCGGCGATCTCCTTATCCAGTTCCCACGCGGCCACCTGCTCGGCCAGTTCGCCCAGCGAGACCGGTTCGCCCACCTGTTTGCAGTAGTGGATCGTGTACCGTCGACGGCGGTTGCTAAGCAGGCCGAAAATATCTCCCCGGCTCGCGTGGTCAGTACCTGTCAGCGCATTCACCGTCACACCCCCCAGTGTGGATGAGAGTATAGGGAAGATCAGTATTAATTCGTTTGGGCCGACGACGGTTTCAGGTTTTGAAAAATCGGCTCAAGCGGCCCTTGAACCACGTTCTATGAGAGCTATCCATTTTCTCGTTACTCAATACAAAGGGGGTAGGATGGCTGGTATCGAGTAGAAACCACTCAACCGAGGGTGGGAGCAACACACCATGAGAATGAACAGACGCAACGTACTGGTCGGATTGGGCGGAATCGTAGCTGGCGGCGGCGCGCTCCTCGGGACGGGCGCGTTTAGTAGTGTGACTGCAGAACGTGATGTCGAAGTTCATGTAGCGGATGACGATGAAGCCTACCTATCTATTGAGGTTCACTCGTCCCGTGAAGATGACGAAGAATTTGTTGAAGAAAATGGCGTAGTTAGTTTCAATTTCGGAGAAGATGGTGGAGTTGGATTAAACGATGAGGCGGAAACCAACTTCCATAATCTGGTTACCATAACCAATAATGGAAATGATGATGTAGGAGTCAGTATCACCGCATATGACGAGTACGACACAGACGTTGGAGATCGGTTCCAGGCCTATGTGGGCGATGACCCGAATGACACAGCCGAACCCCTAGAAACCCTCGAACATGACAGCGAGGATAATTCCGTTGATATCGGTTTCCAATTCGACACCGAAGCGAAAGACGTAGAAGAAATTGATTATATCGAAATTGTGGCAGAATAGGAATGGAATCGTCTCAGTAAACTACTAACCACCTTCCTAGCCCCCAAATAGATGCAACTCCGTCTCCTCGTAATAGCCACGGTGCTCGCCCTTCTTCTCGTAGTCCCAACCGCGGCCATCTCCGTGTCGGATACTGATTCCCCCGGGGGCGTCGAGTTCTCCGCAACGAGCGAGTACGCCACAATCGAAGACGGCGAGCTCACCCTCGACTTCGACCGGCTCAACCAACAGGCGACGACTGAAACCCACGACGTCTTCGAGATCACGGCGACGGACGACGACGCGGACGAGATCTGGATCGATCACGATCTGCAGGGCGTCCGCTTTTACGCGCACGAGAATCCGTCCAACTCCCTCTCGCGGACGAGTCCGCTCAGGCTCGATCCGGGCGAGTCGGCGACCGTGGGCGTCTCGGTCGACACCAGTCGGGCCCAGCCCGGCAGCGAGACGTTCTCGATCGTCGTCGGGACTGAAGACGACGATGACGAGGATGAAGACGAAGCACTCCCGGACGCGGGTCCGCTCAACGTGAGTAATGCTTCTGTCGACGCGACGACCGTCACCGCCGGCGAGCCGGTTTCAGTCGCCGCCACGGTGTCGAACCCGGGCGCGGAGCCTGCGACGGGGACCCTCCCCCTCGCGATCGACGGCATCGTCGTCGCCGACCGAGAGCTGACGCTCGAACCCGGTGAGAACCGAACCGTCTCGTTCATCTGGACGCCCGACGCCACCGGCGTCTACGACGTTCACGTCGCCGACGCGCCGGCGGGGAGCGTCGCCGTCTCGGACGCGGCCGCCACCGGATTCGGCTCCGTCGAACTCGCCTCGCCGCTGACCGCCGCCGTCGCCCCGCCGGCGACGCTCGGGCTGGTCGTCGCCGCGAGCGTCGTTCGAAGGCGACGAATCTAAATTGGGAAGGCCAATTTCTTTTGAAAGTGGAAATCAGACGCTACAAGGGGTTACTGAATGCGGATAGCAGCCCTTGCCTGCCACAGGAGCTAAATCAGTATAGAACGGACTCTCGACCAACCTGAGGGGTCAGGGTCGGATGGATTGGGGAAAACCGTGCGCACGATCGAATACGTAACGCGAGGGGCCGGGATCGCACTCGCCGTCGTCGTAGCGCTGCTCTTGCTCGGCCAGCTGCTCGGTCAGCCGATCCTGCTCGGGTACGTCGCCTCGGGAAGTATGGAACCCGAGATGGACACCGGCGACGGGTTCGTCGCGATACCCGACGCGCTGTCGGGGGACATCTCCGAGGGAGACGTCATCGTCTTCGAGGCCCGGGAGGTAAACGAGGGCGAGTTGACGACCCACCGGGTCGTCGCAGTGACCGACGACGGCTACGTGACGAAAGGTGATGCCAATCCGTTCACCGATCAGGACGCGGGCGAACCGCCGGTGACCGACGGACAGGTCGTCGCGACCGCCCTCGACGTTCGCGGTAGCGTCGTAACGATCTCGCACCTCGGAACGTTCGTGATGGGCATTGGCGCGACGGTCGAGTCGATCGTCGACGGACTCGCGAGCGTGGCCGGCGTCCCCGGCGAACTCGACGGCGAGGGAGCGGGTGCGATGCTCGTCGCGATCGGCGTCGCCCTGTTCGGCTTCGGCATCCTGTTCGATCGCGCCGGACCGGCTCGCAGAGAGACGACGCGGTCGTACTCGCGCGAGAACGTGATCGCGATTTGGGTCGTGATCGGGCTCGTGCTACTCGTCCTCGTCACGCTCGCGACGGCCGCGATGGTGATTCCGTCGGGGACGACCGCCTACGACGTCGTCAGCACCGACAGTCCGACCGACGATCCGCAGGTGCTCGCGCCGGGCGAAACCGGGACGCTGACACGAACGGTCGACAACGCCGGCTACGTCCCCGTCGTCGTCCGAACCGAGGCCGCAAGCGGCGGCGTCACCGTCGAACCGTCGTCTCAGACGGTCGGGTGGCGCTCGCAAGGGGAGACGCTGGTGGCCCTCTCCGCCCCGGAATCCGAGGGCCAGTACCTTCGGACAGTGAGCGAGTACCGGTACCTCGCGGTGCTTCCACCGTCGCTGCTCGGGAGCCTGCACGACGTCCACCCGTATCTGGCCGTCGCCGCCGTCAACGGCGTCATCGTCGGCGCTTCGGTCGGGTTCGTCCTCGCGCTGTTCGGGTGGGCAGACCTCAGGGTTCGCCGACCCGGCTCACACGTTCCGAGCGTCGTTCGGATTAAACGAAAAGCCCGCAATTGGCTTCGATAAGGAGGAATATAGGCCAGTACGATTATGAGTTTGAAATACATACGGACGGATAACCGGAATTCATTCGATCGGGGGATCGAACGAGAACCCACCAGGTGTGGGTTCCCGGGGGGTGACTGAATGGTAGACAATCCGAGAATCGACCTGTTGCTCGCCAGGTACGGACGCACGCTGCTCGTCGCACTGGCGATCGTCGGCGTTCTCTCGCTGGCCGTAAGCGGCTGGGCCGTCGCATCACCGAACGAAGAGACGGTCAGCCAACAGGTCGAGCTGGAGAACGTCGAGACGACGCTCGAGACGAGCGCGGTCGTCGAATCGGACGGCCTCTGGCCAGAAGGGACCGAGCTTTCGAACGAGCCCGTCTACCTGCGAAACGCTACGTCGACGATCACGCTCGCACCGAGAACGACGATCTCGTCGGGCGACGGGGAGATACTCCACGACGTCGCGCTACGCCACGAAGCGGTTCGTGACGACGCGGTGTTCTGGGAGGATCGTGAGACGCTCGAACGAACGGAAGCGAACGTGACCGACGGGGTCGCCTCGAGCGCCGTCGACGTGGATATTGCCGACGTACTCGACCAGCAGCGCACGGTCGAACGCCACGTCGACGGCATCGGTGAGGTCAGAACGGTCGTCGAAGTCGAGACCCACTACAGGACCGGGTCGGCCTCCGGCGATTTCGCCCTCGAAACCGAGTTCGTCGCGACCGATCGGGCCGCCTGGCTCGACGATCCGACGCCGACGGTCGACGATCCCCAGACCGAGACCCAGCTCGTGACCGAAACCGACTCGCGAAGCCTGGCGTTCATCGGCTTCTTCGCGCTGTTTGGCTCCGGCGCGCTCGGGGCCGCGTGGGCGCTGAACCAGCGGGCGCCGGTCGACGAAAAAACCGCCCGCCGGGCCGTCCACGAGCGGCGCTACGCCGAGTGGATCTCGCGCGGGTCGATCCCGATGTGGGTTGGCGAACACCACATCGCCCTCGACACCCTAGAAGACGTCGTCGACGTCGCGATCGACACCAACAACCGGGTCGTCCACGACCGTCAGCGCGGGCTGTTCGCCGCCGTCACCGACGACGTGGTCTACTACTACACCGACCGGGGACTCTGGGAGGAAACGGCTTGGCCGAATATGGAACTCGACGACGGATCCGACGAGGAGTACACCCCGACGGGCGTCGGTGCGAACGCACCCCTCGATCCGCCGTTCGACGCGGACCGTTCCCACGAAACCGACCGCGCGCCGGACGAACGCCCAGCCGACATCGACCCCGACGACGAAGACGCCTGGAACCAGATCTAGACCGACCCCCGATCGGAGCAGCGTCGTACTCGATTCCACCGCCGCTCGTTCTCGCGGTTCGTTCCGAACGGCTATTCCGCCCCCGAGCAGAATTCTACGCCCTTCGACTGGTGTCAAGTCGATGTTCGATCTTCGATTCGTCCGAGGACACACGGGTCGACGACAGTGGCTCGGAGAACGGTCGGTTCGGCCCGGTCCGAAGACCGATCGTCCGTCTCTCTGTCGGCCGAGTTAGGTATTCGTACCGCGCGGACGACCGTCGGAGAGTCACTTTTATGCTTCTGGAGTGTTTCGATTCGTAATGATGGAAGAGATCGAATCGGACAACCTCTCGGATTGCCCCCCGAGCGCCAAGCTCGTTTACAAGGTGCTCGAGTACGACGGGCCACTCACGCAAAAGCAGATCGTCGAAGAGTCGATGCTCTCAGCACGCACGGTGCGATACGCGCTCGAACGGCTCGAGGAAATCGGCATGGTGAACGAAGGAATCTACTTTGCAGACGCACGACAGAGTCTCTACCGTCTCGAAGAACCGGTCGCCGCCGACGGCGGTCTCGACGAATCAGCGCCGACCGAAGACGCCTGCTGCGCCGAATAGACGCGCCGGAATGGTCCGCGGATTTTCTATCGATCGCCATCGAACCAGGAGTCCCATCGTCAAGACGGCAGTATTATTGAGTCGGCGTTCCCGGAGTGGAACATGAACGTCGAAAAGGATTCGCTCCCGCGGTGGGGCTGGTTGATGGTGGGGCTGCTGATCATGGCGTTCGTTTCGAATATACTGAATCAGCTCTTCTTTCACCCGTACGTCTTCCCCCAGGAGTACGGCGCCGTGACGGTCATCGCGGCGATGGCGCCGGTCATCATCTACGTCGGTATCTGGTACGACGAGGATCGTCAGTCCTACTGGCGACACAGCCGCGCTCACATCTTCGGCGACGTCGCGTTCGTCGTCCTCGGCGCGGTCGCCGGTGCCGGCTCCGCCCTGCTCGCCGTTCCCGGCACCGGCCTCGCCCAGG
Organism: Halovivax gelatinilyticus; assembly: GCF_024300625.1. Taxonomy (GTDB): domain Archaea; phylum Halobacteriota; class Halobacteria; order Halobacteriales; family Natrialbaceae; genus Halovivax; species Halovivax gelatinilyticus. The sequence continues at coordinate 2,158,980 of NZ_CP101322.1, read as the reverse complement.
ATCTCGTCGCGATGACCGCCGGCTTCGTCGTCGGCTGGGCGCTCTTTTACACTAGAAACTCCGATCTCTACCGGTCCGACGACGACCAGCGACGGTAGGTCGTCACCGGCGTCTCTCTTCGAAAATCCACGAGTGGCGACCAGCAGGCAACTCCGAACGACCGTCGGACCTGCGAAGGATGGTGAGACCCCCCGGTTTTCTATCACGGCGAGTACATCGGAAGCGTAAACGAGAACGTCGAACCGACGCCCGGCTCCGTCTCCAGGCTCATCTCGCGCGCGCACCTTTTTCCGCTCGGTCTCGCTCGCGTCGCTCGCTCCCCTCGCGCACAAATCTGCACCAAAAAAAAACCTACCTCAGGACCCGACCACCGTGATCGGCTCCGTGTGATCGATCGCGTCCTCTAACTCGTCCGCGATCGCGCTCCCTCTCGACACCTGAATCTCGCCGCCGCGACTCACCGTCGCGGTGAAGAGGTACTCGCCGCCGGCCTGGACCTCGACGGTCTCGCCGTGGTGGCCGTCGACCGGGATGACGACGTGACGCGAGGTCACCTCGGGCTGGACGAGTTCCCCCGAGGGCTGGCCGCCGGCCGCCGAACCGCCGCCGCTCGCGGCTCCGGCGCCGGAATGGCCGCCGCTACTACCGTAGTGGGGGTTCTCATCGTGAGTGCGGACGTCGATGTCGATACCCAGCCGGTTCTCGACGTCGGAGATGCGCCCGCCACCCTTGCCGATGACCGACGAGATGTCGTCGTCGTCGACGTAGACGACGGCCCGATCCTGGCTCTTTAACTGGACGTCGACGTAGCCGCGGGCGATCGATCGGATCTCCCGTTCGATCTCCTGCTTTGCGATGCGATCGACGCCCGACTCGCGCGCGCCGGGACCGTCGTCGTCTTCGGTGAGCGGAACGGTGACGACCTGGCGGTTGAACGTGTAAATCTCGTACTCGGGGACGCCGGTCTGGAAGTTCGTCACCTGGATGACCGGGCGGGCGAGGTCCTCCTCGGTGAGGCCGGCGGGCACCTTCACCGTCGTCCGGACGTCGTAGACGGTGTCGATCGCCCCGGCGTCGACGTAGACGACCGTGTCGACAACCTGTGGGATCATCCCGAGTTCGACCCGGCCGATCAACCGCTGGAGCGCGTCGATCGGGCGTGTCGCGTGGACGACGCCGATCATGCCGACGCCGGCCAGGCGCATGTCGGCGAACACCTCGAAGTCGTCGGTCTTTCTGACCTCGTCGTAGATGGTGTAGTCGGGTCGGACCATCAGGAGGGCGTCGGCCGTCTTGTCCATCCGACCGCCGAGAGCCGTATACTGCGTGATCTCGGGGCCGACCTGCAGGTCCCGTGGCTTTTCCATCGTCTTGACGGCGTTGTCGTGTTGCTCCAGGTAGCGCGCGACCGCCTGGGCGAGCGTCGACTTACCAGCGCCGGGCGATCCGGAGATGAGCACGCCGCGCTGGCGTTCGAGCAGGCGCTCTTTCAGTTCGTCGGCGTGGTCGTACTCCTCCAGGTCGGTCTGGGCGATCGGACGGACGGCCGTAACCTCGATGCCGTCGGCGAAGGGCGGGCGGGCGACGGCGATCCGGTAGTCGCGAAACTGAACGATCTTCATCCCCGGCTCGGCGAGTTCGATGAATCCGTCTTTCGACTCTTTGGCCCCGTCGACGATCTCGCGGGCGTACTCGTCCATCGTCGCCTCGTCGGTCGGCTCGTCGGCGATCTCTTCGTAGCGCATCTCGCCTAACGCGCCGCGTTTGGCCTTCGGAATCGTATCCGTCTTCAGGTGGACGCTCATCGTCTCGTCGTCGAAAAACTCCTCGATGGTGAGCGTCCCCACCGTGCGAGACTTCGGCGCGATGTACTCGACTTCGAGTCCCTTCGCCTTCGCGACCTCGGCTTGCACCACGTCGCTCGTGACGAACGTGGCCCCGCGCTCCTCGGCGAGATCGCGAATGAGCGCGTCGATCTCGCCCTCGGTGGCGCGGCCGCGCTCGCCGGCCGTCGGGCGCTCGCCGATGTACTCGAGTTCGATCGAGCCCCCCTCGGCCAGTTGCGCGAGGCGGTCGAGTTCGCCCAGGCCGTCCCAGCCGCTATCGAGGCCATCGTTGGCCTGCGCCTCGAGTTCGGCGACGACAGCCTCGGGGACCGAAATCGTCTCGCCTTCGAACTGGCCGTCTTCGACCGACGCGGAGACGCGCCCGTCGATGACCACGCTCGTATCCGGCACGACGTTCATACCCTCACTCGGTCACCGACGATAAAAAGGGTGTCCACCTGTACGACGGTACGTGGTGGGATCGACCGCCAACCAGACGATTGTCAGGAATACGCGCTTTAGTCGCCGGTCACCGACGGCTCGCGCTCGACGGTCGCGAGTAACTCCTCTAGCCGAGGGGCGTAGACGGCGATTCCGCTCTCTTCGACGAGGCGAAGCCCCTCCTCGAGTCGACCGCGGGCGGCATCGTCGTTGCCCACCTCGATCTCGAGGCGACCGAGTTCACAGAGCGCGTAAAGGCGAGCCTCGTTCGACAGCCCCCGCGCGCGTTCAACGGCCGACTCGAGTGTCTCGCGGGCCGTGTCGTACTCACCCGCGGCGAGCTGTGCGGCTCCGTTGGTCGCTTCGATCTTTACCGACATCAATGCGTCCCCGTCCGGACACCCCTCAGACGCGGCTCGAGCGAGTTCGAGCGCCTCCTCAGTTTCGCCCGCCCGACACAGCGTCCTGGCGAGGCGCATCTGTCTGAGCGGAAGAACGTGCTCGTCGTCCACATCCGCGACGAGGATTACCGCCTCTCGCTGGAGGGTAATCGCACGCTCGACTTCCCCACGTTCGCGCTCGACGCTCCCACGAACGGATTTACACGCGCCGAGTATGCGCGTATACTCGTGCTCTGTCGCGATATCGACCGCTCGCTCGATGTGATCGATCGTCCGGTCGAAGTTGCCAGCGAGAAAGTTCGCCTGTGCAATCCCCCACTCGTACAGGGCGATACGGTGGTTCGCTTCGGTCTCGCGGACAATCTCGAGGGCCCGCTCGAAGCCAACGATAGCGTCGTCGACGTGGCCGACTTCGAGTTCGATCGAATTATCGAGCCAGACAGCTATCGAGAGCGATTGTCGGTCGTCGACGCGGCGGGCGATTTCTTCGACTCCCTCGAAAAACTCGCGCGAGCGTTCCCACTCGCCTCGCCGCAGGGCGTACAATGCGAGGTTCGCCTTAGCGAGCCTGATCACCATGACTTGTTCAGTCCGCTCTGCGACGTCGAGACACGCTTCCATCGTCTCAATGGCGTCGTCGTACCGGCCAACTCGGTCGTACGCGATCGAGAGATCGTTGTAACAACCAGCAAGTTCCCCCTCGTCGCCGACCGTTTCCAGCAGTCTCGCCCCGCGCTCTAGGAGTTCGACCGAACGATCCGCCTCGCCAAGGTCCCCGTAACAACAGCCGAGGTTCTGATTGGCGCGACCGCGACCGAGGGTGAAGCCGATTTCGGCGGATCGGTCGCGAAGACGTTCGTGGTGCTCGATGGCTTCCTCGAACTGCCCACGACCGAAGTATGCACCGCCGAGCTGATCGGTGAGTCGACACACCTCCTCAGTTATCTCGTCTCCACCGACGTCGAGTCCCTGACGGGCGTACTCCTCGGCCTCGTCGTATTTGCTACGTTTGAAGGCCATCTCCGCCTGATAGCGGTAACTTCGGCGAACTCGTTCCGGATCGTCGGTTCGCTCTCTGACGTATCGAAAGTGCTTTTTAGCCTCGTCATACCTGCCGCGAGTCGAGTGGATGTCTCCGATCGATTCGAGCAGGTCGAGGACGAACTCGTCCCGATCGGCGTCTCGTGCCAGCGAGAGTGCTCGCTCGTAGTGTTCGATTGCCACGTCGTGGGCGTAGACGGCAACGGCATCGTCGGCGGCCTGCTGATGGTATTCGAGTGCGTTCTCAGCGTCACCAGCACGTTCGAAGTGCGTTGCGATCGTCGCCGGATCTGCCTCGGCCGCGGCGAGCGTCCGGGCAGCCGTCGCGTGGAGTGTCCGGCGGCGATTTTCGGCGAGGCGGTCGAGCGCCGCCGATCGGAGCACCTCGCTTCGAAATAGCAGATCACCGTCGTCGCTCCGGCGCCAGACGCCGCCGTCGACGAGCAACTCGATGCGTTCTCGAACCGCTGGTTCTGAACGAGAAACGACTTCGATGAGTACGTCCTCCGGAATTGGACTGCCGAGCACGGCACCGATGGAGAGCACCCGTTCCGTTCGGTCGTCTAACCGATCGAATCGACGTTCGATCGTCGTCTCGACGACGTCTGGTATCTGTTCGGCTTCGACCGTGTCCGGGTATCGGTCGACTCGCGGGTCGAGGGCGCCCGATTCCAGGAGGCTCGCCACCGTTTCGACGACGAACAGGGCGTTCCCACCGGTTCCATCGTACACGCCGTCGACGAACGCGTCGGGAACGCCACGGCGACCGAGTTCCGCCTCGATCAGGGCGGCCGTCTCCGTTCGATCGAAGGGATCGACCCGGAGTTCGACGAACCGGTTTTCGTCGATCGAATCGACGAACGGGTGTTCGTCACCGACACGCGATGGGCGATACGTCGCGACGAGTAACAGTGACGCGTCTTCGACCGTGGTCGCGACGTGGGTGAGTAACTCGACCGTTGCTGGATCAGCCCACTGGAGGTCCTCGACGATGAGGACGGTCGGCGTCTCTCTCGCGTGCGATTCAATCGCCGACGTCACGTCGTTGTAGAACGCCGAGAGTTGCGCCTGGTAGGATTCGGCGTCATCAGGGTCGGGAGCCACGCCATCGGACAGGAGGGGCGAATCACCTATCGCGCCGCCGATCGCCTCCACGAGCGGTCCGTAGGCCTGCCCGCCGTCGCGGAGGCTCCGACCGAATCGGACGTCTACGGAATCGTCGCAGTATCGGTCGACGAACGATTCGACCAGCGTCGTCTTTCCGACGCCGGCGTCGCCCGTCACGACGAGCGTTTGGGGAATCCCGTTCCGAGCCGAGTCTAACGCCGATTCGAGCGCGGTGATCGCAGACTGCCGACCGACGAACCGCTGGTCGACCGACTCTTCGAGCGTGAGACTTCGGTCGGGCGAACGGCGAACCAGCGCGTTCGTCACGCTCACCCCGATACGGTCCGGAAGCGCCCCCATCCGGCACTCGAAAGGGTCGTCGCCATCGTAGACGGTGACCGGTTCGTCAGCGACCGATTCGAACAGTTCGTTCGCGCGGGAACGTCCCGCTTCGCTGAGGCGGTAGAGGCTTCGTTCACCCGCTCGACCGTCGAGCGTCTCGGTCGTCTCCTCGACGAGTCCCGAGCTGGTGAGCGTCGAAAGTGCAGAGAGAAGGGAGAGGCGGTCTGCGACCGTTTGCGAGAGCGTAAGCACGTCACCCAGGGATGACGGCGTCACCGCCGTCGGCTCCGCCGGCACCGAAGCGCGTTCGCGCTCGGCAAGTGCCAGGAGGATGAACTCCTCGAGTCCGTACTCTGTCATCGGTTATGCTTCGCGTTCGACCACATAAAATGGTGTGGCCGGGTCAACATCCGCCCCGGAGCCGCGTTGTCGGTCGGTTTCGGCGCCAAATGCCGGGATAATCGAATCGTTTGTCGGTCGACCACCCCTGGTATTAATTACATCACGGTCCAATCCACGACTGAATGGACGACGCCGGCTACGAAAGCGACGAGGAACTTACAATCCTCTCGAGGGACGAACTCGCCGAGCGCGTACGCCAGCGGACGGCCGATCTCGAGAACGTGATGGACACGATGGTCGACGTCCTCGTGAAACTCGGCCCCGACGGACGCATCCGAATGGCGAACGAGGCCGTCCGGGACATGCTCGGCTACGAACCGGACGACCTCGTCGGCAAACCGATCGACTACATTCTCACCGACCCCGACCGCAACGCAGAACTCTCCGCGATGCTTCACTCGGGGGAGTTCATCGAACTCCTCATGCGAAAGGGAAGCGTGACCGACCTGGAGAGCTACCTCGAATCGACCGACGGGGAGGCGATACCGACGAGCCTCTCGGCGTCCGTGATGCGCGAGGACGGAACCGTCGAAGGGATCGTCTGCGTCGCGACCGACACGACCGAACGAACCGAAGCCCAGGCGCGCGCCGAGTTTCTCCACTCGGTTCTCAGACACGACCTCGGCAACAAGCTCACCGTCATCGACGGCTACCTCGATCTGCTGGCCGAAGGCGAGCTCACCGACGATCAGCGAACCTACCACGGCTACGCTAAAAACGGCGTCACCGAGGCGATCGACCTCATCGAGAACGTCCGAACGCTCCACCAGCTCGAAGCCGACGAGGACCTCACGCCCGTCGAACTACCGCGCGTGATCCGCGAGACCGTCAACCGCCACGCCGATCTCGCGAACAAGCACGAGTTCGACGTTACGACCGACGTAGACGACCTGCGCGTCGAAGGAGGGGCGTTGCTCAAGGAACTCTTCGCGAATTTACTCGAGAACGCGCTCGTCCACTCCGGCGGCTCGAAAATCCGGATTCACACGAGCGAGAGCGACGAGTCGGTGACCGTCTACGTCGACGACGACGGCTCGGGCGTCGACCGCGAAGACCGCGAACGCATCTTCGATCGCGGCGTCTCGATCGGCGACTCCGGCGGGACGGGACTCGGAACCCACCTCGCCGCCGAGATCGCCGACAACTACGGTGGCGACCTCACCATGGCCGACTCGCCGCTCGGCGGCGCGCGCTTCGTCGTCCGGCTGCAACGGGCCTGATCGCGAACTCACGCCGTTCGGTCTGAGACGGACTCGATTCGGTACAGCATTTCGAGCACTCGCCCACCGGTGGTTCGACTCGGACTCAGCGAATTGGATCAGGGATCGAGACACACCGAAGCCGTGCGTCTTCTCAGTCCAGCGTCGCGCCGAACGGACCGGACAGCGGGAGCAGGTCGTCGGCCGAACAGCCACCCTCCTCCAGCGCCCTGATCGCGTCTTCGAACCACTCGCGCTGGCTGTGCGTGTGCGTCCGTTCGGCGAGCGCGTAGCCGCGATCGAGCTGTTCGAGCGCCGCCGATCGGTCGCCAGAATCGAGCGCGAGCCACGCCAGGTCGCGACGCACCTGGAGTTCGACCTGGGCGTGATCCAGCTCTCTCGTCTCCTCGAGGATCGATCGAAGCGCGTCGGAGGCGCGTTCGTCGCCAACCGCGGCGAGGGCGCGAGCGCGCGTGGCTTCCAGGCCGACCTGGTCGATGCGAAAGCCGTCCGGGACGTTCGCCTCGGCTTCATCACAGCGTTCCAGGGCCGCTTCGGCCTCGCCGACGGCCACCAGCGACTCCGCGAGATCGCGCGCCGCCTTGGATATCTCCATGCTGTTTTCGCTCTCTCGGGCCCGCTCGAGCGCTTCGTGGTGGCGTTCGACGGCCCGTTCGACGTCCCCGCGCTCGCGAGAGACGATTCCCCGCATGCGCATCGCGTCCGCCTCCGCCCTGACGTAGCCGTCCGCCCGCGCCCGCTCTAAGGCCTCCGTCGCGTATCGCTCGGCCTCGTCGAGTCCTCCAGAAAGCGCCTCGACCTGCGCCAGGTTGATTCTGGCGAACGTCGTCTGGTGATCGTGACCGATTGACCGGGATAGTTCGAGGGCGGTCTCGAACTTCTCCCGGGCCACCTGAACGTCGTCGCTCATGATATCGATCACCCCCTCGTTGCTGAGGGCGATGACGCGCATGCGATCGTTGCCGACCCGGGCGGCCAGCTCGTACACCCGGTCGAAGTGCTCGCGGGCGTCAACCCAGTCACCCCGGCCGATCGCGTGCACGCCGAGGTTGTTGAACGAGTTGATCGCCGTGGCGACGTCGCCGGCCTCCTCGGCGAGGTCTCCACAGCGCTCCATCGCCGCCACGCCCTCCTCGAACCGACCGGCCGTGATGTAGGAGATTCCGAGATCGTTCAGAGTACTCGCCAGGGCGACCGGGTCGTCGAGCGGTTCGAGCAGGTCGCGAGCCGCCTCGAGGGACTCGACGGCCCGCTCGGCTCGACCCAGCTGGCGGTGACTGCGCCCGATCTGAAACGACGCCGTCCCCATCATCCGGGCGTCGTCGAGGGCCTTCGCGAGGGCGTACTGGTATCTGGCGGTCGCGATCGCCTCGCGAAAGTCACCGGCCTGAAACTGCACGCTCGCGAGGGTATCCAGCAGCCCGACGTACGCCGACGAGCGCGGCCCCTCGAGCGCGAGTCCGCGCTCGACGAGTTCGATCGCCCGCTCCAATTCGCCGACCTGGAGGCACATACTCGATTGGGAGGCGTAGGTCCGCCTGATTCGGTCGGGATCGTCGGTGTGGCTCCGGACGTACTGCAGGTGCGTGTGAGCCGATTCGAACTCGCCGGTGAGCTGGTATACGTTCGCGAGCGATTCGAGCGCCTCGATTACCTCGGCGTCGCGCTCGAGGTCGCGAGCGAGCGCCAGCGCCAGCTGATACGCGTCGATCGCCTCTTCGTGGGCGTAGACGTCGTACGCGGCCTCGCCCGCCTCCACTGCGTGTTCGAGCGCCCGATCGGCCTCCCCGGCGCGGTCGTACCGCCGCGCGAGTTCGGCGTGCGGTGGGTCCGACCGTTCAGCCAGGTGATCGGCCACCCGCCGTTCGAGTACGGCGCGTCGCGCGGGGTCGAGCGTCTCGAGCACCGTCGATCGCAAAATGTGACTCGCGAATCGATACGTCTCGTCGTCGAGGCGTTCCCAGACCCGGCCGTCGACCAGCAGCTGGGCGTGGTCGCGAAGGCGGTCCGACGATCCCTCCGAGACCGCACGCAGCGTCGACAGCGAGATCGTCGTTCCGGCTACCGCCGCAGCCTCCAGGACGTGGTGCGTCGGCTCGTCGAGCCGGTCGAGACGGTCACGGATCGTCGATTCGACGACCGACGGGAGCGGTACGTCGGCAAGCGACTCGGGATACGTCCCGCGGTGTGGATCGATGATACCGCGATCGAGCAGGTCGTCGACCGTCTCCTCGACGAATAGGCCCACGCCGCCGGTGTGTTCGTAGATCGCGTCCAGACAGGCTTCGGGCACGCCCCGTCGTCCCACCCGTCGCTCGATTAGCTCGCCGACCTCCGCGCGGTCGAACGGCCCGAGGTGACAGACCGTCAGCTCACAGCGCGCCGCGTCGATGAGGGTTTCGTCGGCGGAGTCGTCGTCACGCATCGTGATGACGACGGCGATCGGGACGGACTCGAGTCCCTCCAGAATCGAAGTGAGCAGCGCCAGCGAGGCGGCGTCGGCCCACTGCAGGTCCTCGATGCCGAGAACGATCGGTCGGTCGGTCGTTCGCTCGGCGAGTTCGTCCAGCACCGCACCGTAGCGCATCGCCACGGCCGCTCCGAGCGACTGGTTCGTAGCCACCGAAGCCGACGGCGGCGTCGGGGCCCCTTCGAGGTGCTCGATCGCCCACGGCACGGCGTCGGTGAGCGCGTGGTACGGATCGGATCGCTCGGGGTCGGCCTGCCCCACCAGCGTCTCGAACCCGCGGTCGGCGGCCAGCGAGACGCACTCGCGAAACAGCGTCGTCTTGCCGATCCCCGCCTCGCCTTCGACGACGAGCAGGGCCGCCTCGCCCCCGCCGACCGCGTCGAACGCTCGCTCGATCGCCTCGCGTTCGGCTTCCCGACCGACGAACGCGGAGTCGAGCGTCGCCTCGACGGTCACTTCCCCACTGGGCGAGAGCCGCGCCATCGCCGTCACCAGGTCGAGCCCGAACCGGTCGGCGACCTCGGTGAGCGGTCCTTCGACGCGATCGTCGTTCACGCCTGCGGTCACCGTGGCCGATTCGTAGCGTTCGGCCACCGTTCGCGCCCGATCGCGACCCGTGGCCGTGAGGGCGTACGCCTCCTGATCGTCTCCCTCCGCCGTCTGGGTCTCGACCAGCCCATCCGCCGCCATCGAAGCCAGCGTCGAGAGCAACGAGACGCGAGCGGCCATCGTCTCCGCCAGGTCGATTCTGTTCGCGATCGTCGTCGCCCGCAACGCGGGCGTCCACTCCTCCGTGCCGGCACGGTCGAGTGCCACGAGGACGAGATCGTCCACGCCGGGAACCTCCATTGTGGAGATTCTCGCACGACGCGGTATAAACGCTGTTGGCCAGCCGGGAGTCGATCGAATCCGGCGCGTAGTACCGATACCTCCGACCGTCGGTTTGTCGAGACGACGCTCGCGTCGACGGGCGCTCGAACGGGCCGGACAGCGGTAGCAGATCGTCGGCCGACCCACAGAAAGACGGCGACGCGCTTCGATGAGAGCGTATGGAACTCGCCTCGCTCACCCGCGAGCTGGTCTCGATCCCCAGCCACGTCGACGAAACGGCCGCCGGCGACGCGATCGAGGATTGGCTCGACGCGGAGACGGACGCGTCGGTCGAACGCGACCCGGCCGGGAACGTACTCGCGCGCCGGGGATCGCCGGGTGGACCGTCGCTCGCGATGGTCGGCCACCACGACGTGGTTCCGCCGGACGACTCGCAGGTCGTCGGCGACACCTACGACGTCTTCGAGCGCGACGGCCGCCTCCACGGCCGGGGAACCGCGGACATGAAGGGCGCGCTCGCGGCGATGTTGCTCGCGTTTCGAGACGCCGATCTCTCCCCGGGCGGGAGCCGCGAGCGCCCGGCCGAACTCGTCTTCGCGAGCTTCGTCGGCGAAGAGGTCGGCGGCGAAGGGGCCAGGCACGCGATCGATCGCGGCTTCGCGCCGGACGTCGCCGTCGTCGGCGAGGGGTCGACGAACTACTCGCAACCGGGAGTGACCGACGTGGTCGTCGCCCACAAGGGTCGTCGGGCGAGTACGATCACCGCCACCGGCGTCGCGTCCCACGCCAGCGAGCCCGAATCGGGTGAGAACGCGATCTACCGCGCCTCGGAGGCCGTGGACGTGGTACAGAAGATGCCGGTTTCGCGAGTCGCGGTCGCCGAAGAGGAGCTGTGCGGGAGCGTCGTCGTCACCGAAATCGAGGGCGGGTCGGCCTGGAACGTCGTCCCCGAGCGCTGTTCGTTCACCGTCGACGAGCGGACGGTCCCGGGCGAACGGGCGCCGCTCGAACGGCTCGAATCGATCGACGGCGTCGAGTGGACGGTCGAGCAGGATCTGCCGCCGATGGCCTGCTCGGACGACGGGTTCGCCGAGACGGCGCTCGAGGCGGTGCGGGCGGTCCACGAGCGTCGGGGAGCGCCCCACCCGGCGCACACGACGAAACCGCACGCGACCGACGCGGGCTGGCTCGCCGATCGCGCCGGGACGGCCTGCGTGATCGTCGGGCCGGCCGAACCCGGCGAGGCGCACACGGCCGAAGAGAGCGTCTCGGTCGCGGTGCTCGAACGCTGTCGCGAGTGCTACGACGAGATCGCCGCGCGGTGGGTTCAATCGGTCGGCGAGGGATCGTCGACGGACGAGTGACGACGGGCAGGTGGCGGGTTCGATCGACGGCTCACGAGTCGGCGCGAACGTCGGGCGTCGGCGAGGAGTGTGCCAGGCGGGTCCAGGCGAGCGCTTTCGCGACGACGAGACCGACGACGACGGCCACGGCGAGCAGGCCGGGATAGGCGACGACGAGCGCGACCCAGCCGAGATCGATCGAGCGGATGAGGATAAACTGTCCCGTCCGGAGCCCCATCCCGAACGCGTATGCGAAGTACAGCACCGACAGCGAGACGCCGCTTCCGACGAGACTCCACGTCGACTTCTCGAACTCGCTCAGCTCGACGTCGAAATCGCCAGCGTAGATGGCCGTCTGCAGGCTGACGAACCCCGGCACGAGACAGAGCACCGTGTAGATGAGGTTCACCGCGAGGTCGGGAAACTCGGCCATCTCAGCGGCCGACGGCCGGAACGGCGCGTCGGTCGGCGGTGACCCGGGTTCTCACTGTAGGCTCCGAAGGGACGTCGAGTAGGGTCGTTCGAACCATGCGCGACACCACACCGCGACACATGTTAGCAATTGTCGTTGGATAGGCCGGCAACGCTGGCCCCACGGAAGCGATCCGAATCTGATCGATACCACGACGTTCATAGGCGTCCCCGTCGCAGGTCGACGTGATGGCAACCAAACAGGAGGAGGCGTCCGACGACGCCTACGAGGAACTCGTCTCGCGCGTCGAACGCATCTCGAACGTCACGGCCGCTGGCGGCGTCCTTCGGTGGGACCAGGAGGTCGTCATGCCCGAGGAAGGAACGCCCGCCCGGGCCGCCCAGCTCTCGACGCTGTCGACCATCGCCCACGAGGAGCTGACCGACGAGCGAACGGGCGAGCTGTTAGACGAGCTAGACGGACGGGACCTCGACGAAGCGGAAGCTGCCGTCGTCCGAGAGATCCGCCGGAAGTACGACCGGGCGACGAGCGTGCCGGGCGAACTCGTCTCCGAGATCTCCGAGGCGACCGCCAACGCCCATCCGGTCTGGAAGGAGGCGAAGGCCGACGACGACTTCGAGGCGTTCGCGCCCACCCTGGAGAACCTGCTCGAGCTCAAGCGTGAGTACGCCGCACACATCGATCCCGACGCCGACCCGTACGCGGTACTCTTCGCCGAATACGAACCCTACCTCGACCTCGAGACGGCCGAACGCGTCCTCGATCGCCTGCGCGACGAACTCGTCCCGCTGATCGAGGCGATCGGCGAGAGCGACGTCGAGCTGGGCGGCGCGTTCGACGGCGAGTTCGACGCCGACGCCCAGGAGGCGCTCTCGCGGGACGTCCTCGACGCGCTGGGCTACGATTGGTCGCGCGGCCGGCTCGACACCGCCCCGCACCCCTTCTCGACGGGAACGCAGTTCGACGCACGCGTGACGACCCGATTCGACGAGGAAGACCTGCTCGGGTCGATTACTTCGACGATTCACGAGTTCGGCCACGCCAACTACACCCTCGGGCTGCCCGACGACGGATACGGTACGCCACTCGGCGAGTCGCGGGACCTGACGGTCCACGAATCGCAGTCGCGACTCTGGGAGAACCACGTCGGCCGCTCCGAACCGTTCTGGGACTTCTTCCTCCCGACGGCCGCCGAGCGCTTCCCCCCGCTCGCCGACGTCTCCACGCGCGAGGCCTACGAGGCCGCAAACCAGGTCTACGACGACAACCTCATCCGCACCGAGGCGGACGAACTCACCTACCACCTCCACATCATCGTCCGGTTCGAGATCGAACGCCAGCTGATTTCGGGCGATCTCGACGTCGAAGACGTCCCGCAGGTGTGGAACGACACCTACGAGGAGTACCTGGGCGTCCGCCCGGAAACCGACGCCGAAGGGGTGCTCCAGGACATCCACTGGAGCCACGGCTCGTTCGGCTACTTCCCCACCTACTCGCTCGGATCCGTCCTCGCCGCCCAGCTGTACGCCGCGGCGGAAGACGAACTCGGTGCGCTCGACGAGCGGACGCGAAACGGCGAGTTCGACGACCTGAACGGCTGGCTCCGCGAGAGCGTCCACCGCCACGGCGCGATGTACACGACGCCGGCGCTCGTCGAGAAAGCGACGGGCGACCCTTACAGCGCCGACGCCTTCATCGACTACGTCACCGAGAAGTACGGCGAACTGTACGAACTGGACGGCTACTGAAACGGGCCAAACGACGACCACGAGCGGGCTCGGAACGGCCAAGACGCGTTGAACGGTTTTCGAACGTTCGCCCGGGTCGTTGTGGTCGTGACCGATCGCCGGGCCTTATGTGAGATCGGCCGAACGGTCGGATATGTTCGACCTCCTTCGCGGGCTGATTCGAGCCGCGGTCGCGTGGATCGGCGGGCTGCTGGCGACGATCGTCGTCCTCGCGAGCGGGCTCGCGTCGTCGCCTGAGAGCGGTCTCGTGACGTTTCTCGAAGCCCACGCTGTCGTGCTCGGGAGTGAGTCCGATCCGATCTGGCTGGCCGCGATCCCGGCCGTCGCCATCGGGCTGGTCGGGTTCCGGACCGGCTCCCGGCTCGACACCGGCCCGCTCGGACGGCTCCGGGCGTCGATCGCGTCGGTGCTGGGTCACGAGGAACGTCACCGGCGGGCCGCCCTCCAACGTGCGCTGTACCTGGCGGTCGGATACGCGGGCCTCGTCGCACTCTCGACCGCGCTCGTGGGCGGTGCGGTCGGCGAGACCGCGCTCGCGGCGCTGGTGATCGCGTCGATCTGCGGGACCGTCGGGACGCTCGTCGGCGTTCGGTGACCGGAGTCGACCCGTAGGCCGCTACCGCGCCGAGAGGGAGAGAGAGAGAGAGAGAGAGAGAGAGAGAGAGAGAGAGAGAGAGAGAGACGACTCAGCCGACCGACTCGATCTAGGAGTTAGACCAGCCCCTCGCCGACGATGAGGACGGCCAGGTTGTTCGCGAAGACGAAGAAGCCGGCCGCGACGAGCAGGCCGAGGAAGATCTCGACCGAGAGCGCCGTCGGGCCGCGGTAGGCCGGCGGCAGGTCCCTGACGATCGTAAAGAGCGCGTGGAAGAACGCCGCGGCGAGAACCAGCGCGAAGACGTGAACGGTGACGATCACGTACAGCGACTCGCCGAGCAGCCAGGCCATAATCGGGTTGAGTTCGTGTTCTAATCCGACGGCTTCCGTGGCGTACAGCGACGTCAGCAGGTCGAGCGTGACGAACAGGAAGAGGGCGACGGCCGCCCAGTCCCAGTACTCGTCGTATCGCGGCTGCGCGTCGATCCAGTCGGTCATCGTGGGGGTCCAGCCCGGCGGGCACCGGAGCTACCCCTCACTTTCGGCAGTTCGTGAATGAAGGTTGCGGCCGGATCGCGCTGGAGCAGTACCGATACGACGGACGGAGGTCCGATCAGGAGAGCGTAGCGAGTTGCTGGCGACGGACGAGGCCGAAGAGGCCGACGGCGGTGGCGATCGCGGCGAGCGAGATCGCCCCGAGGACGAGGCCGACCTCGACGGCGAGCGCGCCCGCGTCCGCCGAGAGCAACCCCGTGAGCCCCGCCAGGACGACCGTAATCGCGGCCATCACCAGCGGGACCGAGGCGACGGCGGCGGGTCCGGCCAGTCCCGGCACCTCCGGCTCGGGCTCGGGCCGTCTGACGAATCTGACCGACTCGCTCCGGTGACGACGGGTGAACGTCCGCCACTCGGACGGCGCGTCCCGGTGGGCGCTGATCGAGTAGCAGATGACGGCGTCGTACCGGTCTGCCAGGACGTGAAAGGTCGTCCGGAACCGACGACCAAGCTCCTCGACGAACGTGACGGCGATCGCGTCGTCGACGACCAGGTGCGCCTCGTCGCCGCGCTCCGGCCGCGTGACGTCGGCCGCCGGCACTCGCTCGTCGATGTGCGTCGCCAGCGCCGCCGCCGACGTCGGCGAGATGCGATACTCCCAGGACTCGATTGCGGCTTCGAGTCGATCGAGATCGACGGACCCCCCAGTCCGCGCCCTCCCCCTCATAGGTGAATCGTCGCGAAACCGGCCTAAAAGGCTTTATACGGTTCACGACGGTTCGGCGGTCGGACGCGGCGGTCAACGTCGCCGATACCGGGCGGGCGAGCGGTCGGCTGCGACCGTCGATTCGACGGCGAAATCGATAGCGGGCAGATCGATCGACGGCGTTCAAGCCGAGCTTTCTCCGGCCCGATCGGGACCGGTCGGGATGTCGATCGACCGCAGGCGCGGCTTGCCGGTCTTCGATATTGCTATCGAGTAGTCGATGAAGGCGGTCGCTCCGCTCGTCGAAACGAACCTGGGGCGCCGCGAGGATTGCGGCCGTCACGACCGTCACCCGAACATTGACATAGACACACATACCGGTTCGATACATGGCTACCGCTGACGAACGCGAGTCCACCGATTCGGACGGCGCGTACGACGAGTTGACCGACCGGTACGCACAGTACGCCTACCTCTCACACGCCGGAATGGTCGTCGGCTGGGACCAACAGGTGATGATGCCTGACGACGGCGCGCCCGCCCGCGCCAAGCAGCTGGGCGCGCTCTCGACCGTCACGCACGACCTCCTCACAGACGAGCGGATCGGCGAACTGCTAGGGGCCGTCTCGGAGGCGGACCTCGACGACGAGCAGGCGGCCGAGGTGCGCGAGATCCGCCGAGAGTACGAGCGATCGGCGAGCGTCCCGAGCGACCTCGTCACCCGGCTATCCGAGCACCGCTCTGAGAATCAGCGCATCTGGCAGGAGGCCAAAGCCGACGACGACTACGAGTCGTTCGCCCCTCGCCTGGACGGGCTGATCGACCTGGAGCGAGAGCGCTCGGCCGCGATCGACCCCGACCGAGACCCCTACGAGGTCCAGTACGAGGACCGCCAGCCCTACCTGCCCTTAGAACAGGTCGAGGAGATCTTCGAGGAGCTGCGCGACCACCTCGTCCCGCTGATCGAGCGCATCGAAACCGAGGGTCGGGACCTCCCCGATCCGATCGACGGCACCTACGACGCAGAGAGCCAGGAGGCGCTCTGTCGAGAGGCGCTCGACGTAGTCGGCTACGACTGGGATCGCGGCCGGCTGGATACGGCGCCACAC
Organism: Halovivax gelatinilyticus; assembly: GCF_024300625.1. Taxonomy (GTDB): domain Archaea; phylum Halobacteriota; class Halobacteria; order Halobacteriales; family Natrialbaceae; genus Halovivax; species Halovivax gelatinilyticus. The sequence continues at coordinate 2,142,468 of NZ_CP101322.1, read as the reverse complement.
CCGTTCATGTCGGGGACGCAGTTCGACGCGCGCGTCACGACGCGCTACGACGAGTCCAGCCCGCTCGCCGGCCTGATGGCCGTTATTCACGAGTACGGCCACGCCTCATACCAGCAAGGGCTCCGCCAGGACGCCTACGGCTCGCCGCTCGGCCAGTCGCGATCCTCGGGCGTCCACGAATCGCAGTCGCGCTTCTGGGAGAACCACGTCGGGCGGACGAAGCCGTTCTGGGAACTGTTCTTGCCCACCGTCAAAGAGCACTTCCCGTCGCTCGAAGGGCTCACCGTCGACGAAGCCTACGCCGCGGTCAATCAGATCTATCCGAACAACCTCATCCGCGTCGAAGCCGACGAGCTCACCTACCACCTCCACATCATCCTCCGGTGTGAGCTGGATAGCGCGCTCGTCCGCGGCGACCTCGACGTCGCCGACCTCCCCGAGGCGTGGAACCGAAAGATGGACGAGTACCTCGGCATCGTGCCCGAGACGGACACGCGCGGCTGTCTCCAGGACATCCACTGGTCGTCCGGCCTGGCCACCTTCCACGGCTACACCGTCGGCAGCGTGCTGGCCGCCCAGCTCGACGCCGCCATGCGCGAGGACCTCGACGTCGACGGCCTGGTCCGCGAGGGCGAGTTCGACCCCATCCGCGAGTGGCAGGAAGAACACGTCCACCGCCACGGCCAGCGCTACCCGACCGACGAGCTGATCGAGGTCGCGACGGGCGAACCGCTCACGGCCGAGTACTTCCTAGACTACGTCGACGAGAAATTCACCGAGCTCTACGACCTGTAGAACGGACCACCGGGTCCACCTCGGTAGATTGCGCAGGTCGTCGTCGATAGATCCAGCGGCGAACGTACTCGATACTGTATCAAGCGGTCGGTTTATTCACGGTGTCCGTGATCGTGGCGTTGCAACGGTTCGAACGTCAGTCGGCGATCCGTAATGCAGGAGATCGGTGCGGCCGGAGCGATCTCCGAACGGAAAGCCCGTGCGCGCCGTCCAGGGGACGAGACCCGGCACGGCGACCAGCAGCGTGATGATCAGGATAGTGACGATTTGGTCGCCTCGGCTGGCCTCGAAACGCACGTCCGACGGCAACGGCGACGAACAGGCCACCGAGAAGCCCGACGCCTTCCGTCTCGCCGAACGTGACGGTTTTTCAACCGAAGCGACTATCCGTTCGACCGACAATTTCGATCGTGATGACGGCTCTCGGTCGGGTCCGGCCGCACGTTCTCGGGGAGCGTCGGGACGTCGGACGGTTCCTTCTCGGCGTTATCGGTCTGCTGGCGCTGCTCTCCGGTGGGTTCGCCCTCGGCGTGCTGGACGTCGGCTACACGCCGGGTTGGATCGGCCTTGCGATCGGAATTGCCATCGCGGGACGGGTGGTGAAAGCGGGTCTCGCCCCGACGATCGGTGCGGTGTGGCTGGTCGCCCTCTTGTTGCACGCCTTTCCACCGCTCGTCGGACATCTCACCGGCGACTGGGAGATGGCCTCCCGGTACACCTACCCTCGGCGGTTGGGCTACGGCTACACTGACGCCTATCACGAGTTGATCGGCGGGATCGAACGCGGCGCCACCGCCGGTCTCCCGTTCGCCATCGTCGTTGGCGCGGGTGGATACGGTATCGCGACGGTCGTCGCTCGGTATTCGAGGCGATCGACGACCCGGTGACACTCCCCCGTCCCGATTGTGCGCCATCGAATCTGGTGCGACACCGACGGTATCGACGCTATCCCGTCCGTCCGACGGCGAGCGCCCGATCGCCCGGTTGACGAATCGGTCGCAGAAATCCGCTCGACCTAGAGGTGCTCGTCGGCCCAGGCTTCGAGTTCGTTAAAGACGGGACACAGCGACGCTCCGCTCTCGGTGAGCGAGTAGTAGGTGGCGAGCGGTTTGTCCTCGACGCGCCGCGTGACGAGCCCCGACTCCTCGAGGTCGTCCAGGACGCGCGAGAGCGTTCGGGAGCTGGCCCCCGTCGATCGCTTGAGTTCGTTAAAGCGCTTTTCGTCCGCATCGACGAGGTCGTGGAGGACGATCAGGCGCCACTCGGAGCCTATCTCGGTTACGGCTTCGACGACCGAACACGAGATCGAGTGCTCGTCCTCGCGCGATTTCTCCGCCTGTGAGTCGAACGATGACATCGGTGGTATCTACTACCACCATGTTGTCAATCACACATATAGGTTCGGGTTCGAAGTAGGTAACGTAATGAAACCAGTCAGGGAGCGGATTCGGAGACGAGACAGGCAGTGACTGATCGAACCGCGGCCGCATCGGCGGTGACACCCGCGCCGGCGGTCGGTTCACCCTCGGCCGCCACCGGCACCTGCCGGGCCCGGACACTTTTGGCCGGGTACGTTTGGCTCAGGCCATGCGACTCTCAGTACCCGGCGTCCCCGGCGTCTACTACGATAGCGACGCAAAATCGACGGCAGTGACGACCGCGCTCACCGCGGTCGGCCGCAAGACCCCGAAGCCGAAGGGGTGGGCCATCCAGGCCCTGCCGCTTCTCTGGTCGATCGACGTCGACCTGCAGGAGGTTCCCAACGACCACCCGTTCCAGTACCTCCACCCGGAAGGCGCCCACAGCGTCGAGGCGCTCTACCACGACCGCGTCACCGGCGAGGGACTCGGCAACGAGTTCGAACGCGCCCTCCAGTTCGTCTACGCGATCGAGCGCGAGACCGAACGGGGCGTCGACGAGCTGCTGGGGATGACCCACGACGACGAGGACGGGACGGTGATCGAGATCAGCGACGAGTCGGACGAGCCGTCGCTCCCGGCGAACGCGGCGACTGGTGAGGGCCGCGACGCTCCAACGCACGACACGGACGAACACGACGCCACGAGCCACGACGAGTTCGGCGGGTCGATCTGAGACGGCGATCTGCCCAGGGGTCTTTCGGGTAGGTCGTACGTACGTCGTCGTCCCTGCACTTTCCGGGCCGAGTAGGATTCGAACGGACGGCGTACCACCGGCGGAGACACCCCCATGGCTGACGCACTCGATGCGTTCCGACGCGGGATCGCCGCCGTCGGCGCCATCATCCTGATCTTCGGGCTGGCCGCCGCGATCGTCGCCGGCGGCTGGCTCACCTGGCTCGGCACCGGCTGGCTGTACGACTACCTCCCACCGGCCGAAGCGAGCGCGGCGTCTCTGCTGCTGGTCGGGCTGTACGTCGTAATCGTCGGGCTAATCATCTACTCGCTGGGAGATCTGCGAGCCGGCGACGAGTAAGAGTCACACGAACCGAGCGCACACGTGTCAGCAACCGCCCTGCGGAACCACACGCCTTTGGCAACGGAGACACTACGGTTGATCGTGAATTCTTCGCACACAAACCAGAGTGACACGTTCGACATCGGCGGCGAGTTGACGGTCTCGCGACTCGGATTCGGCGCGATGCGACTGTGCGGCGAGGGCATCATCGGGCCGCCGGCGGACGAAGACGCCGCGAAAGACGTCGTCCGTCGAGCCGTCGACCTCGGCGTCGACTTCATCGACACCGCCGATTCCTACGGCCCCGGCGTCAGCGAGCGCCTGCTCGGGGAGGTGCTCACCGGCGACGAGTCGATCGACGGTGAGGACGTGGTGGTCGCCTCGAAGGCGGGCGTCGTCAGAAACCGCGACGGCGAGTGGCTCTCCTGCGGCGATCCGGACTTCCTCGAGAACCAGGTGCGCTGTAGCCTCGATCGACTCCGGACCGAACGGATCGATCTCTACCAGCTTCACGGCCCCGATCCCGACGCCGATTTCGAGGAGACGATATCCGCCTTCGCCGAGATGAAAGACGAAGGCCAGGTCGCCCACGTCGGCCTCTCGAACGTCACCGTCGAGCAGCTCGAGACCGCGATGGAGATCGTCGATGTCGCGACGGTCCAGAACCAGTACAACGTCGGCGATCGTCGAGAAGAAGACGTTCTTCAGGCCTGCGAGGACCACGGCATCGGCTTTATCCCGTACGGCCCGCTGTACACCGTCGAGGACGAGGGGGTCGCCGGCGTGCTGGAGGACGTTGCCGAGCGACACGACGCCACGTCCCGACAGGTCGCGCTCGCCTGGCTGCTCGAACACTCGGACGTGACCATCCCGATTCCGGGGACCTCGAGCGTCGACCATCTGGAATCGAACGTTCTGGCGTCGGAGCTAGCGTTGACCGACGAGGATGTGGCCGAGTTGGACGCCGTAGCGTAGGCAAGCACAGTGACGACGAGACGCAGCGAGTCGGACTCCAGTTACATTTCTCGCACTGGTGAGGAGTAGATTTATACACATCACCCACCTTTGAACAGGTATGTCGAGCGAGCCCGCTCGAAAATCGGATCAGAGCGAGGACGACGAGCCGGAGGTTCCCGAAGCAGTTCTCGAAGCGATCGACAACCTTGCCGAAGGAGAAACGGCGAGCAAGGAAGAAATAGCTGACGTTCTGAAGTTTTAAGTTTTAGTCAGCCATCGGCTGTATTGTGTCGTACGTTCCGTTGGGCGGGCCAGAAGAGACCCATATCATATTTGAGAGGGAATTTCCGGCCCATCTCGACGCTCTCGACGTCACTGAACAGCGGAACCCGTTGTCTAAGTTACACACTTTGGCTTCCAGCGACGCCCCTCCAGACCAGTACGTCTACGAGCAAATCGGGACACTCGACATCGTCCGATTCAGTGACGCCGGCCGACTGTACACGAAGGTGCTAACACACGTTCCTGACGGGAACTCGTCGTATCACATCGTGTACGTACTCTACGTCGATCGAACCCACCAGTACGACCAGGGGAAACTGGGGAAGTTCAGCCAACAGGCACGCCAAAAACTGGATACGATAACCGATCTGTCGAGCGTGAGGAGGGTCGAATCGTATCTGGACGAACACGATTCGCTCACTGCCGACGACCTGGACGAACTGCTCGACGATGGGTAGAAGCACCCAACCATACTGAAACGACCAGATTGCATCAGTTGCGACAGAAGGTAGTCTGACGATCCCTGGAACGTACGTCGAGAAAAATACGGACGATCGAGCGTCGACCATCTGGAATCGAACGTTCTGGCGTCGGAGCTAGCGTTGACCGACGAGGATGTGGCCGAGTTGGGCGAGATCGACGGCTGATTTCCTATAAGTGCCAGTGAGTAGTAGTCCCTACCGCAATGACACCAGCCAGTCGACCGAAGCGACACGTAATCGGGATTCCCGCCGGCAGCACCGCTCGCTCGACCGAACGACGCCCCGGAGGGAGATTCGAATGAAGGGCATCGACGGCGGCGTCGCGTTCGTCTCCGGAGCGTCGTCCGGGATCGGCCGAGCGACGGCGCAACGATTCGCGGCCGAGGGTGCGAGCGTCGTCGCCGCCGACGTCGACGCCGAGGGCGGCGAGGAGACGGTATCGCTGATCGAAGACGACGGCGGCGACGCCACTTTCGTCGAGACCGACGTCACCGACGAGGGTGCGGTCGCGGCGGCCGTCTCGACGGCCGTCGACACCTACGGCGGGCTGGACTTCGCGTTCAACAACGCGGGAATCGAGGGCGAACAGGTCGGCTTTCCCGACCAGGGCAACGATAACTGGAATCGCGTGCTCGACATCAACCTGAACGGCGTCTTCTACGCGATGCGCGAGCAGATTCCGCCGATGCTCGACGGCGGTGGCGGCGCCATCGTGAACACGTCCTCGATCGCCGGCGCGCTCGGCTTTCCGAACCTGAGCCCCTACGTCGCCAGCAAGCACGGCGTCGTCGGACTGACGCGGTCGGCGGCCGTCGAGTTCAGCGCCGAGGGGCTCCGGGTTAACGCCGTCCTCCCGGGCGTCATCGACACGCCGATGGTCTCGCGAGCGGGCGAGGCGGACGCCGAATCGATGGAGCAGACGATCGCGGCGATCCCGGCCGACAGGCTCGGCGAACCCGAAGAGATCGCCTCGGCGGTCGTCTGGCTGTGTTCCGACGACGCCTCGTACGTCACCGGCCAACCCCTCGCAGTCGACGGCGGCTACACGGTGCAGTGATCGGGTGGGCTACCAGCCCCGACGAGATCCTCGAGTGTGTCGAGCCCCTCGTCAGCTTCGACGGTCCACCGATCGACGGACCGGACGCCGTGTTCGTACGAAGCCGGGCGATCGATCAGCCGGGCGTCAATCGGTCGAATCCGGGTTCGAGAGCGGGGCTGGTTCCGTCGGTCCGTCAGCCGTCACCGCGGGAATCGTGAATGCGACAGTCGTTCCCTCACCGGATTTGGAGTCGACGCGTATCTCACCGCCGTGACGTTCGACGATCCGTTGACAGAGCGCGAGCCCGATGCCGGTCCCAGGGTGTTCGTCGCGACCGTGGAGGCGCTGGAACACCTCGAAGATGCGCTCCTGGTCGTCTGGGTCGATCCCGATGCCCTCGTCGCGCACCGAGACGATCCACCCGTCGCCGTCGCGCTCGGCGTCGATCTCGATCCGCGGCGGGTCGTCGCTGTACTCGATCGCGTTGGCGATGAGGTTCTGAAAGAGCTGGCGCAGCTGGCGCTCGTCGCCCTCGACGCGCGGGAGCGAGTCGGCCTCGATGGTGGCGTCTGACTCGTCGATCCGGAGTTCGAGATTCTTTCTGACCGCCGCGAGGACGCTGTCCAGGTCGACGGGTTCGAACGGCTCGCCCTGCGTGTCGATGCGCGAGTACTCGAGGAGCCCCTCGATCATCTCGCGCATCCGGTCGGCGCCGTCGATGGCGTACTCGAGAAACTCTCGTCCGTCATCGTCCAGGTCGTCGCCGTAGCGAGAATCGATGAGTTTGAGGTAGCTAGAGACCATGCGAAGGGGTTCCTGGAGGTCGTGGCTGGCGGCGTAGGCGAACTGTTCGAGCCGTTCGTTCGACGCCTCGAATCGCGCGTGCATTCGCTGGAGTTCGCGGTTTTGCCGCTCGAGTTCGAGGGTGGACGTCCTCGCGAGCGCGTCGTTCGCCCCGACGCCAAAGCCGGCGACGGCGGCGAACCCGGTGAGGATGGGAACCGATCGATTCGGCTCGGAGATGCCAGTGCCTGGCTGGACGTGATAGAGGGCGAGAAGTCCGAGCATGGCGCCGATGCCGACGAACGTCCACCCCGCGGTCCGGGCGTAGAACGACGGGTGCACGTCCATCGTCGGCAACCGGTAGGCGCCGACGAAGACGGTGAGTCCGGAACCGCCGACGAAGGTCGTGATAATGGCAGTCGTGAGTAGTGGTGCACCCGCCTGGAGCTGATAGCCCGCTCGGACCGTCGCGAGGACGACGTAAAACGCACCGACGGTGAGGAGGATGCGTCTCCCGCCGATCGTCGACAGCAGACCGCGCGTACCGCGCATGTGAACCAATGTCGCGGGCCGGCTCAATAACGGTTCTGAAACGATGGTGGGGACGGTTTTTGAGCGGCAACCTCGCGAGCGGTCGGTCTTGGAAGCGGTGTTTCGCTATAGGTGGTCGGGATTCGGACGCTGTCGACGGGGCGTCGGTCGAACGGTACCGACCCCGGGTGTCGGGAGCCTGCGGACACAGAACCAACGTGACCGATGCAGGCCGTATTGGCAGGCCGTGATTCGGCCGGAGTCGCGTCACATCCACGAACCGGAACCCGGTTCGTACATCACACGACTCGGTTCCGACGACGCTCACACCGCGATCCAGCCGGAGACGACGACGTAACCGCCGACGAATAGCAACACCGTCGGGACGAGCCACCGATCGATCCACGCTGGATGCGGGAGGTCACGCGTGATGTGCGTGACCAGGAGGGCGCCGAGAAACAGGACGCCGGCGCCGATGATATAGATGGCTACGACCGCGAGGAGTTGTTCCAACGTGAGGCCGACGAAAAACGGGATATAGACCGCCAAATTTTCACCGTTCAGCGCGATCGCGGTGACGGTGACGACCCAGACCCGCCCCATCGGCCCCGGGATCACCTGTAATTCGTCGCCCCTCGGGGCGGGTTCGCGCCGGAATAGGCCCCACAGCCCCATTCCGATCGGGATGGCCCCGAGCAGGAACGCCCAGCGCTGCAGGACGCCGGTCACGACAAACGCACCGAGGACGGCCCCACCGATCCCGACGACGAACCCCGCATAGTAGCCGAGTACCACCTCACCGGTGGCGTAATCCTCGTCGAGACAGAAGGCGATGACGACGACCAGTAGATCGAGGTTTGTCGCGATGAATACGCCGACTGCGGCGACGAGGAGTGCCTCCACAGTTCGAAGAAAGAAAAGGTCGCCTATAACTATTCGGCCGGTTTCCTGACCGGGTTCGGCGTCGTATTCGCGTTCTGTCTCCGCGTTCTCAACCTATTCACCAGCTGTTAGAAGGGCGTGTAAATTACAGCGGTGAATGCCCGAGGGGGGAACCTAAGCGGCGTTGAATTACTCAGCGCGTCGCTTGCTTCCACTCCCGGAGCCCGACGATGTTTCCGTCGAGATCCCCGGCTGGACACTCTAGAGCTGCCCATCGGAACAGCTCCGCGACGGAAGCCGGATCGCGCCCCTTCCCATGGGTGAGGTTAGTCGCAACGAAGCCCGGGTCGACGATTCCGACCGACTGGTCGATGTCGAGAGCGAACCCGCGCGCAAGCGCCTCGACAGCCGCCTTGGAGGGAGCGTACGCCCCCATTCCCGGTTTCGGATCGCGCGCGACCGACCCCGACGGGACGAGCACGCGGCCGTCGGGTCTCATGAACTGCAGAGCCTCCCGAATCACCGCGAACAGCCCGTACACGTTCGTGTCGAGTACGGCCCGGACGTCCTCGTAGTGTTCCTCCTGAAGCGGTCGCTCCCCCGGTGCGTGGGGCATCACTGCGGCTGCGGGGACCAGGACGTCCAACGACTCCGGAATCGTCTCGAGGAGCGCGTTGAACACCTCATCTTCGTCACGGACGTCGAGCGGACGAACGACCGGTGTGCCACCTGCTGCCGAGACGGTCTGCGCGGTCGATTCGAGTGCCTCTCTGGATCGGGCACAGAGAACTGTCCGCCAGCCGTCGCCAGCGAACGCCTCGGCAACGACTGAGCCGATCCCGCCACTGGCACCAGTAAGCAGTATCGTTCTGTCAGTCATGTCACCGCTAGCAGCACGGCCGAGCAGAAAAAACACCGTCGTCACTACGCGTTCGAGCAAAAGCCACCGTTCAGGATAGGCGCCCTGTACGCAACAACAGCAGAACGTGCTACCCAGATTTCGTCAGGAGGGGCTTGCTGCATACGGGACACGCAGTTATCAGAACGACCACTGACCCCTATACGCACTGTTAGAATATTCCGGCCGAATAACGGCCGTGTCTGTGGCAGCTCGATCACCGAAACCCTCGGCAACATATCTAAACCGGACGATAGTTATTTATCAACAGTAATACATTCAAAAATATGGACAGACGTTCGTATCTGAAGGAAATGGCGGGAACAACCGGAATAATTGCGGTAACAGGGTGTCTGGGAGGCGGCGACGACACCGAGGCGAGGGCGACGGACGACGATGGCATAGACGGTGAAGAATCCGACGATACGACTGACGATACTGGAGATCCAGAGGAGACTGAGGATTCGACCGACGATACCGAGGATTCGAATGACGTTCCTACCGGCCCCTCGCAGGGATGGCCTGAGCCAGGTGATGAGCCTTCTTGGAGCAGAAGACTCAGCGTGGGTCTGCATGGCACATACCTCATCGAGGACGGCGAGCGGCACTACTTCAACGTCGAATTGAATGAAGGCGATGAACTAACCGCGACGATGTACTTCAACCACGACGACGGCGACCTGAACCTGGAGGTCCTGGATCCAGACGAGAATCAAGTGGGTTCGTCGACATCGGATTCTGACGACGAATCCGTCACCGTTCAGGCGAGAGAAATGGATGCGAACACCCGATCGGAAGTCTACTACGTCGTCCCGTACGGGTCTTCGGGTGTGACCAACGAGTACGACATCGAAATAGAAATCGACTGAAGGGGTTCTAAACCCGTCGGTACACCCGTTTCCCTACCTCACAGGACACCCGACAACGCTGCGTGTACACGACGGTTGCCGCTCGGGAAAAGTAAGGAGTTCATCAGTCGACCGACACCGCCGGGAGTCGCCTCACCTTCGCCTGTATCTTCGAGCGGGGGATGGCCTCGCGATCGGCGTTCTCGTGGCAGTTGGGACAGAGCGCGACGAGGTTTCCCGGGTCGTTCGGGCCGCCCTCGCTCCGCGGTACGATGTGGTGAACCTCGAGGAAGTCGAAGGGATTCTCACACCACTCGCAGTGCTGGTCGGCGCGGTCGAAGATGATGGCATTCTTGAGTTTCTTCGGGGCTGGCGGGGTTTTCGTCGTGTCCTCGGCGGTGTCGTCGTTCGCCTCGACGGTGACGAGGAATTCGGCGGCGGCTCGCCAGCCGTCCGCGTTGAACCGATAGGCGGCGTAGCCGAGCGGGAGGAGTCCGAGCGCGAGAAATCCCAGGCCGAAGAGAAGCGCGATGGTGTTGGTGGTGCCCCAGAACGTGTAGATAGTGAACCCGCCGACGAGCAAGAAGGCGACGCTGATTCCGATCGGTGGGACGTCGTCAAGATCGAGGTCGTCGGACTCGGTCGACGCGCGGCCGGTCGGGCCGTTTGCCGGTGACGCCATCCCGAGCGGCGGCGGACCGTGCGCCTTCTCCTCGAAGAGCCCTTCCACTTCCGAATACGAGCCAACGTCATAGGTCGGGACGGCCTCGAACAGCGGTTGGTTGCGCAATCGCGACGCGTCAGGTGTATAGACGTTGAGTTGCGGTTCCGTACGGAACGTGATCTGGTAAACTCCGTCTCTCCGTTTTTCGAGTCGCCAGTCTCCCTCTCTGCGAACGACACCCATGAACAGGTGATTGTATTGATATTATAGGTAGGTTTGGGTGGGGACTGGAATAGGCGAGCTACCGCGACAGCACCGCACGGCGTGTCCCCAAGGGGACAGAGGCAAAAAAATTACACCGGCCCCTCCCTGCCTCCTCGACAGATTACCTTCTGAAACGGATGGTCCACATGAAACAGGTGAAACGGAGGTTCACTTTGAGTGGAAAGGACCGCTTCAGATCAGCGGAAGAATCCACATATACATCGTTGCGATTATGAAGAGGAAAAATAGCGCTACACCCGCAGCCTTCATCCAACCAGGAACCGGATTTTGTTCATAATCCTAAAAAATTCTTATGGAATATTATACTTTCGCTGGATTTGGATATAGAATCCGTGATCGATCCGTGATCCCTTGGAGTTACAGCTCGCCAGAGACCATTTTACGAATATGCACACGAGAACATGGATACTGTGTTCACATAGGGGAGGGCAGCAGGACAAATTTCGTGTGGCGCCGAGTCACCCGACCTCAAACTGAATAGGAAGATAAAGAACCGAGTTTAATTCACTAATTCCAGAAGGATTCAATACTCGTGTTCACAGAACCAGTGAGTCACGGTGGCAAATCGAAGTAGAACGAATCTAATCAGTCGCTGACCGAACCGCTCCAAGTCGATCGCGAACAGACCGTTCATTCACTTCATCGTCCGACGAACCCTCCGCTTCCAGTTCCAACATCCCGATCCCGGCGATGCAGTCGAGACACAGCTCCCGCTCAGAATCCCGATACCAGCCGGCACTCGCGTCACCATGCGTCGCCGTGAGTCGAACGATCCACTCCTCGGCAACTGAATCACCGCAGCGGTAGCACGGTCGACTCGCCGACGACTCGCTACGAACCTCGCCCGTCATCCATCCACCTCCCATGGCCAAACCGCGTTAGAATCCAAGAGAATTTCGACGAATAGCAGTTGCTTACGGTACCACGGGCGTGCGAGACCTTTTTGTCTCGAAGGTTTGTAGCGTAACATGGCGACCAAAATCCCCCACATGGGATTTGGAAGCCACGTCTCGGGTGCCCTAACACCCGGGACATTTCTCGTATGTCCCCCTGGCCGCGGGAGCGTGGCTTCCGTTCAAACAGTTAACCTGAAGCACCATATAATTATCTATCGCTATTAGGGAATAATCGGCCCAAAATCCATCGAGCCAGCCGTGGCGAGTGCTATTACCCTCTCAACCGTACGAATCGCATGGGCCGAATCACCTGCTACGTGGCGACGAGTGTCGACGGCTACCTCGCGGACCTGGACGGCGGCGTCGACTGGCTGGAGGGGTTCGAATCCGACGGCGAGGCATACGCCGCGTTCTTCGATTCGGTCGACTGTCTCGTGATGGGCGCGACGACGTACGAACAGGTGCTCGGGTTCGGCGAGTGACCCTACGGCGAGAAACCGACGTACGTGTTCACCCACCGGGACCTCCCGTCCGCGACGGATTCGGTCGAGTTCGTCGACGATGTCGAGACCGTCGCAACAGACCTCGAACGGCGCGACGACCACGTCTGGCTGGTGGGCGGCGCACAGCTCGTCCAGGCGTTCCTCCGGGCGGACGCGATCGACGAACTCCGACTGTCGCTCGTTCCGATCCTCCTTGGAGACGGTATTGCGTTGTTCTCGGACGGGGACGGACGGCGGCCGCTCGAACTACTGGATACCACGGTCGATGACAGCGAAATCGTGGAGCTTCACTACGCGGTCGGGGAACGCGAGTAAACACCCGGTGGATTAGCGACGCCCATCGCGCTCGCGGTCGACGAAACGAGAAAGATCGTCACCAGTGGTGGAAATCGACGCTCTGACGTCCTTCGGATCCGCCGGTTGATGCTCCGAGACGAACGTCTCCATCTGTGTCCGAATCCCGGCGGCCCGAGACGAGCTGAGAAACGGGCGGTCAAGAGATCGGTCTTCTGTCCGGGGTACGTCCTCCATAGCCGTGTAGTAGGAACCAGAGGAATTAACGATTTACTTCAGGTTGGCGCTTGAATCACGTCGAGGTCGACGGCCGAGGACAGCCAATCGTCATCTTTCAGCGCCGCGAGCACGACGTCAGTATCAACGTACACGTTTTCGCTCCAGTCGATCCTCGACGTCCTGGGCCGCCCGGTGAGCCGTCTCCTCGTGGAGGCGTTTCATCTGGGATTCACGAGCCACCAGCCGGGCCCCGTATCGGAGTGCTTCCGACCGCGAACCGAACTTCCCCTCCGCAACGAGTTGATCGAGTTCGTCGACCAGCCCTTCGGGGATCGAAACCGGGATCGATTTTCTATCCACACTCATGCCTATACATATGTGTAGAATTAGTATAAGAGTTTGGCTCATGAGACGATTGAGTATAGCGTGATCGAAAACCGCCACCCAAGATCAGAACACTACAGGACGGCCGAACGTGGTTTGTTCTCGACTCATTTTGAGGGTTCTTTACCCCCAGCCTCTGATTGTAACCTAATGACCGAGGAGAAACCATATCTCGACGTACAGAAATCGGACGCGATCGAGATTGACGACGACGGACCCCGCGTGGCAATGGAATCGCTCCAGAAAGACGGTGGTGACGACGAAGTGACCGCCGAAAAGTCTGAGAACTGAATTCGCAGTCGGGGATGACTCGACACCCGAGGAGATAACGAGGATCCATCGAGCAGTCGGCACAAGTCACAATGTCCACGAGGATGGCAGGGCCAAACACTCAATAATCGAGTCGTCCTACTGGCACGCATGGCGACGATCGAGATCGACGAGGAAGTGTACGAGGCCATGCAGCTTCCCGAGGGAGATCGGTCCCGGACGGTAAAGCAAGAGTTGGCCGTCTCGCTCTACGCGCGAGACATCCTCTCGTTCGGTAAAGCGCGTGCGTTAGCGGAGCTGTCGAAGCGGGAGTTCCACGAGCTTCTCGGCGAGCGCGAAATTCCGCGCCACTACACCGATACCGAGTTCGCCGATGACCTCGAGTATGCAGGGTAACGAACTCGTCGTTCTGATGCCTCTCAAGTGTTGAATCTCGCACTAATCGACCGACTCGATCTTCTCGAATCGCTCCGTTCGGGGACGCGTCCGACCGAACCCCGCCCCGGCTGGTGGACACCGTGGTCGACGACAGCGAGATCGCGGAACGCCACTACGCGGTCGGGGAACGGATATGAAAGCCGAAAACCCGAACCAGCGGGCGCTCCATCGCGGCCGACCTTTCAGCGCCGTCGTCGTGGTCTGAAGCCGTCGGACAGCGGTCCGACCGCTACCCGGTCGACCGTCCGATTCGAGTCACCGATCGACGCGACAGTACGGACACCGATCCCCATTTACCGCCCCGTTCACCGTTTTCCCGCACCCAGAACACTCCCAGAGAACCTTCATTCTCGACGTATGCGTTTCGTTCGCGGATACGTATAGAATTTCCTATATTTGATTCGAATGAGGAGTGGAAACTCCCACGACCGTCAACGATCGGCCATTGGACCGGCGAAAGGCGACGTTCAGGACGAAGGCAACCGATTCGAGGGAGTCGCGTAACCCGGTTTAAGCCACTCGAGACGGCTGGAATTCGAAGGTCACCGACAATCCAGCATCACCGTCCTGCCGGTAGTCTACGCCACCGTCGTTCAGTTCGGCGAGCCACGTGACCACCCACAGGCCGACACTACTCGTATGCATGAGCGGCGTTTCCCGCTGACGGCGGATCGCCCGGAGTTCCGCGTCTGGAAGGCCCGGCCCGTTGTCGCAGATGGTGAGGTCGACGCCGTCGTCCGACGCCGAAATATCGACGGCGATCTCGCAGTCCGAGACGTCGGCGTCGAAATGTGATATCGCGTTTTCTAAGACCTCACGGATCGCATACCGAATCGACTCGCCGGCATCGATAACCGTGTTGGGCGAGCGCTCCTTCGAGATCGTGATCCCCGGATAGCGCCCCTGCAACCGATCCAGTTCCGCGTCGACGAGTCGCGCCAGGTCGACCGAACGCTGTTCGTCGGGCGACGAATCCACCTGTTCGACCACTTTGAGTTTCTCGCTGATGGTGAGAAGGTCCCCCGTGGTTTCGATCACGTGGTCGAGTTGTTCGCGCAACTCCGGCTGTGTTACCCGGCTCGATACCGTTTCTGCGTAGCCACGGATCACGTTCAGATCGTTGCGGATGTTGTGTCTGAACACCCGGTGAAACACCTGCAACTGCTGGTTCGTCCGCTGGAGTTTCTCTTGGGCGGCTCCCATCTGACGCCGGTGAAAGTGCGTCAGGGTGAAAATCAACACGGTCGACATGCCGACGAAGATCCATCCCTTCGCGAGACCGACCGCCGTCGGCAGCTGTTGTGACTGAAACAGCACCGCTAGCGCGACGTCGGTGGTGGGAATCCAGAACAATCCGAACGTAAAGTATCCCGCAGAAATCTTGGCAGGAGATAAGGAAATAAGCGATTCTAATTCCGCCATGAAGACCACTGATGGGGGGATCAGTATAATATTATTGGCTGAAGTTATTTTTCACCAACTGAAATGGTATTGGTACAGATGTCTAACAGCACCTGCATCGGGACGCGGCGCAGTGGGTGATCGAGGAGGGGAGCCGCTAACTCGACCGACGGACGTTTTCGGGTCGGATTTCTCGTCGAGGTCGACGGTCGAGGACAGCCAATCGTCATCTTTCAGCGCCGCGAGCACGACGGCGGCGTCGACTTTTCGATCCAGTCGATCCTCGACATCCTGGGTCGCCCGCCGAGTCGCCTCCCGATCCGTCGATACCGGTGACACCACGCCGCCGACCCACGAACCTATTTCCCCGCCCCACCAACGCCCGCGTATGCGAGTCGTGACGACGCTTCCCTCGGCGACGGAGCTAGTTTGTGCCCTCGGAATCGAGCCGGTGGGCGTCTCACACGAGTGCGATTATCCGCCGCGAGTCGAAGACTACCCGCGCGTAACGCGATCGACGATCGACGCGAGCGGGACGAGCGCGGAGATCGACGAGCAGGTGCTCGACGCCCAGGCCCACGGCGGCGTCTACGACGTCGACGTCGAGGCGCTCGACCGGCTCGATCCGGACGTCGTGATCACCCAGGACGTCTGCGACGTCTGTGCCGTCGACGAGCGCGTCGTCGCGGCGGCCGTCGACGAGATCGACGCCGATCCGGCGCTGGTCCCGATCGACGCCCACCGGATCGGGGAGGTGCTGGACGACCTGGAGCGTCTCGGCGACCTGCTCGATCGGCCCGATCGCGCCGCCTCCGTTCGCGCCGACCTCGAATCCCGGCTGGACGCCGTCCGAGACGCCGCGCCGGAGCCCGACGAGCGCCCGCGCGTCGTCGTCTTCGACTGGACGGACCCGGTGATGGTGGCCGCCCACTGGGTGCCCGAACTCGTCGAGATCGCGGGCGGTCGGTACGAGCTCGCCGAGGCGGGCACCGACGCCCGACCCCGCCAGTGGGAGGAGATCGTCGACTACGACCCAGAGGTGGCGATCGTCGCCCCCTGCGGGTTCGACCTCGCCCAGACCGCGGCGAACTTGTCCGACCTCACCGACCGGGAGGGCTGGGACGAACTCACCGCGGTCGAAACGGGCCAGGTCTACGCGATCGACGGCCACCACTACCTGAATCGCCCCGGCCCGCGGCTGGTCGACGCCGCCGAACGGCTGGCGCGCGTTATCCACCCCGACCGGTTCGGAGACGCCACCGATCCGGGCGACCTCGCGGTCCCGGTCGAGACCCTCCGCCGGCGCGTCGACGCCTGAGCCGATGCTCGTCGTCCCCGACGCCGTCCGGAACGCGATCATCGATCGCGCCGTCGAGGGCGCTCCGAACGAGGTCTGCGGCGTGCTCGCCGGAACCGACGGAAATCACGTGCGTATCGTCGACCGCGCCATCCCGACGCCGAACGCGGCCGTCGAGCCGGAAACCACCTACGAGATCGACCCAGTGACCCTCCTCGAAACGGTCGAGTCGATCGAAGCCGGTGGCGACGACGTCGTCGGCTTCTACCACTCGCACCCGACCGGCCCGCCCGAACCGAGCGCGACCGACGTCGCGGACGCCACCTGGGAGGGCTACGCCTACCTCATCTGCTCGCTCGATCCGACGATCACCCTCGGCGTCTGGCGCTGGACTGGCGATCGGTTCGTCCGCGAGCGGGTTCGATCCGGCCTGCGGGGGTCGAGAACGCGCGAGTGCTGAAATCGGCGTTCGAGTGGGCGCTCGCGACGAGCGGCGTCGCGGGCCGGCAACAGCGCTTTCCCCGTACGCCCGGTAGCCTACCTGTGAACCGTTATTCGAACGAGCGAGCCACCATCCTGCTCGTCGAGGACAACCCCGGCGACGTGCGACTCACGCGGGAGGCGCTCGCCGAGGGAGAAATCGACGCCTCACTCGACGTCGTCACCGACGGCGTGTCAGCGCTGGAGTATCTCCGCCAGCGCGGCGAGTACGCGGACGTCGAACCGCCGGCTCTCGTGTTGCTCGACCTCAATCTGCCGCGAAAGAGCGGCGACGAGGTGCTCGCCGAGATCCGCGAGGATCCGGACCGGTCGCGCCTTCCCGTGATCGTGTTGACCAGTTCGAACGCCGACGAAGACGTCGCCAGATCGTACGATCTCTCCGCCAACGCCTACCTGACGAAACCCATCGATGCCGATCACTTCGTCGAAGCGATCCGTGCGATGGAGCGATTCTGGCTCCGAGACGTACACCTGCCTCCGGAGTGAGCCGATAACGACGGCTTCCCGCCACAGCGGGGTCGGTTCGACCGGTGACCAACGTCTGCCGCCGAAACACGCCTCCGCTTGGGAAATCACGTCGAACCCCGAGGACGGATCGCGAGCGTCACACCGGGACTCGGCGGCCACGTCCCGACGTTGCGGGTCGGCCGTCTCTGGTTCGAATTTGCAAATTTTGAGAGAGACAACCAGATGACTTATCATCCCCCAAAGTATAGTGAGATGACGTATGGCTGACGGAGGGGGTCCGGATTCGGGTAGAACGAGCGACGACGGGAGTCCCGATCTCGCCTCGCTAACCCGTCATCAGGCGGTCACCGAGTCTCTCGATTGCATCTACGAGCTGTTAGCGAGCGCCCGTCGACGGTACCTGTTGTACTACTTGCGCACTGCGGACGAGACGGTCGTCGAACTCGAAGCGGCCGCGAATGCGATCCAGGCGTACGAAGCCGCCGGAACGGATACCGGCGATCGGCCCCCGCGACGGACCATCGAAATCGACTTGCACAACGTTCATCTCCCGCGACTGGCGGATGCGGGAATGTGCCAGTACGATCCAGCGCAGGGACTAATTCGATACGAACCACATCCGGCGTTAGAGGAACTGGTCGAACACGCTCGGCACAAAGAGCTGGAGTGAACGGGTTGCGCCCCGAGTGTGCGCGACGCACAGTTCGCGAACCGTCGCGCGTCGACCGGAGTGTCCGACGACGATCACCCGGATCGGCGGCTGGGAGTCAACGTCCGTGAGTGCCAACGCGGCCCACACGGCGGGAGGTCGCGAGCGGCGTCAGTTCGAGACGGCGTCCAGGAGGTCGTAGGCCGCGTCAGTGGCGTCGGTCGACGCGATCGTTCCCGCGTCGGGGTCGTAGTCGATCACGCCGACGTCAGCCAGGTAAGGCAGGTGCTGGTGGTGCAACGCCACCGAGAGATCCTCGTCGACCTCGCCCGCTCGCCGCTCCGTGAGATCACGAGCGAGCGTCTCGACCGTCGGGTGATCGGTCCGCCGAAGCGTGCGCAGGACAGATCGACGCGTCGGATGGGCGACCACCGGAAACAGGTCGGCGATGGTCTCCTCGCGTGAGCGCTGGGTCATCGTACATCGGGGTAGCGTACACCCACAGTTCGGTGCTCGGGTGGGTATAACAACCACTTTATGCTCGTCACGGCCCTGCCTCCGGGTAACCAACCACGGGTCGGGTGACCCGTGGAACTCTCGCTTCCTCCGGTTAGAACCGCTCGCCCGGATCGAGTAACGCTCCCCGGAGGACCCTGTCCGCACCGCGTCGTACTCGTTTGGATGCAGCTTGCTGTGAGATACCCAGTTCGGCTGCGATCTCCGTCAGGTCGGTCTCACGCGGGACACGATAGTAGCCGCGCTGGACGGCGAGGACGATCGCTTCGCGCTGTTCGGGCGTCAGATCGAAGATGCGGCCGGCGCGCGACGCTTCGGTGAGCGTGTACGAACGGTCGATGTGCACCGAAATCTCCCGTTCGGTACAGAAGTTGTAAAACTGTCCGAGCAGGTCGTGGTTCGGAAATCGGATACGAAAGTGCCACCCGTCGCGGACCGTCATCGACTCGAGGACGACGGCCTCGGTTTCGCCGAGTCCGTAGAGGATACCGTTTACGTCTCGCGTCCACTCCGTCCGGTACAGGGCCGTGTCGTCGATCCGATCGAGCTGCGTAATACTCTCGATGTCCGGATCGGCGAGGACGTGGCGTTCGAACCCCTCGAAGTCCTCGCCCGTCGCCCAGAAGTACGGGACGATGCGACTTCCCGTGGGAACGATCGCTTCGAGTTCGATGCGCATGTCCTCGACCGTCTCGAGCGCCGACCCGAAGACGAAGTCCTCGGTCGAGAGGCTGAATTCGACGATGACGCTCACACGGGACCGACGGTGTGAAGCTCCTTTAGTCCCGGGTGGTCGCCATCCTGCTGTGCCTCGTACGTTCGAGTGTGATTCCAGCGAGTCGTGTCGCCGAATGCATCCGAACGGCGTGTCTTCGGTCTCGATCGAACGGTGTGAGATGGTTACACGGCGTCCGGAGTCGTCGACAGCGTCGTACGCACCGACGCTCCGCTCGGAGACACCTCAAATGCCGAGAAGCTCGTCGACGACCGCCTGCACCCGCGTCGCCGCCGCGAAGCTGACGAGGTCGCCGTCGCCGCCGTCGAGTTCGGTCACGAACTCGTCGATCAGCGCGAGCGTCGTCTCGCCGGAGTCGTCGGTGAGCACCCGCTCGTCCGGTTCGCCGGGGTCGGCCACCAGGCGGCGCCAGGCCCGCAACGACAGCGATCCCTCGGTCCCCTCGACGGTGATGGCGTTCTCCTCGCTCCCGGCGCAGTCACAGAGGAGGTCGATCGTCCCGTGGACGGGCTCGTCGAGGGCGACGACGCCCTCGGTGCCGCCTTCGACGGGCTCAGGATCCGCTCCGAACGCATCGCCGGCGTCGCCACCCGCGAGGAACGTACCGACGATGGACTCTTCGTACGTCTCCGGGCCCGTATATCGGACGTCGGCCGTGACGTCGCTGATCGAACCGAACAGCTCCTGCGTTCCGAAGACGAAGTGACTGCCGACCTCCCGGAGCGGGCCGCCCTGCTCGCGACCGGCGAGCCAGTCGACGTCCTGCCACTCGCGGGGCCACCGCGGAAAGCGAAAACTGAGCGTAACGCGTTTGGGCGTCCCGATCTCGCCGGCTGCGATCCGCTCGCGCATGTCCACGAACCCCGGCGTGTAGCGAAACGGAAAGTTGATGGCGGTCGTGCGATCGCTCTCGCGGGCGAGAACCGTCAGTTCGCGCCCGACCGTCGCGGTCTCGGCGATCGGCTTCTCGCAGATGACGTGCGTTTCGGCGTCGAGAGCGGTCCGGACGACGGCCGCGTGATGTTTCGGCGGGACGCCGACGTAGACGATGTCAATCGTGTCGATCGAGACGAGATCGCCCACCGCGGTGACCGCCTCACAGTCGTAGGTCTCCGCCATGGACTCCGCGCGCTCGGCGACGCGATCGCAGACGGCCCGGATTTCCGTCCGCTCGTGGGCCTCGAACGCCGTCGCGAGGCGCGACCCGATGACGCCGCAACCGACGATACCGACCTGGTACATGGACGAACCGTGGGGCGCTCGTCCCAAGAACGTGCCCATCGCGGCAGGACACCCCTGGGCGAGTGCTCGTGTCCGTGTCACGCAGTGAGCTCGTGTCCGTGTCACGCAGTGAGCTCGTGTCCGTGTCACGCAGTGAGCTCGTGTCCGTGTCACGCAGTGAGCTCGTGTCCGTGTCACGCAGTGAGCTCGTGTCCGTGTCACGCCGTGACGTTGCTTGCGCAGGTCGGTCGCCGATTTACGGTGTTCGCCGGTCGAGAGACGACCATGGACGAGCGGAGCGACGATTCGGCCGTCGTCACCCGGCAGTTCGACACCGAGAGCGCCGATCTGAACGTCGAAGTCGTCTCGGTCATCGCCGACCTCGAGGAGCGTCGGGTCGAAGACTTACCGCCGCTGTACAATTGCATCGATCACGTCTTAGAACACCTCTTCGAGAATCCGCCGAGCGAGAGCGCCTCGGTGGTGGTCTCGTTTTCCTACCAGAACTACCGCATCACCGTCGAGCAGGACGGCACCGCTCGATTCGAACGAACCGCGTGATCAGTCCGCGCCGATCGCGCACCGCGCCTCGTAGGTGACGTCGTCCACCGAGTCGATCGCCCGATTCGAACCGCAGACGGGGCAGTCGGGCGACGGGTGGACCTCGACGGTCTCGACGGTCATGCCGGCCGCGTCGTAGAGGAGCAACCGACCCGACAGGGTGTCGCCGATGCCGGTGAGGAGCTTGACGACCTCGGTCGCCTGGATACACCCGACCGTACCGGGGAGGACGCCGAGAACGCCGGTCGTGGCGCAGTCGGGGACCGTTCCGGGTTCGGGCGCTTCGGGGAAGAGACACCGGTAGCACGGCCCCTCGCCGTCGTTTTCGAACGTGATCGCCTGGCCCTCGAAGCGGTAGATGGCGCCGTGAGACAGCGGCGTTCCCGAGAGCACGCAGTAGTCGTTACAGAGATAGCGCGTCGCGAAGTTGTCGCTCGCGTCGCAGACGACGTCGTACGAGCCGGCGATCTCCTCGATCGAATCGGCGTCGAGGCGCGTCTCGTAGGTCTCGACGTCGACGTCCGGGTTCAGGCGGGCTACGTAGTCGGCCGCGCTCTCGACTTTCGGCCGACCGACGTCGGCGTCAGCGTGGACGATCTGGCGCTGGAGGTTCGAGCGCTCGACGACGTCGTCGTCGACGATGCCGAGTCGGCCGACGCCTGCCGCCGCGAGGTACTGGATGACCGGCGAGCCCAGCCCGCCGGCACCGACGACCAGCACGGAGCCGTCTAGCAGGCGAGCCTGGCCCTCGGGACCCACCTCGTCCATGATGACGTGACGCGAGTAGCGATCGAGCTGGGTCGCGTCGAGTGAGAGGTCGCTCATACCCGCCCGTTGGGCCGAGTCGGTCAAAAGTTCGCGGGTCGCTCGCCGGAGTCGACCGCACGTCGCCCGTCGATCCGGGTCGGATAAACGCCCGATATCGACGTATATGAGCCCCATAACCCGCGTACTCGCCATCTACCGAATCGTGAGGGAGCGCCAACGCACCGGGAGCGACCCCACGTTTTATTAGTGTGTGATGGTATTGCATGCCTATGGGAGCTACTCCCGACGGCACGGACGACGTGTTCGACCAGTTTCTCACCGATCGCGGACACACCACCGAGCGCGTAGGCTGGGAACGGGATCGACGGAAAAAACAGTGTCCGGAGTGTCGCGGCCTTCACGACAGCGCGGCGACGGCGTGTACCGTCTGTGGGTGGTCTCCGAGCCCGTGACGACCGGCGACCGACCGAGGACCCGGGCGTACGCGGCCGAGCTGATTTTTCGTTGATCGCCGCCTTCGACCGGCGGTACTGAGCGGAGAGACGTGTTCCCTGGTTCATAGCGTACGGTAGCGGACTGTCAGAGCGGCGGTTCGTTCGCGACCGACGCCGACGCCAGCGAAGTCACCACGCCGGAGATGAGCGAGCCGCGGGGCGTTCCCGACTGTACGGACAAGATCCGTGACGGGTGGAGATCAGGGCGACTCGGTCGCCTCGAAGAACCCGACTCGGTTCGTAGCCGGCGGTTGCCGGGTCGTGTCGCCCGTTCGGTGGCGTGGTGAACGAATCCGGCGGTGTGATTCAGCCGACGATCGGCGAAAGGAAACCCACGTCACTTATGATGGCCGCGCCCTTGTACGGTGACAATGACCGCGAGTGATACGACGGTTACCCGACTCTTCGGCGGACCCGGGAGCGGGAAGACCACAGCACTTCTCGACCACGTCGAAGAGATTCTCGACGAAGAGGACGTCACGTTCCGCGACATCCTCGTCGTCTCGTACACGCGTGCGGCCGCCCAGGAGGTTCGCGAGCGGCTGGCTACGCGCCTCGACGAATCGCCCCGCGCGCTCCAGGGCAACGTCTGTACGATGCACGCGAAAGCCTACGAGCTACTCGGGCTCTCGCGCGGCGACGTCATCGGCGAGAAGGACAAGGAGGCCTTCTGCGAGGACTTCGGCCTCGAGTACGAAGACGAGTACTCGGGCGCGGGCCGGCGAACCGCCCGATCGACGACGATCGGCAACAAGATCATCGCGACGAGCCAGTGGCTCCAGCGGACCCGGCGGGAGGTCGCAGACTGGTACGACGTCCCGTTCCAGTGGGACGTAGAAGAGGTCAGGCTCCCGCCCGACATCGACCCTAACGCCCAGGAGGGCAACAAGTACACGCCGACGTGGCCCTCGGACGACGACCGAATCGACGTCCCCGAGGCGATCCGCGGCTGGCGCAACTACAAGGGTCAGGAGGGCAAGGTCGGCTTCGCCGACATGCTCGAACGCGTCAGGCAGCGCTCGCTCGTTCCGAACGTCGACTACCTGGTGATCGACGAATTCCAGGACATCACCACCCTGCAGTACGACGTCTACGAGGAGTGGAAACCCCACGTCGAGCAGGTGCTCATCGCCGGCGACGACGACCAGGTCGTCTACTCCTGGCAGGGCGCCGATCCGGCGCTCCTGCTCGACGAAGCCGTCGACGATGACGTCATCCTGCCTAACTCCTATCGGCTCCCGTCGAACGTCCTGAACGCGGTCAACCGCGAGATCCGCCACATCGACGTTCGCCAGGACAAGGACTTAAATCCCCGCAAGGAAGGCGGCGTCGTCGAGGCCGAAACGAACAAGTCGATGCTCGATCTCGTCCGGATGGTCCGCCGGACACTCGTCGAGGACGACGGCACCATCATGTTGCTCTTTCGGGCGCGCTATCAGATGTTCCAGTTCGTCGATGAGTTCATCACCGAAGGCGTCCCCTTCACGGCGCTAACCGACCAGCGCATGTGGACCGACCGGCTCACCCAGTACGTCCGCGCGGTCGAGGCGATCGAGGACGGAAACGACCTCGACGGACTGCAGGCGCGACGGCTGGCGGACATGCTCCAGGACTCGGCGTTCGGGACGAACGAGCGCGACGCGCTGTTCGACGAGATCGACGAGTTGAAAGAAGAAGCCGGCGTCGACGACTTAGAAGAGTTGACCGTCCCGGCGTCGGTGATCGACGAGCACGTCCCGTTCATGCCGGGGCCGAACTCGGCCTCGGACATGCTCCGGAAGGTGACGAGCTTCCAGAAAAAGTCCGTCAAGGCCTACTTCGCCATCGGCGAGTACCGGGGAATGGAGACGGATCGAGTGCGCGTCGGGACGATCCACTCCGCGAAGGGTCGCGAAGCCGACCACGTCTTCGTCGCCACCGACCTGACCGAGAAGGTCGTCGAACAGATGGTCGCCACCATCGAGGACCGTTCGAACGCCGACGACGACGGCGGCATCACCGACATCCCCGGCTGCGAGGAGTTCACCAAGACCACCTCGCCCGTCCCCATCCTCACCGACAACGAACGGCGGGTCTTCTACGTCGGCATGTCTCGCGCGCGAGAACGGCTCGTCCTGCTCGAGAATCTGGTCGACGGTGCGCCGACGGTTCCCATCGACGTCCTGCTCAACAACGAACTCACCGGCGCCGACCTCGACGAACTCGTCGAGGAGATCCAGCAGCCCGAAGAACTCGAAGCCGAACCAGCGTGAGGCGGGCGCCGGAGGCGATCCGTCGGGCGATCGACGAGCGCGACGCGGTGGCCTACGTCCACGTCGGTCCGCCGACCGCGCCGGCGGGTCGCTACCTGATCGACCAGGACGGGGCGGGAAAACAGCCGACCGACACCGATCACCACGCGGTCGCCGTGCTCGACGAGCGCCTCCACGAGCCGCCGGGATCGACCCACGCCGCCGAGCGACTGGCGACGCGACTCGCCGATCGCGGGCGCTCGGGAACGCTGCTCGTCCCGGCGACGCTGCCCCACGACGCGGCGCTCCACCTCGAACGCGGCGGTTTCGACCTGGCTTCGAGCGACGCGCTCGGGCGGGCACGGGCGAAAAAGACCGACGACGAGCGCGAGGAGATTCGGCGAGCCCAGCAGGTCGCCGCGGCGGGCGTTCGCCGGGCGGCGACCGTCCTCGCTCCGGCGAGCGACGAAACCCGCGAGGAGTCGACGTCCGAAGTCGATCCGGCACTCGTCTCGAACGGCGAACCGTTCGCGCCGGAGAACCTCCGCAGACGAGTCGACGCGGCCGTGGTCGAAGGCGGCGGGTTCCCCGGCGGGCGAACCGAGATCGACGCGGCCGATCCGATCGCGCTCGGCGAACCGGTCGTCTGTCGACTCGCTCCCCGAACGGCCGATGGGTATCACGGACGACTCACGAGAACGTTCGTTCCGGGAACCGACGGCGGCTGGGAGCGCCGCGCACACGTCGCCGTCGAGAGCGCGCTTCGGTCCGCACGGACGATGCTGTCGGCCGGGCCGTCGACGGTCCGCGAAGTCGAAGTCGAGCTGATCGCCGAGGTCGGATCGTTCGGCTTCGCCGACGCGGCGCGCGCCGACGTCGTCGGCCTCGGGCTCGAACCCCGCGAACGACCGATCGACGGCGCGACGGAGATCGAACCGGAGACCGTCGTCTCGCTCGAAGCGGGCGTCGAGGCCGACGCTGGCGCGTCGGTCGTTCTCGGCGACGTTCTCGCCGTCGACGACGGGAACGCGGACTGGCTCACTCGACCGACCCGGTCGCTCGATCCGGTCGCTCACGACGAGTGACGCGATCTCGGGCGGGTTCGGCGCGTCTCACTCAGCCTCGTCGTCCGGCGTGATCGCCTCTTCGGCGCGGCTCGCGAGCACGCCGGAGAGGCCGGTCGGAAGTGCGAGATACCGTCTGAGCGCGACGAGAGCGATCGCCACCGCGATCAGGCCCGCCCCGATCAGCGGTTCGCCCCGGACGAAGAGAAATTCGACTCCGGCGAGCGCCGCCGGGATCGCGAGGATGAGAATCCCCGCGAGCTTGATCGTCTCGACGATTCCTGCCATCGCGCTCCCTTCGACGTCCCGGAACTAAAACCGCCCGCTCTCGGTTCGATCGAGTCACCGTCGCTCGGACGCACCCACCTCGATTCTGATATACATATCGAATTCGGAACTATTTTCGACCCCCGGTGACGACGGGTTCGTATGTTCACCGGCATCGTCGAGGAGACGGGCGAGGTTACCGATCGAGAGTCGACGGCAGACGGGTTGCGCCTGCGAATCAGCGCGGACGAGGTGGTTAGCGACGTCAGCCACGGCGCGAGCATCAGCGTCAACGGCGTCTGTCTCACCGTCGAGCGCTACGAGATCGGGGAGTGGTTCGAGGTGTTTCTCGCGAGCGAGACCGTCGATCGAACCTACCTCGGCGAGGTCGGCGTCGGCGACGAGGTAAACGTCGAGCGGGCGATGGCGGCGAGCGGACGGTTCGACGGCCACGTCGTCCAGGGCCACGTCGACGCCGTCGCGACGGTTCGCGAGATCGAACCGGTCGGCGAAGACTGGTACTTCGAATTCGAGTTACCGGACGGCTACGACCGGTACGTCGTCGAGAAGGGGTCGATCACGCTCGACGGAATCAGCCTCACCGTCGCTGAACTCGACGGAACGCACGTCACGGTCGCCATCGTTCCGACCACCTACGAGCTGACGACGCTGTCCGGAAAGTCGCCGGGTGATCCCGTCCACCTCGAAGTCGACGTGCTGGCGAAGTACGTCGAGTCGATTCTCGAGACGGACGAATAGCGGGGTTTCCGAATCAGAGTCCCAATCCGAGGCCGCCGTCGTCATCGTCTCCGTCATCATCGCCATCGTCGCCTCCGCCGTCGCCATCGCCTCCCTCGCCAGCCACGTCGACGCCCGGATCGATCGAGGTGAGTAGCGTCTCGACGTTCCGTCGCTCCTCGCTCGCGAGCGCTTCCGGGTAGACACCGACGCCGACGACGAGGTCGTCGTCCGTCTCCACCGCCTCGGTGACGTGGAGGGTGACGTCGACCGACTGGCCGCCGGTGAATCTCGCGTCGGCGGTGAACGTCGACGCCGTGATCGCCTGGTCGAGAATCGAGAGTTCGTCGTCCTCGACGTGGCTGACGTCGCCGATGTCGTCGTAGTTGTCCGCGAGGAGTTCGACGAGTTCGCCCGTCTGCATGTCCTCGACGGGGTTCACCTGCTGGCCGATGACCGAGATCTGCGGCGTCGAGAGCACGGCGAAGACCGCCGCCCGCTCGTCGGTGAGAGGACCGACGGAGACGCTCTTTTCGTGTTCGACGACGTAGTTCGTCACCGAAACCGTCTCCGACCAGAGCTGGAGGTCGACGGACTCTTCCACGACGAGGTCGTCGATGCCTGTCTGCTGGTATCCGGTGTCGTTTCTCACCTCGGGTGACACCCCGACCGGGTTCGCCGTGTGTTCGTCGAGTCCGAGCAGTCCGATACACCCGGCGAGCCCGGCCAGCGAGGCCGCGCCGGCCGCGCCGAGATACGTTCGTCGATTCATCACCCTGATTGGTGTTCTCCAGAAATAAGTGCTTGTTGTCTCGAAATTCGAGATGATCGACCAGTAAGTTGAACGAACGTTCAGCAGGTCGGCGTGTGTACGGACGGTACCGGCTAGCGGTCCACCGACCTGTCGGCTTCGCCGAGCGCGCAGTCGGCAAGAACAAGTCCTTGCCGGCCGGTGGTCGAGGTATGCACTTCGATCAGCGAACGCAGGCGGCGCTTCGTTCGGTCGGGCTCGACCGCGACGACCTCCGGGCGGCCTCGGACGCCGTCGTCGAGGCCGTCACCGAGGACGCGTCGGCGCTCGAGTCGTTCTTCGAGGGGGCAGCGGCGGTCTACTCCGACCTCGATATGGCCCACTCGCGAGAGCCCTACCCCGAACACGCCGTTCGATCGCTCGACCTGACGACCCACGGCGCCGAGATGCGCGGCTGGCTCCGGTTCGATAGCTGGGGTTGTTACGTCTCTGACGGGCGAATCCTCGGCGAGTCGTACGTCGAACTCTCGCTCGGACCGCCGATTCACGACCGGGTCCGCTTTGCGCTCGATCGGGAGACGCTCCGGTAACGATGGGAGAGCGCGACACATCGCAGACGGGAGAGGATGAGACGACACGTCGCGTCCGGGTTCGAGGCATCTACGCGACCGCGCTTACGCAGCTGTTGACCGACGACGGACACGCGGTCGTCCAGGCGTCAGACCCGATCTGTCGACGATTCGACGCCGACTTCGAGGCGGCCCCGGCCGACGTGCGAATCGAAACGAGCAGGGACCGCCGGGGGATCGAGTGCTCGGGCGAGCCGGCCGCGGTCGAGTCGGTGGCCGAGACGCTCTCCGATCTCGCGATCGACGCCTTCCGCTGGCCGGCAACGTCCCGCGGGGCCGTCTTCGACGCCGTCGTCCGCGACGCCGACGGTGGCAGCGGCGCGGTCGTCGACCTCGGCGACGGCGAGCGGGGCTACCTGCCATACGACGCCGTCGACGGCTACGTCGACGCCGGCGACACCTATCGAGTGTGCGTGACCGAACCCGCGCCGCCGTGGGACGACGACCGCCCGCGCGTCGAGCCGGAGGTCGCAGTCGGCGGCGGGCTCTGTACGCTCACCCGCGGAGCGAGCGGCGTGACGGCGGCCACGTCAGGTGAACGCGGCTCCGAACTCGTCGGCCTGACCGACCTGCTCTCGGCCGAGGTCCCCGACGGCTGGGGCCTGCGCTGGGAGCGATCGGCCGCCGACGCCGACATCGAGGCGATGGGGCGGGCGCTGGAAGGGGCGATCGACCGGGCAACCGAGATCGACGCCGCCCTCGCCGAAGCGGAGGCGCCGGGCGACGAACCGGGGCGGGTGTACGCCCCGAATTCGACCGACTGGCACTGGTTCGGCCGCGAGTCGCGGATCTCCCTGGACGACGCCCGTCGTGCGGTCGAGACGACCATGGTCGGCCACCACCGGACGAAGGCGGCCGACCGGTCGGCCAGCGCGGCCGTCGACTTCGTCGAGGCGGTCTGTGGGAGCGAGGCTCGTGACCGACCCGGCGACGGCGACTTCCCGTTCGAGGCCGTGAGTCGCCAGTTCGGTCCCGTCGCAGGCGACCGGCTCACTCTCGGCCACGGCAAGCCCGACGGTCGATGCATCACCCTCGGCACCGGCGAGGTGACCGAGTGGGACCCCGACGGCTCCATCACGCTGGAGCGGACGATGAGCGCCGGCGGGCGCTACGACGGGCTCGACGTTCCGAAGGAGTCGGGCGACGTCGCCGTCACGAAGCTGCGCGAGGGGCGATGGTGGTACCCGACGACGTACAAGTCAGCCGACGACGACGTGAAGGGGACCTACGTCAACGTCTGCACGCCCGTCGAGCTCTTTCCGAAGACGGCTCGCTACGTCGACCTCTACGTGGACGTGGTCCGCTGGCCCGACGGCACGGTCACGGTCGTCGACGAAGACGAGTTGGCGGCGGCGGTCGACGACGGACTCGTGAGCGAGCCGTTGGCCGACAAAGCGCAGAACGTGGCGACGGCGGTCGAACGGGCGCTCCAGTAGGACGAGTGAAACGAATCTTTTTTCGCACACGGCGGTGTCCGACCGCCATGGCGACCGAGCCAGCCGTCACGCTCGAGGACGTGCGTCGAACCTACGAGCTGGCCGAGCCGGTCCACGCGTTAGACGGCGTTACGCTCGACATTCCGCGCGGCTCGTACACCGCGATCATGGGCCCGAGCGGCTCGGGAAAGTCGACGCTGATGAACCTCGTCGGCTGTCTCGACACGCCGACCGAGGGGCGGATCGTCGTCGACGGCGAGGACGTCTCTCACCTCTCGGATCGGGCGCGAACGACGCTTAGGGGAACGCAGGTCGGCTTCGTCTTCCAGACGTTCAACCTGATGCCGCGACTCACCGCTCTGGAGAACGTCGAACTCCCGCAGCTCTTCCAGGGGGTCGGGCGAAGCGACCGCAGGGACCGAGCGGCGGACCTCCTCGACCGGGTCGGACTCGGCGACCGGATGGACCACCAGCCGAGCGAGCTCTCCGGCGGCCAGCGCCAGCGCGTGGCGCTCGCGCGGGCGCTCGTCAACGATCCGGCGATCGTCCTCGCCGACGAGCCCTCGGGCAACCTGGACACCGAAACCGAAGCCGAGGTGCTCGACCTGTTCGACGAGTTCTCCGAGAGCGGCGCGACGATCGTCGTCGTCACCCACGAGCGCCACGTCGCCGAGCGAGCCGAGCGGATCGTCCACCTGCTCGACGGGAAGATCGAGCGGATCGAGGAACTCGACCCGAGCGGGCGGCGGGATGAACCCGGCGACGAGACGAACGCTGGTGAGCCCTGATGGAGCCGGTCGCGTTCGGTCGGATGGCCTGGCGGTCGATTCGTGGCCACCCGCTCCGCTCGGCGCTGACAGCGCTCGGCGTGATCATCGGCATCGCGGCCGTGATCGCGTTCGTCACCCTGGGGGCGAGCCTCCAGGCCGGAATCATCGGCGACATCAGTCCCGACGACCAGCGCAACGTCTACGGCTGGGCGGCCGATCCGGAGACGGAAGGCGGGCCGCTCGCCGGCGCCCAGCCCGTGTTCAGCGATCGGGACCTGGCCGAGGTGAGCGAACTCGACGGCGTCGACGCGGCCTACGGCTACGCACCGATCGCGACCCAGACGATCGACTTCGGGGACGAGCGGATCCCGCAGGGCGAGGCCCTCTTCGCCACGGGCCCGTCGTACGTCCGGGAGGGCGACCTCGCGGACGGCCGGCAGTTCGAACCGGGCGAGCGCGAGGCCGTCATCAACCCCGCGGTCGCCGGCGCGTTCGCCGACGACGTCGAACTCGGCGACGACCTGCAGATCACGCTCCAGGGCGGCGCGCAGACGACCGTCACCGTCGTCGGCATCACGGACACGTCGGAGGGGCTGAGCCCGTTCGAAGGCTTCGGTCCGTCGCCGCGGGTGTACGTCCCGACGGACCCCTACTACACCGAGGACGTCGGGGCCGCGATGGCCGGTTTCGGCGACGAGGGAAGCGACGAAACTGACGAGGGCGACGACGAAGCCGGAGAGTCGGCGGGCGGCACGCGCTACATCGCGATCGTCGTCGAGGCGCCGTCGGCGGACGACGAGGCCGTCGACCGGGCCCGGGACCGGGCGGTGACCTATCTGGAGAGCGACGCCTCCGACGCGAGCGAGTTACTCGAGGCGGGCGGGCTCGCCGTAACCCTACAGACGAGCACGGAGTTGCTCGCCCAACTCCAGGACGTACTCGATCTGCTGCAGAACTTCATCGTCGGCATCGCCGCCATCTCGCTGCTGGTCGGCTCGATCGGCATCGCGAACATCATGCTCGTCTCGGTCACCGAGCGAACCCGCGAGATCGGCATCATGAAAGCCGTCGGCGCGCAGAATCGCCACGTCCTCGGGCTCTTTCTCGCGGAGGCGATCGTCCTCGGGGTGATCGGCGCGATCCTCGGGACCGCCCTCGGGCTCGCGACGGGCTACCTCGGCGCCTGGTACATCGACCTCCCGCTGGTCTACCCCGTCGAGTACGTCGTCCTCGCCATCGTGGTCGGCATTCTGGTCGGCGTCATCTCGGGGCTGTATCCGGCCTGGAAAGCCGCTCGGACGGATCCGATCGACGCGCTTCGATACGAGTGAGTGGTTCGACCGATGACGGGCCTCACGTCGCCACGTCGTACGGACCACTCTCTCGACTCTCCCACCAGGGGTCGTCAACCTCGTACGCCGCCCACCACGAGCGGCCGCGGTACTGGCTCCACGGGCCGAGCCGTCGCGGCGGATCGACCAACCACGCCGCGCCGCGAAGTTCGCCCGGTTGAATCTCGAGCCGGCCGCGTTCGTACGTCGCGTCGAAGCAGACCCACAGCGTGTGCAGCCGAATCTCCCGGCCGTCGTCGGGTGCGTGACTCGCCCGGTAGGCGAGAAACGGGTCGGCGAGTCCGATCTCCAGGCCGACCTCCTCGCGAACCTCCCGGACGGCCGCTTCCTCGTACGTCTCGTCGTCTTCGCGGCCGCCACCGGGGATGGCCCACCGGTCCTCGCCGCCGCGGTGCTGGATGAGACAGACGGTCGGGTCGGTTTCGACGGCCTCCGGCGGCATCGACGGCGACAGCTCCGGCGCGTCGGCGGGGTCGCGGACGATCCAGGCGAAGCCGCCGCCCGTGTAGCCGTCGCGTACTTGGTCGTGCAGTCGGTCGAATCGATCCGTCGGGACGACTTCTTCACCCTCGATGACGGGGAATTCGCCATAGGTATCGCGAAGTCTGTCGAGGCGAGCGTCGACGTCGTCGCGGTTTTCGTGCGTGATGGTCACGGGTTTCGAAAACGAGTCAACAGGTCGACGTCAAGCATTCGATTCGTCGTCGGTGGACGTTCCGAGTCGACGCCTATCGGAGAGTGGTCCCGTCGTCAGTTCGCGCCGAGTACTGAAAAGACGGGACGGCGGTAAGATACATTACGTCGGATCGTACGGGTTGGTCGCCGCGTCCGGTCGAACACAGCCGTCGACACGATCGAAATCGTCGTCGAAGGCGTAGAGGTACGAAATGTCGTTCGTTCGCATGTACGCGACGATGCACGCGTCGACGAGCGAGAGCGGTTCGTGTCGTCTGAAGAGCGACTTCGCGGTTGCGAACGCGTCGGACGTGAGCGAAACGACGTGAAACCGGCTGTTTTCTTCGATCCGATCCAGAAAATCGACCGATTTTTCGTGACCGGCGTGGGTCGTGAGCCCGTTCAGCGTTTCTGCGAGGACGAAATCCAGCACGACGGCTTCCGGCAGGTCTCCGCCGTCGAACCCCCGGAGAAGTGAGAGTGCACCAGCGTGATTGGCGTCTCGCCGATACGCCGCCGCAAAGAGGACGGACGTGTCTACAACGGCTCGAGCCACCTCAATCGAGTCCCCACGAATCGTGCTCGTCCGTCACGTCAGTTTCGGCGTCACCCGTGTAGCCATCGAAATCGGTGAACGTCCCGGTCCGCAATTGGACGACCTCGACCCGTATCGTCCCCGAGTCTTCGATCTCCCACCGCAACTGGTCACCGTCGTCGATATCCAGTTCGCGTCGGATGCGGGCCGGTATATTCGCCTGGTTTCCGGACACTCGGCTCTCAGCGTCCACGCGATCTGTGCTCATACGTGAACGTGGTCTCGTACACACATACGTAGTGTGGTGGCACACTAGGTTGTTATCACAGGCAAGTTATCGGTAAAATGCGCGCTCGAAGAACGGGCTGGAGAACGCTCAGTCCGCCGCGAGCTTGTCCAGTCCGGCGTCCGCGATGTCCTGGCCCTCGACCGACGACCGCAGGCTGTCCATGCCGTCGTCGCGGTCAATGCCGAAGTCGTCTTCGTACAGCTCGGCGACGCGGGCGCGCTCGTCGTCGGATAGCGACGGGACGTCGCTCGCGCCGGCCCACTCGTCGACGTCGGCTTTCGTTCGGAACGTCGGCGTGACCGAGGCGACGGCGTCGTGACTGAGCAGCCAGGCGATCGAGGCCTGGGCCATCGACCGTTCGCCGTCTCGTTCGAGAAAGCGCAGCGCGTCGAGTTTCTCCCAGCCCGTCTCGTACCACGCGTCGGGACGGAAGCCGCGGTGGTCGCCCGCTTCGAGCTCCGTCTCGGGGGTGACCTGCTCGTTCAAGATACCCGAGGAGTGGGGAACGCGGGGGATCAGACTCGTCTGCGAACCGGTTCGCTCGATCGTCTCGAGGAAGTGGGTGCCGACTTCCTGTTCTAAGACGTTCCAGACCAGCTGGACGGAGTCGAACTCGTTTTCGATCGCGAAGTCGCCCTCTGCGAGCCAGCCGATCGACGGACCGAGCGCGAGCCCGCGCGCGCGGATCAGCCCCTCCTCTTCGAGTTCGTCGAGCAGTTCGAGGACGTCGTCGGTGAGTTCGTCGACGTTCGCGTTGTGCAGCTGGAGGACGTCGATCGAGTCGACGCCGAGCCGTTCGAGGCTCTTTTCGAAGGCGTCGCGCAGGTACTCGGGGTCCATCTCCTTCGGGAGTTCGCCGTGTCCCGCCTGCGGGTTGTTGTAGAAGTCGTAGCCGATCTTCGTCGCGATGGTGACGTCGTCGCGTCGGTCCGCGAGGACTCGCGAGAGCAGTTCCTCGCTGCGGCCGTGACCGTAGACGTCGCCCGTGTCGATGTACGTGACGCCCCGGTCGATCGCGTACTCGACCATCTCGATCGCGTCTTCCTCGGAGCGGTCGCCCCACCAGTCGGTGCCGACGGTCCAGGCGCCGAAGCCGACCTCACTGACGTCGACCCCGGAGTCGCCAAGTTCGCGATAGTGCATGTACTTCGCTTCGTAGCGAGACACCGTAAGGCGTGCGGATTCGGTCGGTGTACCGCCATCACACCCCGTCGATAACCAGCGGAGGCCGGTGACGAACGAGAACACGGTCGTATATCGGCGCTCGTGTGTGCGTCTCGCACGGCCATCTTCCGTAACCGAACTCCTAATTTACCCGAACGACAATAGGCCGGTATGACCAAGCGGCACGTCTCGCTCCCGTCTGCAGCCGAGGCGGCGATGGACGACTTCATCGCCGAGGTCGACGACCGACTCGCGAGCGACGAAGAGACCTGTTCGGTCGTCGAAGACGTGCTCATCGACCTCACGGGCGACCGAGAGGCCTACGATCGGTGGCAGGCAGGCGAGCCCGTCTCGGCCGCCGAACGGGTCCGGTTACAGAGTTACGACCCCTGTAACACGACCCTGGAGAGCGAGTACTACGCCGAAAAGGACGAAGAGGCGTTCCGGCGATCGAAACACCTCCAGTGGCTCTGGCGCCAGTTCGACAGCCTCCCGATCGCCGACAACGTGGCGTTCGCGCTCCGCTTTCGCCAGATGCTCGCCGAACACCTCTTCGATGAGTGTGGCGACGACTGTCGCTTTTTCAAGGGGATCAGTTTCACCTACGGCCACAACATTCGTGTGGGGGACAACACCGTCATCCACGACGACGTCCACTTAGACGACCGCGGCACGCTCACGATCGGAAGCCGGGCGTCGATCTCCGACGGCGTTCACCTCTACAGCCACGACCACGACGTCGTCGACCAGACCGTGGTCAGAAACTACCACACCATCATCGAAGACGACGCCCGCGTCACGTACGACGCGATGGTCAGAGCCGGCTGCACGGTCGGCGAGAACGCCATCGTCGGCGCGCGGTCGGTCGTCCAGGGGGACGTTCCCGCCCACCACATCGCCGTCGGCACGCCCGCAGAGAGCGTCAAGATCAAACCCGGCTGGGAGGACGTCGCCGAACCGCTCGAGGCCGGCGGCGAGAACCGCCAGGAGGCGCGCCGAATCGAGTACGATCTGCCCGACGACATCGACGCGTTCGACGAGTTCCAGCGCGAGCGCTCGCCGCCGACGGACCGCCGCTAACGAACCCCGCGGCACGGAATCGGCCGACGCGGGTCGCGGACACGTACGACGATTTCGGGTGCGTGAGACGAAGGGCGTGGGTGAGACGAATCCGTCCGGCCCGATCCGACGCAACCGGCGTGGCCGAATTCGGGCGTAATGAGGGCTTACACGGCCACACCCGGCAACGACGCGCCGAATACCCAAGTAGGATGAGAGACCATGGCACGGTATGGAGCTCTGGGGCTGGCTCATCGCGTACGTCCTGCTGTTTGCCCTCCTGCACCTGGCGCTCTATTACTACTACGCTCGTCGCGACGGCGACGACCGGCCCGCCCCCCAGTCGCTGACCGAGAGTCCCGTCTCGAACGTCCGCTACGGGGCACCCATCGACCGGACGCACGGAAGCGTCGAGAGCGACTTCGATCACACCGAGTACGAGTTCGAAATCGACGGCGAGATCGTCGAGTGTGCGCGCTGTGGCGCACCCAACGAGTCGGACGCGACGTTCACCTACTGCTGGAACTGCGTCTCGACGCTCGGGTAGCGGCGGCTCGTCGGTGAGATTGTCCCCGCCGTGAACTGACCGGTCGGCGTGCAATTACGGCTCTGTGAGCGCCGCCGCGATCGGTTCGAGGTGGTCGACGCCGACGACGGCGACGACGGAGCCCTCCTCCCGGAGCGATCGGAGTCGATCGATCATACACGCCTCGCGGGTCTCGTCACGGTAGCGCTTCGACTCGCCGGCGGTCGACTGCAAGAGCGCCCTGACACCGGCGACGTGGTTTCGCTCGTGTTCGGCCTGCCGGGCGGGCGAGTCGTCGTGTGAACACTCGTACTCGATCGCGTCGTCACGCGTGACCGAGAACGTCGTCACGTTCGTCATCGTCGCCGCGAGCCGGCAAGTGAGTGCGGTTCGGGTCGCCCCGCCGAAGCTCGCGAGGACGCGGCGAGCCGTCGACGGACGGACCCGGTCCGTGACGAGCCGGGTGACGAGTCGCCGGAAGAACGACCAGCTCGGCGCGTCGATGCCGGTGACGGGCGCACTCGCGGCCGCGATGGCCGCGCTCATTTCGCCGCCGACGGGCGGGCGGTTCTCGCCGGTCGCGCGGGAGGCGTACGCCTTGTAGAGCGGGATTGCCGCCGAAGGGAGTTCGAGCGCGAGGTGGTCCGGTTCGACCGATTCCAGGACGGTCTCGACGCGTCCGACGCTCGCCGGGTGATCGTGGACCACGCCGAGGACGAGCACGTCGTGATCGCCCGAACAGTGACGATAGAACGGGCCGGAGACGCGGGGATCGTCGAACGACTCGGGACTGGAGGGCAGTTCGTCCATGCAGCTATGCGGTAATACGGTACTACCGGCATAACCCTTGCGTTACGATAACGTACAGCATCATCTGACTATCTCCAGGAACGGACCGTCCGACTCAACGGAGCGTTTCTCGCGAACGAATCGGACGTCGAGCCATGGGAGAGAGTGTGTCACACGGTTCGGCGGACCCACCGATTCGGCTCGATTCGACCGGCAGGTGACTCGCACATCCCGTTGAACCAGCAAGTAGTACGCGATTACCCCGGCCGTCGTTCGATCACTGATCTGACGGCGATCCACTCGATCAGCCAAACGATCGCCGGTCTGACGGCGACTTACTCGATCGGCCGAACGGTCGCCGGCCCGATGTCGACCTACTCGATCAGTCGCTCGATCTCCGTGACGAGGATGTCGCTCGCGCCCGCGGCTTTGACCTCGGTGATCGTCTCGAAGACGTCGCGCTCGTCGACGACGGCGTGGACGGCGACTTTGTCGCCCCCGTTGGCGACGTCCATGATCGTCGGCCCCCCGAGTCCGGGGATCACGTCGCGGACCGCTTCGAGGCGGTCTTCGGGCACGTTCATCATCAGGTAGCGCTTACCGTCTGCGGCCAGCACCGACGAGAGGGCGGTCCGTAGCTCGCCCACCTTCGGTTCGTCGACGACGTCCTCGCGGGCGAACAGCCGCACCGAACTCGAAAGGACCTCCTCGATGATCGCGAGGTTGTTCACTCGCAGCGTCGTCCCCGTGCTCGTGATGTCGACGATGGCGTCGGCCATCTCGACGTGCGGGGTGAGTTCGGTCGCCCCGGACACCTCGACGACGTCAGGGGAGACGTCGGTGTCGGCGAAGAACTCGCGGGTGATCCGGGGAAACTCCGTCGCGACGGTCCGACCGGCCAGGTCGGAGACCGCCTCGATCTCGCCCTCGCGCGGGGCGGCGAGCACGAGTCGACACCGACCGAATCCGAGGTCTAGCAGCTCCGAGATGACCTCGGCCTGTCCCGACTCGCGAACCTGATCGAGACCGGTGATACCCATGTCGGCGGCACCGTCGGCGATGTACTCGGGGATGTCCGCCGCCCGGGCGAACAGAACCGTCACCTCGGGGTCGACCGTCTCGGCGTAGAGTTTACGGTCGGCGCCGTTTTCCAGATGCAGGCCAGCCCGCTCTAAGAGGTCGATCGTCGGCTGGTGCAGGCGGCCCTTGTTGGGAACGGCGATTCGCATCGTACGGTCGTTTGGGCGGAGAAAGGAATTGTCTTTCCATCTCGACGGTGCGTGAGACGGGTTACCGCACCCCGCGTGAGAACCTACGACGTCCGCCGCAGTTCACAGTTGCAGTACGATCTCGTAGAGTAACAGCAGGATCCAGAGGCTCACGAAGAAGAGGACGACGAGCAATACCGGGTGATACTCCGTCACGATCGGATCTTCCTCGTAGCGGGCGAGTCCGACGAGCGCGGTGAGCCCGAGGACGATTCCGCCGATCAGCTGGAGGTCGAAGACGATCGCGTAGTCGGCTGCGACGACCGCTTCGATCACGAGCAAGAGGCTGACGACCAGAATCAACGCGGAAAAGAGCTTCGACGGGTGCATGGTCGCTACACGGGACGGCCGGTACGTGAAATTTTCCACTTGTCCGTCCGACGTTCGCGAACCCGGAGAAGCGGCGCTCCATCACGGCGGATCGATGGGACCGAGTGCCACGTATCCAGGCCGATTCCTATAGGAGTTAATAATCGAAAGTTGGTCCATCACGCTGCTTAATATTCGAATCCAGAACTCGCTTCAATGTGTAGCACGTACAGTTAGACGATGACAACGGTACGGACCCACCTCGAGATCACCGGTATGTCGTGTTCGACGTGTACCGGGACCGTCGAGGACGCCCTTTCGGAGCTTGATGGGGTGTCCGAGGCCAGTGCGAACTACGCGACGGACGAGGGAACCGTCGCGTACGACGACGAGGTGACCTCACTCGCAGCTATCTACGAGACGATCGACTCGGCTGGATACGAGGCGGCCGCGGAGACGCTCGCGATCACCGTCATGGGCATGTCGTGTTCGACGTGCTCCGGGACGGTCACCGAGGCCGTCGAAGCGCTTCCGGGCGTCATCGAGGCCGACGTCAACTTCGCGTCGGACGAAGCGCGAATTCGGTACAACCCGGTCGACGCCTCGCCGGGCGAAATCGTCGCGGCGATCGAGCGATCGGGCTACGAACCAGTCCGCGACGACGAGGGCGACGAGAGTCAGACGAGCGAGCGCGAACGCGCCGTCGAACGCGAACTGACCCGCCAGCGCCGGCTGGTGATCGGTGGCGGCCTGCTGACGCTGCCGTTCTTGCCGATGATGATCGACATGTTGTTCGGCTTCTTCGGCGTCCCGTCACCGATCCCGATGGCGATCGCCATGCCGCCGGGTTGGCTCGAGTTCACCCTCGCGACGATTCTGATGGCGACGCTCGGAAAGGAGTTCATCGTCGGCGCGTGGCGAGCGTTCAGCCACAACCGCCGAGCGAACATGGACACGCTGGTCGCGGTCGGCACCTCGGCCGGCTACGTCTACAGTACGGCCGTCTGGTCCGGCGGACTGCCGGGAGAGGGGCTCTACTTCGAGGCCGTCGCGTTCATCCTGTGGTTCATCACGCTGGGTAACTGGCTCGAAGTGCGCTCGAAGGCGCGAGCGGGCAACGCGCTACGCGAACTCCTCCAGATGGAAGCCGAGGAGGCGACGCTCGTCGACTGGAACGGCGAGTCCGAAGCGGGCGACGAACGCGAGGTCGCCGTCGAGGAGATCGAAGTCGGCGACGTCTTGAAGGTCCGCCCGGGCGAGAAGATCCCGACCGACGGAGAAGTCGTCGGCGGCCAGAGCGCGGTCGACGAGTCGATGCTCACCGGCGAGTCGGTCCCCGTCGAGAAAGGCGAGGGCGACGAGGTCGTCGGCGCGACGATCAACGAAAACGGCGTCCTCTACGTCGAGGCGACGAAGGTCGGCCGCGAGACGGCGATCCAGCAGATCGTCGAGCGCGTCAAGGAAGCCCAGTCGCGCCAGCCCGAAATCCAGCGGCTGGTCGACCGGGTCAGCGCCTACTTCGTCCCCGCGGTGATCGTCAACGCGATTTTCTGGGCGGCGATCTGGTTCGCCTTCCCCGGTACGCTCGAATCGATCGTCGGCGCGCTCCCGCACTGGGGCATGGTCGGCGGCGGGCCGAGCGAGGTGACGACGCTCGAGTTCTCCGTCGTCGTCCTCGCGTCGGCGCTGTTGATCGCCTGTCCCTGCGCGCTCGGGCTGGCGACACCCGCGGCGACGATGGTCGGTTCGACGCTCTCTGCGACCAACGGCGTCCTCTTCAAGGGCGGCGACGTCCTGGAGCAGGTCCGGGGCATCGACACCATCGTCTTCGACAAGACGGGAACGCTGACCCACGGCGAGATGGTCCTCACCGATGTCGAGCTGATCGGCGAGGACGTCGCGACCGACGGCGGCGACGCGGTAGACACCGACGGTGCGGTCGACGCCAACGGCCCCGCCACCGACGGTGGCGTGCTGGCCGAACGCGAGGAGTCCGCCGAGTCGTTCGTCCTCGGTGCGGCCGCCACGGCCGAGTCGGGCTCCGAACACCCGATCGCGTCGGCGATCGTCGAGGGGGCCGAAGAACGCGGCGTCGAGCTCGGAGAGGTTCGCGAGTTCGAGAACGTGCCCGGTCACGGCATCGTCGCCGAGACCGACCGCGGCCGGGTCGTCATCGGCCGACGAAAGCTGCTCTCCGACGAGGGAATCGATCCCGAGCCGGCCGAAGCCCCGCTCGCAACGCTCGAACGCGAGGGCAAGACGGCCATCCCGGTCGCCGTCGACGGCGAACTGCGCGGCGTGCTCGCGGTGGCCGACGAGGTTCGCCGGAGCGCTCGCGAAACCGTCGCCGCCCTGCACGAGCGCGGTACCGAGGTCGTGATGCTCACCGGCGACAACGAGCGAACGGCGCGAGCCGTCGCCGAGCAGGTCGGTATCGACCCGGACAACGTTCGCGCCGAGGTTCTGCCCGACGACAAGGCCGACCACGTCGAAGATCTCCAGTCGGACGGTGCGCGCGTGATGATGGTCGGCGACGGCGTCAACGACGCGCCGGCGCTGACCGCGGCGCAGGTCGGCGTCGCCATCGGCTCCGGCACCGACGTCGCCATCGAGAGCGCCGACGTCACGCTGATGCGCGACGACCCCGCGGACGTCCTGAAGGCCGTTCGCGTCTCCGAGGCGACGATCTCGAAGGTCCGTCAGAACCTCTTCTGGGCGTTCGCGTACAACACGACGCTGATCCCGATCGCCTCGCTCGGCCTGCTCAACCCCGCGCTGGCCGGCCTGGCGATGGCCACTTCGAGCGTGAGCGTCATGACCAACAGCCTGATCTTCGCTCGCTACGACCCGCACGAGGACTACACGCTCGCCGTGTTGAAGCCGCTCGCCTGGCTTCGCGGGTAAGCGACGACGCCATTTTCTCGGGATCGACCGGTATTTTATACGGGATGACGGCCAATACCGGCGTATGGCAACGATCGTTCGGACCGACGACGTCCTTGGAGGCGACCCCCGGTTGGAGGGAACGCGCATCGGCGTCTATCACGTATACGATCTCGTCGTCCCCGGTGGATCGACCCCCGAAGAGGCGGCAGACCAACTCGATATCGATCTCGGCCAGGTCTACGGTGCGCTGTCGTACTACTACGAGAACTCGGACGAGATGGCAGAAGTGCGGGCGCGCCACCGCGACCTCGAAGACGAGTTGCGCTCGAAGAGCACGCAACCGCCGTCGACGGCCAGGTGAGTGCGGTGTCCGTCCCGCTGTTGCTCGACGAACACGTCCCCCGGATTTCGAACACACGCTGGCGTCGAACGGCTATTCGACCGTCCGGGCGGACGAACAGTTCGGCGAAGCCACCGACGACCGTCGCCTCCTCGAGTGGTGTGGAGAGAACGGCTTCGTCCTCTGTACGAACGACCGGGATTTCACAACGCGTTCGACCGAGATCGATCACGCCGGCGTTCTCATCTACACCGATCAGGTGTGGATCCGTTCGAAACCAAGTGAGGGCGTAGACGTCGTCAATCTGATCGTCACGGAATGTGACCGCGAGCATCTTCGAGGGCAGGTCCTGTGGATTGACTCCTGGCGGGACGCCATCGTTTGACGTTCTATCACTTGATA
Organism: Halovivax gelatinilyticus; assembly: GCF_024300625.1. GTDB lineage: Archaea > Halobacteriota > Halobacteria > Halobacteriales > Natrialbaceae > Halovivax > Halovivax gelatinilyticus. Next base: position 2,100,490 of record NZ_CP101322.1, on the reverse strand, counting down.
GGGTCGCCATCTTCGTGGACAACGCACACAGAGGAGACCCAGGCGACCGTTCGCTCGATTGCTCACACCGACGGGAACAGTAACAACGATCGTCACGACCAACAGCCTGATCTTCGCCCGGTACGACCCACACGAGGACTACCAAATCGCCGTCTTGAAGCCGCTCGCGTGGCTCCGCGGGTGAACGACGACGCGGTCGGTGGCGACTCTCGGCTACGGGAGACGCAGTGTCGTCACTACCGCCGATTCGGTTCGTGTTCCAGCCACTAGGTCGCGGGTTCGGCGACCGCAGGCGGGTGGATGGTGCTGACAATCCCCGTCAGTAGTAGTTGCACGCTCGTTTTGTGCGCCTCTTTCTTGTGGTGGACGGCCGTCGGCGTGACGCCGTGGGCCTCGTACTCGGCGTACGCCGCCGAGGGTACGGGTTCGCGCTCGGCGATGTCACGTCGGAGCGCAGCAATCAGCATGTGCAGGTGGACGAGTTCTTGCTTGCGCATCAGTCGGACACCCCCGGTTCGGTCGACCCGGGCGATCTATCGTCGACGAGCCCGGTCAGTGTGCCGTCGTCGCGAGCCCGGATCCGCTCGGTCCCGTGGGTGGCCCGTAGGCGGTCGCCATCAGGGACGAACCCACCGCTCGCGTCCGGCGAACGCGACGGAGCGGTCACGAGCGTCGGAGCGGGACGGACGAACGGCTGCGGAGTGGCGAAACGGCGGGGCGATTCAGGTGTCTGACGTATCATCGATCTAGATTCGAAGCGGTGGCTACGGACGGCACCTGACGGTGACGTGATCGGTAGATTTGACGAGCAGGACGTCGATCCCGTCGTAGTCGAACTGGATCGTCACATCGTCGGACGTGCGCAGTATCCGGTCGAGTGCGGACGGATCCACGTAGGTGGCCAGCGGTGGGAGGTTCAGGGGGTCGGTGTCGAGGGAATCGGCGACCGTTTCGACCGTCGCCATCGATGGCGAACGATTTTCGACGTGAAACCGCCTGGGGGTCCACGAGCCGTCGTCCGATGGAGGCTCGAACATACACGAAAGGATAGATGTTTTCGATGGTAAACCCCTAGTCTGACTCGTCAGATGTGAGCGTCGATAGGAGCGTGACAGAGGCTCCCATATTTCCGCTTCCGAAGAGAATATACGGGAGAGGTCGTGTTCGATTTTCACAATTTTCCCCAAATAATCAAGTACTATTACAAGGAACACACTCGAACCGGTCTAATTGACCCCCTAATGAGCGATCAGACGCGTGATGGCTTCTTCGCCATCAGTGACAACTGGCGATACACGTACGTCAGCGACCACGGTGCCAGGTTGGCCGAGGATCAGCGTGACGCCCTGCTAGGTGAACGCGTCTGGGAGACGTTTCCCGAACTCGCGGGCACGGAGTTCGAGAGCGCGTTACGGACGGCGATGGAAACGCGCGAATCGCGAGAGGTCGAAGCGTACTATCACCCCCACGATGCACGATATCGGCTGCGGGCGTATCCGACGGAAAACGGCCTATCGGTGTATTTTCGCGACGTGACGGACCTCGAGGAGCGAACCGAGCAGTTCGAAGCCATTTTCAATAACACCCATACGTTCGTCGGACTGCTGGAGCGGGACGGAACGCTGCGCAAGGCGAACGAGACGGCACTCGAATTCGGCGGGCTCGATCACGACGACGTCGTCGGGAAACCGGTCTGGGAAACGTACTGGTTTCAGTCGAATCAACGGACGCGCGAGACCGCGCGAACCGGCGTCGAAACCGCTCGTAGCGGGGAGATGTTCACGGACGTGATTCGCGTGCAAGGCAGCGACCGAGAGGCCGTGATCGACTTTTCGATTCGGCCGATTACGAGCGAGGACGGCCGCGTCACGCATCTGATCCCCGAGGGGCGCGACATCACCAGACGCCAGGAGCTGACCGAGAAACTTCGCCAGGAGCGAGAGTTTATCGACAAAGCGCTCGACACGCTCGACGACATATTTTACGTCCTCACGACGGAGGGGACGTTTCGCCGATGGAACAGTAAGCTCGGCGAGGTGACCGGATACACCGACGATGAGATCACCGAAATGCGGGCGACGGAGTTCTTCGCCGGACCGGATACGGACGCTATTGCAGCGGCCATAGAAGAAACGTTCACCAGTGGGACGGCCGTCGTCGAGGCCGAACTACAGACGAAGTGTGGGAACCTAATCCCGTACGAATTCACCGGCGCCCGGTTGACCGATACGAACGATGAACTCGTGGGACTGGTCGGCGTCGGTCGAGACGTGAGCGCGAAGCAGTCTCGAGAACGAGAATTACGACGCAAGCGCAAACAGCTAGAAGCACTGAATCAGCTCAATACCGTCGTCATCGACATCACGGACGCGGTGATCGAACAATCGACCCGCGAAGAGATAGAGCGGGTAACCTGCGAGAAGCTTACCGACCCCGACGCGTACGCGAGCGCCTGGATCGCCGAGATAGACCAGACGACCGGGGACGTGACGTGCCGTGTCGGACGAACCCGGACCAGCGCCGACGAGGCCTCACCACTCGTCGAGCTCCCACAGCCACCCGAGGAACGTTCGGTGAGAACGACCTTCCAGTCGGGTACGGTCGTGACCAAAAACGGTGAACCGACCGATTCGAACGCCGTTCCGTGGCACGCGACGGTGACAGACCGCACGTCCCGGTCGTTCATCGCCGCGCCCATCGTCCACGAGGGGACGCAATTCGGCGTCCTCGGGCTCCACGCAGCACACGCGAACGCCTTCGGCGAGCGCGAAACCGAGAGCATCCGCGAACTGGGCGAAATCATCGGGTACGTCTGCTACGCCCTGAGACGAAAGGAAGCCCTGGGTTCGGCGCTCGAATTGACGTTCAAAACGGATCGACTGGCGACACTGTTTCCGTCGGACGAACACGCGCGTGTCGATCTCTCGCTCGAGGCGGTCGTTCCGCTCGACGGCAACGACGAGATTTTTATCGAATACTGGGAGATAAACGAGGCCTATGCGAAGACGTTTCGCACCACCGTCGACGCGCACGACCCGAAGTTGGCCATCCGCCTCCAGGGAGTGTTCGATGGATACGCGCGCTTCGAAATCGCCGCCGGCGAGAATTCGATGAGCAGTGCCGTCGCCGGAGAGGGTGGGCGGTTACAATCGGCATCACTCCGTGACGATTCGATTCACATCGTGGGGGAGTTTCCCGAATCGGTCGACCCCGACGCGATAGCGAGCGGCCTTCGCGAGACCTTCCCGGACATCGAACTCGTCTCTCAGAAGCGAATCTTGACCCCGACGTATCTCAGGCGGATGGTCGAAGAGAGCCTCACGGACCGCCAGCGGACCGTCCTACAGATGGCGTATTTCGGCGACTACTTCGCACACCCGCGAGTGAATACGGGCGAAGAGCTGGCAGACAACCTGGGAATCACGAAACAAACGTTTCACCACCACTTGCGAAAGGCCGAATCGGCGGTCTTCGAAACTCTGTTCGAAGATCCGAACGATCCGCTCATCTGAATCGGTGCACCGGCACCGGGGCCGCAACCGGAAGTTTCATTTTAAAATCGTATCTACGCGTGAACGATGAACACCTTCCTCCTCGTCGCCGCCCTCGGTCTTCTGGGTGCGAGTCTTCCCCTCGCAACCGGGCTGTGGAAACTCCGACCGGTGGTTCGAATCCTCCGAAGCGACCCGACGTCGATCGAAACCGCCGTCAACGGAACGGGAACCGTCGAACTGGAGGGGACGGCCGGCGTCGCCGAGTCGACGGTTAACGCTCCGTTCACGGGGACGGCGTGTCTCGCCTACGAATGTACGGTCGAACGACGAACCGGGAGCGGTTCCAACTCGAACTGGACGACGGAAGTCGAACGGACGGCGGTCGTCCCGTTCGTACTCGAGAGCGACGAATCGATCGTCGTCGATCCGGACGGCGCAGACCGCTCGCTGTCGATCGACGAGGAGGGAACTGTCGACGGCGGTGAGACGCCGCCGGAACCGATCCTGACGGTGCTCCGCGAGGACGACTGTCCGGACGCGCGAAGCCGCCGTCGGCGAGTCCGAGAGCGACGACTCGAACCAGGCGAGTCGATCCACGTCTTCGGCGACGTCGAACGACGGTCGACGCCGGAAACGAGCGCCGCGAGCTACAATGCGGTCGTTTGCGAGGGCGACGCCCCGACCTTTGTCCTCACGGACGGCGACGAGCGAAGCGCACTGGTTCGACAGGCGGTGATGCCGGTCACCCTGATCCTGATGGGGCTGTTCAGCATCGTCAGTATACTCGTATTTCTCGCCGTCTACGCCTGAGCGGTGTCCGCTCACGACTCGATCGGCGACCACTGGAAGACGGACCAATCACTCCGCGTCGACGCGTGCGTCGACTGCTTCGATATCGACGTCGGTGCCGCTCTGGCTGATCACCGGCGTCAGGATGTATTTCCCGCTCTGACCGGCTTTGTGCGGGGCGATATCGTAGACGAAGTCGACCTCGTCGTCAGCTTCGACCGTAAACGGGGTCCGAATACGAAGCGTCTCGCTCGGGATTTTCACGTCGGCCTCGTCGCCGCCTAACTCCTCGGTCAGAACCGCGTCGATCTCGTCGACGAAGAGATCCACGGCGGTGTACTCGCCGGCGGGCACCTCGAGTTCGTCGAGCATCGTCGCGCGATCGCCCTGCAGTTGCGTGAGATCGAGCGTCTGGTCGTCGAGGTGGTACTCCTCCCAGCCGCCGCGAGAGCGCGCGCCTTCTCCTTCGTCATCGACGCCGTCTGCGTCTTCATCGTCCGCATCGTCGCCGTCTGCGTCTCCATACTCAGCAGTGCCGTCGCCACCGGTTTCGGCGTCGTCAGCCCCGTCGTCGGGGGCGCCGGCGTCGTCCGGTCGGCCGCCCTCGTCGTCCGCGTGCTCGCTCTCACCGTCGTCGGCGTCGTCTCCTGCGTCGCCGTCTTCGTCGTCGTTGTCCGCCGGTTTGAACGCGACCGTCGAGACGGTGACGTGGAGGTACTCGAAGTCGTCGATGCGATTCGGTTCGTCGCTCACGTAGAAGCGGACCGTGCCGGACTCCTCGTCGTCGAGGACGCCGGTACAGCCAGCTGTAAGCGCGAGTCCGCCCGCTACCGTTCCACAGAACGTTCGTCGGTTCATACGCTCACCCATCCGTCACGGTCGAATAAAGCGACGCGACCGTTGGCGGTCGTTCGGACCGTTTTGAACGGTTTACTCAGCGAAGAACCCCTCAAGCGCCAACACGGTGACGTGGGCCTCGACGAACGCCGCGAGGACGAGCAGCGACCACGCGAACGCGACGAGCAGCGTCGTCCGGAGCAGGTAGGGTTTGGTGACGAACGACTCGCGCGAACCGGAGATCCGCTGGGCGAATCGGTGGAGGAGCCTGAAGCCGACGGCCGCGGCGACGAAGATGGCCGTCAGTTCGAAGATAGCGTGCGGGGCGAGGGCGACGAACGTGAATCCGATCCCTTCCGACTGCGTGGCGAACCAGGCGACGTTCCCGACGACGATGCCGTTGAAGACGAGAAGAAAGAGCGTCAACAATCCGAGCGTTGCCGCTCCCGCGATGGCTAACAGGAACGGCTGCGTGTTGTTCTCGATGAACCACGTGGCCGTCAGATCTTCGTGATCGAGGTCGGCGAACGGATCCTCGCCGGTCAACTCCTCGAGTGCGTCCAGAACGTTGACGTCCGCGGACGCGACGATCGCCCCGACGACGATCCCGAGCGCGAACAACCCGACCGTGAGGTGTACGTATCGTCGGTGTTCGCGCCAGCTAGCCGAGAGATACCCGAAGACGTGCGGTGCCGAGCGGAGGCCGTAGACGCCCGCGGCGAGAAGCGCCGTTCCGAGGAGCGCAGCGCCGACGGCCGCGTCGACCGGACCCTGCCAGTAGATCGCTCCCGCGACGAGAAAGGAAACGAGACCGAGCGCGCTCAACAGTCCCGCCCAGAACCTGACGGTATCCGGGTCGGGGTCGCAGCCGACGCCGCCCCACCAACCCGAACCACTCTCATCGAGATCGATCCCGGGCTGGCCGTCGGCGAACTCGGATCCGACCGCGTCCGCCGTCGGAACGCCCGAACGATCGGATCCGTTGGCGCGTAACGTGTCTCCGTCGAGGTCGAGCGACGGATCGATGGGAATTCGGTCGGCCTGGGCGTCGGCCGCCCCGGATTCGGCCGCGTTCGATCGGTCGCCACCCGTCGGTCGATCGTCGGCCAGACCGGGAAAGCGCTCCGTCGCAGTCTCGCCGTCACCGTCGGAATCCGGGACCCGTGGGACGTGACCCCGCTCCGGCGACTCTCGCGAGGGGTTCGTCTCGCCCGACCGGTCGTCGTCCGCAACACGCTCGTCACCCGAACGCTCGTCCATGGGAGGGCTAACGGATGAGCGATCGTTAAACCCTCGTTTGTCGACGCGATTCGAGAATCGCCGCCAGTCGAACGGACCAGCAGCCGGGCGTCTCGCCAGCCTCGATCCACCGGCCAGATCGATAGCCTAAGGCGATCGCGCGAGAAACCCAGCAGTATGCAGACGCTCGCACTCACCGGCGGCCACGTTCTGCGACCGGACCTGACCGTCTCTCGTGGCGACGTGCTCGTCGATCGGGAAGCCGGCGAAATCGTCGAGGTGGGATCGGCTCTCGGCTCGGAGGCTGACGAAACGCTCGACGCGACGGGCGCACTCGTCACCCCCGGGCTGGTCAACGGCCACTGTCACGCCGCGATGACGCTGCTTCGCGGCTACGCCGACGACAAACCGCTCGACGCCTGGTTACAGGAAGACATCTGGCCGGCCGAAGCCGAACTCACGCCCGAGGCGATCGAGGCCGGGACGGAACTCGCGCTGGTGGAGATGATCCGCGCGGGAATCACCGGCTTCGCCGACATGTACTTCGAGATGGACCGGGTCGCGGACGCCGTCGCCCGCGCCGGCGTCCGCGCCAGACTCGGCCACGGCGTCATCTCCGTCGGCAAGGACCACGACGCCGCCCGCGATGACGCCGAAACCGGCCTGGCGTTCGCCCGCGAGTACGACGGCGCGGCCGACGGTCGCGTTCGAACGGCCTTCATGCCCCACGCGCTGACGACCGTGAGCGCCGAGATCTTCGAGGAGTACGTTCCGAACGCGCGCGACGCCGACCTACCGGTACACGTCCACGCGAACGAGACGACAGCGGAGGTCGAGCCGATCGTCGACGAACACGGCGTTCGCCCGCTCGAGTACGCGCGCGATCTCGGCCTGCTCGAATCCGAGGACTTTCTCGCCCACGGCGTCCACGTCGACGAGACGGAGATCGACCTCCTCGCCGAGACCGGCGCGGGCGTGATCCACTGTCCCGCCTCGAACACGAAGCTCGCGAGCGGGATGGCACCCGTCCAGGCCATGCGCGACGCCGGCGTCACGGTCGGCCTCGGCACCGACGGCGCGGCCTCGAACAACGACCTCTCGCTGTTAGACGAGGCGCGCGACGCCGCCATGATCGGGAAACTGGCCGCAAACGACGCGGCGGCCGTCCCGGCCGAGGCCGTCGTCGAGATGGCGACGGCGGGAAGCGCCGAGGCGATCGACTTGCCGGTCGGTCGACTCGAAGTCGGTGGCACGGCCGACCTCGCCGTGATCGACCTCGAGTCGCCTCACCTCACGCCAGCCCACGACCTCGTGAGCCACCTCGCCTACGCGGCCGCGGCGAGCGACGTTCGTCACACCGTCTGCGACGGACGGGTGCTCATGCGCGATCGGGCGGTGCAGACGCTCGACGTCGAGACGGTCCGAAACAGAGCTATCGACGAGGCGACGGCGCTCGTTTCGCGCGCCGAATAAGCGGCGAACGACCGGCCGTGGCGGACCGATTCGTTACCCACTGTTGAACGTTCAGATTCGAGTATAAACGTTCTAACCGACTCTCAGAGGTTCCTGTACGACGCCGAACGAATCGAACCGCGAGGGGGCTTTATTCACCGGATAGCCGATGGTCCGACCGTAATGATCCGTACCCGAACCACGATCGCGATCGTGCTGGCGCTGGTGATGGTCCTGTCCGTCCTGGCCCCGGTCAGTGCGGTCGCGGCCGAAGACGACGGAGATAACGCGGCAGAGTTGACCGTCAACGTCTTCGACCCTGCTGACCCGATCGTCGAGGTGACGAAGAACGACACCGGCGTCGACAACGCGAGCGTGAACGTCACGCTCGATGCAAATGCGAGCGACGAGAACGCGACGTACGACGGCGTCGGCGACTACGCGGCCGACGAGAACGGCAGCGTCGACCTTCCCGTTCCGAGCGAGAACGTGACGATCGACGTCAAAGCGACTCACGAGAACGAGACCGCCACGACGTCGTTCGACCTCGTCGCGCCCGACGACGATGACGAAGAGGATGATGACGAAGGCAACGGTGAAGGACCACCGGAGACGACGCTCGGTCAGCTCCTCTCGCAGTTCATCGGCGATAACAAAGACGACGTCGACGGGCCGTTCGGCCTCGCCGTCGTCGACTTCGTCCACGAGCACAACCCCGGTAACGTCCCCGACCACGCCGGCCCACCGGACCACGCTGGCGGTAACGACGGCGAGCAGGGACCACCCGACCACGCGGGCGGTGACGACGGCGACGAACAGGGCCCGCCTGACCACGCCGGCCCACCGAGCGATGGAGATGACGGTGACGAAGACGACGATGAATCAGACGACGGCGACGAGGAAGATGACAGTGACGACGGAAGCGACGAGTAACGACGGTCGGAGCCGCTGAGCAGAAACGCCTTCCCGGCCCGCACCGACCGATTGAAGCCTCGGCGAGCACGCCGATACGGCACCCCACTACACGCGACGGCCTCGATTCGGACGGTAAACGACCGTTTTCTTGCGGGAACCACGCACACGTTCAGCGTGGACTCACCGCCCCGTCCGCGTGGATCCTCGAGCACCCCGTCGGCGTGGATCCGCGCACCCTGTCTACGTGGACCCATGTACCCATCGGCGTCGACCCGAACCCGGTGGTTCCTCGGTTATCGACGTTCCCGAGAGCGTCGGCTCCCAGGTAACCCGGCCGTGAAAAGTACGACCCGAGCGCAATCGGTCCGAGGGCCGTCGGCGGGCTCTGGGTACCGACAGGACCGGATACGACGGGCGTTACCGTCGCCGGTGGACGAACGCGACGGCGGCGAGCGCGAGGAGTGTGGCAACGACGCCAAAGGCAGGGATGGCATCGTCCGCGGAATCGTCGTCCGTGGAATAATCGTCGACAGCGGGCGATTCGGACGCGTCAGTCGAGTCGTCGGCGTCCCCGTCGGCCGACTGGTCGTCGGAAGTGGTTTCGTCCGATGGAGCCGGGTCGTCGACGGTGACCGTCCCGACTGACTGACCGTCGAGGTCGATCTGATACGTACCCGGTTCGTCGAACGCGTGTGAGAGCGTCGTCTCGATCCGTTCGCCGGCCGGCACGTCGAACGTGGCCGTCTCCACGACCGCGCCGTCGACGGCCAGTTCGAGCGGCTGCTCGCCGTCCGCGTCGCCGGTATTGATCAGTTCGACGAGGACGCCAGTCGATTCGTCGACGGTGATCTCGGCGTCGGCGAGTTCCATCGAGAGAACGGAGACCGACGGTTCGGGTGTCGGCGGTGGCGGGAGAAAGCCGCCCCCACTACTCTCCTCGACGGTGACGGTGGCGTTGGCCGTCTCGTTTTCGGATGCGATAGCATAGTCAACCACTCCGGGCGTCTCGACCGTGTGGGAGAAGGTAACCGAAGTCGTATCCCGTTCACCCATCGACGTGTTTTCTGTCCCGTTCAGCGAGACAGTCTGACTGGTAACGCGGTCGCCGTCGGCGTAAAACGAAACCGTATCGTTCCAATCGGCCGTACCGAAATTGGCGACCGTTGCCCCGACCGTGACAGTATCACCTTCTTCAGCCGTCTCCGGAGCGGAAAGGTCATCGATGCCGAAGTGGTGTGAGCGTTGCTCGATCGTCAGTGTCCCAAAGACGTCGTCTGCAGTAACGGTGTCGAGCGTCGTCGAATTGGTCGAAAAACCACGAGAGGTTGCGCTAACGGTATAGGTGTCTCCAAGCCCCGGAACCGCAATCTGATCGACCGTTTCGTTGTACCACGTGACGTCACCCCAGCCAGTAGCGTCGGTCGTCGCTGAGATCGTAGCGCTCTCGGATTGTACACCGCTCGCGTTCACCGCACCCGAGAGCGTGGCGTTTCCAGTTAGCCGAAGATCGAACGCGGTCGATGCGTTATCCTCGAGACTGGCAGTCGTCTGACTCGTCCCCTCGTAGTACGGGGCCGAAGCGGAGACGGTGTAATTCGCGCCGATGCCCGGGACCGCGAGCTCGAAGGAACCGTCACTGTCGGTCGCGTTCGTAATCGTGAGCGAGTCGCTGGCATCCGCACGTTCCACGTCGACCGTCGTATTCGGTATTGAGACGTCTTCGCCGTCCGGAGTCTTCCCGAAGGCATCCACGAGCGTCCCCTCGATCGTCGCATTTCCGGTGAGAAGGAGGTCGCCTGCGTCGGTAGTTGTGTCGGGTGTTAGCTCCGAAACTGCCGTCGAATTCGTCTCGTATCCGGTTGCATCGACGGTTATCAGGTACTCGCTGGCACTCGAGACGTTTTCGATTAGGTACGTACCCTCTCCCACGGTGGCGGTCCCGTCGTAGGAACCGACCGATTCGTTCGTCGCCGTAACCGTCGCGTTTTCGATCGGATCGCCGAAGTTCGATTCGGTAATCGAGAGAGTGATGTTCGAATCACCGACGAGTGAACGCGTGTGGTCCACTTCGCCGTCGACGACGATCGTCTCCGTCTCCGTCTCGTATCCCTCGGCCACGATAGACACCTCGTAGGCCGTCTCGTTCCCAGGAATATCGATCGCGTACGTGCCGTCACTCTCCGAGACGGTTACGTACGTTCCAGCGTCGCTCACTGCGGAGACCGTCGCGTTTTTGACTTCGAAACCGGATTCTCGGTCGGTGACGGATCCAGAAAGCGCCGAATCGCCGACGAGAGCTACGTCCACCACGGCCGACTCGCCGTCTCCGACGTGCGTCGTCACGGACCGTGGCTCGTAGCCAGGAGCCAGCGCCGTCAGTTCGTACTCGACACTCCCACGGACAGATTCTAATTCGAACTCGCCGGTCCCATCGGTCTCGGCGACGTAGCTCTGGTCACCGCCGTGTGCATCCGTCGCTGTCAGAGAAACGTGCTCAAGTTGCTCACCAGTGACCGCGTCGGAAATCGTTCCCTCGAGTGAGGCGGTTCCGATTACCGATACCGTGCCGAGATCGAGGGTCTGATCGCTCCCGACGTATTCACCGTCTTTCGTCACGGCCTGATACCCTTCGGGATCGACGGTCAGGTCGTACGCATTGTCGCCGGCGACCTCGACGGCGAACGACCCGTCGGAATCGGTTTTCGCTTCGGCGGTCTCCGCTCCCGACACGGCCGTGACAGTTACGCCTTCGACTGGATCACCGGTGGTGTCGTCCACAACCGTACCCTCGAAGGTTGCCGGGACGAGTTTGCTAACGGCCGCCCGCGCGTCGATGATCCCGGCGCCGTACTGGCTGTCCTTGTCGCCCTTGACGTACATCGCGTCGTCTTCGTCCCAACTATCCGGTTTCAAGGCGGTCGCTTCGAGCGCAGCGGTTATTTCGCCGGGTGAAAGATCGTCGTCCGTCGCGGACTGTATCAAGGCGACCGCCCCCGAAGCGTGCGGGGCTGCCATGGACGTTCCAGTCTTAAACCCGTACTCATCATTCGGAAGTGCACTGTTTACGTTCGTACCCGGTGCGGCGACATCGGGGACGATCCACTCGCCCGGCCAGTGGGATTTCGGCCTCGGGAATTCGCTTTTCTGCACGAGTTCGCCGCTCGACGTGGAGAAAATACCGTCGTGAAAATTGCTGTTCCCGACGGCGAACGAATCGTAGACGTTCCCCGGGCTGGTGCTACTTCCCTCCTCAGTGTTCCCGGCCGACGCGACGACGAGGACGCCTGCCGACTCGGCGTTCCGGACCGCATCCGGGTACTGACTGGAGTATCTCTCTCCGCCTAAACTCATGCTGATGACGTCAGCATCGTTCTGAATAGCCCACTCCATCCCTCCAATAACCTGAGACGACCAGCCGAAGCAACTGCCATCATCATTCTCTTCGACGAGGACGCCACCGTGCATCAATTCGACGTCCGGCGCGACGCCGATGTGCGTTCCCGAGCCATCGCCGCCCGCGACCGTTCCGCTGACGTGGGTTCCGTGAGTTCCACAGTCGTAAGGTTCAGAGCCAGAGACGTCGTTCCCGTATTCGTTGAACTCCGCCCAGCCACCGGGATAGGTCGGATCGGTCGGATCGTCCGAATGCAGGTCGAGATCTTGGTGACTCGCATCGATTCCAGTGTCGAGGACCGCCACCCGGACCCCGTCACCCCGCGTCCCGAAGGTCTCCCACACGTCGGGAGCGTTGATCCTGTCGAGTCCCCACGTGACGTCGGTCGCGGTCGTCGCCGTTCGGTCGGTGGCTTCGGTCACCGTCGTCGACGGTGGCGTAACTTTCGAATTCTCCTCGATCCGTTCTACGCCGTCAATTCTCGCGAGTTCCTCGATCGCCACCCGCTCGGTGTCCACGGTCACCAACGCGCCGTTTACCAGCCAATAGGATCGTTCGATCGTCACCGCATCCGATCGATCAGCGAGCTGATTCAACGATACCTGTGAGTCGTTCGCCGCTCGTTGAAGCGTGTTGACGGGGTCGTCACTCGACTGTACGGTCGCGCTGTCGACCGATCCGAAGCGAACGATCACCTCCATCTCGCCCGTCGCGTTTTGTAATCCGTCTTCGATCTCGACCGACTGCATCGGTTCACCGATCTGCTCGTCCTGTCCGGCACCCGACGATCCAAATTGAGCCGTCGTTACACCGCCCCCGAGTGTCAGGAATAGCAAAACGACAATCAGAAGTGTCAAAATTATATTATTCCTTATCCCGGTTCCCATTCGTAGACGTTGCTCTTTATTCCAGATATAAAGAATTTCGTTGTTTATGGTTTTGCTTCGGTTTATCACAATCGGTCGTTTTAAGACATATAACCAGCTCCCAGTCTAATCGGGCACCATTCGTGGTTATTTTCGTCAAGAACTGAACTCGAACCACATGGAGTGACACACCAACTATGAAGTTCCTCGACAGTTTGGCTCCGCACGATTCCGCCGATCAGACGCAATCGGCAGCGGTCAGCAACGCAGATACGTCACAATCGACGGCGAGCGACGAGTGTCACAGCCGACAACGCGATGAGTGCGACAACGGGCGTAAAGCCCGGAATACCGTCTCCGTCGTCGCCAACGTGGTCATCACCGACATCGTCCGCTGGCTCCGATTCGTCGTCACCGTCGTCGGTCTGCTCGGTATCGTCGCTCGACTCGTCCGAATCCGCCGGGTGCTCGACCGTCACGAATCCGATGATTTCGCCGTCGACGGCGAGTTCGTAGGTTCCCGGTTCGTCGAACGCGTGTGAGAGCGTCGTCTCGATCCGTTCGCCGGCCGGCACGTCGAACGTGGCCGTCTCCACGACCGCGCCGTCGACGGCCAGTTCGAGCGTCTGCTCGCCGTCCGCGTCTCCCGAGTTTCTCAGTTCGACGAGGACGTCCGCCGTCTCACCGACCGTGATCTCCGTCGTAACGAGTTCCATCGAGAGTACGGATATCGACGGTTCGGGTGCCGGCGGTGGCGGGAGGGAAATCCCGCCGCTGCTGGCCTCTTCGACGGTCACCTCCGCTTCGGTCGATTCGCTCGACGTGGTAACGTTGTACGTCATTGAACCAGCGTCCGACGGCTCGTGCGTGAACGAGACGGTCGTGGTCGCCGCGTCAGCCGGGTCGTCGGTACCGTTAAGCGAGACCGATTGATTTGCCCACTCCTCGTCCTGGACAAACAGCGTGACCGTGTCGTTTCCGTCATCCGTACCGAGATTCGCAACAGTCGCCTCGATCTCGACGGTGTCTCCCTCCGTTACCTCGTCGGGGGCGCTGAGATCGTCCACGGCGAAGTAGTACGCGTGTCTGGTGAGCGTCGCGTCTACGTCAGTCTCGTCTCCCGTGACCGATTCGAGCGTGGTCGCGTTGGTCGTGTACCCCGGCTTCGACATCGCAACCGTGTACTCCGACGCGTCACCGGGGACGCGTTCGACGACGTAGGTTCCGTCGGCGCCCGTTTGAGCGTGATACTCCCCGCCCGTCTCCGACGTGACGGCGATCGAAACGCCCTCGATCGGTCCGCCGTCGGCGTCCTCGACGGTACCGGCGATCGAGGCCGATCCGTTCAGCTCGATCTGTCCCACGTCGGTGTCGCCCGCGTCGATCTCGCGTTCGATCGTCGCCGTCTCGAAGCCGTCCGCGTGGACGTCGATCGTGTACGTCTCGCCCGTTCCCGGGAGGCCATCGACCGCGAAGTCGCCCGCGTCGTCCGTCTCGACCGGATCGGTGGTCGACCCATCCGGGTAGGTGACCGTCACGGTCGCGTCGGCGAGTTTCTGCTGGGTCACGGCGTTCGCGATGGTACCATTGATCGCGCCGTTACCCACTAGCCAGAAGTCGACTTCGGTGGTTCCGTCCGCCTCGACGGCGACTGAGTCGTTTGTCTCGGCGTCGTAACCCTGAGCCTCCGCCGTGACGTCGTACGTATCGGCTGGTAGGTCTTCGATGCGGTACTCGCCGGCCGTCAGTTCGATCGCCTCGAACTCCCCGTAGGTTCCCGTGGCCGTTACCGTCGCGTCGTCGATCGGTTGCTCGAATCGGTCGTCTCCAAGCGCCACCTCGATCGTGGCGGTACCCGATGCGTTAAGGTCGAGGCTGTACTCGCCACCGGCCGACCACTCGGCAGTTTCTTCGATCGAAAGGCCGTCGACCTCGAAGGTCACGGTGGCCCCCTCGTCGTCCGCTGCTCCGTCGACGACGAGCGGATCGTCGGCGGTCCCGTACTCTCCGGGCGTTTCGACGGTCGTCGTGCCGCGGAGTTCGCCGTCGACGTACGCCTCGACCACGGCACCTTCGGGTGCCGGGTTGTCGCCGATGGTGACCGAGCCGGAGAAGGTGGCTGGTTCTACACCGTCGTCGGCAACAAACTCAACCGCGTTGGCTAAGATTTGGTCAGCCTCGGACGTGTAATCACCACTCGTGACGTACTCGGTAGAACCGAACGAAGAAAGCAAAACCGTTCGGTTTCCTTCATCGACGCCGATTCCATCTCCATCCGTTACACCACCGGCCTGAATATATCCGATCACGTCACCGTCGTATCCCGCAAACCAAGTTCGATCGGGGTCGTTGGCGTCGTGGATGGACACGAGATTACCTTGCTCACCTACCCCCTCGAAGATCGGATGATCAGCGAGGATCTCGAGTTTAGGATCTTGATCATTGAGACTCATAGATGTCGATGTCGGATTGTCTAAGACGCTAGACTTTACAGAGATTCCGTTACTTTCATCACCCCATTGATCGTTACCCCATTGATCGAGCCAGACGACACCCGTCGAGTCACCGTTCGTGTAAGAGGCAAAGTCCTGCACGTGTCCTTCGTCGATGTTTTGGACGACGAAGACGTCGTACTCGCCGTCTGAAGCCGCAGTAACGGCCTCGGCGCCGTCGATCACGGAGACGGAAACGCTCTCGTCGGACTGACCGTTAAGACGAGTGGCGACATCGTGACCCAATGTTTCGTCGTCAACGACGGCCACAGAGACTTGTTGTTCGAGAACTGCCGTTGGTCTGGTCGTGAGAATTTCGCTGTCGGACGACCCCGTAAAGGTGTGTTCGAGTTCGAGGTCACCGGTCGTATCGACTTCGGTGGTGACTTCGAGAGCGACTTCACCGCTGACGTCGTCTACGTCGACCGCCTCGCCCTCGTCGATCGGCTCGCCGTCGAACGTAAACGAGAGTACGCCGTCGTATCCTGGTTTCCGGTCGACGGCATACGACTCGAGGTTCGCCACGGTGAACGAGACGGTGAACGTATCGCCTGCCATTATTCCCTTCGGCTGACCGGAGTCCAGCTCGACGGCCATCGAATCGGCGAGTTCGAAGTTGCGCTCGGCGACGTGCGTCTCATTATCGATCGTGACCGTCACCGTCTCTGTGGCGTATCCGAACTTATCGATTGTCACGTCGTAGGTTCCCGGTGCAAGGACGGCATCGTACGCACCCGTCACGTTTGTTTCGATCGACTGTCCACCGACCGAGACGATTGCCCCTTCGATTGGATCTCCAGCGTCATCGGTCACGACACCCTCGATTCCCGAATCGACCGCTACCGACGCAGTAGCAGCGTACACATCGATAATACCGCTACCGTAGCGATTATCCTTTCCGCCGATGGCGTCATCCGCATTGCTTTCATCCCAGTCGTCCGGCTTCCAGGCCGTCTGTTCCAATACATCGACTAGGTCATATGGCCCCAGCCCACCACCCGATGCAGCGAGAAGTAGCGCCGCGGCACCGCTCTTGTGGGGAGCGGACATTGACGTACCTGACATTGTATGGTACCCACCACCTGGTATTGCACTCAAAACATCATCCCCAGGTGCTGCAATGTCCGGAGTGATGTACTCATCCGGCCAGTCGTCGGGAGCGTCGTCACCGAAGGCGTCCTCGGAGTCGATCAACAGTCCACCGGAAAAGTCAGCAACCTCCTCGTCCTCGGTGGTTGCACCGCTCGCCAGGGAATCGTACACGGCCCCTGGTGAGCCGGCCGTTCCTTCACCGTCGTTCCCGATCGAGGCGACGACTAACGTTCCTGCATCCATTGCGTTGCGAACCGGGTCGACGTAATCACCGGATATGGGACCGCCTAGACTCATACTCAAAATATCCGATTCGGTATCGACAGCCCACTGAATCGAATTCATGATTGCCGCACCGTCGCAGGTACTGCCTTCACAGACCCGTGCATTTGCCAGTTCGACGTCCGGAGCGACGCCGATCGCCGTACCCGACGAGTCGCCGCCCGCGATCGTCCCGCTCACGTGTGTGCCGTGCCCGTCATTGTCAACCGGGTCGGACGAATCTCCGATGAAGTCTATCCAGCCGTCCTCTTCGGCTAATTCGATATCCGGATGGTCAGCATCCACACCGGTATCGGCGACCGTTACTCGGATATACTGGCCCGTAGTTTCGAACTCGTCCCACGTCGCCGGTACGTTGATCTGTTCGAGTCCGTACGTGTACGCGTCACCGGTCGGTTCCGCGTCGGCGTCGACGTTGACGGGTTCGGGGGCTGCAAACTGGTGATTTCGATGTAACTCCTGGATGCCGTCGATACCGGCGAGTCTCTCGAGGTCGGCCCGATCGGTGTCGACCGTCACCATGATCGCGTTCGTGATCCACCAGCGGTTTTCGATCGTTACCCCGTCCATCCGTTCGAGTCGGTCGAGAACTGGTTCCTGTGTCACCGCAGCGTGTGTCTGTAAGGTGGTTGCCGAGGTCTCTCGATCGCCAGGCAGCAGTGACTCATCCACGTCCGAAAGTCGAAGAATAACTTCGACCTCACCATCCGCCCCCTGAAGCACCATGTCGATCTCGGCCTCCGCCGACGAGCCGTTGTCGGCTTCGACGCCGTGATGATCGGACCCGAGTACTGTATCGGACGCGCCAACGCCGGTAAACGCTACCCCAACGAACACCACTGCCGAGAGTATGAATAATAATGATAAGTTTCGAATTCGGAAAGTCATTAGTTGACGATAATCAGCAATACAGAGGTATAGAAGTTCTGCTCAGTCACCTAATAAGATCTATATAATAGAATCTCCACCGGATTGATCGAATCGGTCGTCTCTTCGAGGTACCCATATCAACGACGTCGTCCGACACGAAGATCGAGTTGAGAGCGAGGTGACCCGCAGATTCCGAAGTGGCCCCCGAGGGCCAAACCGCGGGGGCGTCATCCGCGTTACTATCGTCGTCCGACGGCTGGGGGTCGCCGTATCAGTGATGAGGACACCCCCTCGGAATAAAAGGGATCGACCGCCGTCGGGCGACCTGCATGCCTTGCTATCGTCGGTTGATCACGAACACTACACCTGTAATCGCGATGATGGCGACGGTCGCCGTGAAGCCAGGGATGCCATCGTCCGCTGTCGGAACGGTTTTGGCCCCAGTGACACTTCGTTCGACCATGAGTACGTATCCGCAGATTAGCGAGCAACTCGACGATATCGAGTCCGCCCGCGAGGAGGGCCGTCGGAAGATGGAGTGGGCGCGCCAGCACATGCCCATCATGGCGGCCGTTCGCGAGGACTTCGAAGCGAATCAGCCCCTCGCCGGCGAGCGCATCGCGATGGCGATGCACGTCGAGGCGAAGACGGCGATCTTAGTCGAGACGCTCGCGGCCGGCGGCGCCGAGGTGGCCGTCACCGGTTGCAACCCGCTGTCGACCCACGACGACGTTTCGGCCGCGCTGGACGATATCGAGAACATAACCTGCTACGCCAAGCGCGAGGTCGACTCCGACGAGTATTACGCCGCCATCGAGGCGACGATCGATCTCGAACCGACGATCACCGTCGACGACGGGATGGACCTCGTCGCCGCGATCCACGAGGACTACCCCGAACTCATCGACGGCATCGTCGGCGGCTGCGAGGAGACCACGACTGGCGTCCACCGCCTGCGCGCGATGGCCGACGACGGCGCCCTCGAGTACCCCGTCTTCGCGGTCAACGACACGCCGATGAAGCGGCTGTTCGACAACGTCCACGGCACCGGCGAGTCGTCGCTGGCCTCGCTCGCGATGACGACCAACCTCTCGTGGGCCGGCAAGACGGTCGTCGTCGGCGGCTTCGGCTACTGCGGGAAGGGCGTCGCTCGCAAGGCCGCCGGCCAGAACGCGAACGTCGTCGTCACCGAGGTCGAGCCGCGCCGCGCGCTCGAGGCCCACATGGAGGGCTACGACGTCATGCCGATGGCCGACGCCGCCGAGATCGGTGACGTCTTCATCACGACGACCGGCAACCGCGACGTCGTCGTCGCCGAGCACTTCGAGCGGATGAAAGACGGCGTCCTGCTCGCCAACGCGGGTCACTTCGACGTCGAGATCGACCTCGACGCGCTCTCTGACCTCGCCGTTGATCGCTACGAAGCCAGAGACGGCGTCGAGGCCTACGAGATGGAAGACGGCCGCCGACTCAACGTCGTCGCCGAGGGCCGACTCGTCAACCTCGCCGCGCCCGTCTCGCTCGGCCACCCGGTCGAAGTCATGGACCAGTCCTTCGGCGTCCAGGCCGTCGCCGTCCGCGAGCTCCTAGAGCGCGACCACGCCGACGCGTACGAACCCGGCGTCCACGACGTCCCCGACGCGCTCGACAAAGAGATCGCCGAGATCAAACTCGACGCGGAGGGCGTCGCCTACGACGACCTCACCGACACCCAGCGCGAGTACATGGGCAGCTGGGATCACGGAACGTAGACGCCGCGTCTCGAACGGGAAATGCCGTCGTCTGCACGTCTGCGGTGGGTCGAAGTGCAGCGTTCGATTTCGGGCTCGGATTTTCTACCCGGATAGCTCCCTCGTCTGTCTAGCGCCCGGTTGCGTCCTGCAGGACGGTCTCGCTGAACTCCAGCATCCCTATCGCAGCCGCACAGTCGAGACAGCACTCCCTGGTCAGTGCTCGATAGCGTTCGCGAACAGCCGGTCGGGGCTCCGCGGAGAGTCGAACGAGTCGATGGGGAGCCACGTCGCGACCACACCGGTAACACGTGCGGTCAGCTCCGTCGTCGGACTCGAGTGCCCCGATCGCCCCGACGAGTGCGGACATCAATCGTCCGTCCGGTACCGTCGCTGAATGCACACGGTCCCATCCGTCCCCCACTCGACACCATCGAACCGTACCGAGCGATAGCGTGTCGACTCTCCGTACCGCGGGCGTGCGAGACCTTTTTGTCTCGGAAGTGTGTACGCAATCATGGCTACCAAAACCCTGCTCGGGTTCTTGGAAGCCGCGTCTCGGGTGCTGGTACACCCGGGGCATTTCTACCCCTTCGAGTCCGTGGCTTCCGTTCTACCCGTTGACGTGAAATGTATTATATCTACTGGTGGCGTCGGTAATGAATTACCGACAAAGGGGTCTAAGACAAGATGCCGGCCAGAATTCGAATAGTTCGAACTACAATCAACTAGGCCTGGATCGTACGCTCAAACCGCGAAAAGAACGCCGTTCAATTGATGGTCGTCGACCGGACCGAGCCGTCACTCGATGGCGCGACCGACGATTTTGTTTTGGCGCGAACGGTCACGCGAGGTTCGTCGAAGAACCCGAGCGAGTGTACACCGCGCCGTTAGTCGGACACGGCCCAACACAGCTCCGGGGTAGTCCCTCGCTGACGCCAGCTACCCACGACCGGCGGAAACGTCACCCCGATCGCCGCGAGTCCACCACTTCGAGTCGGTCGTCGACGGTCAGCGTCAACCGCGCGTCGTCGGCGACGAACGACACCTCCGCCAGGCCATCGTCGAGCATCGTTGACCGCGGCTCACCGGCGATCGCTCCCATCCGCCAAAGCGGTTCGTCGCGAACGTCGATGCCGAACTCGAGGAAGAACGCGGATACCAGCGGATGATCGAGCAAGAGCGTCGACAGGTTGGCCTGGGTACTCATCTCGCATCGATCACACTCGTAGACGACCGCGACGGCGTCGAAGAACGTCGTCGGCGGTTCGATCGAGCTCAGTTCGTCGAAGGTCGTGAACGATGGCTCGACGTGAGCGTAACACTGCGAGCAGAACTCGTTTCGACACTGCGCCAGCAACGTCCGAAGGTACCGGTCTGCCACGTGAGGATACCGCTCGACCGGGTGATCGGCGAGCGCTCCGGGCGGGAGTGGAAACGCCGTCTGGAACGGACAGGTCGAACACTCGATCCGCACCCGGTCGTCCTCGTAGTCGAACGTCAACGTTCCCCGATCTGCGCCCGTCGAGACCGTCTCGTCGGTGCCACCGCGTTCGCCGGCACTCCGACCGAATTCACAGGACGGACAGGGTTCGTCGAGCGGGATCGGATCGATCGAGCCGGCCATCGTGTACGAGCCCGCGAGCAGCGCCCCGATGACGTTGCGTCCAGCTGACCGAAGCTCGTAGCCGTCGTCGGTTTTGCGGACGAAGCCGTCCGTCAGCTTCCCGAGATGGTAGTTGAACTGGCCGGAGTCGCGAATTCCCACCGATTCCCGTAGCGCGGCGAACGTCAGCGGTTCGTCGTCCGCATCGAAGAGCGCCCGGAGGATGTCGATGCGCGTCCGATCCGAGAGGACGGAGAACGCCGCTTCGGCGTCCTGTACTTCGACGATGGGCGAGTCGTCCATGGTGAGAACTCGACCGGACGGACAAAAGGGCTAGCGGTCCGGCGGACGTCTCTCCGGGTTCGTACCGTCAGTCCGTGTGAGAAAAAGCAACGACCAAGGTCGTTCGGCCGAAAGCCAGACGTATGCGAAGTCAACGGGCGGAGTCGACCGTCGAGGCACCCGGCGGGCCGGTCCGGGCCGTCCTGGCCGGAATCGGGCTGACGCTCCTCGGTATCTTCGTCGCCGAACTGTTCACGCTGCCGGCCATCGCGCTCGATCCGAACCTGCTCTCCGAGCCGGGTGACGCGTCGCTGTCGGCGCGGACGATCTTCTTCATCTTGAACTTCGTCGGCATGGCCGCCGCGGGGGGACTCTACCTCTTTTACACCGATCGAGGCTGGGACTTCGTCGACCTCGCGCTCCCTGATCGGACCGACTGGGTGTACACCATCGGCGGAACCGCGGTGATCCTCCTCGTCTACGTGATCGCCAACGTCCTCATCACTGTCTTCGACATTCCCTCGGCGGACACGGGCATACTCGAGTTCATCGGTGACGACGAGGCGATGGTGTTGATCCTCATCGCGATCGCCTTTCTGTTCAACTCGCCGGCCGAAGAGTTCCTCTTCCGGAACGTCATCCAGAAGCGCCTCTACGCCGCGTTCACGCGAACGAACGCGATCATCGTCGCGAGCGCCATCTTCTCGCTCGTCCACCTGCCCGTCTACGCCGTCTTCGCCGACTCGGTGCTGGCGATGGCCGTTCCGCTGACGATGCTGTTCGTCGGCGGGTTGATCCTCGGCTACGCGTACGTCGAGACCGAGAACCTCTTCGCGCCGATCATCATCCACGCCGTCTACAACTCGGTCATCTGGGGACTGCTCTACATCTCGATGGTGTACGACGTCCAGTTCGACGAGCCGATCGACATGATCGGCCAATTCGGTGGCGTGCTCTGGTGAGCGCCGTCGGGTCACCGATGACCCGCGTTGTACTGCCACCGGATCGGTGTCGGCCAGTTTAAGGGGACGCGCTCGTGAGATAGGCTATGTCTCAGGCGAAGGGTGACCGACGCGAGCGCGAACTCGTCAACCGGCTCGACGAGGCCGGGTTCGCCGTCATGCGCGCACCCGCCAGCGGCTCTGCGACCGAACGCGAACTGCCGGACGTGCTGGCCGGCGACGGCGAGGTGTTCTACGCGATCGAGGCCAAATCGAGTTCGGGCAACCCGATCTATCTCACCGGCGAAGAGGTCGAGGCGCTCATCTACTTCGCGCGAAACTTCGGCGCGAAACCCCGAATCGGCGTCCGCTTCGACCGTGAAGACTGGTACTTCTTCCACCCGGGCGACCTCCACCACACCGACGGCGGAAACTACCGCGTCAAGAAGGAGACCGCCATCGCCGACGGGACCGACTTCGACGAGTTCGTCGGCGTGAGCGAGAAGGTGACCTTAGACGAGGTGGGAGACGGCGGCGAGTCCGCGGGACCCGACCCGGAGATCGTTCGGGTTCTGAACGCCGTCGAACAGGGAATCATGGACGTCGAGGAGGCCGCGGAGTTGCTGGAGTGAGGACCGTCGGACCCAACGATATTCACTGGCGGACGTCCAACCGTCGCGCCTGACCGTTCTCGTCGCGTACGACGGCTCCGAACCGGCCCAGAAGGCACTCCGCATTGCCGCCACCCCGACGACGAGATCTCTTACTTCGAGTGATCGAGGTCGCCGACGGCGCCACCGAGGCCGGCTTCGAACTCGCCAGAGAGAGAAGCTAAAGGAGCTTTGCGACGAGACGCGGACGGACCTCTCGGCGACGTCGAAGCGGTCATCGGTCCGACGGAGCGAGACGTCAGGGTAGAGACGGCTGCCGGCAAACCGGGTCGCGAGATCGTCCGCTTCGCCGACGAACACGACGCCGACCATATCGTCGTCGGTAACCACGGCCGGGAGGGCGTCGCTCGCGTGCTGGTTGGCAGCGTCGCCGAGCAGGTGGTCAGCCGGGCGTCGATGCCGGTCACCGTCGTTCGCTGAGCGTCACGGAGCGGAATGGAGAGCAACAATCTCCGACGTCCGAAACAATTCGTCGACGGGGCGTTATCCCCGATTCAAATAGAAGCGAAGCGGTCTGGCAACGCGATGTCCGATGCGCCTTAATCCCCGTTTCGTACCGTACCGGAGCTGACTGTACGCCCACGACGCGCCCAGCATGGATTCGTCGATCGCATACCGAGTCTGGTCGGGCCTCGCCGACTCGACCGGATAGACCGTTCCATCTTCGCTGAGAAAGCGAATCGCGTCAGCTACCCGTTCCTCGTGGAGTGTACATCGATCGGCAAGTTGCGTGACGGTCAACGGGTCGTGAGCCGTGCGCATTTCCCGCGTGAGTAGTCGGGCGTTCTGCATCGTGACCAGTAACTCGACATCAGAGACCGATTCGTCGACAGCACGTCGGTCGGTGGTCGATCCGCCGGGTTCGGTAGCCGTCAGGCGCGCTACTCGCGTGTCTAGAATCATCCACAGGCCGCCGAAGAGGACGAGACTCGGCCAGAGAAGTGAGTGACCAGATTCGCTAGCCAACCAGATCCAGACGAGCGAGCCACCGATGGTCAGTGTCCCTAGCAGCAGATTGACGACGTACCGATCGTCGACGTCACCAGTGACCAGAACGCGACCTAATTCGATCACGAACAACAGACCGACGATGAACAGTCCGAGTGATCCGAACGCTAGATACAGAACAACGGCGAATGCCAGGTAGAATACTAGTTTTGCGGGCGATCGAACGTGATCGATGGATGATCTATCGGAAGTCACGTGTCGCAAGTACCGTTGGCATGCATTTAACTTTTTTCCAACCCGGTCGGCGGAGTTATTTCCTTCTACCGAAAGAAATGTGAGTGGTCGAGACGGTTCCGAAGGAAAGTTTACTATAGGATGTTAATTAGGACGCCTGTGAGCAAAATGCGGCACAGATTGTACCTGCACCAGCCGCACACCCCTGATCATTGATGAAATCGATCAGGATCAAACAGGCGCCTCCACAGGCACCGAGGAGCCAGGGATTCGTGACGAACCTGAAACAGGCACTCACGCAGGTTCGTCTGGACACGCTACCACTCGCATTGTCACAGATGTAGAGAACCATGGGTGTACAGGTCCCTGCACAGAGGTATCCAATAAGATCACTGACGCTTTCAGTTCCGGCGTCACTGTCGAGGGCAGGCGATACCGAATCAGTACCGACGGTGACCTGATCCTGCACTCGTTCGTTCAGATCCATGGTAGCAGCCTCATCAGAACTGATAACGCCATTGGTGTCCCGACCGCGCTGTTCGAGCGTTTTTATCTGGAAGGTGAGATCTAAACGAGTAGAAGCGGTGGACAGCTGCTCTGCGATGAACGGTGCAGCTGAGACCACCCGGCTGCCGTCGGAGTGCGTTTCGAGTTGGGCAATTATCACGCCGCTATTTCCAGGTATCTCGACGGGACCTGTGGGATCGGGATCGAAGCGTTCGTCAGCGTAGCCGAGCAATACGATCCGGGGAGTTGCCTCGTTGACTGCGGGGTCGTCCGTGACTACGCTGAATCCACTTGCACTCCGGAATTCGAGCTCGTACGCGCTAAAGTGAGCTTCGAACTGGGACACGGCCGGATGATTACGAACAAGCGATCGGTCGGTGCTGATCGTTTCTCGATCTAGCTCGTTGTATTCGAGGATCGAAACGTCGGTCTCATCCTCGATAATTTGTCCAGCAACAGAACCTGCCCCGATTGCAGTCGATCCGAACACAGCCGCCCCGACCGACATTGACTTCAACACTGTTCGACGATTTGGTTGGTCATTTTTATCGGACATTGCATTCGGCACTTCAATTGACCAACTATTAAATGTTTTGATTGCCTATAGCATCACCCTCAATCTCATTATACTAGGAAATATTGTAACTCTTTTTAGTAAGGAAAGATTTTATCGGAACGGGGTTCAGATGGTAGCCTTAACGTAGGTCCCCTGCTAGATGCGGTTGAACGGCGGTGACGAACTGCCAACGTTCCAACCGTCTCAGCAACGAATGTGGCGAAACGGTATCAGTATCGACGGAATTGGGCCAAAGTCGACTAAAAGCTGATTTCGTGCCGTGTTTTTCGTAATGACGTCGGAAGCGTCGGGAGATCTTGTGACAGCGGTGAGATTGCGTCGAACGTACGTGGGCGCGCTATCCGCTCAAGGGAGATTCTCCGGCTCGACCGGCGCGTACCGAACCACCGCGTCGAAGTGCTCGATCGGGAACCGGTCCTCGCTCGTGATCCCGCGGGCCGCCCGGTCGCGCAGGTGCGTCTCGACGAACCGGCGAGCCACGAGCGCCGTGCGTCCGTTCGGGCCGCCGTCCGATTCGTCGCGATCCAGCTCAACCTGCGCTTCGGCGAGCAACAGCGCGGCCGTGTAGACGTCGAAAACGTAGTGAGCCAGCCGTTTCGCCGAGAGCTGGGCGTAGTCGGCGTCCGACCCGGCCAGCGTGACGAGCGCCTCCGAGAGGTCGACGTACTCGTCTCGCGTCACCTCGACGGCCGCTTCGAGCGCCGGATGCGTGACAGACTGCAATCGTTCGTCGATCGTCTCGAGCAGCGGTTCGTGCGCCGCTTCGCGGTCGAGCGCTCGCAACAGGTCCAGCGAGAGGACGTTCTCGGTCCCCTCCCAGATCGGAAGTACCTGGGCGTCCCGGAGCAGGCGATGGGTGACGAAGTCGGAAACGTAGCCGTTGCCGCCCTGAATCTCCATCGCGTAGGAGGCCGTGTCGACGGCCATCCGTCCCGTCCGCAATTTCGCGATGGGGATCAACGCGCGCATGAGTCGGTACGCGTCATCGGGATCGGTCGGACCGGTCAGGGCAGCCGCCGTCTCCTCGTCGCCGAACTCGGCCTCGGCCGCCGACATCGCGGCCCGATCGGCGTCGCGCTCGGAGCGACGGGATCGCTCGTGTCGTTCGCGCCTCGAGAGGAGCGCCGCCGAATCGAACGTGAACGCCGTCGCGGCCTCGTGGTCGACGGTCATGTCGACTAAATCCTCGCGCATCAGCGGGTACTCGTCGATCGGCGAGCCGAACGCCTCGCGGTTGGCCGCGTGAATCCGACTCTCGAGCAGCGCGCGACCGATGATCCCGCAGGAGGCCGCGGCGTTCGCCAGCCGCTCTACGTTCAGCATCTCGGCCATCTGGCGAAAGCCCTCGCCCTCCTCGCCGACGAGAAGCGCCTTCGCGCCGTCGAACTCGACCTCGCCGGTCGGCACCGAAATCGTCCCCAGCTTGTCCTTCAGCCGGCGGTACAGCTGGTCGTTCAGCGCAGCGCCGGACGGGTCAGACGAGCCGGCTCCGTACCGATCGCCCTTCGTCAGGACGCCCGCGTCGGGGTCCGCGTGCGGGACGAGAAACATCGAGAGTCCCGCCGTCCCGTCCGGCGCCTCGGGCGTCCGGGCCAGCGCGAGCGTCCCCTCGGCATCGATGTTCGAGCAGAACCACTTCTCACCAGAGAGCCGCCAGTAGCCCGATTCCTCGTCGTAGACGGCCTCCGTCTCGATCGCGCCGACGTCGCTGCCGCCCTGTTCCTCGGTGAGAAACATCGCTCCCTCGATCAGCTCGTCGTACTCCCGGGAGACGAGCGCCTCGTAGTACGGGTCGGTCGACTCGTCGCCGAATTTCTCTAGCACCAGCGCGGCGCCCATCGTCATCGCGACGGGACAGCCAAAGCCCGCGTCGGCGTAACACAGCAGTGCGAGCATGCCGAGCGCGTGCGATAGCGCCGTGGGTTCCTCGCGGTCGAGCGGCGAGTCGAACGCGTCGGCGACGATCCCGCGCTCGTAGACCAGCCGATCGTTCTCGAGTTGCTCGGGCGGGTACCTGACGAAATTGTGTACCTCGCCGTAGCGGTCGTGGGATTCGAGTTCGGGGCCGGTCGCGTCGACGCGGTCTGCGTTCGCGGCGACGGTGGTTCCGATCAGTTCGCCGAACGACTCCAGGCGCGACTCGGCCCACTCGAACTCGCCCGGACGCAGGACCCGACGAAGTTCGCGCTGCAGCGTCGGATCGAGCGTCCAGTAGTTTCGATCGGCCCGGTCGAACCGACCGAACTCGATCGGTCCGTCGGCGGATGGACGTGTCATACCGGTTCGTTCGAACCGATGGACGATAAAATGGGGTCAGAAAAACGACGCGTCCGTTTCTCACCGTTCAGTCTGGCCGGAACCGCCGAGACGAGAAGGCGATCGGTCACGCCTCGACGGCTTCGAGCCGGGTCCGCGGGAAGAGATACACCCGCAGTTCGTTCGGGACGGGTCCGTTTCGCTGGACCGTCGCGTGCGGGTACACCGCGGCGACGACGGGCACGTCCGGATCGTAGGCCTCGTTCGTCCCGTAGGCGGCGACGGATTCGCCGACGGTCGGAATCCGCGTCGCGTCGGCTCGACGGTCGGAGACGTCGACGACGGTCACGACGGCGCCCGACTCCCGGTCGCGGGCGCGGTCGCCGGGCGAGAGGGCGTGACGCTCGCAATAAACCGGCTCCTCGATCGGTTCGTCGACGAAGACGGTCTCGCCGCAGTCGGTACACGGCGCGGCGAGCTGGCCGGGCGGCGGCGCTCTGTGCTCGGTGATATCGATCGCGACGCGGCGGGCGTGCTTACAGCGCGCGCCGCGAAAGAGGTGGTCCGGGCAGCTACACCGCCCGGCGGTGGCGTCGACCAGGTACGTCTCGCCGCTCTCGGATTCGACCTCGTAGAGGCCGTCGCCGAGGGCGAGGACGGACATCTGTTCGGTTCGTGCGCGACGCGATCGCTCGTCCAGGCGGTCGGCGTCGGGAACGGGCAGCGACGTTTTCGGAGAGGCTGTCTGTGACATGATTTCGAAGACGCTGGTGGGTTTCTGTGGCGTCTCGTGAGAGGCGTTCGACGGGCGATTCTCGGTGAATAGAGGAACCGCCCGAGGGATACGCCGTCGCTTGCGTGAGCAAGGCCCGATTCGGCCGACAGAGACGGTGCACAGCGGCCGAAATGCGGTGGCACGTCACAACGTACTACAGCGGTCGAAGCGGCGGTGAAACGGACGGCCGTCAGCGGACGAAGCGGTGACAGAACGGGACGACAATCGGCGGTCGAAACGGCGACGACGGGTAGTAGTCGGCAGTCGCGTCGACGGGCGTGTCTTCGTCGACACGCCCGAGTTGTCGCTTCGACACGCTTTTGTCCGAACCGGCGAATCCTCTGGTATGCTAGAACGCGATCGAATCGTCGAGATCACCGCCGCGGTCGGAAGCGTCCTGATAATGCTCGGGGCGATGTCCTGGGTCGGTCTCACCTACGGCACCGGCCAGTTCCTGGGCGAGGATGGGGCGCCGATGATGATCGCGACGATCGTCGGTTTCATCGTCCTCGTGACGGTCGTCGGCACCATCCTGGCCTTTACCGTCTCCGATCCGACGCCCCCGGACGAAGACGCCGACGCGGCGTCGTAAGTACCCATTTTTTCGGCCGTAATGACGGTCACACGCACATCGACACTCACACGCACTTCGTCGCGAACCGCGACGTCGTCGCTACTCCGCTTCGGCCGCCTGGGCCTCGCGCCAGTCTTCCAGGTCGTCTTCGTCCTCGTCGTCGAGGCGTTGTTCGTAGTAGGCCATCGGATGCGGAATGCGCTCACAGAGGTCGTCCATGTTCACGCAGTCGCCGTAGGACTGCATCGTCGCACACGACGGCGGCGAGTACTCCGTCGGCGAGGTGTCGCCGCGGATGTGGTCGGTCTGGTAGCGCGTCATCTCCTCGCCGAACGAGGAGTTGATCCTGTAGAGTTCGACGATCTCGTCGGTGTTCATCCCGATCGAAGCGAGAAACGCCGTGATCGCAAATCGCGAGTGGTGTGGGAGGTGTTCTCCCTTCTGGATGTCGTCTAACAGCGCCTTCATACACGGCGGGAAGAGTTCCGGGACCACCGTGTCGATCTCGCGGACGAGTTCGAGTTCGGCGACCAGCTCGCGAAGCGCGGCGGCCTCGTCTTCGAGCGCGTCGGCGATCGGGTCGGGGACGTCGAACGGCAGGCCCGCCTCGACGCGACGGGTGACGGCTTCGCGAAAGAGCGTGAGTAACTCGGTCTCCGTCACAGGCACCTCGCCGTCGGCGAGCGCCCGGTTGACCAGCCGCCACTCGTCGCCCCAGCAGTCGGCGGCCAGCGGCAGGTACGTCCCCACCTCGATCAGGTATGTCGGCTCTGTGCGAGGGCCGGACGGCCCGGAGGCGGCGTCCGTCGGAACGGGCCCGTCTTCGACCGCCGGCGCCTCGCGGATCGACCCCTCGAGGTCGAACTCGGAGAGCAGGTCCGAGAGGTCGAGTCCCGTCGACTCGACGCTCTTGAGTTCGGTCGGATCCTCGAGATCCGCCGTAAAACGCTGGTAGGCGACCGCACCCTCTGCACGGGCGTACCGGCGGACGAGTACCCGCTCGTCGACGAGCGAGACGAGCACGCGCGCGATCGGGTACGAAAATAGCTCGATCCGACTCTCGTGGACCGGGTCGCCGACGTCGCCCGCTTCGAGCGCGGACTCGACGCGCTCGGTCGCCCGCTCGACGACGGCCGGTTCGTCCTCGATCACGGAGACGAGATCGACCGCTTCGGAGGCGACTGCCTCCTTGGCGGCCTCGAGGAACGGGTACCGGGCGTATCGCGGATTCATCGCTAGCGACGAATGTTCCCGATTATGGATAAACTCGATGGTTGACGGATGTGGCGTTGAAGGGACCCATCGGCTATCGGGGTGGAATGGTGCTCAACGGTCGCGGTGACCATACCCTCGGCGGTCGCCGTGCAGCCGGATCTCCCGGAATCCAGAGAACCGGCGACGCGTTGATGGGCCAGGCCGACGAACGTCGACGCATGCCGACAACTAGTCGCGACGGCGTCGCGATTCGCTACGAGGTCGACCGAACCGCAGCCCCCGAGGGAACCGTCGTCTTCCTCCAGGGAGTCGGGATCGGCCGCTGGTCGTGGCGCTGGCAGCGCGCGGCGCTCTCGGAGCGATACGACGTGATCGCTCCGGATACGCGCGGGGTCGGCATCCGGGGCGTGCGAACCGACGGCGGCCTCGCGGGCGAGACCGACCGCGTCGATCGGTCCGCCGACGGACTCGGGCCGGCGGCTCGGTTGCCCGGTCGACTCCGACGACCGCTGCTCGGTCTCGGAGCCGGGTACTCGGTCGAGGGCCTCGCCGCCGATCTGGAGGCGGTGCTCGACGAGACCGGGGAGCGATCGGTTCACCTCGTCGGTCAGGGGCTAGGCGGGGCCGTCGCGCTCTCGTACGCCCGATCGTACGATCGGGCGACGTCGCTCGGTCTCGTCGGTACGAGTCCGGGCGGTGACGTTCCCGAGACCCCGTCGGACGTTCGCTCGACGGTGCTCGATCCGGACGGGAACACGGATCGCCAGCGGGCCAGAACCCGGCTCCGTCCGTATTTCAGCGAGCGCTTCGTCAACCGCAATCCGCACCTGTTCGATCGGCTCGTCGAGTGGCAACTCGACCAGGGACCGAGTCGGGCGGTTCGCGAGGCGCAGTGGGCCGTCTGGAACGGCTTCGACGCCGGGGACTGGCTCGACGAGGTGCGACTCCCGACGCTGGTCGTCCACGGGCGGGCCGACCGACTCGCCCCGATCGAGGGCGGAACGACGCTCGCCGCGCAACTCGCTCACGCGGAGTGCGAACCGATCGACGGAGCGGGTCACCTGGTCGGGATCGAGCGACCGGACGCCGTAAACGAGTTACTGATGGCGTTCTTCGAACGGAACACGACCCGCACCTGACGTGGGACGTGTCGAACAGCTCAGCGAGAGACGTCGACGACGTCGAGCGAGTCGTCGACCGTGGCCGTACACGAATCGCCGTCGGCGTGAAACGAGACGCGAAATCGCCACGGGTCGGTCGAGACGATCTCGAGGTGGCGATCGGAGAGCCAGTGTTCGATCTCCCAGTAGCGTCGATCGTCGAGCGCTTCACCGCGCTGGTACAGAAATTCTTTGACGCCCGGATCCTGCGAGGCGACGGCGCCGACGGTCGCCCGCTTGACCTCGCCGCAGTTCGGACACTGAAAGCGAAGGAGGACGTCCAGACGGTCGTAGCGGTGAACGTCATCGACGACGGACGAGTCGACGGGACCGCCGCAGTACTCACAGATGCCGCGACTGACGAGCGAGACGCTCATGCGCATCCAGTGGTGGAGCCATCGATCGATGACGTCGATCAATTGGTCGGCCTCGCGCTCGTTGACGAGGTTCTGGGGGAGTTGAATGTAGATGAGCCGTTCGTCGCAGGCGTCACACTCGACGGCGAACATCTCGTCCCTGTAGGAGGCCCAGAGCGACCGTTCGCCGCACGAAAGACACGCTTCCTCGAGTTCGAATCGATCGATCTCGCGGTTGCTCGTGAAGGTGCCGGCCGCGACGGCCCGGGCGACGCGCGAACCGAAGGTCGTGAGTCGGTAGCCGTCGTCGTCCTTGGCGACGAACTGCGGAGTCAGTTTGTCGAGGTGGTAGTTGAACCCGCTCGAGTATTCGGCGTCGACGTGGTCGTACAGGGTCGAAAAATCCATCGGGACGGACGTCGACGGATCGTGAAGAACGAGGAGGGTTTTCAGACGGGTTTCGTCCCCGAGTAGCGAGAGGGCGTCCGCTGAGGCGAGCGGCTTGGACGCCGACGGATCGCCATTGGGGGGATCTAAGGGGCCTGGGGGCATGTAACAGTGACACATTGCTCCAGTAGCATAAACTGCATGGATGTTTATTTCTGCAGTCTCGTGTCAGAAGTATCAGGCGGTGAGAGTGGGGAGAGTTAAATCGGTGCTCACCGGTGGGTGACCGACGGTCGAACGTATGAGAAACCACCAATGCGTTTAACCAATCCCGATAAAGGTACCCAGTACCCAAGGCCGGCCGAATTCGGTGAGAAACCCGACTGGCGGAGCGGACGCCACCTGTCATCCATTATCTAAAACTATCTCTACTAAACACCCATTTAGCTACATTCTGAACAAAAACTCCCTTTAGAGAATGTTCAAGGGGTCGGATTGTTTGTTCGAGAACTATGGTATCGCCTTCGAGACGATCGATCCTGCTGGCGGTTACCCTCGCGGTATTGATCGGGGTAGCCGGCGTGGCAGTCGGTTCGATCGCTGCGAGCGACCCAGCCGAACAGGACCCCCACGCGACGATCGGGGAGAACCAGGTGGAAACGGACGTCGAGGTGAGTGACGCACTTTCCGACGCCAACGGAACCGAAACGGTCGTCGTCCGACTCGATGGCGCCGATAGTATGACCGTCGCCTCGAGCGACGAGCCGGTGAACGCGCTCCAGAGGCACGCCGAGGAGACGCAAGCCGACGTACGCTCGTTCGCCGACGAAAGGGCCGGTGTCGAACACCAGGCCTCGTACTGGATCGCGAACGCCGTGGTCCTCGAGGTGGACACCGACCGGGTGGCCATCGAGGAGCTAACGAGGCTCGATCACGTCGAAGCGCTCCACGAGAACTTCGAGGTGAACGCGCCGATGCCGGTCGAATCCAGCGAGGCCGAAACCGACGGCGGGGCGGTGACGAGCCTCGAGACCGCCGGTGACGACGAGACGACCTACGGCGTCGACATGGTGAACGCCGAGGACGTCTGGGAGGACTACGACACGAAGGGTGAAGGCGTTCGCGTCGCCGTTCTCGACACCGGGATCGACGTCGCCCATCCCGACCTCGATCTATACACCGACGATCCGAACGATCCGACCTATCCCGGTGGCTGGGCCCGGTTTACGACCGAAGGAGAGAAGGTCGAGGGTGACACGCCGGCGGATCCGCAAGGTCACGGAACCCACGTCAGCGGAACCGTCGCCGGCGGCAACGAGAGCGGCGAACACATCGGCGTCGCCCCGGACGCCGACCTGATGCACGGCGCCGTCCTCAGCGCCGACGGAAGCGGCTCGTTCGCCCAGATCGCGGCCGGGATCGAGTGGGCCGTCGAAGAAGAGGCGGATCTGATCAGCATGAGTCTCGGCGCGGACGGGATGCACCCCGAACTCATCGAACCGGTCGAGCGAGCGATCGATACCGACACGATGGTGATCACCTCCTCCGGGAACGAGGGCGAAGGAACCAGCGGTTCGCCCGCGAACTACTACAGCACCCTGAGCGTCGGTGCGGTCGACGAGAACGCGAGCGTGACGGACTTCTCCAGCGGCATGGAGGTCTCTGCCGCTCAGTTCGGGAGCGACGCTCCCGACGACTGGCCCAACGAATACGTCGTTCCCGACCTGAGCGCACCCGGTGACGACGTGCTGAGCGCCTATCCGGGCGGCGACTACCAGGAACTTCCAGGAACGTCGATGGCGACGCCCCACGTGACCGGGGCGGCCGCCCTGATGCTCTCGGCGACCAGTACCGACCTCTCGACCGATCAGGTTCGAGACGCCCTCGTCGAGACCAGCTGGAAACCCGACGAGGCTCCGCCCGAACAGGACGTCCGCTACGGACACGGGATCATCGACGCCCACCTCGCCGTTGCGACGCTACGCGGCGACACGGGCGTGACGGGGACGGTCGAACGCGCCGACGACGAAGCGCGATTCCCCGACGCGACGGTCACCGTCGAACTCGAAGACGGAACCGAGCTCTCGACTGAAACGGACGACCTCGGCACGTACGCGATTCAGACGCCGCCGGGGAGCCACGAAGTGACCGTCGACGTCGACGGGTACGAAGACGAACCGATCGACGTGGACGTCGCCGACGGCGAGTTCGCGACCGCCCACGCCAGCATGGATCGAACGCTCGGCGTCGTCGTCGACGAAGACGCCCCGGACGCGATCGAACCCGGCGAGGACTACGAGATCACCTACGACGCGTGGCACGCCGACACACTCGTCGTCGAGCGTGACGGCGATTTCGACGGAAACGTCACGCTCTCGATCGAAACCGACGAGATGTTCGGCGAGGAAGAACTCGAGTTCGGCGAACCGTTCGAGTTCGACGACCGAACCGACGATGAATTTTCTGACTATCCGGCTGAAGTCGAACTCTCGGTCGAGCCCGAGGAGCCGGGCGAGGAGGTGAACAACGAGACGGCCGGAGCCGTTACGCTCGAAGCCGAGTTCGACGGTCTCTACGGCGAGAACGCGACCGAAACGCACGGCCCGACCGACGTACACGTCGAGGAGGCCCTCGAGATAGCGGTCCTCTCCGACCCGATCGTCGAGTACGGCTACGACGACGAATCCGACCGCGAGCTCGGTCCGGCGCTGGTCGACCGGCTCGACGACGAACTCGACGACCATCACGAGGTGGAGCTCGTCCGCGGCGCGAACTCGGTGATCGGAGTCGTCGACGAGTACGACGTCTACGTCGTCCAGGACGAGCCGTCGACCGACGCGATGCGCCAGTTCGTCGAACAGACCCAGCGATCCGACGTCGGGGTCGTGTACCTCGATCAGCGACAGGTCGCCAACGGAATCACGAAACTGTCCGAGGCGACCGGCGATCCGCGCGGCCTGCACACGCCGATGCCGATCGACAACTCGCAGATCGTCTCCTACGACGGTTCAGAAACGGACAGCGACATTCTGGACGTCGAAATTCGAAACGAGACGGCCGACTACCTGGAGGCCCGGGGTTGGGCTGACGATCACGAACACGTGCCGTTCCGCGAGCAGGAGGTTCTAAACTTCATCGAGGACTACCGATCCGACAACCTGGCCCACATTGCGAACGAGCAGTGTAGCTTCGCGGGCTGCCAACCTCGATCGATCGATGGTGACGGAATGCACGGCGAGTACGGTGACGTCGGCGGACTCGGCGTCGACGACCTGAGCCGCACCGTCATCGCGAGCGGCCTCGCCGAAACGGACACGGGCATCATCCTAGACGAGGGGAGCGAACTCCTCGGCAACGCCGTCCACTGGGCGGCGGACGACCACGGCGTGTCCGTCGAGGACCACCAGCCGTGGAAGGTAGACCCCGGCCAGACCGGCGAGATGGAGGTCTCCGTTCCGACGACGAACGAGACCGAGACCGACGATCCGCTCGAATCGGTCACGATCGGTCTGAACGAACACGCGACCGTCGATCCCGAGGAGATATCGATCGCCATCGTCGACGACGAGGGCACGCACGACGTCGAGCTCGGCGAGACGTTCGAACCGACCGTCGAGAACCGCTCGTCGATCGAGCTGTCCGCCGACATCGGTGCGGACGCGTTCGGCGAACTCACGTTCGATCACGCGTACGAGGTCGGCAACGAGACGATCACCGGCGCGACCGGACCGACGAGCGTCTACGAGGGCGACGAGATCCGCGTGACCGATGACGACGACTTACAACACGTCGTCGACACCGTCCACGTCGGCGACGAGGTCGTCGTCGAGGACGGCACCTACGATCCGATCTGGGTCACCGCCGACAACGTCGACGTCACGATCCGCGCCGCAGATGGCGCGGAACCCGTCATCGAACAGCAGGACGAACGATGGGAGCCGCACACGCGAGCCGGCGTCATCGAAGTGAGCGCAGACGGCGTCACGATTGACGGCTTTACGACCGACACGAGCGGCCAAACGTACAACAACGGCGTCGGCGTCCGTCACTCGATGCACGAACCCGTCGAGGACGTCACGATCGAGAAC
Source organism: Halovivax gelatinilyticus (assembly GCF_024300625.1). Lineage (GTDB taxonomy): Archaea > Halobacteriota > Halobacteria > Halobacteriales > Natrialbaceae > Halovivax > Halovivax gelatinilyticus. The sequence goes on along the minus strand of NZ_CP101322.1, from coordinate 2,064,461 downwards.
ATGCGAATCGTCGAACCCTACCAGGGCGTCTGGGCCGGTTCGTCGACCGGACAGGCTCACGGCGTCGAAATCCGTAACGTCGAGGTCGAAGAGCCGTTCTGGGCCGGCGTGCGCATCCACCGGTCGAACGACGTCCTGATCGAGGAGGTCACCGTCACCGAACCCGGCCACAACGGCATCGAACTCGGCGAGTTGAGCGAGGACGCGATCGTCCGCGACAACACGATCGTCGATCCCGAGGACGCCGGCGTCCTCCTCGAAGTGGCGACCGCGACGGTCGAGAACAACGAGATCAGCGGCGCACAGATCGGCGTCGAGCAGGAATCCGCCGGCGTCGGGTACGTCGTCGACAACGAGGTGACCGACTCCGAGGTCGGCGTCGATCTCACCCTCAATCCGGCTCTCCACGCCGATCCGACGTGGAACGCAACCGTCGTCGACAACGCGTTCGACACCCACATCGGCGTCGAGACGAGCGTCCTCGGCGAACTCGACTACGCGGCCGACGAACCGGTCCACATCCGTGGAAACGACTTCTCGGAGACGGACGTCGGAGTCTATGACGCTCACGACGGCGCAATGGGACCGGTCGACGCTCGATTGAACTACTTCGGTCCGCACGGCCCGGTTGACGATCCGTCGGTGGGCGAGCGAGTCAGCACCGCCGGCGACGTGACGGCCGATCCGTTCCTTCCGGACGCGACCGTCGACTACGACCAGTCCGGCGTCGCAACCGCCGTCGAGCTCGAAGCCGGCCAGACCCACGCGGTCGGCATTCCCGGACCCGTATCCGGAACGATCGACGAGATGGTCACCGACGCGGAGGGCGTGATCTACGGCTTCGACGCGACCGAAAACGAGTGGGAACAACTCGGCGGCAACGACAGCGTCGACGCCCTCGAAGCGCTCCTCGTCGTCGCCGAAACCGACGGAGCGATCACGATGAACTTCGAGAGTGACGCGGATACGCCGCCGTCGCCCGAATCGATCGACCTCGAAACGGGCTGGAACTTCGTGTCCTCGCCGACGTACGCGCCGGCGAACGACGCGTTCGGTCACTCGAGCGGCGACATCTCCCTCGTCTCTCCCGACTTCGCCGGCCCGAGCGACGAACCCGGCGACGCCGACGTCATCGACGGAACGTTCTCACTCTCGGACGAAGACGTCCCGACCGTGAGCGCGTTCACCGGCTACTTCGTCTTCGCCGAAGACGACGGCGAGTTGCCGGCCCGCCTGGGCGAGAACCCGTCGCTCTCGGCGTACGCGAACGAACTCGGACTGGACGACGGAGACGACGGCGAGCCGTCAGCCGGGGACGGATCGGCTGAGGCTTACTACGAGACCGTCGATCACCTGATCGCCGAAGGGGTCGGCGTGACGCCAGACGAGTATCACGGCGCGCTGGTCGAGGCGATCGCGAGCGAAACGGCGGACGCTTCGGCGGACGTTCCCGCGAACGAGACGGACGCGTTCGCGGAGGCCGCTGCCGGCGAACTCACAACGACGCTCGCCGAGTCGACCCTCGAAGACGAGGACGACGTCGTCGAAGCCGTCGAGACGGCAATCGAACAGGCCGCCATCGTCTCCGCCGGTTCGACGACCGAGCCGACGCCGACCGTGCGTGTATCAGCGCCGACGCTGGCAGGATAACGCCACTCCGAACCCAACACAACGCACCCCACTATCGATACGAACGACATCCACTATCCCCATGTACCCGATTGATTCGTTATCGCGCCACCGCGACGCCGCCGCAGCCGTCGGAACGGTCGTGGTCGTCGCCTTGCTCGTGCTGAGTGTCGTCGCCGTCGGCGCGCCGGTCGCGGCGTCCGACGAGCAACCGCCACCGCCGCCGGCCGCCTACTACGGCGAGCTCACGATCGACGGCGAACCGGCCCCGCCGGGAACGCTCGTCACGGCGAAGATCGACGGCGAGACGCGCGGCTCGATCGTCACGACCGAGGCCGGTCAGTTCGGCGGCCCTGGCATGGCGGACGAGAAGCTCTCCGTCGAAGGCGAGTACGGAGACGACGGTGCCGTCGTCGAGTTCTTCGTCAACGGCGAACCCGTCGACTCGGCGCCCTCACCGGTCGAGTGGGAGGCAGAATCCGTCGAAGCGGTCGACCTCGAGGGCTGGGACGTTCCACACCCCGACGTCGACGTCACGGTCGATGAAGCCGCATCCGTCACGACGGTGCCCCCAGGCGAGGGAGCGATCGTCGAGGTGACGCTCGAGAACACCGGTGACGCCGGAGCCGTCCCCATCGCGCTCGATATCGACGGCGAACCCACCGAAGAACGGATCCTCGAACTGCCTTCCGGTGAATCGACGACGACGTTCGCTCCCTCCTTCGACGCGGAAGGAGCGTACGAGGCGGTCGTTCGGTCGCCACAGCACGCAGACGAGGTGACGATCGTGGTCGACGAAGACGCCGATCCGCCGGACGACTCACCCGGCCTGCCACCACCGCCGCCGGACGCCGAGATCGAAGTGGTCGACACCGCCGTTAACGAGAGCGAGATCGTCGCTGGAGAGGCGGTGGCCGTCGAGGCGACCGTCGAGAATACCGGCACCGTCGTCGAGACGGTCGAGATACCCCTGTACGCGGACGACGAACCCGTCGACAACGTGACGGTCGAACTCACCGCCGGCGAGACGGCGAACGTCACCTACGAGACCGCGTTCGACGAATCGGGCCAGTACGAGTTGTTCGTCGCCGACGAGCGAGTCGAGACGCTCTCGGTATCCGAACCCGCGCTCGAAATTACGGACACCCAACTCGATCCGCGGACGATCGAACCTGGCGAGTCGGTCGAGATCGCCGCCACGGTCGAGAACCCGGCGGGCGTCGCCGTCGAGGAAACCATCGAGATACGCGTCGACGAGACCGTCATTGACGAAGTGTCTCTCACGCTCGATCCGGGCGCCACCGAGACGATCAGCTACTCGCACACGATCGACGCGGACGGCGAGTTCGACGTCACGATCGGCGAGGTCGATGCGGGGACCGTGAGCGTCCAGGAAGGAGATGATTACGAACGGCCTGACGACGATGACGACGGCATCCCCGGCTTCGGGCTGGGCGTCGCGATTGTCTCGATGTTCGCGTTCGCGCTGGTCCGACTCTGGCGCCACCGGGGATAACTCGCCGTCGCGACAGAACCCCTCTCGAGAGAGAGAGAGAGAGAGAGAGAGAGAGAGAGAGAGAGATTCCGGTTTCAATTTCATCACACGTGGCCGTTCTACGTCGAACGTCCGAACGGGTCCAAGCTGGATCAATCGGTGGATAGTGAACGCCCACACTCGACCGCCGTCACGACCGGGGACCAGCTTCTCGGAATGGCTCTATCGACGTCGCGAAAAATGGAATCGTGGCTTCGACTACAGCCGACGTCCGGCAACGGCGAGCGCCCCGAGCAGCGCGCCGAGAGCCGCGACGACGCCGAATCCGGAGATCGAGTCGTCATCAGCCGGATCATCATCGGCTTCGTCGTCTCTCGGATCATCGTCCGGCGGATCGTCATCCGGCGGATCGTCGTCCGGTGGCTCCGTTTCAGTTTCGACGGTCACGGTTCCGGCGTCGACGCCGTCGACTGCGAGGTTGTACTCGCCGGCTTCGTCGAACGCCTTGGTAAACTCGACCGTCGTCTCCTCGTCCGCCTCGAGCGAAACCGACTCGGTCGCGACTTCCTCGCCGTCGACAGTGAGTGAGAGGGTCGTCGAGCCGGCCGCGTCGCCGAAGTTCTCGACCACCGCGGTGACGTCGACCGAATCACCGACCTCGATTTGGGTCGGACTCACGTCGACACTCGTCACTTGCAGGTTCGGTTCACCCGGGTCCGGCGGTGCCGGTGGGAGTGTTGGTGGCGGCGTCTCGTCCGCATCCTCGTCGACGGTGATGGTCGTGGAGTCCGAGTCATCGGGCGAAGCCACCACCGCCTCGTAGTCAGCTTCCTCGACGAGTTCGATCGCAAACGTTACGGGTGCAGTCTCGCCTTCTTCTAGCGAAACCGTTGTAACGTCACGAACGTCACCGTCGACGACGAATTCGATCGGGACGTCGTACGCGGCCGCATCTCCGGTGTTCGTAACTGACGTCACGATCGTGGCGCTCTCGTTCGGTTGGATTGTCGTCGTCGATTCATCGTCGTTGATGTCGACTTCGACGAACGGTTGTCCGATATCCGCACCGCTCAAATCGACCCGTTCGGTCGAAGCCGATTCCCAGGGAACGGTTTCAACGGGTTTGCCGTTGACCTGAAACGTTACCTCGTCGCCGTCGTCCGCACGAACCTCAAGCTTGTCGTCACCCGGGTCCGGTCCACCGTAGACGCCGGGTTCTTCGACGTGGATGGCGTCAACGATTTCCCCGTCGACGACGGCGGCGACGTGCGTTCCGACCGGCGCCGGTTCGCCGTCGATCTCGACGTCGCCGTAGTAGGCTGCCGGAACACCCGGTGGATCGTCAGCTAAAACGGGCGAAACAGCCACACCGAACCCAACAGCCGACAGAGCCACCAGTAGCGCTATCGAGAGAGCGAGCCAACGGCGCCGTGGCCCGTTCATCTCGCGGCCACCTCAGTTGTGTTGCGTATCATATGTATAGAGTGGTGAGAGGACGAACCTCTCAGTTATTCGATCTCGATCGACTCGGTTTCTTCCGCATCGTACGTGAACACACCGACGTAGTGATCGCCGTCGACGGTCGTCACGAAGTCGTCAATTTCACCGGTGACCGACAACTCGTGGGACTCACCGGCATCGAGTTCGATCATCGTCGCGTTGAGTTCCCACGTACTTTCGTCCATCCGTGCGTCTCCGACGTTAAGTCCGAGTTCTGACGTGACGAGCTGCTGTGCAGAGTGTGTCCCCTCGTTCGTGATCGTGTACGAGAGTTCGATTTCATCACCGCTTCCGTACGGACCGTCAGAGAGTACCTCGAAGTCGGTAACGTCGAAGTATACCTGATGATCGAGACCAAGATCCAACGTGTCCGGGTCTGTCGTGATCTCTTTTGTATCGAACCCATCGGCCTGAGATTCGCATAGGAAGGATACACTTTTATTTTGGTGTTTTGCTACCAGATATGATTGTATACAGTTCGGGTTCGGCGTGACTAGCGAAACCAGCTGCCGTGCGAACAATCACATCGAAGAACGGAGGGCGGCAGGCTGTGAGTCCGGTTCTGAACGACCGAATCGGTCAACGGTTACAGATTGATCTCGAACGCATCGGCGAACACAGGTCAATCACGGACGCGGTTACGGCGGGCGAGAGAAGGTGTCTGACCCGACTAGTCGCTCTGGATGCGCGGCGCCAGCATGTAGGTGACCTGGCCCTTGCCCTCGGCGAAGCCGTAGTAGAGCTTGATGGGGAACTCCTCGCCGAGGTCTGCGGTCACCTCGGCGTCGGCCGGGATGGCTTTGTTCATGTCCTTCAAGTAGTCGAGGCTGAACAGAGAGTGTGCGCTTCCCGATTCGAGGTCGATCAGCTCGTCGGCCGTGAGTTCGAGGTGGACGTCGTCGGTGTCGCCCTCCGCGTCGACGTAGAACAGTTCCTCGGCGTCGTCGACGCCGAGTGCGATGTGGTCTGAGACCATGTCGGCCGCCTTCACCGCGCGGTTTACGTCCTTGCCCTCGAGGACGACCCGCGCGGGAAGGTCGAGGTCCGGGATGTCCGGCTCCTGGCGGATGGAGTCTGGATCGATCAACGCGAGCGTGTACTCGAGCCCCTCGATCTGGGCGTGTAGTTTCCGCGTCTCTTCGTCGAGTTCGAGCTGGACGAGCTGGCCGGATTCGGCCATCCCGGCGATGTCTTCGAGTCGCGAGAGATCGACGCCGATGAGCCCGCCGTCGGCCTCGTAGGACTCGAACGCGTCGGCGTCGAGCGAGAGGTCGACCATGCCGACGTTCGCCGGGTCGACCGCCCGGATCCGGAGACCGTCTTCTTCGAGGTGGATCTTACACTCCTCGACCAGTACGCTTACCGAGTCGAGCGCACTGGAGAGCGTCTCCGCACTCACAATGGCCTTGAACATATGCGTCGGGATACGGAAGGTTCCCATAAAAAGCCCATCGGTCTGGACCGGTTCGTTCGTCGCGGCAGGGCGTCGACGGATCCGGCGAGTCGTCCCTGTGAGCTGCATCTGCGAGCATCAGCTCCCACCGTTGGGCCGAATACCCGGACTCGTCCGAACCGGTTCGGGCTAGATTCAACGGGATGGGCTTCGAACGGAGAGCCAATGATCTGGACTCAGTGTTGCACGGTAGCGGCTCCCGCCGACGGGTTGGTCGCGAGAGAAGACACCCCGGTCGGTCGGAATCGGGAGCGTGAGCGATCGTGACGGCCGGCGCGACCACCCGCGGGGCGCGCGCGTTCGTCGCCGTCGGCGTCGGCTGGTTCGTCTGCTGGAACCTCGCGGTCCTCGCCGGCGTGAGTCGGCCCGCGACCGTCGTGCTCGGGCTGTACGGGTTCGTCTTTTCGGTCATCTTCGGGAAGGCCTACGCGCTCGTTCCGTCGTACTTCGATCGGCAACTCGCCGCGCCGTCCGCACCGCTCGTCCACCTGCCGCTCGCGGTACTCGGCGTCCTCGGCCTCGTCGCCGCCCGCGTGCACCCGACTGACCCGCTCGGCGGGGCGGTCGAGACGGTCGGGCTCACCGGCTCGCAGTGGCTCGCGATCGGCGCGGTCGCGTGGTTCACCGGCGTCTGCGTCTTCGTCGGGACGCTCGCCTGGACGGTTCGAGACAATTTGAGCGGGGCCGAAACCGGGACGGCGGGGCCGAATCGACATCGCGAACCCGTCGACCGGGCGGCCAACGCCGTCGTCCCCGTCGTCGGCCTCTACCTGCTCTGGGGGAGTTTCGTCCCCGTTCTCGACGCCCTGACGGACGTTCGAGGGACGATCTCGATTCCGCGGGTGGAACTGGGGAGTCTGTCGGTCGAGTCGACGACGCTCGTGCTCGTCCCCGCCGGGGCGGCCGGGTCGCACGTCCTCGCCGCCGGGACGGCGACGCTGTTGCTCTTCGGGATCGGCTTTCGACTGCTGCCGCGGTTTCTGGTCGGCACGCCGCGGCTCGCACTCGTAGTGATCGCCCTGTCGGCTGGCGCGGTCGCGCCGGCGCTGCTCGTCGCAGACTTCCAGGGCGGGGCCATCTTCGCCGTCGGGGCGACGCTGCTCGCCGTGGCGATCGTCGCCTACGGGCTCACCGTCGTCGAACTCGTCCTCGCCAGCGAGCGCGATCGCGTCGGTCACCGCGCCATCGCCGTCGGCGGTGCGTTCGGGATCGTCGCCGTCGGGATCGGCTGGGCGATGGGGCTCGGACACGTCGATCTCGGCCTCGCCGACGCCCACTATCGACTCGCGATCGGCGGCTTTCTCGGCCTGACGATCGTCGGCGTCACCTACCAGTTCTACCCGCCGGCGATCGGCGAGACGGTCGGCGTCGGAAACCGGAGCGCCGGCGCCGGCGCGCTGGCGCTGGCGGCCGGCTTCGTCGTCGAGGCGGCCGGAACGTGGCTCACAGATGCCGACGTCGAGCGGCTCGGGGCCGTGATCGTCCTCATCGGCTCGATCGGCTACGCCTGGATCCTCCTCTCGATTTTCGTCGAACGCCGCTGAGGCTCTCGATCGGGGACGGCCGGGCGGTCGAAGGGCGTCCGGTCAGCGGGGCGGTCCGGCGACGGCGAGTCTTCGCCCGAACAGGTTCGTGATACGACCCACCTGTCCGGAGCCCGAAGCGGGAATATGGCATCGCAAGACACCACCGCGTCGAACCGCCCGGTCGCACCCACCGAGAACGTCGTCGTAGACGAACTGGAGGGGACGCCCCACGCCCACTGCTTCGACGAAGAGCCGATGACGATCCGGCTCACCCTCGCCGAGGGCGAGTCGGTGCCGGCCCACCAGCACCCCGACCGCCGAATCGTCCTCCACCTGCTCTCCGGAGAACTGTCGGTCACGCTCGGCGACGACGAACACGCGGTCGAGGCCGGCGAAGTCGTCCGATTCGACGGCAATCAGGACGTCTCGCCGACGGCGATCGAAGACTCGGTTGGTCTGCTCGTTCTGGCGAAGCGAACCGAGTGAGTATATCGGCCGGGCGCTCTGGACCGCCTGAGTGTGGACCAGGGGCCGGGCGATCCGACCGATCGAATCGCCCGCCGATCGTCCATTTGTGTGCGCGTTCGCCGTGTGACTCATCCCTATCGGCACACCTATGGGCAAACTACATATCCACCCCATAAGTTATTACAATAATATGGGATTGTTATACAATGGTAATCTTTATTTGTCAAGTAGTTAAACAGTAGCATATGAGTACCCTATCAACCAGGCGATCGTACCTGACCGGAACGACCGTCGCACTCTGTGTCGCCGTCGCCGGGTGTTTCGGTTTCGGAAGCGACGAGGAGCACGACCACCCCGACTACACGAAGTGGGTCGCCGAGTCGATGGCGTCGGACCGATTGACGGTTACCCGGCGACTTCCATCGGTCGAATTGGAACTCGGCGGAAGCGACGAGTACGAGCTCTTCGGTATTTCTATCGCCGACATCGACGTGTACCTGTCCGTCGACACCCCACTCCCCGCGGACGGCGTCACGAACGGGCTCTCCGTGCTTGAGGCGGAATTCGACGCGGACGAGCTGGCCGAAACGCTCACCGGCGACCAGTACGGCCTGGTGGCCGACGGCGACGTCGACGGCTACGCGCGGTACGTCGATCCCGACGAAGCGGACGAACCGGACGGCGAACGGTCCGTCGTGGCGGTCGACGCGGACGCCGGGCGGATACTCAGCCCGCGCAGATCTGAGTGGTTCGACGCCGCTCGAGAGGCCTACGAGGGCGACCGAACGCGCCTCGTCGAGGCCGACCGCGACTTCTCTCTCGTGACCCGCGAAGCGGGCGTTTCGCACCTCACCTTCGCGCACCACCCCGGAGAACGGTTGGACGCCGAATCAATCGCATACACCAATACCTTCGAAGGGGACGACCCGAGCTACGACCTCCGCGAGGTGTACGCATTCGACGGGCAGACCGCAGCCGAAAACGCCGCAGACGAGATGCGATCGGGGTACGACATCGTCGAGGATCTCGAGATTTCTGTTGAAGACCGAATCGTCGTCCTCATGGGGCACGTGCCGGACGGAGAGCGGCCGGACGAGACGGGCGAGTAGCGCACGCTGGCCGAACGTGGCGAGAGCGTTGAACGATTACGTCACTCGAACGCGCGTTCGCGTTCTGTGGACGCAGGTTCGTCGAGCGAGCCGTCGCTAGCGGCGTCGATCGGCGGGTCGTCGGTCGCCCGACCATCCGCGTCGGCGGCCGTCCGCTCTCGATCACCGGAGAATGCACCCTCGAGGGCGTCGTCGACGGTGACGAGTCGGTCGAGCCGGCGCTCGAACTCGGCTTCGTCGATCTCGCCGGTCGCGTACCGGTTCTTTAGCTCCTCGTAGGCGTCCGGGGTCGAATCGGCAGCAGACGATTCGGCCTCGTCGAAGAGCGCGGCGGCGATCTCCTCGCCCCAGAACAGCAAGATCGGCGTCAACAGAAACCAGCCGATCGTCGCGATGACTGCAGAACCAACCCCCAGACCGGCGAGTGCGGCGAGTCCAGCGAGAGCGAACGTGACGATCGCGACGAACAGCCAGAGGTCCTCGGCGACGAACTCCCGAAGCCGATCGCTCATACGTCACCGTTCATCCGAGAGCGGTATAAGTGTAGGTGGACGACAAGGTACGATTCGTCTCGACGCGTCGTTCGCGACCGGTGGGCGTGGTTGCGACGGGCGTTCGGCACCTGATACGGCGATGCCCACCAGGCCCGATCCGTCGACGCACCAATCTGCGTTGAAAGTAATTACTCGTTCAGATCGTCCAGAACACCGATCCACTCGCGACGGTCGCGTGACGGTTGTCGTCCGGATGCCGGTGGACGGACTGAGTGGAGAGATCGAACGAAGAGAACTGACACGGCGTGACGGCGAGTCTCACTACTCGACCCATAGAAGAAACCGGTACTCGATCGATAGAAGAAACCGGACCCGAAACCGATTCCCGACAAATTCGACTCATCAGCTCCCACTCACCCACTCGATTCGGGGGCGAGTGGACGTCGATGTCAATTCCTGGTCGTGAAACCGTACGAATTCGACTCGGTGTGAGAGGCTGCGAATTCGGTGCTTGGCACGTGAGCGTACGAATTCGGTGCTTGGCACGTGAGCGTGCCAATTCGGCGATTGGTGCTTGAGCGTGCCAATTCGATTCGTTAGCACGAATGCACACGTCCGATTCGCCACCGAAACCGTTTGACTGACCTCGGGCGTACTGAACGCGGGCCACTCGACCGAGAAACGACCGCGACGGGACCGACCAGTCGAGGGAACGAGTCGAAACGACCGACCAGGTGGACGAGTAACCAGGTTCGATCGTATTCGAGTAATTAATTATACTTCTACATCGTCGAGTGGGTGGTGCGTTGAATCAGTACGCCATCGTGCTTGCCGACGAGACTCCCGTACGCTACCGAAACCCCAATCTATATGGGCTGTGTTTGTAAGTGTTACACATGGAGTCGCGAGACCGCCTAGCAGTAGATATCGGTGGAACGTTCGTCGACTCGATCACGTTCGATCGAGACACCGGAGAGATCACCGTCGGGAAGGCGTCGACGACGCCGTCGAATCCGACCGAAGGGGTACTAAACGCCATCGAGAAAGTGGGTGCAACCCTAGAAGACGTCGAGGCGTTCGTCCACGGAACGACGCTCGGCATCAACGCGTTCTTAGAGCGCGAGGGAGCCAGAACCGGGATCATCACCAACGAGGGATTCAAGGACATCTTCGAGATCGGACGGACGAACCTTCAGCGAGAGTCGATGTACGACATCCGCTATCAGAAGCCGGAGCTAATCGTCCCCCGACGGCGACGCATCGGCGTCCCCGGACGCATCGACGCCAACGGCGAAGTATCGGAGCCGCTCGACGAAGACGCCGTTCGCGAGGCGGCCAGGGAGCTCGTCGACGACCACGACGTCGAAGCGATCGCCATCTGCTTTTTACACTCCTACCGAAACGCCACGCACGAGCGCCAGGCGGCCGAGATTATTCGCGACGAGATCCCCGACGTCACGCTCTCGCAATCGAGCGACATTACGCGCGAATACCGCGAGTACGAACGGACCAGTACGGCCGTCCTGGACGCCTACATCAAACCGATCTTCGAGTCCTACGTCGAGAAGCTCGACGGCTCGCTGCGAGACGACGGGTTCGACGGCTCGTTCTTCATCACGCGCTCGGGCGGCGGCACCTTGACCGCGGAAAACGCGACGACGGCGCCCGTTCACACCATCCTCTCCGGTCCGGCGGGCGGACTCATCGGCGCCTCCCACGTCGGTGACGTGACCGACAGGGAGAACCTGATCGCCGTCGACATGGGCGGAACCAGCCTCGACGCGTGCGTCATCGAAGACGGCTCCCCCGCCGTCGAGTACGACTCGACGCTCGGGCACATGCCGATGATGATCCCCGTCTACGACATCCGGACGATCGGCGCCGGCGGCGGGAGCATCGCCTGGCTCGACGGCGACTTCCTGAAGGTCGGCCCGCAGAGCGCCGGGGCCGATCCGGGACCGATCAGTTACGGCCGCGGCGGAACGGAACCGACGGTGACCGACGCCGCCGTCGCGCTCGGGTACATGGATCCGGCCGCGTTCCTCGGCGGGGAGATGGATCTGAACCAGACGGGCGCGGTCGACGGCATCCGCGATCGGATCGCCGATCCGCTCGACATGTCGGTAAACGAGGCCAGCCGCGGCATCTTCGACGTCACGCTCGCGAACACCGTCGGCGCGATTCGAGAGATCACCGTCGAGAAGGGACTGGACCCGCGAGACTTTACGATGGTCTCCTACGGCGGTGCCGGCTCGCTCTTCGTGCCGCTGCTGGCGCGGGAGATCGGCGCGGACGAAGTGCTGATTCCGCACGCCCCCTCGGTCTTCTCGGCCTGGGGAATGCTGATGGCGGACGTCGTCTACGACATGGCTCAGACGTCGATCACCGTCCTCGACGAACTCGAGTACGAGGCGTTCGACGAGCAGTTCGACGAACTCGAGTCGGAAGGCGCACGAACGCTCGGAGACGAAGGGTACGGACCCGAGGATCGGACCCTCGAACGGCTCGTCGAGATGCGATATCTCGGGCAGGAGCACACGGTGGAAGTCTCGGCCGACGACCTGACGAACTTAGACGAGCTGGGCGACCGATTCGAGGCGCGCCACGAGTCTCGCTACGGGCACACAATGGACGACCCGCCGGAGGTCGTCCACCTGCGCGTCCGCGCCATCGGCGAGAACGACAAGCCGGCGATCGACGCCCGGGAGCCGGCGGACGAGGCGACCGTCGAACCGGCCGGCGAACGCGAGGCGTACTGCTTCGCCGAACGCGCCGAGACGACGTTCGGCGTCTACGAACGCGCACAGCTTCAGCCCGGCCACGAAATCCCGGGCCCGGCGATCGTACAGGAGCCGACGACGACCATCGTCTTTCACTCGGACCAGGTCGCCCAGATCGACGAGTACGGCCACATCCTCATCAGCGGGGGCGAGTGATCATGAGCGCCACCACGCCCCCAGGATCGGGAGCGCAGATCGACGCCGCGACGATCGAAGTGGTCAGAAACTACCTCACTTCGGCGGCGACCGAAATGCAGCGGACGCTCATCCGGACCGCGTACAACACGATCATCTACGAGATTCTCGACTTCGGGATCTCGATGTACGACGCCGATCGGCGGTTGATCGCCGACTCGCCCGGTCTCTCGATGTTTCTCGGCGCGAACGACTACGGCGTCGACCGAACGGTCTCCCACCTCGGCGAGGATCACTTCGACCCCGGCGACATCTTACTCGTCAACTATCCGTACTGGAGTTCGACGCACACGCTCGACGTGCTCGTCTTCATGCCGGTGTTCCTCGACGACGAGCTGATCGGCTACACGGCGAGTCGCGCCCACTGGCTCGACCTGGGAGCGAAAGACCAGGGCTACGTCCTCGACTCGACCGACGTCCACCAGGAGGGGATCATCTTCCCCGGCACGAAGGTGTACAAGAAGGGCGAACCCGACGAGGAGATCCTCGACATCATCCGGTTTAACTCCCGGATTCCCGACAAAGTGATCGGCGACTTAAACGCCCAGATCGCCGCGCTGCGGACCGGCGCCGATCGCATGCGCCAGCTACACCGAAAGTACGGCAGCGAGACGGTCGAGACGGCGATCGACTCCGTCATCGACCACGGCGAGCAGACGGCGACGCAGGCGGTCGCCGAGTTGCCAGACGGATCGTGGAGCGCCGTCGGGTACGCAGACGGGATCACCTCCGATACGGACGACCTCATCCGGGTCGAAGCCGAGGTGACGATCGACGGCGAGGCGTTCACGGTCGACCTCTCCGGGTCGGCCGACCAGGTCGACGTCCCGTTGAACGTCCCGATCGGCATGAGCCAGACGCTCGCGAAGCTGGTCTTTAAGAGCATCACGACGCCGGACGAGGATTCGAACGCGGGCCAGTACGCCCCGCTCTCGCTCGAGGTGCCGCCCGGAAACCTGTTCAACCCGGAGTACCCCGCACCGACGTTCACGCTGTGGACGGCCTTTCTCGCCGTCGACGTCATCTACGAGGCGCTCGCGAAGGCGGTCCCGGAGCGCGTCTCGGCGAGTTCCGGCGGCGACCTCTGTGACATCATGCTCTACGGCGAGGACCCAGATACGGGCCGCCAGTTCGTCGAAGCGCTGAACGAGGGCGTCGGCTGGGGGGCGAACGACGAACGCGACGGCCCCAGCGCGCTGATGCACATCACCGAGACGATGGTACAGAACATCCCGATCGAGGTGTTCGAGAACAAGGCGCCGATCGAGTTCGACCAGCTCTCGCTCCGGCAGGATTCGGGCGGCCCCGGCGCCCACCGCGGCGGCCTCGGCATCCAGCGCGATTACCGATTCGTCCACCCGACGGGCGGCCTCTCGATCATTCAGAAGACCAAGACCGAGGGCTGGGGACTAAACGGCGGCGAGCCCGGCGCGAAGAACGTCGTCGTCCTCGATCTGAACGACGGCTGGGACGATCGCGTCCAGATCCTCGTCGACAACGACGAACTGTACGACGCGGTCGACGACGATCTGAAGTACGCCGGCATGTTCCGCGGCACGTTCGAGCCCGGCGAGATCATCTCGAACCGCTCGGGCGGCGGCGGAGGCTACGGCGATCCGTTCGAGCGCGACCCCGAAGCCGTCCGCGAAGACGTCGCAGATGGCTACGTCTCTCGCGAGGGCGCTCGCGACGACTACGGCGTCGTCATCGACGACGGCGAGATCGATCACGAGGCAACCCGATCGCTCCGGGCGGAACGCTGACGGACCCGCCAGGGCCGGGCCAACGCAGCCCACTACCGCATCGGCGTACAGATGCAGAAACCGAGTCACGCGCGATCGATCGCGCACACATTCAGAGATACAATGACGACAGAATCACCGTTCGAGACCAGATTGCACCGCTGTCAAGACGCACTGAGCGACGACGAAACGCTCGTCCTGTTTCCCAGCCCGAACCTCCTCTATCTCACGGGGTTCGAAGAAGAACCCGCAGAGCGCCACCTCCTCGCGTTCGTCACGCCCGGGGACTTCGCGATCGTCGCCCCGGAGATGTACGCAGACCAGATCATCGAGGAAACCTACATCGAGCGCGTCGACGCCTGGGCCGACGGCGACGATCCGATGGCCGTCGTCGAAGACGTGTTGTCCCGCCTCGGCGTCGAGGGCGGGCGCGTCCTCCTCGACGACCGCATGTTCGCGCTGTTCAGCCTCGACCTGCAGGCGGCGCTCCCGAACGCCGAATTTGGACTCGCCAGCGCCGTCCTGGACGACCTTCGCATCCGGAAAGACGAGGGCGAACTCGACGCGCTCCGCGAGGCGGGACGGATCTCCGACGAGGCCTCCGAGGCGATCCGCGCGATGGGCGCGGAGGCGGTCGGCATGACAGAAGCCGAACTCGCCGCCGAGATCGGCGCGGAGATGGAGGCCCGCGGCGGCGACGGCTTCTCGTTCGACCCCATCGTCGGCTCCGGGCCCAAAGGCGCCCAGCCTCACTACCGTCACGGCGATCGCGAGATACGGGCCGGCGAACCGGTCATCCTGGACTTCGGGACGCGCTACGACGGTTATCCGGGCGACCAGACGCGGACGGTCGTCTTCGACGGCGAGCCGCCCGAGGAGTTCGAACGGATCCACGCGGTCGTCCACGACGCCCTCGACGCCGCGGTCGAGGCGGTCGAACCCGGCGTCACGGCGGCGTCGGTAGACGAAGCCGCGCGGTCGGTGATCGAGGAGGCGGGCTACGGCGAGCAGTTCCTCCACCGGACCGGCCACGGACTCGGACTCGAAGTCCACGAGGCACCCTACATCGTCGAGGGTAACGAGACGGTTCTCGAGCCGGGAATGGTCCACAGCATCGAGCCGGGGATCTACCTGGACGGGCGATTCGGCGCGCGCATCGAGGACATCGTCGTCGTCACCGAAGACGGCTGCGAGCGACTCAACCACAGCCCCCGAACCTGGGAGCCGCTCTGATCGACGGTGTCGACCATGATACACAGTGTCACATCGCATCAGGTGGCGACCGAAGCGACGCCGAATCGGTCGAACGCGGCGACCGGGGTTCGACGAACAGCCACGATCGATGACGATGCAGGCGCCGGTCGGACACGACAGGGGTCACGACGATGACCGGCGCGTCCGGCGATCTGGATCCGGCGACCGTCGCCGTGGTCAGAAACTACCTGAACTCGGCGGCGACCGAGATGCAGCGGACGCTGACTCGAACGGCGTACAACACCATCATCTACGAGATCTTCGACTTCGGCCTCTCGATGTACGACGCCGACCTACGGCTGCTGGCCGACTCGCCCGGATTGTCGCTCTTTCTCGGGGCGAACGACTTCAGCGTCCGGAAGGGCGTCGAACACGTCGGCGAGGAGAATCTCGATCCCGGCGACGTCATCGTGCTCAACTACCCCTACTGGAACTCCTCGCACACGCTCGACGTCTGCCTGTTCGCGCCCGTGTTTCTCGACGACGAGTTGATCGGTTACACGGCGAGTCGCGCCCACTGGCTCGACCTGGGTGCCAAGGACGAGGGCTACGTCCTCGACTCGACGGACATGCACCAGGAGGGACTCATCTTCCCCGGCACGAAGGTGTACAAGAAGGGAGAACCCGACGAGGAGATCCTCGACATCATCCGGTTTAACTCCCGAATTCCCGATAAGGTGATCGGCGACTTGAACGCCCAGATCGCCGCGCTCCGAACCGGTGCGGACCGGCTGCGAGAGCTGCACGAGAAGTACGGCACCGAGACCGTCGACGCGGCCGTCGACCGGATCGTCGAGCACGGAGAGCGGACGGCGACGGAGGGAATCGAGGCGCTGCCGGACGGAACGTGGTCTGCGGTCGACTACGTCGACAACGACGGCGTCACGGACGAACTGGTTCGGATCGAAGTCGAGGTGACGATCGACGGCGACGCGTTCACGTTCGACTTTTCGGGATCCTCGGACGAGGTGACGGGGCCGATCAACGTCCCGCTCGGGCGAACCGAGGCGATCTGTAAGTTCTGTCTGAAGACGCTGACGACGCCCGAGGAGACCACGAACCACGGCCACTACGAGCCGATCGAGATCGTCGTTCCCGAAGGGAACCTGTTCAACGCGCAGTATCCGTCCCCGACGTACACGCTCTGGGCGTCGATGCTGGCGGTGGACGTGGTGTTCAAGGCGCTCGCGAAGGCGATGCCAGAGCGGATCCCGGCGAGCACCGGCGGCGACATCTGCAGCGTGATGCTCTACGGCGACGATCCCGACACCGGCCGGTCGTTCGTCGAGGCGAACAACGAGGCCGTCGGCTGGGGGGCGACCGACGAGCGCGACGGCCCCAGCGCGCTCATGCACTACGTGCAGACGATGGTCCGGAACATCCCGATCGAGGTGTTCGAGAACAAGGCGCCGGTGGAATTCGATCAGCTCTCGCTTCGCGAAGACTCGGGCGGGCCGGGCGAACGCCGCGGCGGGCTCGGGGTTCGTCGCGACTACCGGCTCACCCACCCGGCGGACGTCCTCACGATCATCAAGAAGACCAAAACCGCCGGCTGGGGCCTAGACGGCGGCGAACCCGGCGCGAAAAACGTCGTCGTGCTCGATCTCGACGATTCGGACGCGAGTCGGTCGGATCGCATCCAGGTGTTCGCCGACAACAACGACGACTACCCGGCCGACGACAGAGAGTGGGTCGGTATGATGCGAGGATCGTTCGAACCCGGCGAAGTGGTCTCGAACCGCTCTGGCGGCGGCGGGGGCTACGGCGATCCGTTCGATCGGGACCCCGAAGCCGTCCGCGAGGACGTCGCAGATGGCTACGTCTCTCGCGAAGGCGCTCGCGAAGACTACGGCGTCGTTATCGACGGCGGCGGCGAGGTAGACCGCGAGGCGACGCGGTCGGTGCGCGACGAGCGGGAGAACTGACCGCGAGCGAAAACGCTACCTATCAGGCGAAGAGATGTGGTACCGAGAGACACGATGTCGCGTCGGCGCGACCTCTCGAGCACCATGACAGACGCACGCATTCACGACCTCGAATCGAACTGGGAGGAAAGTATCGACGAACCCCTCGCGCTGTTTACGAGCGACGATCCGACCGCGCAGACGGGCACGTTCGTCATCGAACCGGGCGAGCGCGTCCCGGCGTCGGGAACGACGAGCCACGAGGGGGACGAACTCTCGGTTATCCTCTCGGGCGAGCTCGAGTTGGTGACCGACGAGTCCCGGACGGTCGGACCGGAGACGCTGTCGGTCATCCCCGCCGGCGTCGAGCACTACTCGGTAAACCGCGGAGACGAACCGGTCCGACTCGTCTACACGATCCTCGGAGAGCTATGAGGAGAGTCGCTCGATCAGCGCCCGGACGGGCGGTGGTTGATCGATGAGTTCCACGCGATCGAGCGTCGATCCGGCCACGGTCGAGGTGATCCGGAACTACCTCACCTCGGCGGCGACAGAGATGCAACGCACCCTCGTCCGGACGGCGTACAACACGATCGTCTACGAGATTCTGGACTTCGGCATCTCGCTGTACGACGCGGAGCTTCGGCTGGTCGCCGACTCGCCCGGGCTGGCCATCTTCCTCGGATCGAACGACGAAGGGATCGAGGCGGGCGTCGAGCACGTCGGCCGCGAGAACCTCGAACCGGGCGACGTGGTGCTGTGTAACTACCCCTACTGGTCCCAGGCGCACACGCTCGACGTCCTGGTGTTTTCGCCGATCTTCGTCGACGACGAGCTCGTCGGGTTCGCGGCGTGTCGCGCCCACTGGCTCGATCTGGGCGCCAAGGACGAAGGCTACGTCTTAGACTCGTCCGACGTCTATCAGGAAGGGATCATCTTCCCCGGGACGAAGGTGTACAAGAAGGGAGAACCCGACGAGGAGATTCTCGACATCATCCGCTTTAACTCCCGGATTCCCGACAAGGTGATCGGCGACCTAAACGCCCAGATCGCCGCGCTGCGAACCGGCGCGACCAGGGTTGGCGAGCTCCACGAGCGCTACGGCACCGACACGGTTGAAACGGCGATCGAACGGCTGTTCGACCACGGCGCGCGGACGGCCGCCGAGGCGGTCGCGGCCCTGCCGGACGGATCGTGGACGGCGAGGGGCTACGCGGACGGGATCGACGCCGGCGAGACCGACGTGGAGATCGTCGCCACGGTGACGATCGACGGCGAGTCGTTCGCGATCGACCTCACGGAGTCGGCCGACCAGCTCGAGACGCCGTACAACGACACCGGCGGCGACGCGCTCGGAAAGCTCTGTTTCAAGACCGTCACGACGCCCGAGGAGGACTCGAATCACGGCCTCTACGAGCCGCTTTCCGTCGAAACCAGACCGGGGAGTATCTTCGAACCGACCGAGCCCGCGCCGACGTTCGTCGGCTGGACGGGGATCCTCGCCGTCGACGTCGTCTACGAGGCGCTCGCGAAGGGAATGCCGGATCTCGTTCCGGCGAGCTCCGGCGGCGACCTCTGTAGCATCATGCTCTACGGGAACGATCCGGAGACGGGGCGAGCGTTCGTCGAGGCGAACAACGAGGCCGTCGGCTGGGGGGCGACGAACGCGCGTGACGGGCAAAACGCCCTGATGCACGTCACCGAGACGATGGTGCAGAACCTGCCGATCGAAGTGATAGAGCAGAAGGCGCCGGTCGAGATCGACCGGCTCTCGCTCCGTCCGGACTCGGGCGGCCCCGGCACCAACCGCGGCGGGCTGGGAATTCGGCGCGACTATCTCGTCACCCATCCGACGGGCGGTCTCTCGATCGTCCAGAAGACCAGGACCGACGGCTGGGGACTAGACGGCGGCGAACCCGGCGCGAAGAACGTCGTCGGCCTCGATCTCGACGACGGCTGGGACGACCGGGTCCAGATCCTCGTCGACAACGACGACCTGTACGACGCGGTCGACGACGATCTGAAGTACGCCGGCATGTTCCGCGGCACGTTCGAGTCCGGCGAGATCATCTCGAACCGCTCGGGCGGCGGCGGAGGCTACGGCGATCCGTTCGATCGCGACCCCGAAGCCGTCCGCGAGGACGTCGCCGATGGCTACGTCTCTCGCGAGGGCGCTCGCGAAGACTACGGCGTCGCGATCGACGACGGCGGCGAGATCGACCGCGAGGCGACCCGATCGCTCCGGGATCGGTGAGTTTCGGTCCTACCACGGAGGAAGTGAATCGGCCGGATCGCCGCCGTTCGCCAGGTACGGCTCGTGACGAGTGACCGCATCGTAGCTGCGAAGAGCCTGTGATCGGAGGACAAAACGTGATCGCGACGAAACCGTCGGTAGTGGGGTGACCGCAGTACAGAGGCGATACGAGCGTCGACGCGCCGGGCTCACTCCTGTGAGTAGTTGTGGAACTGGTGCGTGTAGCCCATGATCCCGTTGTCGGCGAAGCCGCTGACGTCCGAGTTGACGCCGAATCGCGTCACGTCGTTCGCGACGAACAGCGTCGGGGCGTCTTCTGCGATGATCTGTTGAATCTCGGCGTAGATATCGGCTCGCTCGTCGGTGTCGATCGTTCGGCGACCCTCCTGGAGCAGGGCGTCGATTTCGTCGTCCTCGTAGTTCGATCCGTTCAGGTACGTGCCGACGGAGCTGCTGTGCCACATGCTCCAGAGGAAGGCGTCGGGATCGTCGTACTCGATGAGCCCCCACAGCGGGAACATCTGCGGAGAGGTTTCGGGATCGGACGCCATCTCGACGATGCGCGTCCACGGCGCGTCCTCTAAGTTGACCGTGATACCGATCTGGCTGAACTCGTCTTCCATCATCAGGCCGATGTCCTGATTGGCGCTAATGTCGGGCTGGGAGACGTACGTCACTTCGATGTCCTCGATATCGTAGTCCGACTGCTCGAGTTCGGCTTCGGCCGCGTCCAGATCGTGTTCGTACTGGTGGACGCCGTCGGTGGTCGCGTGCTCCATCGCGTCGGGGAGCGGACCGTTCAACGAGTCTTCGGTCCCGAGGATCGACATCGCGGTCTCGTAATCGAACGCGTACGAGATCGCCCGCCTGACGTGGACGTCGTCTAGCGGCTCGGTGAGCATGTTCATGTAGATGTAGTACGTGTTGTACGTCTCCGTCTCGCTCAGAGAGACCCCGTCGGCCTCGTCAAGCTCCATGTAGTTCGGATACGCGAGCCACCGGTCGGTCAGGTGCCCGTCGTGATTTCGCATCATGCCCATCTTGGTCGACACCTCGAGGCCGATGTCGATCGTCACCTCGGCGAACCCGCCGTCCGGGAACTCGCCCCACCAGTCGTCGTTGCGTTCGAGGGTGATCGACTCGCCGCGCTGATACTCGGCGAGTTCGAACGGGCCGCTTCCCGCGGAGTTGTCCTCGAGCCAGTCGCCGCCGAGGTCGCCTCCGTCCTCGTGTTCTAAGACCTGGTCTTCGTTGACGATGAACAGCCAGGGCATCGTCGCGGTGAACGGCGCGAACGTCTCTTCGAGTTCGACTTCGACCGTCGTCTCGTCGACGACGGTCGCGCTGTCTTCCGTGAGCAGTCCCTCCCACATCCACGACGGCCCCTCTCGAATCGACATCACGCGCTCGATCGAGAACGCGACGTCGTCGGCCGTGACGGGATCGCCGTTGTGAAACTCCAGGTCGTCTTGCAGTTCGAACGTGTACGTCCGACCGTCGTCGTCTAAGTCCCAGTCCTCGGCGACGCCGGCCGTCAGTTCCGGCGGGAACTGATCGTCGTACCGCAAGAGCGGGTCGTAGACGTTGCTGTTGTAAATCCCCTCCAGTTCGTCGAGTGAACGCGCAGGGTCGATCGAACTCGGTTGCTGGGTCGTGAGATAGACGAATTCGCCTTCGGCATCGTCGTCGGGTGACTCGCCACCGATGCACCCCGCGATGACCGTTCCGACACCCGCAGCACCCCCGTATTTCATGACGTCTCTGCGACTAATGTTGGCGTTGCTCCTTGCCATGGTATGCGATGACGTCGCAGCAACCTTAACAATACCTCATGTTTTCGCACTCATAGATCACGATTTAAGACAGTCTCCGAGCGACAGTCGGTGACCCCCGTCGAACGACGAGACGAATGCGGTCACCGGATCGGGCCGGAGAGACGCCACAGCCGCCGGAACGACAACGTTTATTAGCGTGAAGTGAGTTCCCTATTCACATGCTTGCAGGACTACCAGTAGGATCGCGCGTAGACCACCCTAGCGCTACCGCCGGGCAGAAATCGAGTAGTTACAGACACTAATGTCGTATCGAAATTATCTCCTGAAACGAATCCTGTCGGTCATTCCGGTGTTCTTCGGACTGTCGATTCTCATCTTCTTCCTGGCGCGAGTCGTCCCGGGCGATCCGGCACGACAGGCGCTCGGACCGCGCGCCTCCGAGGAAGCCGTCGAACAACTCCGCGAGGATATGGGGCTCAACGATCCGATCTGGGTCCAGTACGGCGAGTACATGACCAGCCTGTTCCAGGGAGAGATGGGCGTCGCGCTGACGACGAGTCGCGACGTCTCCGCCGACCTCGCCTACTACTTTCCGGCGACGCTCGAACTGGTCGTCGTCGCGATGTTGATCGCCATCCTCGTCGGCGTGCCACTCGGGATCATTTCGGCGAAGAACAAAGACCAGTTCGAAGATAACGCCAGTCGAGCGCTCTCGTTCGTCGGCGTCTCGATGCCCCAGTTCTGGGCTGCGATTTTGCTCCAGCTCGTCTTTGCCTTCTGGCTCGGGCTGCTCCCCGCGACCGGCCGAATCGGCGACGTCGGATACACCCAGGTGACCGGATTCTTGCTGTTCGATTCGCTCATCACGTTCAACTTCGCTGCGTTTCAGAGCGCGGCCGCACACATCTTTCTGCCCGCGTTGACGCTCTCGCTCGCTCCAATGGCAGACATCACACGCATGACACGCTCCAGCTTCATCGAAGAGTACAACAAAGAGTACGTCGAGGGACTGAGAACCCACAGCATCCCGGAGAAACTCCTCGTCTACAAGTACGTCCTCAAACGATCGTCAACGTCGACGTTAACCATCGCCGGACTCGACTTCGGCTTTCTCATCGGTGGGGCGTTCTTAGTCGAGATCGTCTTCGGCTGGCCGGGCATGGCACGGTACGGCGTCGACGCCATCCTCGCCAACGACATCAACGCGGTCGTCGGGGTGACGCTCGTCATCGGGATCATCTACCTGCTCGCAAACCTCGTCGTCGACATCCTCTACGGCTACCTCGATCCGCGCGTTCGCGTCTCGGGTGGTCGCCAATGAGCCTCGAAACGGACGACTCCGTGGCCGCAACCGGCTGGCGGGCGACGATGGAGCGCCGGGGAGAAGACCTCCGACGGCTGGCCTACCGGTTCCGACAGAATCCCCTCTCGATCGTCGGCCTGACGATCATCGCGCTGTTCGTCTTCGTGGCGATATTCGCGCCGTATCTCGCGCCGTACCCCGGTCACGCCGGGTTCGGCGACGATCCGTCGACGAACTTCGACCGATCGCTCGAAGGGCCGTCGCTAGACCACCCGCTCGGCACCGACCAGGCCGGTCGCGACATCCTCTCGCGGATCATGTTCGGGACCCGACTCTCGTTACAACTCGGGCTGTTCGTCACCGGCGTCGCCATCGGGATCGGCGTCCCGATCGGGCTCGCCGCCGGCTACCTGGGCGGGCCGTTCGCGACGATCGCGATGCGCACCTCGGACGTCTTCCTCGCCGTCCCGCCGCTCGTACTGGCGTTGACCGTCATCGTCGCCTTGGAACCCGGCTTAACGAATGCCATGATCGCCATCGCCGCGGTGTGGTGGCCGTGGTACGCCAGGTTAACCTACGGAGAGGTGTTATCGGTGAAAGAAGAGACCTACGTCGAGGCCGCGCGGGGGATCGGTGCTCGAACCCACCGCATCCTCTTTCGGGAGATCCTCCCGAACGTCATGGCGCCGATCAGCGTGAAATTCAGCCTGGACATGGGGTACGCCATCCTCGTCGGCGCGGGCCTCGGATTCCTCGGCCTCGGTGCCCAGCCCCCGACGCCCGAGTGGGGGACGATGACGGCCGAAGGGCGCAACTACCTGCCGGCGAGCTGGTGGTACTCGACCTTCCCGGGACTGGCGATCTTCCTCGCCGTCCTCGGGTTTAACTTCCTGGGCGACGGCCTTCGAGACATGTTCGACGTGGAGGTGGAGTAGATGGCGGATCCGCTCGTCGACGTCTCCGACCTGCACGTCCACTTTAACACCTACGAGGGGCGACATCGGGTGCTAAACGGCGTCGACCTGACGATCGAGGAGGGTGAAACGGTCGCGCTCGTCGGCGAGACCGGCTGCGGAAAGAGCGTGACCGCAGACACCATCCTCGGCGTCCTCCCGCAACCGCCCGGAGAGATCGTCGAGGGCGAAATTCGCTACCGGGGCGAGGAGGTGCTCGCGGATCCGAACCGACACGAGGAGATCCAGGCCGACGAGATGAGCATGATCTTCCAGGATCCGATGAGCCACCTCAGCCCGGTCTTTACGATCGGCGACATGATGTCGGACATCCTCACCTACCAGGGTGAAAGAGACGTCACCTGGCGCGAGATCGTCCGAAACTACCTCGGGCGCGATACGGATCGCGCGGACGAAATCCGCGATCGCAGCGCCGACCTCCTAGAGCGCCTCCAGATCCCGGATCCCGAGGGCGTCCTGGACCGGTACCCGATGGAACTCTCCGGCGGCATGCGCCAGCGGGTGATGATCGCGATGGCGCTCCTCAACGAACCCGAGTTCCTCATCGCCGACGAGCCGACCACCGCGCTCGACGTCACCGTCCAGGAGCAGATCATCGACCTGTTCAAAGACCGGCTGTTGGGCGACAACCTCTCGATGCTGTACATCACCCACAACCTCGGCGTCGCCCGCGAACTGGCGGATCGAATCTACGTGATGTACGCCGGAACGATCGTCGAATCGGGCGAAACCCAGGAGCTCTTCGATTCACCGCTCCATCCCTACACCAAGGGATTGATCGAGAGCATCCCGAAGCTCACCGACTTCGATCGATCGGGCATTCCGGGAACGATTCCGGACTACACCGACCCGCCGGCCGGCTGTCGGTTCCATCCCCGGTGTCCGGCCGCCATCGAGGGAACCTGCGACGTCGAAACGCCGCCCGACGTCACCATCGCCGCCCACGACGTTCACTGTCACCTGTACGAAGAGGGGATGACGCTCTCCGAGGCGACGACGGTCGCCGAGAACGAGATCGAGTACGCGGCGCGCGACGCGTCCGAAGCGGACGCCCGAGCCGTAGCGTCGACTACCGCGGAAGCGATTCACGCCGAAGCGGGTGAGAACGATGAGTAACGAAGAGACGCACGAAATCGAACGCGAATCGGCAGACGAACCGATGACGGGCGAGACGGAACCGCTCCTCTCGGTGCGCGACGTAACGAAGCACTTTCTCGTCAAGAGCGGACTGTTGAACCGACGCGAAAAACGCGTTCGCGCCGTCGACGGCGTCAGCTTCGACGTCGAACCCGGCGAGACGCTCGCCGTCGTCGGCGAGAGCGGCTGTGGAAAGACCACGCTCGGAAAGATCGTCAGCCGCCTGCTAGAACCGACCGCGGGCGAGATCCACTTCGACGGGACCGACATCTCCTCGCTTAGCAACCGACAGCTGCGCGATGTCAGGCGCAACTTACAGGTCGTCTATCAGGACCCGACCTCCTCGTTGAATCCGCGACGCCGCGTCAAAAGCGTCGTCGCCGATCCGCTGGTCGTCCACGGCATCGGGTCCAAGGCCGAGCGACGGGAGCGAGTCGTCGAGATGATGAAGCTCGTCGACCTCCCGCCGGAGTTCATCCACCGGTATCCGACCGAACTCTCGGGCGGACAAAAACAGCGCGTCGCCATCGCGCGGGCGCTGATCCTCAATCCGAAGCTCGTCGTCTTGGACGAGCCGACGAGCGCGCTGGACGTGAGCGTCCAGGCGAAGGTCATCTCGCTGCTCGAAGACCTCCAGGAGCGGTTGGATCTCACGTACGTCGTCATCAGCCACGATCTGAGCCTGGTCAAGAACATCGCCGATCGGATCGCCGTCATGTACCTCGGGAAGTTCATGGAGGTCGGAACGAGCGAGCAGCTGTTCGAGAATCCGCTCAATCCGTACACCGAACAACTGCTCTCTGCGATTCCGGTCGTCGAGAGCGACGAGCTCGCGATGAAACCGGATTCGGTCAAAACGACGGGCGAACCGCCGGATCCGATCGATCCGCCGTCGGGCTGTTCGTTCCACCCGCGCTGTCACAAGCGCTTCGGCGCGTGTTCGGCCGTCGACCCCGAGCTGGTCGAACGGGAACCCGGACACGAAGTTCGCTGTCTGCTCTATCCCGGGGAGAAACGAGCGCAGGTCGACGCCTACGCCGACGAGGACGAGCGACGGCGAATGCGAGCCGACATCGGCGCCGACGACTAGGTCGATCCGGCTTCGACCGATTCGACTTCTTGGACCACCACCTTGATTAGCTGAGCCTGAGAGATACTGATAACGGGTCGCCTGAGAGCCACCGACACGGTGTGACCGCGGCGACCGGAGAATCTATGACACAGACTGGCCCCTCATCGGACCTCGACGCAGCGACGGTCGAAGTGATCCGCAACTACCTCACGTCGGCCGCAGCCGAGATGCAACGGACGCTGGTTCGGACGGCCTACAACACCGTCGTCTACGAGATCCTCGACTTCGGCATCTCCGTCTACGACCGCGAGATGCGACTGATCGCCGATTCGCCCGGGCTCGCGCTCTTTCTGGGGGCGAACGACGGTGCCCTGGAGCGAGCCATCGAGCACGTCGGCACCGACGCTCTGGAGCCGGGCGACGTGCTCATGCTCAACTATCCCTACTGGAGCGGGACGCACGTCCTCGACATGTGTCTCATCGCCCCGGTCTTCTACGACGACGAAATCGTCGGCTACACGACTTGTCGGGCACACTGGCTCGACCTCGGGGCGAAGGATCCCGGCTACGTGCTCGACTCGACCGACATGCACCAGGAAGGGCTGGTCTTTCCCGGCACGAAGGTCTACGAGGCCGGCGAACCGGACGAAGAGATCATCGACCTCGTTCGCTTTAACTCGCGAATTCCGGACAAGGTCATCGGCGACTTACACGCACAGGTGTCCTCGCTGGAGACCGGCAATCGCCGGCTGCGCGAGCTCTACGAGACGTACGGCGAGGACGCCGTCGAGGCGGCGATCGACGCCGTGATCGACCACGGCGAACGGACGGCGCGAGAGGCCGTCGAAGCGCTGCCGGACGGCACCTGGACCGGCGTCGACTACGCCGACGGCGTCGGTCGCGATCCGGACGACGGGATACGCGTACAGGCCGACGTGACGATCGACGGCGGCGACTTCACGGTGGATCTCTCCGGGTCGGCCGACGAAGTCGAAGAGCCGCTTAACATCCCCCGCGGGATGACCGAGACCATCTGCAAACTCTGTTTCAAGACGGTGACGACGCCCGACGAGGACTCGAACGACGGGCAGTACCAGCCGTTGTCGGTCGTCGCGCCCGAGGGCAACGTCTTCAACGCCCAGTACCCCGCGCCGACGTTCACCGTCTGGACCGCGATCACCGGCATCGACGTCATCTACCAGGCGCTGGCGAAGGCGCTACCCGACCGCGTGCCGGCCGCCTCGGGCGGCGAACCGATCGGGATCCAGATCTACGGCGAACACCCCGATACCGGCGAGATGTTCGTCGAGGCGAACAACGACGCCGTCGGCTGGGGCGCGACGCGCAGCCAGGACGGCGAGAGCGCCCTGATGCACATCTCGGAGACCATGGTCCGAAACGTCCCCATCGAGGTGTTCGAGAACAAGGCGCCGATCCGGTTGAACCGGCTCGAACTGCGCGACGATTCCGGCGGCGAGGGCGAGAGGCGCGGCGGTCTCGGCACGCGTCGCGACTACGAGTTCACGGAACCGAGCGGCGCGCTTTCGATCTTACAGCGCTCGCGCTCGCCCGGCTGGGGGCTCGCCGGCGGCGGCCCGGGCGCCAGAAACGTCATCGTCGTCGACGCCGACGACCCGGATGGAGAGCGCCTCTCGATACTCGTCGACAACGACCACCTCTACGACGCCGAGGGCGGCGAGCGGTACGCCGGGATGATGCGCGGCGATTTCGAACCCGGCGAGACCCTGTCGGTCCGAACCGGCGGCGGTGGCGGCTACGGCGATCCGACGGAGCGCGACCCCGAGGCGGTCCGCGAAGACGTCGCCGACGGCTACGTCTCCCGCGAGGCCGCCCGCGAGACGTACGGCGTGGTCGTCACCGCCGAGGGCGAACTGGACCGTGAGGCGACTGAGAAGCTGCGCTCGTAGCTCGCGATACGATTTTTCGCCGACGAACGATCGAGTGACGCGCGTTACTCGCCGTCCACTCGCAGCGTCAACCGCTCGCCACCCTCCCGCCAGATCCGCTCGCCGACGGATTCGAGCGGCTCCCAGTGGGCCGGCGGGACGTGCCCGAACGGCGTCACCGACAGCGGGCCCTGCGGGCCGCGCGTCGTCTCGGGTCCGTAGTAGACCGCGATCGCCTCGGGCGCCTCCTCGGTCGGGAGTTGCCAGTCGCGCCAGTAGACGACGTCGCCGACGCTGGTGTGAGCCGTTCGATCCTCGGGCGGGATCGTCGAGTCGACGGAGACCGAGACGTTCACTTCCCGGCCCGACCAGCGCGAGTGGTAGGCGAGCTCCTCGATCGGCAGGGCGTCGCAGATCGCCGCGCACGTCTCGGGCGATCGCTCCTCGCGGAGGACGACCGGGACGGTCTCACCTCCTTCGAACGAGAGGGCGAGCGTCGTTCCATCGGCGGACGGCGGCGTCACCATCGGGTCAGTCCCCCGAGGCCTCGCTTCCGTCGGTCGCTGCGGCCTCGCGGCGATCAGCGGTCGCCTCGCGATCCAGTTCGCCACCCTCGGTGACGACGACCCCGTATCGCTCGGCCGCCTGTTCCCTGGAGACGTAGCCGTCGATGACGTCCGCGCGGACGGCTTCCGGGTCCCGGTCGTGCGGATGGCCGTAGCCGCCACCGCCGCCCGTCTGGAAGTGCATGGTCTCTTCTTCGGCGACGGTCACGTCGGTGAGCTTGCCCCAGCGCTCCCGGTCGCCGTCGGCCCGGTCGACGTAGACGCTGTTGACGCGGCCGGCCTCCTCGCCGCCGCAGACGCCCCACGGCGGCGACCGCTCCTGTCGGTCGAACGTCGCCGTGATCTGGGCGTCGTGGTCGACCGGCGTGTACGAGCGCCGGACGCCGAGGCCGCCGCGGTACTCGCCGGGCCCGCCGGAGTCTTCGACGAGCGTGAACGCCTCAGCCCGGAGCGGATACTGCGATTCGAGCACCTCGATCGGCGTATTTCGGGTGTCGCCGAGTTCCTTCGTAAAGAGGGCGCTCTGGCCGTCGGCGTCGGGCATGGCGCCCCAGCCGCCGGCGTCACCCTCGACGAGCATGTACCCGCGTTCCGTCCGCGGATCGAGGCCGTAGACGAAGTTGGCACACGGCGTCCCGAAGTGACTCGCCGTCACGTCGTCCGGGATCTCGTCTTCGAGCAGTTTGAGCATCAGGTCGGGAATGCCGCCCACGTGGATCCAGTTTAGCGCACAGGAGGCCGGCGGCTCCGGATCGACGACGGTGCCACTCGGCGTCTCGACCGTCAACGGTTCGAAGTAGCCCTCGTTGTTGGCGTCGTTCGGCGTCGTCAGGCCTTTAAAGCCCATCCTCACGACGGATTCGGTCGTCGGTCCGGGACAGTTCATCGGCCCGTTCGTCTGCTCGTCGGAGCCCGAAAAATCGATGTGCATCTCGTCGCCGTCGATCGTCATCTCCATCTTCACGCGGATCTCGTCGGTGATCGGATCGTCGTCGTCACCGTCACCGTCCGCCGCGTACTCGCCGGCGTAGGTTCCGTCCGGCAGCGCCGCGACGGCCTCTCTCGCGATTCCCTCCGCGTTTTCTAACATCCGACTCGTCGCCGCGTCGTACGTCTCGCGACCGTACTGTGAGAGTAACTGGCTGAGTCGGTCGTCGCCGACGCGGACGGCCGAGACCATGGCCCGAATGTCGCCCATGACCGTCTCCGGATACCGCGTCGAGCGCTGGATCAGTCGCGTGACGTCCTCGTTCTCCGAGCCGGCCGTGAACAGCTTCACCGGCGGGAAGCAGACGCCGTCCTGGTAGACGTTTTCGCAGTTGTTCAGCCAGCCGCCGGGCGTCCGCGAGCCCATGTCGAGGACGTGCCCGCGAAAGCAGGTGAACGCGAGCAGTTCGCCGTCCGCGAACACCGGTTTCATCACCGTGACGTCCGGGTTGTGCGAGAACCCGCCGGAGTACGGATCGTTACAGAAGATGATGTCGCCGTCGTCCAGGTTCTCGTACCCGATCACGTCGTCGACCTCCAGGACCGAGTGCGAGAGGGTCGCCAGGAAGACCGGTAGTCCCGCCGTCTCCGCGATCAGGTTCCCCTCGGGATCGATGATCGCGACGCTGTAGTCGACCACCTCGGTGATGACGGAGCTGTAGGCCGTCCGCTCGACGGTGACTTTCATCGTCTCGCAGGCGTTCGCGAGCGCGTTTCGAAGCACCTCGACCGTGACCGGATCGATCGCCGTCATCGGCCGTCACCTCCGGTCTCGCCGGCGACCTCGTCGATGCGTACCGTCTCCGCTCCGTCCTCGTCGGCTCCCGTCGTCAGACGCAGGTGGCCGTAATCGTCGACAGAGAGCGTACTCCAGGGCGGAACCACCGTCGTCGACGTCTGCTCTTCGACGACGGCCGGTCCCTCGATTCGGTTGGTCGCCACCAGTGCTGACCGATCGACGATCGGCGTCTCGACGAAGCCGGTCTCGTCGAAGTGGACCGCGCGTTCGCCGAGGAACGCCGCCTCGGGCGGCGTCTCCGATCCGGTCTCGATCGTCGGCAGCTCCGGCGGCGTGACCGACCCGAACGCCGTCAGCCTGATCGAGACGAACTCCTTCGGTTCGGCCGGCGCGGAGTGGAGATACTGCTGCTGGTGGGCCTCGTCGAACCGCTCGGTGACGGCCGAAAGCGTCGACTCGGTGATCCGGTCGTCGGGGATCGGAACGGTCAGCGTGTGTTCCTGGCCGACGTACCTGACGTCGACGGCGCGGACGAACCGCCTGTCCGACTCGGGGATCGCCTCGTCGGCGAGCTGGGCGTCACCCTGATCCTCGAGCGTTTCGAACTCGTCGGCGAGCGTCTCGGGAGCGACGTCGGCGACGGCGTTGACGTACGTCTGGACGTAATCGTGTTTGACGTCGGTCGTCAGGATGCCCCACGCCGAGAAGTTGCCCGGGGAGTTCGGAACGAGGACCTCCGGAATGCCGATCTGACCGGCGATATCGACGGCGTGGGTCGGACCGGCGCCGCCGAACGCGACCATCGTAAAGTCGCGCGGATCGATTCCCTTTCGGAGCACGTTGGTCCTGATCGACCGAGCCATGTTCGCGTTCGCGATCTCCAGAATGCCCGCGGCGGCCTCGTCCGGATCGAGATCGAGCCGTCCGCCGAGTTCGTCGAAGGCCGCCCGCGCGGGTTCGAGGTCGAGCGAGAGGTCGCCGCCGAGGAGGTGATCCGGATTCAACCGACCGAGAACGGCGTTGGCGTCCGTGACGGTCGGGTCGGTCCCGCCCCGCCCGTAGCAGATGGGGCCCGGATCGGCGCCGGCGCTCTTCGGACCGACGTGGAGCCCGCCACCGTCGTCGATCCAGGCGATCGACCCGCCGCCGGCGCCGATCGAGTGGACGTCGAGCGTCGGCGTCATGACCGGATAGCCGTCGTCGCCGGACGTCGGCGTTTCGACCTCGTAGGACGATCGGGTTCGGGCCTCGCCGTCGACGACGAGCTCGATGTCGAAACTCGTCCCGCCCATGTCCGCGCCGATGAAGTTCTCGCGACCGAGCGCGTCGGCGAGGGTGAGCAACCCGGCGACGCCACCGGAGAGACTCGACTTCAGCGTGTTCACCGGATTCCCCTTCGCGCTGTCGGTCGTCATGATACCGCCGTTGGACTGCATGATGTAGAGTTCGTCGTCGAAGCCCATTCGGTCGAATTCCGCTTCTAGCGTGTCCAGGTAGTCTTCCATTACCGGGGTGATGCCGAGGTTGATCGCGGCGGTCGACGTCCGCTCGTACTCCCGATACTCCCTGGAGAGGTCCGAAGAGAGCGTGTAGAACAGGTCGGGGTAGTCCTCGTCGATGAGGTCGCCGATTCGGCGTTCGTGTACCGGGTTCGCGTAGGCGTGTAGCAACGAGACGCAGACGCCGTCGACGCCCTGGTCGACGAGTCGATCGAGCGCTGCCCGAACCGACGCTTCGTCCAGCGGTTCGACCACGTCACCGTTCGTATCGATCCGCTCTGTCACCTCGCGTCGAGCCCGGCGCGGGATGAGCGGGTCCGGCTTCTCGTAGAACGGATCGTACATGTTGGTCCGGTTGCTTCGACCGATTTCTATGACGTCGCGAAAGCCCGCCGTCGTCAGCAATCCCATCTCGCACAGGTCGTTTTCTAAGAGCGCGTTCACGCCGACGGTCGTCCCGTGGCTGAAGAACTGTACGTCCGAGAGGTCGGTCGTAATCGCTCGAATCGACTCTAAAATCCCCCGCGAGTAATCGGCGGGGGTCGACGAGGACTTCGCGATCGTCAACTCGTTCGTCGACTCGTCGAGAAACACCGTATCGGTGAACGTCCCACCGACGTCTACGCCTATCCGTGTCGAAATTTCGGACGACATGGAGAGACCATTCGCGGCGACCACCTTAATGATTCGTGAACGCTTGACATGGCCACAAGTGTCACAACCAGGACCGACGAGGAGGGCCGAACCGAACGGCGGCGGACGAACGGCCCACCGCCGTCCAATCCGCCACGGAAGGGAAATACGAGCGCGTGAGACGTCCGAACTCCCGGCCAATCTGGGACGAATCAGAAACCCTTAGTCGACGACGCCCGGTTGAGACCATATGACCACAGGAAAACGCGCCCGGCTCGAACGGATCGGAACGGATGGGCGAATTCTGAACGTCCCCATGGATCACGGCATCACGATCGGCCCGGTTTCGGGACTTCGCCGGATCGAAGAGACGATCGACGCCGTCACGCGCGCGGGAGCCGACAGCGTGCTCACGCAAAAGGGCCTCGCCGACCGCGTCCACCCGAACAAGAACGACGCCGGCTACGTCGTCCACCTGAACGCCTCGACGACGCTCGGCCCCGACGCGAACGACAAGCGACTCACCGGAACCGTCGAGGAGGCCGTCCGCCTCGGCGCCGATGCGGTCTCGCTTCACATGAACGTCGGGAGCGACTCGGAGCCGCGACAGCTCGAACAGCTCGCACGGATCACCGACGACGCCGAGCGCTTCGGAATGCCCGTCCTGGCGATGACCTACGCGCGCGGGCCGGGTATCGACGAACACGACGCGGAGAGCCTCGCACACGCCGTCCGACTGGCCGAGGAAGTCGGCGCCGACGTGGCCAAGACGGCCTTCAGCGGCGACGCCGAGAGCTACCGGACCGTCGCGCGGGCGACGAGCCTGCCGGTCATCATGGCCGGCGGCTCACCCGGGG
This sequence comes from Halovivax gelatinilyticus, assembly GCF_024300625.1. Taxonomy (GTDB): domain Archaea; phylum Halobacteriota; class Halobacteria; order Halobacteriales; family Natrialbaceae; genus Halovivax; species Halovivax gelatinilyticus. Next base: position 2,031,209 of record NZ_CP101322.1, on the reverse strand, counting down.
ACGATCTATCGATGCTCGAAAACGCCCGCGCGGCCGTCGACGCCGGCGCGGCCGGCGTCTCGATGGGGCGATCGATCTTCGGTCACGACGACCCGGGCGCGATGGCGCGCGCCGTCTCGGGCGTCGTCCACGACGACCGATCGCCCGAGCGGGCGGCCGAAGACGCCGGGCTAATCGTGCGGTGAACCGCCGTCGGAATCGTCGTCAGAGTCGTCCGCCGAGTTACTCCCGATCGGTCCAGAAGTCGAACCCGCGCCCGGGTGCGAAGACGTCGATCGCGACCGCCAGCTCGTCGCCGGTGTTCTCGACGCGGTGGGGTTCCCACGCGTCGAGGTGGACCGAATCGTTCGGACCGAGCGTCACGGAATCGTCCTCGGTGTGGACCGTGAGTTCGCCCTCGAGGACGACACAGACCTGCTCGTTCTCGTGATCGTGCATCGGCGAGGAGTGGCCCGGCGGCTTCTCGAACCACTCGAAGGTGAACTGATCGCTCCCGGCCAGCGACACGCGTCTCCATCCGTCCTCCGGCTCGTACGTCTCTGCGTCATCGAAGCGTACCGGTTTCATTGCAGTAGCGGGGAGGACGAACGTCTACCGCATAGTAGTTTGGGATCGGTACAGCGACCGAGTATCGAAAGAAAGGATAGTCAGTCGCTACAGGTTCGACGCGCCCGCACCGCCGTCGATCGGGACGGCTACGCCGTTCAGGTAGCTCGACCGAGGGGAACTCAAGAAGGCGACGACCTCGCCGAGTTCGCGCGGTTCGCCGATACGTTCGAGCGGGATCCCCTCGCCGCGGGCGTCGAGGCCCGCCTCGTAGCTGTCGTACTCGCCGCGGTCGACGGCCTGTTCGACGAGGTCCTGGATGCGCGTCGTCTCGTGGGGACCGGGCAGTACCGCGTTCGCGCGCACGTCGGGCGCCAGTTCGCTCGAAAGCGTCTTCTCGAGCCCGATGACGCTCATCCGCACGCTGTTCGAGAGGACGAGTGAATCGATCGCCTCCTTGACGCTCCGGGAGGTGATGGTCACGATGGTACCGCCGCCGTCGGCCTGAAGCGGCTCCGCGGCCTCGCGGACCAGTCTGACGACGCTCATCACCAGCAGGTCGAACGCGTGGTAGAAATCCTCGTCGTCCATCTCGAGGAACGGCCCGCTCGGCGGGCCGCCCGCGCTCGTCACCAGGTGATCGATCGTCCCGAACTCGTCCAGGGTCGTCTCGACCAGGGCCTCGATGTCGGCGGCATCGGTCAGGTCGCCCTGAACGCCGACGATGCGCCCGTCGCCGAGTTCGTCGAGTTCCGAGACGGTCTCGTCGAGTTTCGACTCGTCGCGGCCGTTGACCACGACGTTCGCGTCTTCGCTCGCGAACACCTCGGCGGAGGCCTTACCGAGTCCGTCGCTCGAGGCGGTCACCAGCGCGACGTTTCCTGACAGCTGCAAGCTCATGTGTACCTCGTACCGGGCCGGCCACCCACATAATGGTTCGGTTGTGGGCGGTTCAGTTCCGGGTGGTTCGATTGTGGGCGGTTCGGTTCCGGGTGGTTCGGTTCCGGGTGGTTCGATTGTGGACGGTTCGGTTCCGGGTGGTCCGGTCGTCGGCGGAGAAACCGCGTCGGTGCGACCGATTATTCGACGCGCGTCCGGCTCTGCTCGCGCATGAACTGCTGGAGGTACCAGTAGCCGCCGGCGAACTTCCCGGTAGTGCCGGAGAACTTCCAGCCGCCGAAGGGCTGGGCCTGGACGAGCGCCCCGGTCGTCGCGCTCTGGGTGCGGTTGACGTAGGTCATGCCGGATTCGACCTCGTCGAACCAGCGGTCGATCTCCTCGTCGTCCTGTGAGAACAGTCCCGCACAGAGACCGTACTCGCTGTCGTTGGACTTCTCGATGCCCTCCTCCAGGTCGGAAATCGGGTGAATCGTCACGAACGGCAGGAAGTGTTCCTCGCGAGCGAGGTCGTGCTCGTGAGGGATGTCGGTGACCACCGTCGGTTCGACGAACCGGCCGTCGGCGTACTCGCCGTCCGTGACGACGTTCCCGCCGGTGAGAACGGTGCCGTCCTCGCGGGCCTGCTCGGTGATCTCCTGGTAGTACTCTAGCGCGCTGTCGTCGATCAGCGGCGAGACGAACGTCTCGCGCTCGGTCGCCTGCCCGATGGTGAGTTCCTCGGTCTGGGCGACGAGTTTGTCGGTGAACTCGTCGATGACGTCCTCGTGGACGTAGACGCGCGAGGTCGCCGAACACTTCTGGCCGCTAAAGGAGAAGGCGCCGTTTTTGACGCCCGAAACGGCGTCGTCGACGTCCGCCGTGTCGCTGACGATGACCGGGTTCTTGCCGCCGAGCTCGGCGATGACGGGTCCGCGCTTACCCAGTTCCATGAAGGTTTCCTGAATGCGCGTGCCGACGTTCCGCGAGCCGGTGAAGGCGACACCGTGTACGTCCTCGTGTTCGACGAGCGGTTGGCCGACGTCGCTGCCGCCGCCCGTGACGAGGTTGATGACGCCGTCGGGAAGGCCGGCCTCGTGGAGAACGTCGACGAACAGGTGGGCCGTAAGCGGCGTGGTGCTCGCGGGCTTCGCGACGACCGTGTTGCCCGCGATCATCGCGCCGCTTGCCATGCCGACGAACAGCGCCATCGGGAAGTTAAAGGGGGAGATGACGCCGAAGACGCCGTAGGGACGCAGGAGGTTCGTCGTGTGCTGGCCGGGCGTCGGTTCGCCGGTGTCGAACTCGTAGCCGCCCGCCCGCTCTAACTCACCCGCGTAGAAATCGAGGAAGTCGATCGCTTCGTCGACGTCGGCCATCGCCTCGGTCCGGTTCTTGCCGTTCTCCAGCGAGAGCGCCGCCGCGAGTTCGAACTTCCGGTCGCGCATGATCTCCGCCGCGTCCTGGAAGATCTCGACGCGCGCGTCCACGTCGGTGGCCTCCCACGACGAAGACGCCGCCGTCGCGGCGCTCACCGCGGCGTCGACGTCCGCCTCGCCCCCCGCGGCGAACTCGCCGATTTCTACGGTCCGGTCGCCGGGGTTGTAGACGGTGAAGCTGTCGTCGGTTTCGGCGTCCTCACCGTCGATCAAAAGCGGGTGAGACTGTCCGAGGTCGGCACGGACCGACTCGACGGCGTCCTCGTAGGCCCGGTGGAACGCCGCTACTGAGTCCGCCTGGTCGTGTGTGAGATACGTCAGTTCGTTATCGTACTCTCTAGATTGCACAGGCTAGATGAGGTCAGGAGAGGCATTATAGATTGGGATCGTCCGAAATATGGACGGGGTCGCGTATCCCTGGCAACCGAAGCGATCCGGCCTGAACCGGGTCGCGTCGGATCGGTTCACCGATATCGCCGGCGTTACAGCCAGTCTTCGAGTCGGTCGAACGCCTCGTCGATCCGATCCAGCGAGTTCGAGTAGGCGATCCGGATCCGCCCCTCGCCGACCTCGCCGAAGACCGTTCCGGGAACGGTGGCGACGCCGGCTTCGGCCAGGAGCGACCGGGCGAAGTCGACCTCGTCGTCGAAGCCGTCGGGGATCGTCGGGAACGCGTAGAACGCGCCGGCGGGTTCAGGACACGTCATACCGGGGATCGCGTCGATCCGCGCCGAGACCCGATCGCGCCGGTCGGCGAAGGCCTCGACCATCGGCTCGTGGAGATCGCTCCCGACGGCTCGAACGGCCGCCCACTGCGAGAGCGAGGGGGCACACGTCGTCGTGTACTGGCGGGCCCGAACGATCGGGTCGATCAGTTCGGTCGGCGCGCCCAGGTAGCCGAGCCGCCAGCCGGTCATCGAGTAGGCTTTCGAGGCGCCGTTGACCGTAATCGTCCGCTCGTGCATGTCGTCCATGGCGGCCAGGCTGTGGTGGACGGCCCCGTCGTAGGTGATGTGCTCGTAGATCTCGTCGGAGAGCACGAGCAGATCGTGCTCGACGGCGACGTCGCGGATCGCCTCGGCCCGCTCGCGGCGTAAGACCGATCCCGTCGGGTTCTGCGGACTGTTGACGATCAGGAGTTTCGTCCGATCGGTCACCGCGTCGGCGAGCGCGTCGACGTCCGGCTGGAATTCGTCGTCGGGATCGAGGTCGTAGGCGACCGGCGTCCCGCCGGCGAGTTCGACGTGCGCCGCGTACGTCCAGGCCGGGTCGGGCAGCAGTACCTCGTCTCCGTCGTCGACGAGCGCGAGGATCGAGACGAAGATCGCCTCGGTCGCCCCCGCCGTCACGACGATCTCGCCGTTCGGATCGTAGGAGACGTCGTTTTCGGTCGCGAACTTCTCGGCGATCGTCTCTCGCAGGGGTACAATGCCGTAGTTCGACGTGTAGTGGACGTGGCCCGCCTCGAGCGCCTCCGTCGCCGCGCGCTTGATCGGCTCCGGCGTGTCGAAATCCGGTCGGCCGATTTCCAGGTGGACGACGTCCACGCCGTCGGCTTCGAGTCGGTCGCACTCTTCGAAGATCTCGCGAATTCCGGAAAACGGGACGGTGTCCATCCGCGGGGCCGGGCTGTGTAAATCCATGCTCGGTACCTCTAACAGGAGTTATAAAAAGCCATCCGTTCCAGCGAGTCCCGACACCACGTCCGGTTCCCGTCAATCGATGACCGTCCCCTCGGAGAGTGGACTCCCGCCCTCGAACCGGTCTGCGCTCAGCATCGAGATGTCGATCGACGAGGCCGCACCGTCGGCGACGAGTTCGGCGACCAGCTGACCCGTCGCGGGCGCCTGCATGAATCCGTGGCCGGAGAAACCGACGGCGTTGACGAAGCCGGGAACGGTCTCCTCGATGATCGGGTGGTGGTCGGGCGTGACCGCGTACAGGCCCGCCCACGCTCGCCTGATCTCCGATTTCGGGCCGAAGTAGCCGGCGCACTGGGCGGCCTGCTCGACGACCCGCGCTGACCACTCGAGCGAGACGCGTTCGGCGAAGTCGTCCGGATCCATCTCCGGATCGGCGTCGGCGAAGTGGCCGCCAGCGACGACGTTCCCGTTTCGTTCCGGCCGGAAGTGGACGCTCGCGTCGGCGTCGATCGTGAACGGGACGTCCTCGGGAACCGGCTCCTCGGGGTCGACGATGACGAGCTTTCGGCGACGCGGCGAGACGGGAAGGTCGAGGTCGACGAAGCCTGCGATGCGAGCCGCCCACGGCCCGGCGGCGTTGACGACGAAGTCGGCGTCGATCGGCCCCTCGGTCGTCGCGACGCCCGAGACGTGGCCGTCGGCCAGCTCGATACCGGTCACCTCGACGCCGGTTCGGATCGTCGCGCCGGCCTCGGATGCGGCGACGGAAAAGCCCTGCAGACCGAGGTGCGGATCGGCGAACCCGTCGTTCGGCGAGTACGCGCCGCCGACGAACGCGTCGGCGTCGAGCGCCGGACAGAGCTCGCTCGCGCGCTCTGGCGTGACGAACTCGCTCTCGACGCCGAGTGTCTCCTGCGTGCGGACGTTCTCGCGAAAGCGCTCGGCCGTCTCCGCCGTGCGGGCGAGAAAGAGGTAGCCGGGTCGTCGATACGCCAGATCCGTGTCGAACTCCTCGTCGAACGACTCCCAGACCTCGATGCTCGTCTGTGAGAGCTGTGAACTCACCGGCGAGGAAAAGTGCGCTCTGATCCCGCCGTTCGCCCGGTCAGTGCTGCCCCCGCCGATCGAAGACTTCTCGACGACCGTCACCTCCACGTCCCGCTGGCGCAGGTAGTACGCGCTCGCCAGGCCGATGATGCCTCCGCCGACAACCACAGCGTGCATAGAGACCCATTCGACGGAGACTACAAATAGACTGGTGACGGCGAAATCGACACCATAGCCAGGAGCGCGTTCCGGAGTGCAGAACGCCCGTCGCGAAATCCCACGGACTCGTTCGCGGAACTATCGATCGATTTCGATGAACGAAACGTCCCGGGCCAAATCGACAGACGGCGTCGATGGGTGACGCCCGATACGTTCGCCATCCGTCAGTTCTTGCCGAACAATAGTTCCCGAGGGCGGAACACATATGGGTCCGTACGTCATACGCAGACGCATGGCACAGACGTCCACCGCACCGCTGAAAACGGTCGAGAACGCGTTCGCCGTCGTCGATGCGTTGCGGCGACTGGAGGGCGCGGGAGTGACCGAACTGGCCGACGAGCTCGGGATGTCGAAGAGTACGGTTCACGACCACCTCACGACGCTTCGCGCCCACCACTACGTGGTCAAAACCGGCGACGGGTACGATCTCGGCCTCGGCTTCTTCGAGATCGGCGAGTACGCACGAACCCAGCGAAAGATCTACGAAATCGCCCGCCCGGAGGTCACGAATCTGGCCGACGAAACCGGCGAGGTGGCCAACCTGATGGTCGAAGAACACGGTCGGGGCGTCTACCTCTTTCGGGCCCACGGCGAGAACGCGGTCACGCTCGATACGCACACTGGCAAGCGTCGGTACCTCCACAACACGGCGCTCGGCAAGTCGATTCTGGCGCACCTCCCCGACGAGCGGGTCCACGAGATCCTCGACAGACACGGCCTCCCGCGCGAGACGAAACACACCATTACCGATCGGGACCGCCTCTTCGACGAACTCGCCGCCATCCGCGAGCGAGGAATCGCCTACTGCGGCCAGGAGCGCGTCGAGGGGCTGCAGTGCGTGGCCGCACCGATCCTCAGTACGGACGACCGCGTCCTGGGCGCGATCAGCGTCGCCGGCCCGACGACCCGCATCACGGGCGAGCGCTTCAAGACGGAGATCCCCGAACTCGTCACCCAGGCGGCGAACGTGATCGAGATCAACGTGACCTACGCCTGAACCGGCGCTGGCCGCGACCGACCGCTGAATTGGATCGGCGCATGTTCCGTACTGAGGAACGCAATCGTAGCGGTGGCCGAGACAGTCATTACAAACATACGCCTGTAATGGAAGGATCGTCGTCGAGCTACCACCCGGCGCGGTGCCCAGGAGAGTCGGAGCGATCGCCTCGAAAAAATACAGACGATCCATATTGCCGAACGACGACTCTTCGGAACGGCCGAACGGCGGCGTTTCGTCACGGTCGAATAACGACCTCGCGTCACGGTCGAACGACGCTTTCCCTCACTGTCGAATGACTCATTCCGTTAAAACTATTTACCCATAGATCGAAGTACAGGTATGGATCACCTGGACGACGTTTCCGCCGACGATCTCCGGGTCGCCCTCGATGAGGCGACGGGGAAGAAACCGGCGATGCGCCTGATCGCCGCCATCGCCTACAAGAGCGGAATCTCGCAGACGGAGCTGGCGTCGTGGTACGGCGTCGAACGGAAGACGATCTACAACTGGCTGACGCGTCTGGACGACGCGCCGCTCGCGAACGCCGCGACCGACGAACGACGGCCGGGCCGACCGCGAAAGCTCGCCGAGGACGAGCGAGCGGCGTTCGAGGACGCCGTTCGGCGGCCGCCGACCGCGGCGGGCTACGACGCTCGGACCTGGACGCCAGAACTCGTCAAAACCTACCTCGAAGACCGGTACGACGTCGAGTACTCGATTCCGAGCTGCCGGCGCCTGATGCGCGACGCCGGGCTTCGGTTCCGACGGCCGTCGCGAGCGGTTTCCGGCGAGACGGACGGCATCGGGGCGTCCGACGAGGGGCGCTGGCTCCCGGAGTGACGTGTCATCACCCAGAGTTGAGAGAGGAACTCAACACACAGTACGAGTAATTAATTATAATCGAATTGGCGGGCGAGCGGGGCGGTTCTGACTCGATCTCGACAGTGGTCACCACCGATGGCGAGCTGGATTTAGAAGCTCACCTAACAGGACAGAAACCTACCTGATAGGACGGGAACACCCCTGCCCGGACAGAAACACCCCGTGCATCGGGGGTTGGAAACCTCGAGTCTGTGCAGAGACTCAGACCGGGCGGAGTCAGTCGCCGGGTGGCGTTGGCGTTCGATGACACCCTGCTGGCTGTCGATCGATTGCGAGACCGGTATCCCCGGCTGAACACGCTACATTACGAACAGTGTAGCCTTCTCATTACTACCCGTCAGTCCACCCTACAGGTGTCTCCAGTCGGCCGGCAATGGGCACGAACCGGTCGGTTCTGGCGGGAGAGACCGTACGATGGACCGGTGGCACCTCGGTTGCCTCGCGATCGTGCTCGCCCTCGCGGTAGCGCTCGCCGGAGGCGTCTCGGTCGGTTCGCCGACGGATCCGATCGAACTGGCACCGGGACCACAGAGCGCACCCGACGACGAACACCTTCCCCCGTGGGTGGAAGCCGACGACCGCCCGCCGGCGTCCCTGTCTACGATAGATTCCGACCGCGACGGCGAGTTTCAGGTGCACTTCATCAACGTCGGTCAGGCGGACGCGACGCTGCTGGTGACGCCCTCGAACGAGACGATCCTGATCGACACCGGACACTCGCGCGACGACGGCGCGTACGTTCTCGAGTACCTCGAGGCCCACGGAATCGACCGGATCGACGCCCTCGTCGCCACCCACCCACACTGGGACCACATCGGCGGTCACCCGGCAGTGATCGAGGCGTACGAAACCGAGCGCGACGGCATCGGGGTGGCGCTCGATCCCGGCGTCGCCCACACGACGTCGACGTACGGATCCTACCTGGACGCCATCGAGGACCACGACGTCCCCCTCCGAGTCGTTCGCGAGGGCGATCCGATCGACTGGGATTCGGCGCTCGACGTCTCGGTGCTCAACCCGCCCGAAGACGAGCGAGCCGAGGTGCTGAACGACGAGAGCCTCGTCTTCCACGTCGAGTACGGCGAGACGAGCGTGTTGCTCCCCGGCGACGCCGAGGGCGAAGCGGAGTACCGCATGGCCAGGGAACACGGCGACGACCTGGATGCGGACCTCTACAAGGCGGGTCACCACGGATCGGACACGTCCTCGACCGCCCCCTTGCTCGAACGCGTCGACCCCGAGATCGCGGTCGTCTCCTCGGCCTACCGCAGTCCGTTCGGCCACCCCGACGACGACGTGCTGACGCGGTTGGCCCGACAGGACGTGACCACCTACTGGACGGCCGTTCACGGCTCCGTCGTCGCCGTCTCCGACGGCGAAGCGTGGACCCTCCGGACCCAGGCCGATCGAACCACCGATCCGCGCCTCGTTCGCGCCGAACCGGCGGTCGCCGCCCATCCCGCAGCCGGCGTCCGACACGCCTCACCGGACGGACCGCCCGTGCTCGCGGCCGGGCCGCCGGACGACCGCGAGTGAGACGACCGTCGCGCGCTGAGCCAGTGGATGTTCGACCCCGGTACGTACCGGACGTTCGAACGGGAGAACGGACCGAAGACTATCGCTTCGACGTAGCCGGGCATCCGACGAGCCTTTCCGGATCCGCCGCCTCTCGCCGAGTATGAACGCGAATTCGTCCGCGACTCGCGGCCGGAACACGCCGATCCCGCTGGTGAGTCCCACATGACGCGCAAAGACCACTACTACAACAAGGCCAAGCAACAGGACTACCGGGCTCGGTCGGCCTACAAACTCCAGCAGTTAGACGAACTGGAGGGGCTGATCGAGCGGGGCGACACCGTCGTCGACCTCGGCGCCGCCCCGGGAAGCTGGATTCAGGTCGCCGCAGAGCGCGTCGGTCCGGACGGGACCGTCGTCGGCGTCGATTTCCAGCGGATCGACGACTTCGATCCCGAAATCGACGACCGCATCGAGACGCTGCGCGGCGACGTCACCGAGGAGAAGACCCTGGATCGGATCAGGAAGGCGACGGACGGCTCGGTCGACGTCGTCCTCTCTGACATGGCGCCGAACGTCAGCGGCGAGTACTCGCTCGATCAGGCGCGCTCGCTCCACCTCGCCCGGACGGCCGCGGACGTGGCCCTCGAACTCTTAGACGCCGGCGGAAACTTCGCCGCCAAGGTCTTCGAAGGCCCCGACGTCGACGCCTTTCGAGACGACCTGGACGACGAGTTCCGGTACGTCCGCGCGACGGTCCCCGACGCGACGCGCAAAGAATCCTCGGAGCTGTACGTCCTGGGAATCGACCGCCTGACCGCCCCCGTGCGCGTCGGCGACGAACTCGACGTCGAGATCGTCGACGCGGGAAGCGAGGGCGATGGCATCGCCGCAGTCGACGGATTTCGGCTGTTCGTCCCCGACGCCGAGCCCGGCGAGAGCGTCCGCATCCGTGTCGAGGACGTCAAACCTACATTCGGGTTCGCAGAACGACTCGACGAGTGATCAGGAGAGTGAAGCGAGGTATCGATCGACCTCAGCGTCGATCAGCGTCGCGACCGCCTCGCGCGGCTCGTCGCGAAAGTCGGCCAGTCGATCGAGCACGGTCGCGTAGCCGAGCGTCCACGTCGCCCCGTAGATCGGCGCCCGCTCTTCGAACCCGTCCGGGAGCGATCCGGCCACGTCGCGATAGCCCGCGTAGAGGGCCTCGACGAACTCGGCCGGCGCCGGCGCGTCGAGCGTCGCCAGTTGCTGTTCTCTGAGTCGGTGGAGATCGCGGGCCGGGTCGCCGACGTGGGCCCGTTCCCAGTCGAGAAAGCCGATCGGCGTCCCACCGTCTCCGGTGACGACGCAGTTGGGCCGAGCCGGATCCCCGTGGAGAAGCGCGGCCGGCGCGTCGTCCAGCGTGTCGCGACGGTCGTCGATCGCCTCTAACACCGCGTCGAAGGCGCGTGCGAAGCGATCGGCCGCCCCGAGCGTTCGCACCTCCTCGACCGTCTCCGCCAGCACGGTCGACCAGTCGTCAGTCCGCACCGCGAGCGAGGGGTCGCCTTCGTCACGGTCGACGGACCCGCCCACGACGATGCCGTGTTCGTCGAACCGGCGGTCGTGGAGGTGGGCGAGGCTCTCGCCGACGGCGCGGACGAGCGTCTCGCGCCCGGTCGCGTCGGCCTCGGCCCAGCGAGACAACAGCGCCTCGCCGGCCATCGGTTCGGTCGCCAGGTACGGAACTGAAGCGGTCGGATCCGCCGCGACGATCCGCGGAACGGTGACGTCACCGCGCGAGGAGAGGTACGCACAGACTGCCCGTTCGCGCGCGATCCTGGTTCCGTCGCCGTCGGCTGCGACCTTCAGGTAGGCGGTATCGCCGTCGGCGAACGCCACGCGAACGGTCTCGTTCGCCTCGTTCCAGGACGGCCCCGGGTCGGTGATCGAGGCGACCTCACGATTCGGGAACGCCGCCGCGAGCGCCGTCTCGACGGGCCGTGACGGTTGGTCGGTCACTCTTCGTCTTCCAGGCGCCCGTGACGCTGGTCGATCTCGTCTAACACGTCGAGGGTCTTTCTGATCGACGCCCTGATGGCGTCGCTTCGGTTGACGAACTTGCCGTCGTCGCCGACGTGTTCGTCGAGGTCCTCGAGCAACTCGCCCGGAATTTCGACGCTGATCTTGGGCATACGCCAGGATTGTCGACGGTGGGTACTAAAGGGTGCTGACAGTCAGACACCGAGGGCCGGCGGGGCAGTCACTCGCTCACCTCGGCTCCCGCGGGTGGCTCCGAAACGTCTTCGGTCGAGCCGCCGCCACCCCCGAAGAGTCGGCCGCCTGCAGTGAGGACGTAGAGGACGAGCAGGCCGATCACGTAGGTGAGTGCGATCGGGATCGCGAACGCGAGCATCGTCAGCAGCCCGCGCGGGCTGACGACGGCGGCAAAGGCGAAGATGCCGACGACCGCCGGCCGCCAGTAGCGAAGCATCGACCGGTAGGAGACGATGTTGCCGACGTGAAACAGCGCCATCGTGACGACGATGTTCATCAGGAAACCGACGCCGACGGTGGTGAAGATGACGAGCCAGAAGAAGCTCTTGATCCGGTAGGAAACCACCATGTCGTTGCTCACCGCGTCGGTGATCAGATACGAGATGACCCCCGGTGCGATGTAGAAGAATCCTAGGAACGTCCCCAGGACGAACCCGCCGAACAGCGAGCCGCCCCAGACGATGAACAGCCGGCGGTCACCGCGAACGAGCCCACGCTCCTTCGCGGCCGGCCAGGCGTAGTAGAGGACGAGCGGGAGGACAGCGATGATCGCCGCCAGCGTCGACACCTTCACGATGAAGATGAGCACTTCGACGGGGTGTAAGGCGATGACGAAGTCCAGGTCCTGGATGAGGGTGATGAGTTCCTGATTCGTCTCGGCGGCTCGGATCTCTTCGAGAGAGACGTCAGCGTCGTTCTCCTGGGCGACCTCGTAGAGGATCGAATCGGGGACGCGGCGGACGAACACGGCGAGGATGTAGCCGATCCCGCCGGCGTAGAGCCAGAAGAACGAGCCGGCGAGGACAGCCATGAACAGGCCGACGAGGTAGATTAGCCGCGACGTGAGGCTGTTGAAAATGAAGGCGAGGTCGTAGGCGTAGCCCCCGATGTCGTCTTCGGTCGTCTCCTCTTCGGTGAACGGATCGAGGACGCCGGCGGCCGTGCTCGCGAACAGCCCGCCCTCGTCGTCGCCGGATGCCTCGGCCGTCGCGGCCGCCGTGCCGGCGGCGCTCGCAGCCGCGTCGACGTCGTCGCCCCCGTGCAGGCCGTCGAAGCGGTCGATGATGGCCTGTGCCTTCTCGCGCTGGTCCTCGTGGAGCGCGTCGCGGGCGACGTCCATCATCTCGTCTTCCGTCATGCTCGTAAACACCGGCGCCGGCACGCGGTCGACGTCAGCCGCGTCGAGGACGTCGAAGTCGATGTCGTCTGCGGTCTCGGCCATCAGCAGCTGGCTCTCGCGCGGGTAGACCGGCGTCCGGAGTACCTGCAACGTCAACACCAGCAGGATGGCGAAGCCGATCGAGACCGCGATGATCAGCGCCGCGGCGACGAGTCCGAGCGTGCCGTGTTCGATCACCAGCACGTCGAGATAGGTCGGCTCGTCCGGCCAGAGGTAGCCGGGCATCTGCGGGCCGACCTCGGTCGCCAGCCACTCGCGCGCCCCGGCGGCGAGCGCCGCGGCGATGAGCGCGAAGGCGACGGCGACCAGCGCCGTAAACTGGAGCGTTCGGCGTTTCACGTGGGCGACGCCGCTTCCCACCTCGGCCGCCCCGCGGCGTCGCGTGTTGGCGATCAGCTTCGCGAGTCCCAGACTGAACGCGTAGAGGATCACGAGCGGGGCGGCCCACATGATGAGGGTGAACGGGTCCGGCGGCGAGAACAGCGCGCCGAAACAGGTGATCCCGACGATCGCGTGGCGCCACTTGTCGCGGAAGGTCTCGTAGGGAACGATCTCCGTGTAGGAAAAGGCGCCCATGAACAGCGGCAGCTGGGCGGCGAGACCGAACGAGATGGTCAGCAGGGCGACGAACTCGGTGAACTCCGTGATGCCCCAGCTGGGTTTGACGCCGGCGTTGTGCGCGACTTCGCCGAGAAAGAGGAAGGCGTAGGGAAAGAAGATGGCGTAGGCGTAGAAGACGCCGATGGCGAACAGGGAGAACGAGGCGATGACGAACCCGACGAGGTACCACCGCGAGAGCGGGACGACGCTCTCGATTCCGCGGCGCTTGATCGCGTCCCGCGAGTAGTAGATGAAGGCCGGAATTGCGAGTAACGCGCCGAAGAGGAGGCCGATCTTCGCCTGCAAGAGGATGACCTCGAACGGCGTCCGGGTGATGATGTCGGTCGCCTCGACGAGTTCGGGACCCATCCGGGCCGTCGCCGTCGCCTCGAGGAAGTCCCAGATCCAGACGCGGAGCGCGTAGAAGGTGCCGATAAAGCCGATCACGAAGACGATGAAGATCTTCTGGAGGTCGGACTGGGCCGCAGACAGCATCCCTCCGATCGTCTCCCGGCCGGAGTTGACGGCACGGGCGGTGTCCTCGTCGACGACGCTACTCATGAAGTGTCGGAGTCTACCTTTCTTCCAGTTATCAACCTTTCGAGTCAACCGGCCGTCGCCGTCGGGGTCTCGGGAAATCTCACCGCTGACGGCCCGTCGTAAGAAAAAGGCCTATAACCGGTCCCGAGACAATTGCACGTAGATGCCGGACGAGCGGGACGAGTCGACGGCCGACGACGGCCCCGGCGAGCCGCAGGAGACGACGACGCCCGCAGCCGACGGAGGCGAAGACGAATCTCCAGATATCAGCGGTGACGGACTGTCCTACGGCGGGAGTGACGCGAGCGACGGCGATGGAGTTCCGGACGACAACACGGATAACGAGTCGGACGAAGCGCCAACGGCGTCGGCCGATCACAGCGAAGCCGAGCGGACGGAACCGTCAGACGATGCGGCCGAACCAGAAGACGAGGAGGTCGAACCAGAAGACGAGGCGGCCGAACCAGAAGACGATGCGGCCGAACCAGAAGCCGACCTCGAAGTTCGGGACGAATCGGATCTCTCGCAGGCGGAACTCGCCGAGCGCATTCCGGACCGAAAAGAAGGCGGGCTTCCGACGGTCGACGACGGCGGCATCTCGAAGCCGCCGGACGACCAGGAGATGCCGCTGGCCGACCACATCGAGGAGATGATCTCGCGGCTCGCGATCGTCCTCCTCTTCGCGGCGACCGGAACGACCATCGGCATCCTCTGGGCGTCGGATGCGATCGCCATCATCTGGGAGCAGGCGATCCCGCAGGCCGACGAGTGGCCCGCACACATCTACCACCCGCTGGAGCTGTGGCTGACCCGGATCAAGGTGGCCGGCCTGCTCGGAGTGATGGTCGCCCTGCCGATGTTCGTCTACCAGTGTTACCGCTTCATGAAGCCGGGGCTGTACCCCCACGAGCGCAAGTACTACCTCGCGGCCGTCCCGACGAGCGTCGTGCTGGCGGCCATCGGAATGGCGCTGTCGTACCTGCTCGTCCTACCGTTCCTGTTCGAGTACTTCACGTTCTACTCGGAAGGCAGCGCCGAGATCCACTACGCGCTCGGCGAGACGTTCAACCTCGTCATCACGCTCACCGCATTTCTCGCCGTCGTCTTCCAGATTCCGCTGCTCATCATGATGGCGATCATGATGGGCGTCACGACGCGGCGGTGGCTCGCCGAGAAGCGACTGTACTTCTGGGCGGCGTTCGCCGGGCTGGCGTTCATCTTCACGATCGATCCGACGGCGATGGCCGCCGGCATCGTCGCCGTCATCATGATCATCCTCTTCGAGGGGACGCTGCTCGTCCTGAAGTGGGCCGGCGTGGAGTAGCCCCCCGGCTGGGGCTCGACCGACTGATGGGATCGTTTCGATAGACCGGATGGGCTCGTGATATAGGCAGGCACAACCGTTAGAAGGCCGTCCGTCGATCCGCCGGTATGGTCGTCGTTACGGATCTCGTTCGTCGTCAGCTTGGAGTATCGAGCGACGAGGTACCCCTTGGTGACTCGTCGTCGCGGCTGGCTCGCGTTCGTTCGGCGAGTCTCCGCGGGCTACAGGCGGGCTTCGTCGCCACGCTGATCATGACGGCGTTTCGCCTCCCGATCATGCGCTCGCTTCCGCCCTCCGCGCACTTCTGGTCGAGGTACGTCGGCGGTGGAGAACCGGACGACCACCAGGTCGCCGGGATCGCTCTCCACCTCGTCTACGGGACGAGCGCGGGTGCGGTCTTCGGCGGCCTGTTCGCGCTCCAAGATGCTGAGGAGGCGATCGAGCCCGAGCAGCGCGGGCTGCTCTGGGGGTCGGTGTTCGGCATGGGCCTCTCCGCGTTCGGCTCACAGATCATGTTAAAGGAGCTGCTCGGCCTCGAACTCGACGCGGACGAACTCGCGCTCTTTCACGCGGCACACCTCGTCTACGGGCTCGCGCTGGGCGCGTGGGTCGGCTCGCGCACCGAAGGCGTCGAGGATCCCGACGAGGAGTACGAGTACGGCGATCCCGGCGAGTCGAGCGATCAGCTCCGAGAACGAGGGGTAGACTTATTTTCCCGGTTCGGGTTATCGAGTTTGTGAACCGACGACGCGTGCTCTCCGGGACCGCCGGTGCGCTCTCGCTCGCGCTGGCGGGGTGTACCGGTGGAGACGACGCGAACGATGATGGCGATACAGGTGACGACGGCGGCTCGACGCCGTCGCCCGACCGACCCGACCACGCCCGATCCGGCGAGGGCGTCGCCGGCCGGATCGACCCCCTCGGCCACGCGACCGGGAGTTCGGACGCGTTCTACACCTACGGCGCGATCAGCCCCGACGGCGAATGGGGCGTCCTTGGCGGCTTCCCGACCGATCGGAGCGACATCGCCAGCACGCTCGTCGACCTGGACGACCTCGAAGAACCCGCGATCGCTCACGGGCTGGAGACGGCCGATCCGGCCACCAGGACGAACGCCGTCGAGTTCGACGCACACGAGGACGGGCTCTACTATCGATCTCAGGAAGGATCGATAGAAGGGATCGAAGTGGTCGACTTCGGCTGGCGCGACGGCTCGCCCGAGGAACCAGAGATCGTCGCCTCGCTCGAGACGCCGAATACGGGCGTCCACCGGCTGACGACCCACCCGACGGAACCGGTCATCTACCTCGTCGACCACGTGTCGAACACGGATACCGGCGTGTTCACCGTCGACGTGAGTTCGCCCGACGCCCCCGAAATCGTCGATCAGGTCGGTCCGACCGGCGGCTGTCACGACGTCGAGTACGATCCCGTTCGCGACGTGGTCCACGCGGCGTACATCCACGGGGCGGCCGAGGGGTACGTCATCTACGACGCGTCGGATCCGTACGACCTGCAGGTGCTCGGACAGTTCGAATACGACGACCAGCCGGATTACACGGCCCTCGGCGAACCGGGGTTCGAACACTGTCACCAGGCCGGTTACGACCCGGAACGCGATCTGGCGGTCATCGGCGACGAGACGCAGACGGGGATGCCCGGCGGTAAGCACGTTTTCGACATCGGCTGGGACGAGGGCTCGCTAGAGGATCCACAACCCATCGGCTTTACCCACTCGCCGGACGCCCGAGAGATGGCGACGAACGAATCGTTCTGGTGGACGACGCACTTTCACGACGTCGTCCCGAGGGGAGACGAGACGCTGTTGGTCGACGGCGGCTACCGCCAGGGGGCGTGGGTCTGCAACCTCACCGATCCGCGCGAACCGACGCCGACGGAGCGCATCGCCACCGTCTCCGGTGCGAGCGACCTCTCGGGGGACGCCGACAATTCGATCGGCATCGCCTCCCCGCCGTTCGCCTGGGGCGCGACGTACAACGAGGCGCGCGACGTCGTCTTCGTCAGCGACAGCCTCACCGGCGCCTACACGCTCTCGCTCTCCGACGACGAGGCCCGCGGCGCCGAGGGTCGCGGCCCCGACGGCCATTACGACAGCGAAGCCGTGCAAGAAGACGACCTGGAGACCGTCGCGAACGGCGAGCACGGGTTTTGACGGGGGAATCGCGGAAACGGAACGGTCAGGCCGCGACCGGCTGACGGTCTTTCCCGCCGCGGACGATCGAGAGCGCTCCCTGGGCGGCGAGACCGATAATGGCCCACTTCCAGGCGAGCACGGCCACGCCGAGCCAGATCGCCGCGCGGGTCCGCTGACCCCGCTTCATCGCCCGTCCGGCCTGGTAGATGACCGACACGACGGTGATCGAACGAGTCGTCTTCGAACCGAGGAGTTTCGAGAGTGGCACGTCTCGTCCGTCGAGCCGGATGGGGCTAATCACTCACCCGGGACGTGCAAGCCCGACCGGCGTCGCGGGGCGGCGCCCGTTCGAGACCGGTTCGACGATGCCAGTGAACGGAGTGACCGATTTCAAGTGACCGGGCGACGGAGTGAACGCATGCACGTTGCGGTCACCGGCGGAACGGGATTCATCGGCTCGCACCTGAGCCGGCGTCTCGCGGACGCCGGTCACGAGGTAATCGTCGTCTCGCGCGGCGCGACCGACGCCCCGGACCGACTCGACGCTGACGGCATCTCCCTCGTCGAGGCGGCCGTCGACGACCAAGAGGCGCTGGAGGCGGCGTTTTCGGCGGCTTCGGCCGTCGCCCACCTCGCCGGCATCGCGTTCGAGCGCGGCGACCAGACGTTCGAACGCGTCCACGTCGAGGGAACGCGGGCGGTGCTCGAGGCGGCGCGAGCGACTGACGTCGACCGGCTCGCCCTCTCGAGTTTTCTGAAGGCGCGACCGGACGCCGGCTCGGCGTACCACGAGACGAAGTGGGCGAGCGAGCAACTGATCCGGGCCTCGCCGATCGAACACACCGTCTGCAAGATCGGACTCACCTACGGACCGGGCGATCACGTCCTCACCCAGGTTTCGCGCACGCTCGCGACGGTTCCCGTCTTCGGCCTCGTCGGACGCTCCGAGAAGCGGATGCGGCCGGTGGCGGTCTCCGACGTCGTCGGCGTGCTCGTCGCCGCGCTCTCCGATCGCCGGTTGGCCGATCGGACGGTGCCGGTCGTCGGCCCGGAGACGCTCACGCTCGAGACGTTCGTCCGGCGAATCGGTCGGGCGATCGACCGCGAGCCCCGGACGGTTCGGCTTCCGATCGCCGCCCATCGACTGCTCGCCCGAATGCAAGAGCTGACGATGGAGACGCCGGCGACCGGTCGGTCACAGGTCCAGATGCTCGCAGAGGGACTCTGTACGCCCGAACCAGCCGGGTCGTGGACGGCGCTTCCGTCCGACATCGAGCCGTCGCGGCGGCCGACCGAGGATAGACTCGGCGCGGCGATAGGCGAGGTTCGACGGTTCGGACTGAGCGACCGCCGGTGATCGGTCGAATCGCGACGGGCTCGTGCGGGGCGTGTGAAAGCGAAAGTAAGATAAGTATTGAATTTTAAGTGGCGTGTGTATGACCCGGTCACGTCGGAAACGTATCGAACGTCACCTCGAGCCGGACGACCTCGACGCGCGGTTGGTCGCGGCGGACGATCCCGAGCTGGTTCGCCGACTCTGTTTCGTCAAGAACCTCTACCACGGCGATACGCTCGCCGAAGCAGCGGCTCGCGTCGGCGCCTCACAACCGACGGCCAGCCGGTGGACCGAGCGCTGGAACGCGGACGGGCCGGACGGACTCGTTCCGGACGACCGGCCCGGCCGACCGCCGAGGCTCGATGATGGACAACGGGCTAAGATCGAGGCGCGTCTCGCGGAGGAGCCATCGATGACGGGCCCGGAGCTTCGGGCCCACATCGCCGAGGCGTTCGGCGTCTCGTATCACCCACAGTACGTCTACGAGCTCCGACGAGAACTCCTGCCGGGCGAGGCCAGCCATAGCGACGATTGCTGAAGAAACTACCAGTTCGCGCCAGTAGCCACGGTGAGAGTGGCCGAACGGCCGGTGACCGTGACCCATCGACGCGCCGACCAGTGAGCACCTACCAAGGCCGGTGACGTCGGAGTGGAATCGACCCAATCAGCCCTCGAACCACTCGCTAGACGACTCATCGATCGATTGGGACGGCAGGAGAATCGATCGACCGGCGAGGCCGTTCGCCCGCCGGCGACGGTCAACGAACACCGGCGTTCATCGAGGTGACGGCAGCCGACTGCGCCGTCCGCCCCTGATCGGTGTTGTGATCGATGACACACTGACGGCCATCGAGCCAGGGCCAACCATCGCATCCGGCCGACCGTTAGTATTCATCAATATCTTACTAACGCGAGTCTGGGACCGACTCGATGCTCACATGCCGAGGTAGCGCTCGACGACCTCGTCGTTCTCAAGCAGTTCGTCGCCGGATCCCTCCATCACGATGCGGCCGTTCTCCATAACGTAGCCGCGTTCTGCGAGTTCTAACGTCTGAGCGATGTTCTGCTCGATGATGAAGACGGTAATCCCCTCGTCGTGGAACTGTCTGATGGCGTCGAAGACGTCCTCGATGATCTTCGGGGCCAGCCCCATCGATGGTTCGTCGAGGATCACCAGGCGCGGGTGTGCCATGAACGCCCGGGCGAGTGCGAGCATCTGCTGTTCGCCGCCACTCATCGTGCCCGCTCGCTGGTCGGTCCGCTTTGCGAGTTTCGGGAAGATCTCGTAGACGCGTTCGAGCGTCTCCTCGCGTTTTTCTTTCGCCTCCGAAGAGAGACCGCCGAGTAACAGGTTCTCCTCGACGCTCATACCGGTGAACAGTTCACGGCGCTCTGGCACCTGGACGATCCCGCGCTCGACGATCTCCGACGGGTCGAGCCCGTCGATGCGCTCACCGTCGAAGTGGATCTCGCCGGAGCGGGTCGGGATGAATCCGCCGATCGTCTTGGTCGTGGTCGACTTACCGACGCCGTTCGAGCCGATCAGCGCGACGATCTCGCCGGCGTCGATTCGCAGCGACACCTCGTCTAGGATCATTACGTCACCGTAGCCGGAGACGACGTTCTCCATCGAAAGCAGCGACTGGTCTGGGGGGCGACTCTCCACGTCGGTCTGGGATTGTTCACGCATCGTACTCACCGATGTAACTGTCGATAACCGCCTGATCCGTCTGAATCTCCTCGGGCGTTCCCGTCGAGAGGACGCCTCCCTGATCGAGAACGATGACACGGTCGCTGATCCGGAACATCGCTGCGAGGTCGTGTTCGATCACGACGAGACTCGTCCCGTTCGCCCGAATCCGCTCGAAGATGTCGAGGATGTCGTTCTTCTCACTCGGCGTCAATCCGGCCATAATCTCGTCGACGAGGATCAGTTCGGGTTCGGTCGCCAGGGCGCGAGCCAGTTCCATGATCTTCTGGCTACCGACGGTGAGATCGCCGGCCGATTCGTCCGCGTGGTCGGCCAGATCGACGAATTCGAGCCACGAACGCGCTGTCTCTCTCGCTTTCGACCGGCGCTTTTCGCTCGTGTGCGCGCCGATCATCACGTTCTCGAGTACAGTCAGTTCCTCGATCGGACGTGTGTGCTGGAAGGTCCGGGTCAGTCCGGCGTTCGCGATGCGTTCGGACGGAGCGGTCGTGATCTCCTCACCGTGGAGCCAGACGCGTCCCTCGGAGGGCGTATGAACGCCGCTGATACAGTGAAAGAGCGTCGTCTTTCCGGCGCCGTTCGGTCCGATCAAGCCGACGATTTCGCCGGCGTCGATGTGAACGTCGACGTCCGAGAGCGCCGTTAGCCCGCCGAAGTGCTTCGTAAGCCCCTCCGTTCGAAGGATGGTCTCGCCGGTCGTCTCCTCGCTCGATACGGCTCTCGTGTCGGTTGTTCCGTTACTCATCGGTGTCACCTCCCCGGGTTCGGCGACGGCGAATCACGCCGCGGATCTTCTCCGGCCAGAAGATGATCCCTCGCGGCGTGTAGATCGGGATCAAGACGAGCAAGATCCCGTAGATGATCAGATCGACGCCGGGAACGCCGATCGTCTGACGAAGCACCTCCGAGAGCGGCGTTATCAGGAACGAGCCCACGATCGGGCCGGCCACCGTCCCGAGTCCGCCGATCACGGCCGGAAGGAGCACCTCGACGTTGATGAAGAGGTCGAAGACCGTTCCGGGACGAATGCTCGAAAAGTACATGCTCCAGAACGCGCCGGCCCAGGCGGTGAAGAAGCCGCTGATGGCGATCCCCAGCATCTTGTACCGGTAGGTCGGCACCCCGATACTTCGGGCCGCCTGCTCGTCTTCTCTGATCGCGAACATGTACAGGCCGATCCACGAGCGCTTGATCTGCCAGGCGAGCAGCGTCATCAGCGCCAGGAACGCGAGCGCGACGTAGTAGTACTCCGTGTCCGACCGGAACTGGAAGGCGAGCAACCCGTAGTCGGACGCGTACTCGTTCGGAAGCGGCAGGAAGTAGCCGTTCGGTCCGTTCAGCTCTGGTGAGTTGTTGACGGTGTGGCGGGCGAGTTCGGCGAACGCGAAGGTGGTCAACGCGAAGTAGTGACCCTCGACTTCGAACCGGAACGTGAGCCACCCGATCAGGAGGCCGATCCCCATCGCGATGATCGCACCGACGATCATCCCGATCCACGGATTGATCCCGAAGTCGTTCAACAGCAACTGGGTCGCGTAGGCGCCGGTCCCGAAGAAGACGGCGTGTCCGAACGAGAAGAGGCCGGTGTACCCCGACATGACGTTCCATGCCTGGGCGGCGAACGCGAAGATGACCGTCAACACCAGCATGCGCATCGAGATCCACTGATCGATCGAGACGCCGAGAACGCTAATCGAGATTATCACCGGGAGCGCGGCGAGTAGCCCCATCCCCGTAGCGCCGCGGACGAATCCACGTCGACCATCGCTCAGGCCGTGATAGCGTGCCGTCAGCGTGGCCAGCGGGCTACTCATGGTGATCACTCCCGAAGAGACCGGACGGTTTCAACAGCAGCGTCGCGATGAAGATCAGGAAGATGAGCATCTGGTACATCGTGCGCGGGTAGTAGTACGAGCCGAAGACCTCGACCATGCCGATGATGAGACCGGCGACGATCGCCCCCGGAAGCGAGCCGAGGCCGCCGAGGACGACGACGATGAACGCGTTGATGAGGTAGATCTCCCCCGTGTACGGGTCGAACGGTCTGACCATCGTGATCGCCGCCCCCGCGACGCCGGCCAGCGCGGCGCCGATCCCGAACGTGGTGTAGTTGATCTTTCGCACGTCGATGCCGACGTAGCGGGCACCGACGCGGTTGTCGGCCGTCCCTCTGATCATCCGGCCCATGTCAGTGTAGTAGAGAAAGCCCCAGGTTGCGACCATCGCGATGACGGCGACCACGAGCGAGTAAAACCGGCCCTCGGCGATCGAGATGCCGGCGATCGAGAACGAACCGTAGGAGCCGTGAATCGACTGCGGGTTCGGCGAGAACGCGATTTCGATGAGCGCTTCGATAATGAACCAGAGCCCGAGGGTGATGATGATCTGGCTCTGGGCGGGCGCGTCGATGATGGGTTCGATCGTCGCGCGCTCGATTGCCATGCCGAGTACGAAGAGCGCGACGAACGCGAGCGGAAGCGAAACCAGCGGTGAGAGACCGAACGACGTGAACACAACGTACGAAAAGTACATGCCGATCGCGAGAAACGCCCCGTGGGCGAAGTTGATGACGTCCATCACACCGAAGATCATCGTCAATCCGAGCGCGACGAGACCGTAGATGCCACCCAGCAAGATCCCCTGGACGAGCAGGGTGAACAGGACCGTGTTCCCGCTTCTGACGTCGCTTCCGAGGTCTACCAGCGGGCCGATCGTCCGCTCCCACAGCGTCATAGCCGGTGCGGTTGTAAACGTCGTCGGATCGACGGCGACGGCGAGTTCGATCATGTCGGCTCACCGGATCGGCGTCGACCGACCGCGACGTTCGGCGTCGGTGGGTGAGCTGGCGGGCCGGCCGGACGAGTGGCTCGTGAGCGGTGGGTGAGAGACCGACGACGAGTGCGGTTGACGACCGGCGTTCGCCGGTAACTCGGTTCGCACCCGGCCGGTCGGCTGACCGAGAACCGAGATCGCCGGGCGAGACCGTTCGATTCCACTCCAGAGACGGTCGTGTTCGCGTGACTCATTACGGGATTCCGTGCCCCACGATGGCGTGACACAGAAAAACGATAGCAAGCCACGTATATATTAGTTTTCGCATCGGCACGCGACGAGAGTGTCTCGCTGCAAGACGAGTTACCGTCGGCAGACGGTCGCGACGGGGACGAACGACCGAACACGTCAGTACGACCGGGGAAGTCCCAGCGAGTGCTGGGCGATGTAGTTTCTGATCATCTCTTCGGAAACCGGGGCCGTCCGGTAGTGACGGACTGTTCCCCAGGCAGCGCCGAGGCCGAGTTCGGCGGCAACCGACATCCCTCCGAACGTCGTCATCGCGGCCTCGCACGCCGCCCAGGCGGCCTTTCCTGCCTGCAGGTTCGCGATGTTCGAGATTTCGCCGACGTTGCCCACGTCGTTGTCGTAGCGCCAGGCCGCCTCCCGAGTGAGGTGTTTCGAGGAGACGAGATCAGCGTGCGCGTCCGCCAGTGGGTGCTGGATGGCCTGATGGGCGCCGATCGGTTCGTCCCAGACGACCCGTTCGTTCGCCTGCGCTACCGCCCGGTCGAGCGACCAGCGGCCCATTCCCCACGCCTCGGCGGCAGCCGTGATCCGCTCGGTGTTGAGCGTCGCGAACATCTGGTACATCCCCTCGCCAACCTCCCCCAGAACCTGGTCTTCGGCGAGTCGGACGTCGTCTAGGTGTACGTCGAACGTCCGGTCGCGATAGTAGATGTCGAGTGGAATCTCACTGTACTCGACGCCGTCGGCTTCGGGATCGACGATGAACATCGTCATCCCGTCGAACGGGGAGTCTCCCTCGCCCGGCGGGGCGGTTCGGGCGAGTAACAGCATCCGGTCGGCCAGTTCGAGTCCGGAGATGAACTGCTTGTGGCCGTTGACGACGAACTCGTCGCCGTCTCGCTCGGCGACGGTCGAGATGTTCGCCGTGTTCGACCCGGCGTCTGGTTCGGTGACGGCGATCGCCCACTTGCTCTTGCCGTCGATGATGTCCGGAACGTAACGGGAAATCTGTTCGTCCGTCCCGTGTTCGACGAGGCCGATTCCCCCGAAGATCAGGCTGAGAATGAGCGCCCCGGAGAGTTCCCAGGCACCCTCTTCGGCGAGCGCCTCCATCACGAGAACGACCTCGGTGAGCCCCATCTCCTCGCCGCCCAGTTCCTCCGGAAACGGCAGTCCCAGCCAGCCGCCGTCGGCCAGATCCTGGTAGAGTTCCTCGGCGAATCGCTCGTTCATCCGCACGTCCTGCCAGTAGGACTCGTCGTACTGGCCGGCGATCTCCGAGACGGTCTGTTGAATCAGTTCGTGTTCTGGCGTTAGCTCGAAACCCATGAGTATCGGTGTCGTTACACAGATTCACGCCTCCGGGGTTAAGCGTTGGGTGAGTCGTTCGACGGTCCGTATCAGCGATCGCTCGACGGTGCGTCAGTCGGCGTCGGACGAGCCATCGTCGAACGACGGTGGTCGCCCCTCGCGGAACGCGGCGATTCCCTCCGCGGCGTCGGCGCTCGTCCAGGCTTCCCGGGCCAGTTCAGCTTCGAGGGCGAACGCGTCCGTCATCCGTCGGTCGAGACCGCCCACGACGGACGACTTGATCGCTGCGACGGCTGTCGGACTGTTCGCAGCGATCGACTCGGCGACGGTGCGGGCCCGGTCTCGGACGTCCGCCGAGGGGACGACCTCGTTGACCAGACCGGCCTGGCGGGCGTGTTCGGCGTCGAATCGATCGCCGGTCAGCAGGTACTCCATCGCTCGACAGTAGGGCACCTGCCGCGGCAGGCGAACCGTGGCACCGCCGGCGGGAAACAGCCCCCACCGCGGCTCCTGGTGGCCGAATTCGGCCGACTCGCCGGCGATCCTGATATCGGTCGCGTGGAGCAGTTCCATCCCGGCCCCGATGCAGGCACCGGTGACCGCCGCGACGATCGGCGTCGAAATCGACTCGTACCGAAGGGCGAAGGCGAACAGTTCGTCGTCCGGCCCGAACGACTCGTCGTCGATGTCGTCGACGTACGCTGGAATCAGCTCGTCGATGTCGCCGCCCGCACAGAAGTCGCCATCGGCACCGGCGACGACGATCGCTCTGATCTCCGGTCGCTCCTCGGCCGCCCGAATCGACGCGAGAAACGTCTCTACCATCTCGCGGGTGAGCGCGTTTCGACGCGACGGACGGTCGAAGACGATGGTCGCGATCGGTCCCTCGGCAGTGTAACGGACGGTTCCACCGTTCGAAGCCGTCATTGACGCGACTGGGTGGCGAACGGTGTTGAATCTTTGGACCACTCGAAGGCGATCGGTTCCGGGCTCGCGGTTGGAACCACTCGGTTGAATCGGCGCGCGTCGGTCAACAGTACGCGCCTCGGGATGTCAATCGTCCGCCCCGAGCGCTTCGAGCGCGACGGCGAGGTCGTCGGGGACCGCGATCGGGTCGAACGACTCGAGGTCGATCAGTGTCTGGACCTGCTCGCCCTCGGCGACGACGTCGCCGTCGACGGTACACTCGAATGCGAAGCGAACCGACGTCTCGCCGACAGTCGGCGTCACCGCGATCGTCACCGTCTCGCCGAGTCGGATCGGCCGATGGAGGTCGGCCTCTGCGTGGACGATCGGCATCCCGACGGCGTCTTCGAGCATCGTCGCGAACGGGTAGCCGGCCGCGGCCATGGCGTCCTCGACGGTCCGGACGAAGCGATCGAAGAGTCCAGGATAGTAGATCACGCCCGCGAGGTCGACGTCGCCGAAGCGAACCGTCCACTCGTGTTCGAGGCTCATCGGCGAGCAGGTCGCGTCGATTCAGCCATCGATCGGCCAGTCGCGCCCGGCGTCTTCGGCCGTCTCCCGGGTCTGCATGACGCCGTCTTCGACCTCGTACGGCGAGATGAGTTCGATCAGGGTACCGTGGGCGGACTTCGGGTGGAGGTAGGTGTAGACGTTGTCGCGCTCTGCGCGCGGATCCGATCGCCAGGGTTCGTCGCCGACGGTCGCGAAGCCGAGTTCCGAGAGCACCTCGAAGAACTGGGCGAACTCGCTCTTCGGTTCGACCCACATGCTCACGTGGTGGATCCCCTCGCCGTTTTGTTCGAGGTAGCGTCCGATCGCACCTTCGCCGACCGTCCCCGGCTGCATGAGTTCGAGCATGACGCCGTTACCGGAATCGAGGTAGGCGAATCGAATCTCCTCGACGACGTTTCCGTCGTCGTCGTACTCTTTGCCCGGATCGATTCGGTGGACCTCGGCGTCGTCGCCGAGCAGCGACTCGAACGTCTCGACCGCTTCGTCCAGATCGGTAACCGCGATACCGACGTGGTCGATACCTACGACTTGTGGCATACAGCCGCTTCAAAGCGAGCGACTCACAAAAGTGTACGCCTCCCGGCTACGCTCGAACGAATCGACGTCAGGCAGCCGTCAGTTTCGGGACGAAGTCGGGCCGGTCGGCCACCCGAACGAACCGCTCAGTCGACCGGCTCGAAC
Organism: Halovivax gelatinilyticus; assembly: GCF_024300625.1. Classification (GTDB taxonomy): domain Archaea; phylum Halobacteriota; class Halobacteria; order Halobacteriales; family Natrialbaceae; genus Halovivax; species Halovivax gelatinilyticus. The sequence continues at coordinate 2,004,445 of NZ_CP101322.1, read as the reverse complement.
ACCGGGATCGCCACGTCGTCACGGTCGGTCGGGACGAACCGGACCGCGACTCGGTCGCCGATCGAGAGCGCCGACGGGTCGGCATCGACGACGTTGGTGATCAGTCGCGGACCCTCGTCGAGTTCGACCTGGGCGACGATCAGCGGTCGATGTTCGTCTGGCCAGCCCTCGATGCGTTCGGGTGAAGCGAACGTGTAGAGCCGGGCCGTGCCCGCGGCCGTGGTCGTCGATACAGCTTCAGAGAAGCAATCAGGGCAGTGGGCCCGCGGGTAGTGAAATACGGCCTCGCACGCCTCACAGGTGCCGACGAGCAGATCACCGTCGGCGGCGGCCGCCCAGTATTCGGCAGTCTCCGGCGTCACGTCCGGCACCGGGCGGGGCTCCCACGCGTCGCTCACGGTTCGGTCCCCCCGAGCACGAGCGTCGACGCGCTGTGTCTCGTCCCCAGGACGCCGCCGGTGCCGTGGGCGAGCGCCACGTCCGCGTCGACTTGCACCGGCGTGGCCGCCTCGCCACGCAGTTGGCGGACCGCCTCGATGACCTTCGTCATGCCACCGCGGTTACCGGGATGGTTCGAACAGAGGCTGCCGCCGTCGGTGTTGAACGGGAGGTCGCCGTCGGGCGCTTCGAGCGTCCCGCCTTCGACGAACTCGCCGCCGGCACCCTTCTCGCAGAATCCCAGATCCTCGAGTGCGAGCAAGACGGTGATGGTGAACGAGTCGTAGATCGAGACGTAGTCGACGTCGGCCGGCTCCAGTCCGGCCTCCTCGAACGCCCGCGATCCCGACTCGCGTGCGGCCGTCCGCGTCACGTCGGCGCGCCCGCCGTCGCGGTGGCCGATCGCCTCGCCGTGGCCCAGAACGGGAACCGCCTCCCGGTCTAGCTGTGAGGCGACCTCTTCGGAGACGACGACCAGGGCACCGCCGCCGTCCGAGATGACACAACAGTCGAGGAGGTGGAGCGGCTCGGCCACCGGCGGCGAGTCGATGACGTCCTCGACGGTGACCGGGTCGGGGTACATCGCGTCGTCGTTGTACTGGGCGTGGCGGGACGCAGCGACGCGGATCGCCGCCAGTTGCTCGCGCGTCGTTCCGTACTCGTGAGCGTGGCGACGCGCGGTCATCGCGTACTGTGAGATGGGCGTCGAGCCGTAGATGCGCTCGAAACTATCTTGCATCGTCCGGAGTTCCCGAACGCCGGAACCGGTGGCTTGCGCCCGCGAGCGCGGTCGACCTGCGAGAGTGATCAGCGCGACGTCGCACGTGCCGTCTCGGATCGCCGAGACCGCGTGGCCGACGTGGCTCAGGTAGGACGAGCCACCGACGTCGGTCGAATCGACGAACGAGACGTCGAGTCCGAGGTAGTCGGCCATCGTCAGCGGCTGGAGCGCGAAGGTGTACTCCGGGACGCCCGCCGTCAGGTAGCCGTCAACGTCGACGAGCGAGAGGCCGGCGTCGTCGAGGGCTCCGCGAGCGACCGCCGCGTGCAGTTGCATCGTCGACGTCTCCGGCGCCTCGCGTGTCGGGTGTTCGTACGCCCCGGCGATGTAGGCGTCAGCGCCCATCTCAGTCGCCACCCTTGCGCTTTTTTACCAGGATCTCGAGTTCGCCCTCGAGAACCTGTTCGTCGTTCTGGTTGAAGACGCGAGAGGCGAGGGTGACGATCCCCTTTCCACCCTTGTCTTCTTTCTCGCTCACTTCGAGTTCGGGATAGATCGTGTCACCTTCGAATACCGGATTCAGAAAGCCCGAGGACTGGTTGAGAAACGCGATCGCCGACTCGTGGAGATGGTCCGAGAGCGAAGAGGCACCGACGATGGTGAACATCGTGATCATCATGCCGTGGGCGACCCGGCTGTCGAACGGGGTTTCTTCGCGTGCGTAGTGTTCGTCTAGGTGGATCGGGTGGAAGTCGCCGGTGAGGCCGGCGAACGTGACGAAGTGTGTGTTCGTGATCGTCTTCGAAGGGATCGCGAACGTCTCTCCGACCTCGATCTCTTCGAAGTACCACTGCTCGGCCGTGGGTTCACGCCGTGTCATTCTGGGTTGACCATTGGCTGGTACTTACATAAGCGTTCAGTCCGCGGAACGTTCGATCCACCGCGGGGAGACCGGATCTGCGAGCGAACGAAGTCCCGTGACTGTATGCTGTCGAGACGGTTATCTGTCGATTTGACAAAAGTTTTATCCCCTCATACTCGTTAGCACACACCTGAAGATGAGTGATCGCACACCTCACACAACCAGACGTACATATCTCGCCGCGACCGCAGGGGCGGCGTCGATAGCTGCACTCGCCGGCTGCATGGGCGAAGACGACTCCGACGCGGTAGTCATCGGTTCGAATCATCCGTTAACGGGAGACGTCGCCCGCGACGGCAATCACGCGAATGAGGCCGTTAAGCTCGCCGCCAAACACAAGAACGAAAACGGCGGGATCGAATCGCTCGACGGCGCGGAGATCGAAGTCGTCGAAGGCGACAATCAGGGCGCACAGGAACTCGGCGCCGAGATCACCACCGAGCTGGTAAACGACGGCGCGGACATCGTCCTCGGAGCCGTCACCTCGCCGGCGACGATGTCGGCGACCCAGCAGGCAGACCGTGAACAGGTTCCGTTCGTCGTGACGGTCGGCTCCGATCGAGACATTCTGACCGGTCGCGGGCTCGAGTACGCCTACCGACCGCAGCCTCACCAGTACGGTCAGGCGGTCGACTTCGCCGAGTTGCACCCCGAGGCCATCCGAAACGCCGGCGGTACGTTCGATACCATCGGCCTGCTGTACGTCGACAACACGTTCGGACAGGAGACCGCCGATGGGCTTCGCGACCACCTCCCCGACGCAGGCGTCGAGATCGTCGAAGAGCAGTCCTACCCGTTCGGCCCGGCGAGTCTCGATACGCAGATTACCGCACTCGAACAGGCCGATCCGGACGCCATCAGCATCACGTCGTACGTCCCGGGCGGTCAACTCGCCATCCAGGCGATGGAAGAACAGGACTACTGGCCGGACCACATCGCCTGTTGCACCTCGACAACGTTCGCCGACGACGACATCTTCCAGGAACTCGGCGATTCGGTCAACGGACTCACCAACACGATCACCACCGTCGACCACTCGCTCGATCGCTACGGCGAAATCTCGGACGACTACCTGGAGGAGACGGGCGATCAGATCGGCATGGTCGGGGGGATCTCGTATGCGGCGACGGAAGTCGCGATCGCCGCGATCGAGGAGGCGGGAAGCACCGATCCGGACGACGTGAACGAGGCGCTCTCGAACATACGCGTGGAAGATCACCTCCTCGCGATGCCGCCGATCGAATTCAACGATGACGGCGAGAACGAGAACGCGCTGACGCCCGTCAACCAGATCCAGGACATGAACAGCGAGATCGTCTCGCCCGAGGAGTACGCGACGTCCGAACTGCAGCTCTAACGGCTCTCGTTTTACTCGATCGGATCGAGGATCGACTCGTCGCCGAGCGAATAGCCCGTGGTCCACGCCGAACCACTCGCCTCGATCCGATGTTCGAGCGGTCCATCGGTCGAGCACCACTTCACAGGAGAGTTGATCCGGTGGCTCAATCCGGATTCGATGGCTCGGCCAGATCCGCCAGCACGAAATCCAACTCCCGGTCTTTGATCGGCAGAAAATCAACTACGCCCGGCCAGTCTATAACACCCTAAGTTCGTTATTTCACTTGGCAGAGTCCTGATCACAGTGACGGACGTCGGCAAACGTGCGAAGATATACCAAACCAGTCGACGGTGGCGTGGGGTCGGGTATCGAAACCCGTACGACCGATAAGCCATCCTCGCAGGTTCAACCGCCCCGTTTATGATCGTGGACCGGCCGTTCGAAACGGGAGATGGCATCGCCACGCTGGTCGAGACCGGTTATCCCGACGCCCACGATGTCGTCGGGCTGGACTGGCCGCCCGCGTCGGTCGGCGAAGCGCCGGTTCTCGCGTTCTCCGGTCTCGACGCGCAGAGCGTCGCCGTGAAAGACCGGGGGTCGGAGTTCGACCTCGTCCCCCTGGGCGGCGACCGAGCGATAGCTTCCGTCACCGGGAACGTAGGGTGACGAACGAGAGTGGTAGCTCCGAGTTGACGGGAGGCTCGTGCTGAGCCCAGTTCGTATGCCCGAATCGACCGAAGCGGACACTATTTATATCCACAACGACATGACTCGGCCAATGACCGACTACGGCTGCAAGGTGTGTCGCGTGCTGGACGAACGCGAGCTAGAGGGATACGACGAAACGTTACTCGATCGGTGGCTCGCCGACGGTCCGGGTCGTATGGGCTATCGCGCGCTGGCCCGGTGGCTCAACACGACGATGCTCCGTCGAGAGATGGACATGGCCGGCCTCACGACACTCGGCGACGAAGCGGCCTCGAAGTACGATCGGCTCACGGCGGACGACGACACCGTTTCCGCCGAGGTTCGGTCGTCGCTCCGGACCGACGGGGTTCCGATCGACGAACTGGAAGCCGATTTCGTCTCCTACGGCGTCGTTCGAACCCACCTCACCGAGTGTCTCGGAGCCGAACGCGACCCGGAACCCGACTCCGATTGGGAACGAGACGCCCTCTCGATCACGCGCCAGCACGCCGAGACGAAGGCGGCAGAAGCGATCCGATCGCTCGAAAACAAAGGCGAACTCGAAGCAGTCGGTGACATCTCGGTCAACGTCACCTTCGAACTCGAGTGCGCCGAGACCCACCGGACAGTGGCGCTAGAACGAGCGCTCCGTCGCGGCTACATCAGCCGGCCGGAGTCAGACAGCGCCGACCTGGAGGCGAGCGTCTCGACGGGAGGTGACGGCTCGTGAGTGACCTCGAACTGACCGTCGAGGACGTCGGCGGCATCGATCGGCTCACGTTCCGGACGGGCACCGGCGTCACGCTCGTCGCCGGGCCGAACGCGACGAACAAGAGCTCACTGCTTCGCGCCGTCCTCTTCGGCGTCGGGGCCGACGACGTCACCGTTCGGACGAACGCCGACCGGGCCCGCGTCGAACTCGAGATCGACGGTGATCGCGTCGAACGAGTCGCCGAGCGGACCCGGCACGGCCTGTCAATCGAGGGAGCGGGCCACGTCACCGACGACCGCGAAACGCTGCTTCTCGAACGCTTCGCCGGGCTCACCGCGACGAACGCGCTCCGTCGAGCGATAGACCGCGGGGACGACGTCGAGAACCTGTTGACCGAGCCACTCGACGTCGAGACGCTCGAACGCGAGCGCCACGAGAAGCTCGACCGAAAGCGCGAACTCGAACGGACGATCGGCGAACTCGAGGGAACGACGGACGAGATCGAACGGGTTCGGGACGAGCGCGAGCGCGCCATCGAGCGACGCGACGAACTCGACGAGGAGATCGAACGCCTCGCCGCGACACAGCGATCGACCGACGACGAACTCGAATCGCTCCGAGAAGAGCGCGCCGACCGAATCGCAGAGCGTGATCGACTCCGCGAGCGCGTTCGAGAACTCGAAGGGTCCGTCGACCGTCTCGACGAGCGCGTCGACGAGCGGGCCGAGGAGCTCACCGAGGCCGAGGCCGCGGTCGAAACCGAAGACCTCGACGAACTGACGCGCGAGCGCGAGCGCCTCGAAGCCGAACTCGAGACGATCGACGAGCGCCTCGAGGTCCTCCAGTCGGTACTCTCGACGAATCGGGAGATGCTCGAATCCGGCGCCCGCGGCTCGCTCGGGTACGAGGCCTCCCTCTCGGGCGACGCACTCACTTGCTGGACGTGCGGCTCGGACGTTCCGGTCGAAACGATCGAGGAGACGACCGACGAGGTGGCCGATCTCGTCGAAGCCGAAAAGGAGCGCCGTCGCGAGTTCACGCCCGAGCTCGACGCGGTCACCGACGCCATCGATGACGCAGAACGCGCCCGGCGTCGCGTCGAGCGCTGCCGGGAGGAACTCGCCGACGCCGAGCGCACGCGCGACGAGCGCCGGTCGTCGCTCGAGAGTCAACGCGAACGGCTCGAAACCGTTCGAAATCGGGTCGACGAACTCGACGCCGAGATCGCCGACCGGGAGGCGGAGACGGACGCCGAGGCGGACGGCGAGCTCGAACGGGCCCGGATCGAGCGCGAAACCGCTCGCCACGAGATCGACCGGCTCGAGGACCGAATTACCGACCTGGAGGGCGACCAGGATCGCCTCGAAGAGGCGCGTGAGGCGATCGAAACGCTCTCTTCGGAGATCGCGACGCTGACCGAGCGGATCGAGAGCCGCGAGCGCGAGCTGCGCGAGGCGTTCAACGACGCGATGGACGACCTCCTCGGGGCGCTCTCGTTCGAGCGGGTCGAGCGGGTCTGGCTCGACGGCGACTTCGACGTCGTGATCGCCCGGACCGTCGACGGCGCCGTCCGCGAGGATCGACTCGAACACTTAGCCGAGAGCGAGCGCGAGATGATCGGGCTCGTCCTCGGACTGGCCGGCTACCTCGCCTACGACGTCGCGGAGATCTCGCCGGTCGTCACGCTCGACTCGCTCGGCGCGTTCGACGCCGATCGAACCGCCAGCCTCGTCGAGTACTTCGCAGACCGGACGCCGTATCTGCTGGCGGCTGTCCACCCGGAACAGGCGACCGAGTTACCGTACGAACAGGTGTCGCTCGAGGCCGAGCGGGTTTCCGACTGAGCCGGCGCAAACCTCTAAGGGGATTTAGCACGCATCGGCCGTATGGACTTCTCGGAGTCGCAAACCCAGTCGCTCGTCCGCGAGATGGTCAGGGACGTCTCGACCGAGTTCGATCGAGCGTACTGGGTCGAACACGTCGAAACGGGCCGGTTTCCGCGAGCCTACTGGGATCGGCTGGCCGAACAGGGACTCGTGGGTGCGGCCGTTCCCGAAGCCTACGGCGGCGAGGGAATGGGCGTTCTCGAACTCGCGTTGATCGTCGAGGAACTCGATCGGGCGGGGGCGGGCGGACAGGCGGGCGTCCTCTTTACGCTCACGCCGGTGTTCGGCGGAGTCACGCTCGCCGCACACGGAAGCGACGACCAGCGCAATCGCTACCTGCCGTCGATCGCAGACGGCAGTGCGATCTTTTCGCTCGGATTGACGGAACCGAACGCCGGGACGAACACGCTCCGGCTGGAGACGACCGCCGACCGTGACGGGAACTCGTTTTTGATAGACGGGACGAAAACGTTCATAAGTGGGTTCGAGACGGCGGACGTGTTGGTGCTCGCCGCCCGGACGAGCCCGTACGAGCCGGCCGATCCCACACACGGAATCACGACGTTCCTCGTCGAGAATCCGTCGGACTGTCCGGCGATCGACGGAACCGCCCTCGACACGCAGGTGCCGTGGGCCGAGCGCCAGCATCACCTCTCCATCGACGGGCTCTCCGTTCCGGCCGAGTGCGTCCTCGGCGAGGTCGACGCCGGCCTCGACGTCCTCTGGTCTGCGATCAACGTCGAACGGATCGCGACGGCGGCGGGTTCGCTCGGCGTCGGCCTGCGGGCGATCGACCTCGCGGTCGAATACGCGAACGATCGGACGGTCTTCGACGAGCCGATCGGCGCCCACCAGGCCATCCAGCATCCGCTCGCCGACGCCTACGCCGCGCTCCACACCGCTCGCCTCGCGACGTACGAGGCGGCCTGGCGCTACGACCGGGGCGAATCCGCCGCGACGGCGGCTAACGTCGCGAAGCTCCGGGCGAGCGAGGCGGCGACGGCGGCGGCCGACGCGGCGATCCAGACCCACGGAGGTAACGGCTTCACCCGCGAATACGAGGTCTTCGACCTCTGGCAAAACGCTCGTCTCTGGCAGACCTCGCCGGTCGCAAACGAGATGGTCAGAAACTACCTGGCAGAACACGAACTCGGCCTCCCCCGATCGTACTGAGCGTGACTTCCGACTACTGGTAGGTCGACCGACGCTTCTTGCCGGCACCGGTCCGATCGATCGCATCGACGAACTCGTAGGCTTTCGGGCGCTTGAAATCGGCGAGTTCGTCCGACGCCTTGCAGTGGGCGTCGAGTTCGTCGGCGGTCGCGTCGCCGGCGACGATCGCCGTCACTCGCTGGCCCCACTCGTCATCGTCCTCGCCGACAGCGATCGCGGCGTCGACGGCTTCGTGACGCTCTAGGACCTGTTCGACTTCGACGGGCGAGATGAGTTCGCCGCCGCTTATGATCATCTCGTCGGTCCGTCCGGTTATCTCGAGGTAGCCGTCGTCGGTCATCACGCCGAGGTCGTTCGTGTAGAACCAGCCATCAGAGATCGCCTCACGCGTCGCCGCGGCGTTCTCGTAATAGCCGGGAAAGAGCTGGTCGGTCCGCATGATCACCTCGCCCGGGTCGCCCTGCGGAACGATCGCCTCCGGATCGGCGTGGCCGGCCGATTCGGGCTCGACGATGCGGATCTCAACGCCGGGACAGGGGCGTCCGACGGTTCCGGCCTGCGCTGGAAGGTCGGTCGGGCGCAAGACGGTGTCGACACCGCTCTCCGACGAGCCGTAGAGGTTTCCAATGTTCGGGGTCAGCGATTCCTGGAAGCGTTCGACCTGGCCGTCGGCCAGCACCTCGCCGGTGTGATACCAACCCACGATCGACGAGAGGTCGCGCTCTGTGGCGCTCTCGTGATCGGCGAAGCGCTCGGTCAGCGTTGGAACGCTCATCACGTGGGTAATACCGTGATCCTCGATCGCGTCGAGACACTCGCCCGGATCTGGGTGTTTGGCGACGACGATCTCCGCGCCAGCCATCACGGACGCGCGGATCGTGATGTCGATCCCCGCACCGTGGTACCAGGGTAACAACGCCAGAAACGAACTCTCGGCGTCGAGTGAACACGCCGTGATCGAGGTGCGAGCGCGCTCGCGGCCGCTCTTGACCGAGTGCATCACGCCCTTCGGACGGCCCGTCGTTCCGCTCGTATAGAACATGTACGAGAGGTCGTCGTTCGTCCGCTGAATCGGTGGCGGGGTTTCGACGGTGCCGCTCGCTTCGAGCGCCTCGTACGTCTCACCGTCGACCGGGTCGTGACCGACGCCGATCCGATCGGCGTCCCTGGTCGCGTCGGCGAGCGACCCCTCGACCAGCTCGGCGATTTCGTGGTCGTAGACGAGCGCTTGCGGATTCATGTGATCGACGATGTAGCGGACGTCGCCGGCCGAGAGTTGCGTGTTCACCGCGACCGGGACCGCACCGAGCTTGTGACAGGCGTACATCGTCACCGGGAACTCCTCGGTGTTAAAGAGCGCGAGGCCGACGCGGTCGCCGTCGCGGATGCCGCGGTCGTGTAGCGCGTTCGCCACCCGGTTCGCCCGTTCGTCGAACTCGCCGTAACTCATCGACTCGCCGGTGTCGGCAAAGCGGATCGCCGTCTCGTCGGGACGCCACGTCGCGTGACTCTCGAGAAATCGTCGCTGGGGCGGAATCATGTCTCACAGACGGGCGATGATCGTGATAAATATTGTGCCACCGGTCGACTCTGCGGGCGACGGCGGCGGATCGATCGCGGGTTCGGTCGACCGCGTGGACCGCTCACCGGTCGGACGCGGGCGGCTCGAGCAGCGGCCTGAACGAGCGCACCGGCGTCTCACACGGTGCGTCGATCGCGTGGTCCCAGAGGCGAGCGGTCCGCTCGGCGCCGATGATCGGTTCGGCGAGCGCGTCGAATTTTTCGCGACGATCCGACTCCGTGGCCGGGTTGTCGGGCGTCCCGCGGGTGTGTTCGACGAACGCGTCGGCCGTCGTTCCGTCGGCGTAGTGAACCGTCAGGTCGCCGACGAACGCGGGCGCGTAGCGCGCCATATCCGGGTCGACTTCGAGGTCGATTCGCTCCATCGTCGCCCGAAGCGCGGGGTCGTCGTAGTCGCGCTCGCCCGTGACGAACGATCGGTACGCTCGCACGTCGGTTCCGATACCGGAGAGCGCGAGCGCGAGCGCGAACGGCAGGTTGAACTGGGCTTCCTCGATCGAGCGCGGGGCGTAGAGGTTCTCGTTTTGCGTCCCGACGATGCGGTCGCTGCTCGGCTGGAGCCGGGCGGTCACGCGCTCGACATCGTCGGGGTCGGGATCGATCGCGGCGAGACAGTCGAGATAGGCGTGCGTACACCCACAGCAGCTGTGGAGTTTGAACCAGGTGTCGTGGATCTCGAGTCGATTCCGCGAGAACGCCTCGCCGCCGGGCGGATCGACGTCGGCGTAGACGGAGAGCAGACCCTTGTTCCCCCCGAGGTAGCGCTCCGGTCCGGTGACGCCGGCGCGGGCGAGCGCAACCGACTGGATTCCGTCGCGGGCGCCGATTCCGGCGTGTACGCGCTTGACCGATCCGCCCGTCGAGGAGTACTCGGTGCTCGCGCTCCCGTGGCTGGCCGCGATCGCCAACGCGTTCGAGATCGTCTCCCGATCGTCGTCACCGAGGGCGAGCGCAGTCGCGGCCGCGCCGAACGGCGCCAGGAGCGCGTGCGGGTGCCAGCCGTGCTCCAGCGCGTGTGGGGAGAGAACAGCCCCGAGACGCGTGTAAACCTCGTAGCCCGCGACGAGCGCGATCACCGCCTCCTCGATGGTTCGGTCCTCCGCCTCGGCGAGTGCGAGCGCCGTCGACGCCACGACGCTCCCCGGGTGGCCGTCACTCGCGCTGTGGGCGTCGTCGTACTCGAATCCGTGGGCGAACGTCGCGTTGCAGTACGCCGCCGTCTGCGGATCGACGCGGACCCCGCTCCCGGCGATCGTCGCATTCCCGTCCGGTGCCGTCCGCAACGCGGCGTCGGCCGCCGCCTCCGACCAGGGCAACGTCGAGAGCCCGACCTGCAGGCCGAGCTGATCGGCCAGCAACGCCCGGGCCGCGTCCCGATCGGCGTCGGTGAGCGAGTCGGATTCGAACTCGTGGAGAAACGTCTCCAGCGCGGCTTCGAGCGTGTTCATGTGCGACCTCCGTACCGGCGTCTGACCGGACGCGTGTGGCGTAGCATTGACACGGTGTGTGGTCTTCGTCACGACTACTAAGTCTTCGCCCCGGTGTGGAGAAATCCGGGACCGGTCTCGACGACGGGACGCCGCGACCACAACGGCTATGCCAGCCCGGCGGCCACACCTACGAGAACACCGATGGCTTCGAGAGCGCACTATCGCTTCGACGAGCGCGAGTGGGACGACTACGAGGCGCTTCGAGAGTGGTTCGAGTGGGTGATACCTGACCGGTTCAACGTCACACGGGAAACCGTCGGCCACTGGGCGACAAAGACGCCCGACGAACCGGCGGTTATCGCCGTCGACGGCGGCGACGAAATTCGCCTGACCTACCGCGAACTGTACGATCGCGTCGGCGCCTGCGCGAGCGCGCTGGCCAGCCGGGGCGTCGATCGCGGCGATCGCGTCGCCGTAAACGCGCCACAGCGCGTCGAGACGCTCGTCGGTCACCTCGCCGCGTGGACGCTCGGGGCGGTGTCGGTGCCGCTGTCGATGCGGTTCGGTCCCGACGCGCTCGCGTATCGCCTCGGCGACTGCGACGTTACCGCAGCGATCGTCGACGGCTCGCGTCTAGACGCGTTCGCCCGGGCGACCCACAGCGACGCCGTGAGGACACTGTCACACGTCCTGGTCGTCGACCCACCGGCGGACGCTGACGGCGTGGCCGCCGAAACGACGCCGTTCGACGCGGCGCTGGCGGCGGAGGCGACCGACGACGGGCTGACGCCGGTCGAAACGGCCCCAGACGACGACGCGATGATCATCTACACGAGCGGAACGACCGGCGATCCGAAGGGCGTCCGACACACCCACTCGTTCTTGCTCGGACACCTCCCGACGGCCGTGACCGGATTCTTCAACCTCGATCCCCAGCCGGTCGAACGGTTCTACACGCCGGTCGAGTGGTCGTGGGTCGGTCCGCTCTGGGCGTTCTGTCTCCCGGCGCTCTACTACGGAAAGACGGTCGTCGGAGACGCCGGTCGCTTCGATCCCGAACGCGTCCTCGAGCTGGTCGATCGCTACGACGTCACGCGCTTGCTCGGGCCGGCGACCGTCTGGCGCCGCCTCGATGCGATCGAGACGCCGCGCGAGCGGTTCGATACCGACAGCGTCAGCGTGGTGATGAGCGCCGGCGAGTCGATGGGCGAACGCGAACTCGAGACGGTCGAAGACTGCTTCGCCGGGGCGGTCGTCCACGAGGGGTACGGTCAGACGGAAGCGATGAATCTGATCATGGACTGTGAGGCGCTCGTTCCGAAACGCGCCTCGAAGATGGGCAAGCCGACACCCGGCGTCGACGTTCGGATCGTTGATCCGGAAACCGGCGAGCCGACCGTCCCGACCGGGGAGGTCGGGGAGATCGCCGTCCAATACGGAGACGGACACCCGCTGTGTTTCGAAGAGTACTGGAACCAGCCCGACAGAACGGCAGAGAAGGTCCGCGACGGGTGGTTGCTGACCGAAGACCTTGGGTTCGTCGACGAGGCGGGCTACGTCGAGTTCGAGAGTCGCAAGGACGACGTCATCATCTGTTCTGGCTACCGGATCAGCCCCGACGAACTCCAGGAGACGCTCGTCGCCCACGAGGCGGTTGCGAACGCGGGGGTCGTCGGCGTTCCCGACGACGACCACGGTCACGTCCCCAAGGCCGTCGTCGTCCTCGAGGCTGGCTACGACCCGTCGGACGAGCTGACCGAGACGCTCCAGTCGTACGTCAAGACGGAACTGGCGATGTACGAGTACCCGCGCGTCGTCGAGTACCGCGACGAGTTGCCGACGACCGGGTCGGGCAAGGTCGAACGGTCGGCGCTGACCGACTGACGCCTATCGCGCGAAGCCACCGCTTACAGATCCCAACCGACGGCATCTTCGAACGTTGCGGCCGCGCTTAGAACCGCCGCGTCGTCGAAGTGCTCGCCAACGAACTGCAGACCGACGGGGAGTCCCGCCGCATCGCCACACGGGACGTTGATGGCCGGGTGCCCGGTCGCGTCGAACGGCGCCGTGTTCCCGAGCATGTCCGCCGCCCGGTCGAGCCCCTCGAGGAACGACGGATCGTCGACGACTTCGTGTGCGGCCATCGGCGTCGTCGGCATCGCGAGAACGTCGTACTCGCCGAGGGCCTCGTCGTAGGCGCTCGTCAGCGACCGGCGCAGGTTCTGCGCTCTGGCGTGATAGCGCCCGAAGTACGTCTCTTTGAGGTAGGTTCCCATCACCATCTCCACCTTCGGGAACGGGGGATAGGTGTCCCCGTGCTCGCGTCGTCCCTGGCCGAACGCCGCCGCGAACGCCGTGTCGTAAAAGCCCGTTCCAAAGGCGCCGACGCCCTCCGAGCGGAAGAGGTCGGTCGTCTCCTGGGTCGCGAACCCGAGGAAGATCGCCTCGCCGTCGCGGTGGAGCGGGACGGAGACCTCCTCGACGGTCGCGCCCGCGGCCTCGAGGGCACCCAGCGCGTCACGAACCGTCTCGTCGACGGCCGGATCGCTCTCGTCGCGACCGAAGCCCTGCTCGACGACGCCGACGGTCAGGGCCGATGGGTCGCGCGGATCGGTCGCGGCGTCGGCGTACGCCTGCGTGGGAACTGCCCCCTGACGCGGGTCGAGCGGATCCTTTCCGGCGATCGCCTCAAGCACGATGCCGGCGTCAGCGACGGTAGTCGTCATCGGCCCGACGTGGTCGAACGTGTGACCGAGCGCGCCGATCCCCGTGTACGGAACGAGCGTGTGCGTCGGCTTCAGCCCCACACAGCCGGACCAGGAGGCCGGAATGCGAATCGATCCCGCCTGGTCGGTGCCGATGGCGACGTCGACGTCGCCCGCGACGACCGCGGCCGCCGATCCGCTCGAGGAGCCGCCGGCGAGGTGATCCGTCGAACGGGGGTTGAGACAGGGGCCGAAATCCGAGAGTTCGCCGCTCGCCGAGAGGGCGAGCGCCTCCATATTTAGCTTGCCAGTAATCGTCGCGCCGGCGTCGAGCAGTCGGGTCACGATCGTCGCGTCGATCTCCGGGACGTAGCCCGCTACCATCGACGAGCCGAGCGTCAACTCCACGTCCGCGACCGAGACGTTGTCCTTCAACCCGATTTCGTACCCGGCGAGCGGCCCAGCGTCGGCGCCGGGAACCTCGCACGCGGTGATCCAGGCGTTGAGCGGGTCGTCAGCAGACGACACTCGCTCCCCGGCGTCGCGGTCGGGATAGTCCACCGAGGGCGTCGGCTCGTCGAGCTGGTCGAGGCGCTCGAAGGCGCCGATCATCCCCTCGGCTACGGCTGCGACCGCCTCAATCTCTTCGTCGTCGAGATGCATGTCGATGCGGTCGGCGATCGCCGCGATCTCCGCTGCGCTCGGTGGCGACAGTTCTGTCGGGGTCGAATCTCCCATACATCCAACAGAAACGTGAACCCCCATAAAGCCTCGTTGCCGACTGATGCGTCGAATCGGCGTTACTCGCCGTCGGGCCGTCTGGCAATGAGCGCCGTTTCGGTCATCTCTGCGACGGTGTCGCCGCGCTGGTTCGTCACCTCGTACTCGAAGACCACGATGCCCCGCTCGTCGTCGCTCGTCTCCGAGACCGAATCGACCTCGATGTCGACGGCGATGGTGTCGCCGGCGAAGACCGGTTCGAGAAACGTCTGTTCAAGATCGAGCATGGAGATGGCGTTCTCGATGAATCCCGACCGGATGACGTTGCCGAGCGCGAACGAGCCGGTCAGTTCGCCGGGCGCGAAGCGTTCGTCGTATGGCGTGTGTTCGCGGACGTACTCGACGTCGGTGAAGATCGGCTCGAACAGCCCGCAGAGCTCGACGAACTGCGAGATATCGGATTCTGTCACGGTTCTCCCGGCCGTCCGGTAGGTCTCACCGACTTCGTATTCCTCCCAGTAGCGCATACGGACTGTCCGGAACGTGAGAGGTTAACTGTGCTAGTTGTTCACACGCCAGTGCGAGCGAGGCGAACCAGCCGGTCATCGGGCGGCTCACCGGGACCACAACCTCTTTTAGGTGGACCGACCGAGAGGGAGGTGTGACACGACCAGCCACGCTCGGCTTCGTCGAGCCGGGTACGGAGAAATTTTCGTCCCGAACGCAGGCAGCGCTAGCGAGCGAGGCCGAAGCCGCCGGGTTCGACCTCGTCCTGATCCCCGAAACCTGGGGCCGGGACGCGTTCACCCGGGCGGGGTACATCGCCGCCCACGTGGAGTCGGTCGGGCTCGGGACGGGCATCATCCCCGTCCACTCCCGATCGCCGTCGCTGATCGCCCAGTCGATCGCCACGCTCGATGAACTCGCCCCCGGCGGGGCGTTTCTCGGCCTCGGCCTCTCGTCGAACTACGTCATCGAACAGTGGCACGGGATCGAGTTCGCCCCGGCGCTGCGACGCCAGCGCGAGACCATCGAGATCGTCAGGCAGGCGCTCTCGGGCGAGCCGCTCGACTACGAAGGCTCCGTCTTCGACGTCGAACACTTCAAGATGCGCTTCGAGCCCAGCCCCGACATCCCGGTCTGCGTCGGTGCCCAGGGGCCGACCAACTGCGAACTCACCGGTGGGTTCGCCGACGCCTGGCTACCCAACCGCATCCCGCTCGCGTCGATGGACCAGCTTCGCGACCACGTCGATCGCGGCGCGAAGAAACAAGACCGCGATCCGTCCGCCGTCGAGACGATCCCGTTCGCCACCACCTGCATCCTGGACGACGGGGAGACGGCTCGCACACGCGCGAGCGAGGAGATCGCCCACTACATCGGCGCGATGGGCGATTACACCCGCGAGTCGCTCACCCAGCTCGGCTTCGGCGACGTCGCCGAGACGGTCGACGAACGCTGGCAGGACGACGAAAAGGACGCCGCCGTCGACGCCGTCTCCGACGAACTCTTAGACGAGATCACCGTCTCGGGCACCCCCGAACAGGCCGCCGAGACGATCGAGCGCTACGGCGAAGAGACGGACGGGCTCATCGTCCTGCCCGCGAAGTCGTCGTCCGAAGCAGAGATCCGCGAGACGATCGACCACATCTCGGATATTCTCGAGTGAGCCCGAACGTGCCGTAGAGACCGGTTTGGCACCGACCGAAACCACCCGGAGACGCGACGGGTCGGTTCGATCCGGGCGGACCGACGTTCGGTGTCGGAAGTGGGACGAACGCCGTAGAATCCGCTAGATCACGCCGTCGGCTTCCAGCCGGGCGATCTCTTCTGCCGAGTAGCCGAGCGACGACAGGAGGTCGACGCTGTCGGCACCGAGGTCGGGCATCGCCTCCCGCTTGACCGACGCGGCGCCGAAGTCGATCGGGTTGTCGATGATCGGGATCTCCTCGTCGCCCGCCTCGATCGTCTTGACCAGACCCAGGTGCTCCGCCTGTGGGTGATTCAACACCTCGTCGATCTGATTGACGTCGCCCCAGGGAATTCCCGCCGTCTGGAGCCGATCGGCCCAATAGTCGCGGTCGCGGTCGGCGATCTCCGATTCGACGATCGACTCGAACGTCTCGCGGTGGGCGATGCGCGACTCGTTGCCCTCGAACCGCTCGTCGTCGAGCAGGTCCGGACGTTCGAGTACGTCTCGACAGAAGATCTCGAAGTGATCCTCGCTGAGAACGGCGAAGTTGATATAGTCGCCGTCGGCCGTCTCGTGGGGGCCGTAGGGCGTCAGCAGGTGGTGGCGCATACCGACCCGATCCGGTATCTCGCCTTCGTGCCAGTACTTTTGCGGGAAGTACCCGAGCCAGGAGAGGACGCCACCGAACATCGTGACGTCGAGTTCCTGGCCCTCTCCGGTCATCGCGCGCTGATAGAGGGCCGTGATCGTTCCGATAGTCGCGTACATCGCGGCGTTGATGTCACAGATCGACAGCGGAATCTTCGCCGGCGCGTCCGGAGAGCCGTTCGAGAGGATCAACCCGGTCTCGCCCTGCATCACCATGTCGTAGGCCTTGCGGTCGCGGTACGGGCCGGACCGGCCGTAGCCGGAGATGTTTACGTAGATCAGGTCGGCCTGGGACTCGTCGCGCCGGTCGTCGTCGCGAAGCGATTCGTAGTCGAATCCGAGACGATCTACCGCACCGGGTGCGAAGTTCTGGACGACAACGTCCGACTCGGCCGCCAGATCGCGAAAGACCGCCGCGCCCTCGTCGCGTTTTAGATTCAGCGTGAGGCTGCGCTTGTTTCGATTCACCCAGACGTGCGCCGACGATTCGCCGTTGACGGCGTTATCCCAGTGTCGGCTGTTATCACCGACGCCGGGGCGTTCGACCTTGATAACCTCGGCCCCGAGATCGCCGAGCTGGCGCGTACACAGCGGTGCGGAGACGCCGCTTTCCAGGCTGAGAACCGTGATTCCGTCGAGCGGATGCATGCTCAGTACGACCTCGGCAGGCCGAGGACGTGTTCGCCGATGTAGTTCTTGATCATCTCGTCTGAGATCGGCGCGATGTGTGAGAGACGCGCCTCGCGGTAGTAGCGCTCGACGTCGTACTCCGTGGCGACGCCGTAGCCGCCGTGGGTCTGGACCGCCTGATCCGCCGCCTTCGACGCGGCTTCGCGGGCCATGTAGACGGCGATGTTGGCCGCCTCGCCGACGTCGCGGCCCTCTTTGAACGCGCGGGCTGCCTGGTAGGTCAGGTTGCGAGCGCTCGTCATCCTGGCGTGGGCGTCGGCGAGCGGGTGTTGAATCGCCTGGTTGGCCCCGATCTGTCGATCGAACACCTCCCGTTCTTTGGCGTACTGGACCGCGCGATCGATCGCCACGCGTGCGAGACCGACCGCCTCCGCGGCGATGACGACGCGCTCTTCGTTGAGCCCGTCCATCACCTGCGAGAAGCCGTCTCCAACCTCGCCGATGACGTTCTCGGCTGGCACCTCGAGGTCCTCGAACCAGACCTCGTAGGAGGGAACCGCACGGCGAATGCTCTTTTCGATCTTTCGCGCTTCGACCGCCTCCTGTTCTAACGCGTCGTCGATATCGACCAGGAACAGCGTCATTCCGTCGGTCTTTTTCGACACCTCCTCGCGCGGCGTCGTTCTGGCGACGAGGACCATGTAATCCGAGGCGTAAAACCGAGAGCACCAGGTCTTCTGGCCGTTGACGACGTAGTGATCGCCGTCGCGTTCGGCGCGCGTCGAAATCGACGTCGAATCGTATCCGGCGTCGGGTTCGGTGAGCGCGAAGCACTGGAGCAGTTTCTCACCCGACGCTAACTTCGGGAGGTACGTCGATTTCATCTCCTCGGTGCCGTAGTTGAGGATCGATCGGGGAACGAACATGGCGCCGTGACAGGCCATCGACCCGCTGAATCCGGCGCCGCTGGCGGCGATCTCTTCTAACACGATCGCCGCTTCGAGCGTGTCGTAGCCGCCACCGCCGTACTCTTCTGGAATGATCGTTCCGAGCCAGCCGTGTTCTGCGAGTTCCTGGACGAACTCCATCGGGTACTCGGCCTCCCGATCCTTCGCTTGCCAGTAGTCGTCCTCGTAGTTATCACACAGCTTTTGGACTTCAGACTGGATAAGCTGATGCTCCGCGCTAAACTCGAGCATACCTCGACACTGGTAGGAGGCGACTATAAATATTGTGTCCAGCGAAGCGTCGGTACAGGAAGCGGGCCGTTCGATCCGTGAATTGACTGTCTCTCCCGCCTACCGTCACTGATCGTCGGTCGAGTCGGCCTCGTCCGTTGACGCCGACTCGCCTGCAGCCTCGCGCGTGGGTATGAGCGCCGAGCGGGTGAATTCGATCACTTTTTCGCCCGTTTGCTTGAAGCCGGTCGTCTCGACGGTCACGATGCCCTGACCCGGCCTCGACTCGCTCTCGCGCTTTCTCACGACCTCGGACTCGGCGGTGAGCGTGTCGCCGTGAAACACCGGATTCGTCAGTCGGACTTCCTCCCAGCCGAGGTTGGCGACGGCCTGGTAGGAGACGTCGCTGACCGTCATCCCGAGCACGACCGACAGCGTCAGAGCGGAGTTGACGAGTTCCTGGTCCCACTCCGTCTGCGCCGCGTACTCGGCGTCGAAGTGAAGCGGATGGTTGTTCATCGTGATGAGCGTGAACCAGTAGTTGTCCGTTTCGGTGATCGTCCGGTTCGGTCGGTGTTCGTAGACGTCGCCGACAGTGAAATCCTCGAAGAATCTGCCGTACTCCTCGCGGTATCGGTTCTCACCGACCTCTCGGATGTTGCGAACCATACAGAGACACGTCGGGGTGGTCCCATTAAGCTTGCGTCAGTCGCGACGACGGACTGCCGGTACGATGGAGAGGACGGGGGTGTATCGACACCATAGACGCGACCCCAGCGAGTGCGATGGCAAACGGAGACGCGGTCCAGGCTGGTGCGACGGCAACCGGGGATTGTGTGACGCCGAAAACGGTTAATCGGTGGGTGCGAACGAAACGGTATGGACATCACGGAGTCGTTGGCGGCCTACTGCGCCACGACGGCCGGGACAGAACTCCCGCCCGAGACGACCGCACAAGCGAAGCGGGTCTTGCTAGACACCATCGGCATCGCGATCGGGAGCCAACGGGCGCGATCGACGCCGATCGTCCTCGACAGTATCGCCGACCTCGACGGTGGGGGCGGATCGACGACCGTACTCGCGACCGGCGAACGCCTGCAACCGCCGTACGCGGCCATGGCGAACGGTGCGCTCGCACACAGCCTCGACTTCGACGAGACCCACCGCGCCGGATCGGTCCACGCCGCGGCGCCAGTCCTGGGCGCGGCGTTGGCGGCCGGGGAGGACCACGACGCGAGCGGGTCGGAGCTTCTCGCGGCGTTCGTCGGCGGCTACGAGGTGACGGCGAGACTCGGCATGGCGCTCAATTCCGAAGCTCACTACGCCAGGGGATTCCACGCGACGAGTACGTGCGGAGTGTTCGGCGCGGCGGCGGCTACGTGCATGATCGCTGGGGCCGACGCGAAGACGATAGAGCGCGCGTTCGGCATCGCGGGCAGCCAGGCCGCCGGATCGCTACAGTTTCTCGAAGACGGTTCGTGGAACAAACGGATCCATCCCGGATTGGCCGCCCACTCCGGATATATCGCCGCGACGTTCGCGGAGAACGAGTTTCTCGCGACGACGAATCCGATCGAAGGGCCTCGGGGGTTTCTCCAGGCGTACTCCGACGATCCGCGGCCAGAACGCGCCCGTGACGGGCTCGGCGAGTCCTACGAGATCGACCGAACCGGGCTGAAGCCGTATCCGGTCTGTCGATTTCTCCACCCCGTCATCGACGGGGCGGTCGAACTCGTGACGGCGAACGACCTCTCGCCCGAGCAGATCGAGGCGATCCGCGTCGAACTCTCATCGTCGGGCCACCAGCTCGTGGGAGAGCCGACGAAGCAATTCCCCGAGACGGTCGTCGACGGGCAGTTCAGTCTGCCGTTCGTGACGATGCTCGCCGTTACCCGACGCGAGGTGACCGTAGACACGCTCTTCGACGCGCTGGCCGACGAACTGTCGCCGACGGAACGGCGACTGATCGAGGCGACCGAGGCGGTAGCAGACGAGTGGGCCGACGAACGGTACCCGGAACAGTGGGCGGTGAACGTCGCGATCGAGACGGCCGACGAAACGGTGGAGACGCGAGTGCTCGACGCGAAAGGCGATCCGGAGACGCCGCTTTCGTGGGCGGACGTGACCAAAAAGTTCGACCGGCTGGTCGAGCCCGTCATCGGTGCCGACGCGGGGCGAACGGTGCGAGAGCGGGTTCGATCGATCGAGGACCGGCCCGTCGCGTCGGTCCTGGAACCGCTTGCCGACGCCGACTGATTGGTGCGGCCTCCGTTCGCGAGAGGCCAGGAATTCGTCGAGGACAGAAGTCTTAGGTCACTTCCATCCAATGTGAGACCATGGCCAGCTCACCGATGGATGGATTGGACGAAATCGACCGGATCATCCTGGGGATCCTCTCGAACGATCCGCGAACGCCGTACGCCGACATCTCACAGCAACTCGACCAGCGCGGGTACGAGATGAGCGGCGAGGGGATTCGCTATCGGGTCCAGAACCTGTTCGAATCGACCTCGACGTTCTTCATGCTGAACCCGAACGCTCACGACTGGCACGTCCTTCGCCTGTCGATCACTGTCAGCGACACGCCGAACGCAAAGCAAGTGGTAAAGGACACGCTCGCGGAGATGCCCTACTGGTTCATCAGTTCCGGCGTCGGGTCGTTCGACGTCTACGCGGTCCGTATGGCCGAGTCGCTCGGCGACGTCGACGACAGCATCGACGCCGTCAGAGCGATCGAGCAGGTCGAAAACGTCGAGTTCTTCCTGGAGACTCACCGGAAGACCGACATGGGCAAGTACTTCCCGACGAGCGACGGGTCGTAGTCGGCGAACGAGTCGCGTTTACATCCCGATTCCGTCCACCGGAACCGCGCGCGTCGTCCGGGTCACTGACACCGGGTCTGGCCGCTCACACCAGTTCATCAATCTGCCTTCTCACCGCACACTAGCGCGTCCCTCGCTGTGGCGGTCATACGCCGTTTCGAGAGCGATCGTTCGACTCTCCGTCCAACAGCCGTCGACGCCGGTCGATCCTGCGATAGCGAAACGGTGTGCTGGCATTTCGAAACCACACGGTGCCGATCGTACCAAGATAACGTACTAAGCCCGTTAATAACTCGGCCAGGCCCACCCACATTCAAGACAGTGTCATGGTATCACAACACAACAACCGAGCACCACCACCGGCGTCAGGACGAGGTTATCACGGTGACGGGACGATCACCGTCAGCCGACCGAGTCCAACCCCTGCGAGTTCGGGACCGGGTACCCGGTGGGAAACGAACGCTTATGAGGTCCTGGGAGAACTCCAACGTATGCCCAGCCAGCCACTGGACGGTCTCTCCGTGCTGGAATTGTCCACGATGGTCGCCGGCCCGTACGCCGGACAGATGCTCGGCGACATGGGGGCGGACGTCGTCAAAATCGAACGGCCAGCCGGCGGTGAACTCGCGCGCGGGATCGAACCCGACCTCGGCGGCGAGAGTTTCTACTACCTGACGCCGAATCGAAACAAGCGAAGTCTCGCACTCGACGTGACGAGCGAGCAGGGTCGAGCGGCGTTTCTCGATCTCGCCGAACGGGCGGACGTCGTGTTGCTCAACTTCCCGCCGGCGTTCGCAGATCGCTACGAGATCGACTACGAGACGGTCCGCGAGCGCAACGAGGAGATCATCTACTGTTCGGTCTCCGCGTTCGGTCACACCGGACCGTACCGCGAGTACAACGGCGTCGACACGACCATTCAGGCGCTGAGCGGAGCGATGTCGATGACGCGCTCGGAGGAGAGCCCGCCGATGCGCTCCGGCATGCCGATGAACGACGTCTACGCGTCGCTGTACGCCGTCCAGGGAATTTTACTCGCGGTGTTGAACCGACGCCAGACCGGCGAGGGAGACTTCGTCGACGTCTCGCTGCTCGACGCGGCCCTAGCCGGGTTGACCACCCGGGCAACCTACAGCCTGGCGACCGGTGAACCGTACCCGCCGTTCGGTCGACAGCACAACTACTTCGCACCCGAGGGCGTGTTCGAGGCGGCGGACGGAGAGATTCACCTCTCGATCATCACGGACCGCCACTGGCACCGTTTTTGCGACGTGGTCGGGGCGGACGAGCTGGTCGACGACCCACGCTTCGAAACGCTCGACGACCGGATCGAAAATCACGACGCGTGTAACGACGCGGTCGCGGCGGCCGTCGGGTCCTACTCGGTCGACGAACTCCTCGAGTCGCTTCGAGAGGCGGGCGTTCCGGCCGCGCCGATCAACGACACGGTCTCCGTCTGGGACGATCCACAGGTGGAGGCGAGAGAGATGCTACAGACGATGGATCACCCGGATGTCGGCGACGTCGACACCCTCGGCTTTCCCATCAAGTTTCGAAACGCTATCCAGTCGATCGAAACACACCCACCACGACTCGGCGAGCACTCACGAGCGGTCCTTCGTGCCGTCGGATACGACGACGAGGAGATCGACCAACTCGTCGACGCCGGCGTGCTTCGGGCGGACGAGTAGTCGGGACCCGAAAATCCGCTCTCCGAACCCCCCAACCTTACGCCGTCATCTTCCAGTCACCGAGAACGGGGACGCGCCACCGATATTGCACATTTTCCACATTATAGTACGGGCAACGGATACACATCTGGATTTAGAACCGCCCAAACTGCCATCAGGCGCATCATAAGGAGAGGGTGCGAGAGTAGATGTGGACATAAACGGTAAAATAAGTTAGTTTAAGCAACATTCAGCCGTGATGAAGCAGAAGAACAGCACAAATTGGTTGTCTTTCGAATATCGTTCCCTATTCGTTTCAAACGGTCACTTGTATTGTATAGTAGTAGCAATTTTGTTGACCCAGAGAGTGAGCCGCCGCGACGACCGCGAGGGACGGTCCCAGTTGACACCAGACCCCATACGTTTTTCTCGACACGTGCGTATCACCTCGCAGATGGAACTCGAAGCGATCCCGGGGATCGGACGGAAGACGGCCGAGGCGCTGGCCGAACTCGACGACCCGGAACGGGCGCTTCGGACGGGTGACGTGGCCGAAATCGCGAGCGCGCCAGGGGTGAGCCCCGGGCGGGCGGCCCACATCGCCCGCGCGGCGATTCGGGCCGAACACGACGATCCGGGCGGCTTTCTGGCCACCGACCGCACCGGGGAGATTTACCGCGAGCTGCTCTCGGGTCTCCAGGAGCGAACCGTCACCGACTACGCGGCACGGCGCCTGGAGACGTTCTACCCGAGTTCGCGCCGGTCTCGAATCGAGGAGGCGCGAACGGTGACGAGCGACGCGCTCTCACGGGAGCCAAGCGAGGCCATCCTGGCGGCCCTGCGCGAGGTCTCCCCGACGGTCGAGCCGGGCGACGTTCGCGTCCGCGAGCGCTGTCTCGCGACGACCGACGCCGAACGGTACGCGGAGGCTACCGAGGCGTTTCCAGAGCTCTCGGTCGAACTCGTCGAGGACGCCCGCGGGCTGGCCGAACTCGCTCGCGGCTACGCGACCGTGGTCGCACTCGACGAGCACTTCGCCGGCGTCGACGTCGACGGCGACGTCCGTGTCAGACCGGACGCGTTCGACGACCCGATCGCGATCGTCCCCGAACGTCCGCTCGCGTTCTTCTCGGCCAACCGCGACCGGCTGCAGGCGGCGATCGCCGTCCACCGCGAGAGCGACCTGGAACCGCCCTGTGACCCGGCCGCGCTCGAAGACGGACTCGATCGGTTCGACAGCGACGGGACGGTCGCCGGCGACGAGGAACTCGACCGGCTCGAACGCGCCGTCGACGACCTGGATACCGTCGTCGCCGGCGCCGAATCGCTCGCGAACGACCAGCTCAAAGCGGCGATCGCCGAACAGGACGTCACGATCGAGGGATCGGACTTGCTCTCGCTGGTCGAACGGGGCGCCGGCGCGGACTCGCTGTTTTCGCGCGAACTGGCCGACGAGTACGACGAGGCGGTGAGCGCGGCTCGCGAACACGTCGTCGAGACGCTCGGGCTCACGACGGGAGAAGCCGAACTCGCCGAACGGGCGTTCGGCGACGATCCGACGTTTCCGGTCGCCCACGACGACGACGCGGTCGGTCGATTGCGCGAGGAGCTCCAGGCGACGATGGACCAGCGAGCGGTCCGGCGAAAGCAAGCACTCGCCGCGGAACTAGCCGACCTGCGAGGTGACGCCGAGACCCTGGTCCGACAGGCGCTCGAACTCGACGTCGAACTCGCAATTTCCCGCTTCGCAGATGACTTCGAGTGTACGATGGCCGAGTTCGTCTGGGATGCCGGCGACGGTCCGGACGTCCGCATCGAGGGCGGCCGCTCGCCGCTGCTCGACGAACCGCCGTCGGCGATCGACCCGGTCGACTACGACGTCGACGGCGTCCGCCTTCTCTCCGGGGTAAACAGCGGCGGAAAGACCTCGACGCTGGATCTGGTGGCGGCCGTCGTCATCCTGGCGCACATGGGCCTCCCGGTTCCCGCCGACCGGGTTCGACTCCGGCGCTTCGACGCCGTCCACTACCACGCGAAGACCCAGGGGACCCTCGACGCGGGCGCCTTCGAGGCGACCGTCCGCGGCTTCGCCGACCTCGCGACCGGGGCCGACGGCGGGCTGGTGCTGGTCGACGAACTCGAGAGCATCACCGAACCGGGCGCCAGCGCGAAGATCATCGCCGGCATCTTAGAGGCGCTCTCTGCGCGCGACGCCACCGCCGTCTTCGTCTCCCACCTGGCCGACGAGATCCGCGAGACCGCCGACTACGAGGTCCCCGTCGACGGCATCGAGGCCGTGGGACTGGTTGAGGGCGAACTGGCGGTGAACCGATCACCCGTCCCGGACCACCTCGCTCGCTCGACGCCCGAGCTGATCGTCGAGAAGTTGGCCGAGGAAGTCGATAGTGACGAGACGGCGAGCGCCGACGGCGGGACGGACGCCGGCGGATTCTACGAGCGGTTGTTAGAAAAGTTCGACTGACGGCCGACTGGCTACTGCGTGCAAAAAACGGTCACCGAGCGGGTTCGGTGTGTTCGATCTCCGCCGCGTCCTCGGCGGGGCTGCGGTAGCGTCGGATTCCCGTGACGAGGATCGACAGACCAGCGAGGCCGACGAGCAGGTAGACCGAGTATTCGATGGTCGAGACGGACCCGAAGAGGAGGTTCACCAGGTTCAGGTTGCCACCGACGAATCCCTCGAGGCCGACGAGGCCCCAGTTGATTGCACCGACGGTCACGAGCGCCATGATGAACCACTCGATGGGAGAGAGGTTGGGACGGGTTTGAGTTCGCATGTGCGTCACCAACGATAGTAGGCTGTCAGCGAATATAAATAACGCTCACGAACACTCTGACTGTCAGGAGTCCCATCCGATCCGACGGGTTCTCGCTCGGATGAACGCGTTCGAACGCGAATCGAATCAGCGGCGTTGGGGCCACGACGCGACCGACGCCGAAACACTGACGTAGCTTCGAGAGCGAGGTGAAAGTAATGGAACGGGACCCCGACGAGGGGATGTTGGGCTGGGACGAGACCGTCTTTCGCAACGAGTCCGTCTTCGAGATCGACTACGTCCCGGAGACGTTCCAGCACCGCGACTCGCAGATGCAGAGCCTCGTCTACGCGCTGCGCCCCGCCGTGCGCGGTTCGCGCCCGCTCAACGTGCTCGTCCGCGGGCCGCCCGGAACCGGCAAGACGACGGCGGTCCAGCGCTTATACGACGAGATCGCCGGTCAGACCCGCGACGTCCGGACGATCCGGGTCAACTGCCAGGTGAACTCGACGCGCTACGCCGTCTTCTCGCGACTCTTCGAGGGGACCTTCGACTACGAACCGCCCTCGTCGGGCATCTCCTTCAAGAAGCTCTTCGGACAGATCGCAGAGCAACTCGTCGAGGACGATCGGGTTCTCGTCGTCGCGCTGGACGACGTCAACTACCTCTTCTACGAGAACGAAGCCTCGGATACGCTCTACTCGCTGCTTCGCGCCCACGAGGAACACCCCGGCGCGAAGATCGGCGTCATCGTCGTCTCCTCGGATCCCACGCTCGACGTCGTCGACGAACTCGACGCGCGCGTCCAGAGCGTCTTCCGACCAGAGGACGTCTACTTCCCCGTCTACGACGAACGCGAAATCGTCGACATCCTTGGCGAACGGGTCAAGCGCGGGTTCAACGACGGCGTCGTCACCGCCCCGATCCTCGACCGGGTGGCCGAACTCACCGCCCAGAGCGGCGACCTGCGCGTCGGCATCGACCTCTTCAAGCGCGCCGGCCTGAACGCGGAGATGCGCGGCTCGAAGACGATCTCGAGCGAGGACGTCGAGGCGGCGTTCGAGACCTCGAAGTACATAAGCCTCTCGCGAAGCCTCCAGGGCCTGTCGGACTCCGAACGGGCGCTGGTGCGCGTCATCGCCGAGCACGACGGCCAACAAGCGGGCGACGTCTACGAAGCCTTCCACGAGGAGACCGACCTCGGTTACACGCGCTACTCCGAGATCGTCAACAAGCTCGACCAGCTCGACCTGATCGACGCCGACTACGCCGAAATCGAGGGTCGCGGTCGCTCCCGGTCGCTCTCGCTGTCGTACGAGACCGACGCGGTGCTAGACCGGCTGGAGTAGTCGGGCCGGCGGTTCGAATCGACGAGACCGTTCTCAGTGTCCAGCGTCCGTCGCCGCCCGATCGTCGCGCCGATCGCGAGCGAGGTAGGCGCCCAGAAAACCGCCGAGCGCGCTCAGCGCGACCACGTAGAGCGCGGCGATCATCGTGAGCAGGACGAACGCGAGCGCGATCGCCACGGTCGCAAAGCCGAGGCCGAGCGCGTTCGCGGCGATCGCCAGTCCGCCTAACAGGATGGCAAAGCCGACGACGACCGGGGCCGCCGCGACGAGCCCGGCCAGTCCGCCGATGGCCAGCCCGTGGTGGCGGTCGTCACGCGAGAGGTAGCCGGAGACGCCGCCGCCGAGGATCGGCGCGAGCGGGACGAACGACGCCACGATCGTGACGATCCCGCCGATGAGCGCGTAGGTGCCGACCGTCGGCGGTGGACGCTCCTCTAGAGCGAACTGGCGGCGCGTACGGCGGCGGGAAACGAAGAACACGACGCCAGCGACGGCGGTCAGGAGTCCGACGACGACCAGCCAGAGCCCGCCCGTCGACGCCAGCGCGTAGGTGAGATCGACGAGTTCCGCGTCGGTGAGCGGATCGGCCTCGATCGTCCCGTCGGCGACGAGCGATTCGATCTGGGCTCGGTCGGCCGCGAGCGAGGCGAACAGCCCGCCGATCGCGATCGAGAGCCCGGCCAGGACCAGAAACGCGGTCACGATCCAGTCGACGACCGCCCCGAGCGAGTCGGCCGAGCGGTCGGTCTGGCGTACGTGCGAATCGTCGGTAGGAGGTGTCGAAGACATAACACTAGAACGGACGACCGGGAGGGTGATAAACCGGTACTCACGGCTTCCTGACGGTCGGCGTCGTCGGAGTGTCTAACGGAGCGGCGAGTCGAGGTGTCTAACGGAGCGGCGACGTGCGCTGGCCCGGTCGCGTCATCCGGTTCCGCGACGATGGGCGACGCACGTCGGGAGTCAGCGTCGCCGAACGACGGACGAAGAAGACACCGAACGTGGGACCGATACGTCACCCGACGTAGACCGAGAAGGCCGTCGGTGCGCCGGATATCACGCCTGTTCCAGGTCGTCGCGGTACGCGGAGAGGTGGTCGATCGCCGCGTCGATCTCGTCGGCGACGTCGTCGGCGTCTCGTTTCGTCTGGCGAAGTTCGTTCAGGTAGCCGTCGACGACGGCGTAATCTGCGGGCTGGTCGCCGCTCGCGATCGCGGCGAGTTCGGCCGCCGTCTCGCGCAGGTCGTCTCGAACGTCGTCGTCGGCTCGTTCGACGGCGGTTTCCAGTTCCCGGCGCGCGTTCTGAACGTGACCCGTTCCGGACATACCGACGCCTTCTACGGGCAGATGGAAGAAGTGTGGGTGCCCCTCGCTCGCCGCGAAGGATCGCCGTCCGACCCGAAACAGTGCCGAAGTTAAACGGAGACCGATCACGGCCCTACTTCCCCAGGAAAACGCGCAGATACCGGGTGAACGACCGATCGCGACGTTTCAAACAACCGGTTACTCCGTCCGGTCATTCGAATGCAACAGGTTCGATGTGCACCCAGTAATCCGGCCCATTCTGAACGAAACGCACTGGAACGGCCCACTCGCCATTCCCAATGGTGTTTTACTGATGAGACAGTCTGTCGACTATATTGGGAATAGTTTCGTTGGCTGGGACGTAATGCCCACGAGACGTACCACGTTGAAAGGTATCGGTGCCGCGAGCGGGCTGGCGGCGGTTTCCGGTTCCGTCTACGCAGCCGACAGCCACAAAGACGAAACGGACGACGAACACAGAGACGAGAAAGGCGACGAAGAACCGACAGACGAGAAAGAACCGGCCGACGAAGAGCCGATCGTGCCGCCGGAGAACGGACTCCGTGTCGCGCACTTCTCGCCGGACGCGCCGAACGTCGACGTCTACCTGGCCGGCGACGTCGTCCTCGAGGACGTCCCCTACCGGACCGTCTCGCCGTACCTCGCGGTCGATCCGGGAACGTACCGCGTTAAAGTCACCGCGGCGGGCGATCCGGAGACCGTCGTCTTCGACGCGGACGTCGCCGTCGAGGCGGGGACGATCTACTCGGCCTTCGCGATCGGGCTACTCCAGCCGCCGGAAGGGCTCGAAGACCGTGCGTTCGAGGTACTGCTCGAGGTCGACCGGGAGCGAGCCGACGAGACGTAACCGAATCGCACGCGGCCTATTTTTACGTCGCACACCGAGTCCGTCAAGGTTCTTCGGCCACAATGGGTCTCACCGTGAGCAACACCGAGGGACCCCTCCAGCCGGATCGACCAGACGCCGACCAGCCCTTCGCGGTCGACGCGCCGTTCGAGCCGGCGGGCGACCAGCCCGAGGCCATCGAGGGTCTCGTCCGCGGCTACGAAGCCGGCGCCGAGAAGCAAACGCTGCTCGGCGTGACGGGGTCGGGCAAGACCAACACCGTCTCGTGGACGGTCGAGCAGCTCCAGCAACCGACGCTCGTCATCGCCCACAACAAGACCCTCGCCGCCCAGCTCTACGAGGAGTTTCGGACCCTCTTTCCGAACAACGCCGTCGAGTACTTCGTCTCCTACTACGACTACTACCAGCCCGAAGCGTACGTCGAACAGACCGACACCTACATCGACAAGGACGCCTCGATCAACGACGAGATCGATCGGCTGCGCCACTCGGCCACCCGGTCGCTGCTGACGCGAGACGACGTCATCGTGGTCGCGTCGGTGTCGGCCATCTACGGGCTCGGTGACCCGCGAAACTACGTCGACATGTCGATGCGTCTCGAAGTGGGCGAAGAGACCGGTCGCGACGAACTCTTGAAACGGCTGGTCGATTTGAACTACGAGCGAAACGACGTCGACTTCTCCCAGGGGACGTTTCGCGTCCGCGGCGACACGCTCGAGATCTTCCCGATGTACGGCCGCTACGCCGTCCGCGTCGAACTCTGGGGCGACGAGATCGACCGGATGCTGAAGGTAGACCCGATGGAAGGGAAAGTCGTGAGCGAAGAGCCCGCCGTGCTCGTCCACCCGGCCGAACACTACTCGATTCCCGAACCCAGACTGGAGCGGGCGATGGACGAGATCCGCGAGGACCTAGATCGGCGCATCTCGTACTTCGAGCGCCAGGGCGACCTGATCGCCGCCCAGCGGATCGAAGAGCGCACCACGTTCGACTTAGAGATGATGGCGGAGGCGGGTTACTGCTCGGGCATCGAGAACTACTCGGTCTATCTCTCCGACCGCGAACCGGGAGACACGCCGTACACGCTGCTCGATTACTTCCCCGACGACTACCTCACCGTCATCGACGAGTCACACCAGACGATCCCGCAGATCAAGGGCCAGTTCGCGGGCGATAAGTCCCGCAAGGACTCGCTCGTCGAGAACGGGTTCAGACTCCCCACCGCCTACGACAACCGGCCGCTCACCTTCGAGGAGTTCGAAGAAAAGACCGACCGAACGCTGTTCGTCACGGCGACGCCGGCCGACTACGAGCGCGACCACTCCGACAACATCGTCGAGCAGATCGTTCGGCCGACGCACCTCGTCGACCCGAAGGTCGAGGTCGCCGACGCGACCGGCCAGATCGACGATCTGATGGGCCGAATCGACGAGCGAATCGACCGGGACGAGCGAACGCTGGTGACGACGCTCACCAAGCGCATGGCCGAGGATCTAACGGAGTATCTAGAGGAATCGGGCGTCGACGTCGCCTACATGCACGACGAGACGGACACGCTCGAACGTCACGAGATCATCCGTTCGCTCCGACTGGGCGAGATCGACGTCCTCGTCGGCATCAACCTCCTTCGAGAGGGTCTGGACATCCCCGAAGTGAGCCTGGTCGCCATCCTCGACGCCGACCAGGAGGGATTCCTCAGGAGCGAAACGACGCTCGTCCAGACGATGGGGCGAGCGGCCAGAAACGTCAACGGCGAGGTGATCCTCTACGCCGACGAGCCCTCGAACGCGATGGAGTCGGCGATCGAAGAGACCCAGCGCCGCCGCGAAATCCAGCAGGAGTACAACGAAGAACACGGGTTCGAAGCGACGACGATCGAAAAGGACGTCAGCGAGACGAATCTCCCGGGTAGCAAGACCGACACCACGACGATCTCCGGACGTGAACTCGACGGCGACGACGAGGCCGCCCGCTACGTCGAAGAACTCGAAGACCGAATGGACGAGGCGGCGAGCAACCTGGAGTTCGAGCTGGCCGCCGACATTCGCGATCGCATCATCGAGGTGCGAGAGGAGTTCGACCTCGCCGGCCACGGTGACGACGAGGAAGGGATCGCCCCGCCGGCGGACGAGTTCTGAGGGGCGCAGACCAAATCGAACCGACGCTTGACTCCCGCGCTTTGTACGCTCATCACGGCGTGTGTCCGCGTTCGATGTGAATCGCTGATTCTGGACGTTGACGTGGGATGACTGCACGTAGCCATCCGCGCGGGAGCAACGGCGATCGGCGGTGGCAGTTACCATAGGGTAAGTTACTAACTGAATTCGAGGTAAGTCCCAGCTATAAGTTCCCGGGCTCGAGACGCGATATATCAACGTCAACGCTCAGTACAGCGATGGCGGGAGAGACAAAAATGAATTCAGGATGGTCGATCCAGATTTTGCGGAGAAGATACATCACGCCCGCTCGCACAGCACAGAGACGGCGAAATCTCAGCAATGAACTACCGAGTACGCTCGCCTGCTCACCCGCGTTCACCACGATCACGGCGACGGCGCACGGTGAGTCAGGGTGCGACCGATGAGTATCGACGGTTCGATACAGAATGGCCCGGACACCGACCGCGGAACGGGTATCGTTCAGGTGGTGGACGCGGAGCGGCGATCCCAGACGAGCAACTGGGTCGATCCCGCTCGACAGACTTGTGTAAGACGTTCGGCCACGTTCAGCACACGCAGTCGGCCGATCAGGACACTGTGTGTAAACTACCGGCCGGCCCTTGATGGGGTCTACGAGGCATGGCACTTCCGTAAGTGGGCCTGCATCGACCGCACCCGGTCGGCGAGCGTCGGGATCGATCAGCCCACGTTCGGTAAAGGCAGGCCTGGGACGTGGCTCGACGAATCGTGCGGACGTGGCGGCGTGGTACTGACCGCCCGAGCACCCGGTGTCGAACGGAACGATGATCTGACCGGTCGGCAGGGATCGAGCCGCCGGTCGGTCGGGCGCGGTGACGGACGATGACCGGTGGGTACACGATAGCGGTCGATCAGCGCGCGAACCGACTCGCCAACAGCTATCGCCTGGCCGTCGACTCGTTGGCCGGAAACGTCTGTGGCGTTTCGTTGAACGAACCTGACGAACGGTTTCGTGGTCAACCACTCGAATCGAAAATTCTCTTCTGGCAGATCGTTTCCTCGCTCGTCGGCGAGTACGAGGATGGCCAGGCGGGAGAAGATTCCGCCGCCGGCAAGACGGTCGGGATCGAGCAAGAAGCGTATACGGAGGAGTATTTCAATACGTTGTGTCAGCTGGGAATCTTTAACCAGCACGGAACGCTCGTGCGGCCGGATCAAATCCTCTTTCTTCTCGGTTTCGGTGAGTACGATGCCTGGCAAGAGAAGCTCATGGGAGAGTCGAAGACCGAACAGGTGACCACGTACACAAGTTTGCCACACATGGTGCTCCCGGAGATGATCGAGGGCGCCAAACAGAACGTGGAAAATCCCACCCATTTCCACAAACATGGCCAGGAAATCGTGGCATACAGACGGGGGATGGAAAACTCGGCGCTGAAGCTTGTCCTGTTACTCCTCCACGGCGAAACGGAGTACAGCCACAGGAGTATTTCGGAACTTCACGCCGACAAGAGCGCGATTATCGACGCCTCGCCCGGAGAGCTCGGACGACCGGGAAATGCCTACACTGAGTGGTTGGCCGAACTGCCGTACCTAAAGCAGTTAGATGCGCTCCGGACACACATCGAGTTACTATCCCAGTCGAAGATCGGGCAACTAGCATTCTATTACCTGTTCGAAAATCGAGATCACGAACACTGTATCGATCCGAAGAACGTCTTCGATCCTCCAGTGTACTCGACACAGGAAATCGAATCGATGGAGTCGCCGCCGATCGTGTACGTCTGTCCCGACGGCAAAGACAGTGGATTTAGCGACTACTTCGACTCCGAAGGGCGATTGATCGCGGCGGGGTCCGTCGACGATCATTTCGGTTCAGACGGACAGTTAGCAGACTACGAAGGGGCCCGAATCGCAGACGTACTTCAACGGGCGCTGATGCAAATCGGATCCGAGTTTCAATGTGGCTTACAACTATACGCAGATCACGACGCAATTGACGTCGACGACCGACGGTCTGCGTTAATCGAGTACGTAACCGCCGTCCTCGGTTTACAAATGACACCGGGGGAGTTGACCGATGCGATCGACGATCTCGATGGAAAATCCGACGACAAGTGGGATCTCGACGAGTGGGACATCGAAGACGTCGCGACCGTCACGGGAGAGTACGCCAAGCTGTTCCAGCAAACGACGACCGTGGCCGAGCTCAGCACTATCGCAGCCCAAAACGAGTGGGAAAACCCGGCGTTTCCGTCGATGGTCGAAGCTCATCGCCAAACGGCTGCTACGGTCGGTGCACTCGTCCAGTTTACGACCCTGTTCGCGCACGCGACGTCGGAAGTCTCGTCAGCGTTCGAGCCCGGCGAGGCGGAGTATCCGGAGCCAGAAGATATACGCGACGCGTTCACGACCTTCGTCGGAACCGCCAAATCGCTGAGTGACTTTGCGGATGCGACGAGTTCTCCCGGCGTCCGGTCGGTGGTCGTCGTTCGAGGGCTTAGCGTTACCGCAAACGCAATCTCCGCGCTGACGGTCGTGAGTAACGTTTCCGCGACGATCGAGCACTACTCGGAGGGCGATACGTTGAAGGCGTTTTCGACCGGGCTCCAGTCGGGTCTGGGGGCGATGAGTCTCCTCAACGAGCGCCGCGTCGCACGGATGCTCGGGTCGCGGCTCCCCGCCAGGCTAATTCCAGGAATCGGGTGGGGCGTCCTCGCTCTCGATGTCGTCTCGATCGCCACCGAGATCGCGGCGAACGTCCTCGACGAGGACGAAGTACTCAGACATCTCGAGCACAGCGTCTACGGACCGGCGTACGAATCGACCGCGAGCGACGGAGTGAACGGGACGTTCGCCGATCCGGCGGATCCACTGTTCGGATTCGCTCGCCGTACCACGGACGTACAGGTAGACGACGGTCGATCGGACCTCAATCGTCAGATTTCGGCGTTCACCTCGCTGACTCGACCGCTCGGCGACGAGACGGCCCAGGCGATGTTGCGGCCGGTGTCGGGGTCGTCAACGAACGAGTACCAGCTCTATATCGAACTCGTCCAGGAGATCGATCGGATCAAAACCGGCGGCACGCTCTACGTCCGGCCGATCGTTCACTACGAGGATAATGCGAACAAGCCGAACTACCTGTGTCCGGCGCTCCATCGTCTCAAGCTTGGCGAGTTCCACGAACACCGGCCGAACCTGAACGATCGGCAAGCGGGAGAGCGAACCACCGACCGCTGGCAGTCACAATTCCCGTATCGCCCCGAGTTCCCATTCACGTCCGATCAATCCAGTCTCCGGTGGAAATCGGAGTTCTCGTCCCGTCCCGAGTTTCCGAACGTCTACGAAAACGGCGATCAGCTCGGGAACGATGACGTGGACGGTCGAAGCCAACTCGACGTCGAGCAACGGTGGCTGTCCGGACCGGAACAGAACTGGTGGTACAATTCAATCCACGACCTAAAAGAGCAGCTGGTCGAGCAAACGGACGACGAATACGTCACCCCGAAGGTGAACGAATTTTACGCAGCTGTCGAGGATCCACTGCTCTATCACCTGTTTCGGTTCGATTGGACGGATCTCGACGAGCGAGACGTACCCGAAAGCGGTCCGGAGTTTCTCGTTCCGAACTACGGTCAGTACGTCACGGAAGAGGTCGAAACGTACCCACAAAATCATGCGCACTACCAGATTCAGGACGGGACGGGCGACAACGAGCACCCGTCTAACGTGTATCGAGCGCTCACAGAGATGGAAACGGGAATCGACGCCGTCAGGCTGTATCCAAACAACGACGACCGGTTCGCTGGTGTTTCGGTGAACCAGGGAACCGACGAAGATGCCCGCGAAACGCTCAGAGGGTCCTATTCGCTGGAAAAGCTGCTCATCTGTTTGCGAGGCCATCGAGTTGCCGTCGCCGGCGAATACGCGTCTGACGACTACAGCGAGCTCTACCTCGAGTTGAGTTACGTGCCACCCGGCGGTGACGAGTTGGTCGCCGATGACGTGGTCTACGGAATCGACATCGGTGATCTACCGAACGCGTCTAGGAAGATCGTACCGGTCGAATTGCAGGACGCGGCCGGCCGAAACGCAGGTCCTGGTGGCTGGACGGACGAGAACCTCAAACTGAGTTACGGTGTCGAATTCGACGAGGTCTGGGAATAAGATGACGGGGAACGACACGCTACACACTGACGGACGGCAAACGCTCGCACGCGAGCTTACGTACGTTGTTGAGCCAGTTACCGATGCCGTCGATGAGGGCTTCGACGGAATCGTCAGATTACTCGCGGAGGCAGGACTGGCCGAGGAGCTTCAATTGGTGGAAATTGAACAACTCGTCACGGCCGTTCAGGACGCCGGAGAGCTGTTCGAAAGCCTCCAGGAGACGGTCCAATCCTTCCTCGACGACGAAGAAGACGTCGACGACGTCGTCGCGATCGTAGACTCGATCGGGGATCTCGTAGACACCATCCGGTCGCTCGACGAAATAGAGGTTGCCAGTCCGCACCTCGAAGACATCGGTCGGTCGCTGCTCGATTACCTGCTGTTGCGATACCTCGTTTCTCACCAGCACGACCTGTTCGCCATCTTATCTGCAACCGGTGTGATCCAGGACGTCGAGACGGCCCCCTACAAGACGATCGAGTACTCCAGGGTTCCAACGTTACTCGACGATCCGAACCAGGTGCTCGACGATCAACTGGATCTAGACGAAGCCGACGCCTACGAATCGATCGCCGCGTTCGTAGCGACGGTCGCGGACGCGAGTTCGAGACGGTTTCTCCCGGCGTCGAGGTCGAACGCAAATCCGGAGAGCGTTGCAACACTGCTGGCGATGGACGATGCCGACGAAATCGACCAGTTACCAACGGTCGACTCGTCAGCAGATCTCTTCGACCAGACGACAGTCGACTTGGTGACGGTCCCACTCGAGGACGGACAGGTGGTTCTCGGTCTCCACCTAGTCCCGCTGCCAGAAACGGCGAACGATCCGGCTGGCGTTGGCGTTCTCCCGGCGGTTCTTGGGACGCTCGCGACCGGGTCGACGACGACATTCGGCGCGGACGATCAGTGGACGTTCTCGTTCTCCCTTTCCGGCGAGGCGAACGTGAGCGAGTACGGGGCCGTGATTCGACCCCTCCCCGACGGGATAGAGACGGAGGTCGTCGACCGTAGGGACGACGGGGCACCGATCGAGACGTCACTTCGCGCGGACGCGAGTATCGAATACGACGGCTCG
The DNA here is from genome assembly GCF_024300625.1 of Halovivax gelatinilyticus. Classification (GTDB taxonomy): domain Archaea; phylum Halobacteriota; class Halobacteria; order Halobacteriales; family Natrialbaceae; genus Halovivax; species Halovivax gelatinilyticus. The sequence continues at coordinate 1,967,808 of NZ_CP101322.1, read as the reverse complement.
GCCGACGACGAGTATCAAACGATCCTCGGCGACGAGGAGAGATCACATGTCGGAATCGGTCCGATCGGCGTCACTGTCGGCCTGGAGCATGCGGACGACGAGACCACCGTCACCGTAGAGACCCCGGTCAACGGCATCATCGGCGTGCAGCCTAGCGACGGCTTCCTCGCATCGGTCCTTCCCGACGACGGTATCGAGTACGAGTTCGACGCGCTCGTGGGCTGGTCCGCAAGAACCGGCCTCTATTTCGAAAACGGCGGGACGCTCGAGGCGGAGATCCCACAGAACGCCGAACTCGGGCCGGTGACGATGAAGAACATCCACGTCGGCGTGCTCCCGAGCGGGATCACCGACGACGCGGATCCGGGGCTTACGATATCGGCCGCGGCCTCGGCGTCGATCGAACTGGGCCCGATGACCGGCACGGTCCAGCGGATGGGAATCAAGGCCGACGTCGCGTTTCCGGAGGATCGGGACGGCTCGCTCGGCCCCGTCGATCTCGACATCGGCATCGATCCGCCCGACGGAATCGGGCTCGCGATCGACGCGGAGGGCGTCAGCGGCGGCGGCTTTCTCGAACTCGATCACGAGAACAACCGCTACGCGGGTGCCGTCCAGTTACACGTCGGCGAACTCACGTTCAACGCGGTCGGTCTACTCACGACGGAGCTTCCGGACGGTAGCGACGGATTCTCCCTGCTCGTGTTGATCACGGCCGAGTTCCCGCCGATCGAACTCGGGCTCGGCTTTACGCTCAACGGGCTCGGCGGGCTCGTCGGGGTTCACCGGTCAGTGAAGTCGGATCCGCTCCAGCAGGCCGTCAGGGACGGCTCGCTCGATTCGGTGTTGTTCCCCCAGGACGTGGTCGAGAACGCCCCGCGCATCGTCAGCGACCTGCGCGCAACGTTCCCGCCGACGGCCGACTACCACGTCTTCGGCCCGATGGCCCGACTCGGGTGGGGAACGCCGGAGTTGATCACGGCCGACCTGGGCGTCCTCGTCGAGTTCCCCTCGGTCCGGATCATTATCCTCGGTCGGCTCAGCGCCGTCCTCCCCGACGATATCGCCCCGCTCGTCGAACTCAACGCGGGCGTCCTCGGCGAAATCGACCCGGCGGTGCCCGAACTCGAGATCCACGCCTCGCTGTACGATTCGCGAGTGATGCAGTGGGAGCTCTCCGGGGACTTCGGCGTTCGCATCCGCGGCGGCGACCAGCCGGACTTCCTGCTTTCAGCCGGCGGCTTCCACCCGCAGTACGAGCCGCCGGAGACGTTCGCCGACATGCGACGGCTCAGAGCCTCGCTCGGCGTCCCGGGTGGCAATCCGAGTCTCGACCTCAAGGGGTACTTCGCCGTCACCTCGAACACCGTCCAGGCCGGCGCCGACCTGAGTTTCTTCGTCGACCTCGGCGTAGCCAGCGTCGACGGCGACCTCGGGTTCGACGCGCTCGTCCAGTTCGATCCGTTCGAGTTCCTCGTCGACATCTACGCCTCGTTGACGGTGAAGGCGCTCAAGACGACGTTCTCGGTGAGTCTCGACGGCAGTCTCTCCGGGCCCGCACCGTGGCACGTCGACGGCGAGGTCGAAGTCAGCATCGCGCTCGCCTCCGTCAGTTTCCGCGTGGACACGACGTTCGGCTCGGCGGACGATCGCGACGCGCTCCCGCCCGTCGACGTTCTGGATAAACTCACGCACGCGGTCGAACAGCCGGGTAACTGGCAGACGACCCTGCCCGACGAGGGCGAGTCTCCGGTGACGCTTCGCGATCCAGTCGATCGATCCGAGACGGACGGGGAATCCGACGAGACCCCGCCGGTCCTCGTCCACCCGCAGTCGGCACCGGCCGTCAGACAGACGGTCGTCCCGCTGTCGGTCGAAATCGAACGATTCGGTAACGCCGAACCGGCCGACGCGGATCGGTTCGAGATCACATCTGTCGACGCGGACGGAAGCGCTGAGCTCGACATCGTCGACGAGACGACCGAGCAATTCTCACCGGGCGAGTACTTCGACCTCTCGGACGACGAACGCCTCGATAGTCCCGCGTTCGAGTCGATGCAGGCGGGCTACCGGCTCGACAGCGGCGGCGTCTACGCCGGGCAGGCGATCGAAACCGGTGACGACGACCTGGCGGACAACGGTCGCATCACCAGCCTGTCCTACGAGACGTCGATTCGCGACGAGCGGTGTGACAACTACGACACGCCGGCGGCGACCATCGAAGGATTCGACCTCGAGGGATCGTGCTTGAACGGGTCGATCACTCGCCAGTTCACCCGGGCGTCGATCGACCGGGACGCCCTGGGATGTGACGCCGGACCGGCGCCGAAAGAGACCGTCGACGACGGAACCACGCCCAGCGAGTCGGGGCTCGAGGGTTCGGTCACCGGCGATCGGCCGGACCGTCGGTATCAGATCGTTCGCTCGGACACGTTCGAGCCGGTCGACCTCGACGGTAACGCGAACGACGGCTACGGAAAGGCGGAGGCGAAACGGACGATCGAACGACACGCGGCGGACGGGGCCACCGGACGGTACCAGGTCGTCGCAGCGGCGGAACTCGAGTGATACCATGATCGCACCTCATTGCGGAGCCGGCCGGAGCGATCCGGTCGCCGAACCGACGGATCGGTACCGAGCGACGGACAAGAACGCGCGAGTCGGCGAATTCGTTCGTCCCGATGGGACGAGAACCGATGCGAGACGGGTCGAGGCGGATCGACGATGACCGAAAACGAATCCGGAACGACCTACGGGTTCTACCCGATCGTCAGACCCGGGCTCCGTCCGGGAGCCGACGATGCGTTCACCGTCGGTGACGTACCGGACGCGTCGTCCGTCGAAGGCGGCGAACTCGAGATAACGGCTGAAGTTGCCGGGGGCGACCAGACCGAGACGGCCACGCTCGACGCCCAGCTGTTCGGCCCCGGCGACGTCACGGGACTGGACGATCGAACCATCGTGCGGATGGAACCCAGCCCCGGAACCGGCGCGCATCCGCCGACGCAGTTTCCCCTGATCGAGTTCGGCCCCGCCGAACTGCCGTGGCTGTTCAGTCCGCTCCGGGCGGACGAGGAGGGTCGAACGTATCCCTGGCTGTCTCTGATCGCGGTGGATCGTGACCACCCCGACATCTCGTACGACCCGGTCGGCCCGGCGTCGATGGCCGTCCTCGAAACGCCGACCGACGAGCTTCCGACTCTCACGGAGTCGTGGGCCTGGGCGCACGCACAGTTGCTCGGCGAGCCGCTCGACGTCGACGGCGATCCCGACGAAGACGCGGTGCTCGCCGAACTCGGCGCGCCGTCGATGGGGACGCGTTCGCGCTTGGTCTGTCCGCGAAACCTCGAAGCGAAGACGCGGTATCGTGCGTGCGTGGTGCCAACGTTCGAAGCCGGTCGGCTGACCGGACTGGATAGCGATCCCGCCGACGCCGATCGAACGTTCGCGTGGGACGACGGCGAGGTTCGTCTCCCAGTCTATCACTCCTGGACGTTCACCTGCGCGGACGAAGGCGACTTTCGGACGCTCGCGAACAAGCTCGAACCCCAGCCGGCGGACGACGGCCTCGGAACGAGCATCGTCGACGTCACGGACCCGGGGCCCGCATCGTTACGAAAAGGCGCCGTTTCGGAAACCGATCGGGGCGTCGTTACGGTAACCGGCGCGCTGCGCTCGCCGACGGCGCCGCAGATCGGCTACGAGGAAGACGTGGCGACGACACTGCGATCGCTGTTGAACCGCCAGGAAGAAGTCGACCGCCAGATCGACCTCGGCGTCGTCGCACCGTCGTTGTACGGCCGCTGGCACGCACGGGCCGATCGACTCTCTGAGGCGCCACCCGACGACGTCTCCGATCTCGACGTTCCCCTGTGGTTCGACCAGCTAAACGGCGAGCCGGCGAATCGGGGCGGAGCCGGGTTCGGAACGAAAATCGTCTCCGAGCTGGCCGCGCAATTGATGGACGAAGCGTGGAACCAGTTCGACGGCCTCGCCGAGGCCAACACGATGCTGGCGCGAGCCCAGCTGTTTCGAGACGTCAACGAGCGTCGCTACGACGAAATTACCGCGCTTCCCGACGGAGAAGTGCTCGGGCTTACCGAGGCGATCCACGGTCACGTCAGACTCGATAGCGGCGGTACGCTGCTCGACCGAATCGAAACCGACCCGTCCGTCCGCGGACGAACCCGCCCGACGTTTCGGAACCTGACCCGATCGAACGGCCCCGTTTCGCGACGGGACGGGATCGACGTCGATCGAACGCCGGTCGTCGACCCGGACGACGAAATCGGCTCGCATCGTTTCGGTGCGGGCTGGCGGCCGGGAAGCGGCCGGTTCTGGGAGGGCGTCCACGTCGACGATCCGGTGGCGACGAAAGCGACGATCGAAGACGACCCGCAGTTTCGAAACAGTGGCGAGGACGAGTGGGCCTGTCTCGCCGAGAAGACGGGCGACGTGGAGTGGGTAGGTCAATCGGAGGACGAACCCGATACCGACCACGACGGTGACGTCGATCCGACCGCATCGTTTCGAGTGACGCGAGCGGAACAGCAACCGACCGGCGGGGAGGTGGACGGAGACGGCGAGCGGTCGACCGCTCGTGCTCGCCGGATCGACCGGGAGTCGAAGCGTCGGTCTCGGTCGACGCAATCGGACGACGAACGCGGTCGTGACGAGTCGCTTTCGACGCTGTACGAGTGGGCGTCCGCGCTGGAATCGGCGGCGAAAGACGGCGACAGAGCGGCGATAGGTCGACTGCTTCGAGAGTACGGAGACGTTCGCGATCGACTGGAGAAACTCCGTGACCTCGATGACGGCGACGACGAACACCGTCGGGTCGGACCGACCTCGTCCGGTCGATTCGATCCGACCAACCGCCGATCGCGCCGACGGTCCGGTGAGGATTCGATCGACGGGCGGGTCGATTCGGTGCAACGATCGTTCCAACAGGCTCACAGACAGTTTCGGCGTGGCGACGTCCCCGCTGGTCTCGACGTACTCGAACGCGGTCGTTCGACGCTCGAAGCCCTCGCGGACGAAGTCGGCGGATCCATCGACGGCCCCGAGCGAGGCGACCCGGGCGACGATCGTGGCCGGTTCGATCGGACGCCGGTGATCGACGACTCGCCGGTGTTCGACCGGCCGATCGGCGGCGGTTCGTTCCCGGGCATCGATCCCCCTGGCGACGGTGACGATTCCGATGAACCGGGCGACGGTGACGATCCACCCGGACTGGAAGACGGCGAAGACGTACTCGAATTTCTCGACCGAATCGAGCGAGCGATGCGGATCGCCGACGATCAGGCGACGGAAGTTCGAGATGCGACGCCGTCGACTGAAGACGACGTTCGTCGGATCGACCAGCGGTTCAACGCGACCCCCGACCCCGTCACGTGGGTCCATCGGGCGCACGAGGACGCAACCACGCTGCTGGAACTGTGGCCGCCGCTGTTCCACCAAGTCGACGAGAGCGAACTGCATCCGGAGTTTACGGAATCGGAGACGATGCGCGAGACGCGGCGCATGATCGATGAGATCGAGTCGCTCCAGTCGATCCTGCCACGGGTCGTGAAGGCGCTCGCTGCCGGTGCGTACGAACAGGCAGTCGAGATGCTGTCCGAGGTGTCCGGTCTCGTGAGTGACGTCTGTGCGATCGTCGACTGGCTTCGGGACGGTCTGGCGATGGGGCGCGACAAAGTAACACCCGATTTTGCGTCCCTCGACGGCGCAGTCGACGACACGTTGGCGGCAGCCGGCGACTGTGGCGTCCTCTCGAGTGCGCGTATCGATCCGGCGGATGCAGCCGATGCGGTGCGAGACGAACTGGAACCGGACTCTGCGTTCACCGAACTGGCCGCCCGTCGACTCGGTATCGACGCGGAGCAGCTCCGAAACCGAGAGACCCCCGGTGAGAGAGATCGCGACGGGCTAGAGAGCGTTCTGGCTTCACCCACCATCACGCGGCCGATGTACGAACCGCTGGCCGAACACGAGCCCGAGTGGTTCCTGCCGGGTCTCGGTGACGTCTCCCGAAACAGCGTGACGCTCGTCGAGTCGAACCCGACGTTCATCGAGGCCTACATGGCCGGGCTCAACCACGAGTTCGCGCGCGAACTTCGCTGGAACCGGTTCCCCACGGACCGACGCGGGACGTTCTTCCGGCGGTTCTGGGATCGAAGCGCGAATCCAGCGCTCGACCCGGACGACCCGGAGGACATGGCCGACATCGCGCCGATGCACGAGTGGGGTACCACGAGCGAGTTGGGCGAAAACCCGCCCGAAGGGAACGAGGAGGGATCGTCACTCGTCTTGCTCGTCCGAGGAGAGCTCTTAGAGCGCTATCCGAACACGACCGTTTACGCGACCGACGCACACGAAGCCGACGGCGACGACGGTGAGCGGGTCCCGGCACTTCCCGAAACCGAAATCGAGGGGAGCGACGACGAACGCGACGATATCAAGTTCCCGGAGTTTCAGGGAACGATCGGCTCCGACGTCGCGTTCTACGGATTCGATCTCGACCCCGAAGCGGCGTTACACGCGCCGTATCACGCCGACGGCGAGCGGGCAGACGAAGGGCCAGACGACCGGGCGGACGAGGGCTGGTTCTTCGTCTTCGAGGAACCGGCGGCCGAACCGCGGTTCGGGCTGATCGATCCGGCGTCTGACTCCGACTGGCTTCCAGCGCCAGGAGGCCACGTCGACGTCGACGAGAACGAACCCGACAGCGACCCCGAACACGTCGAGGGTGCGCAGTGGGGTCGAAACGCCGCTCACGTCGCCAAGTACACCTGGTTACAACCCTACCGGGTGGCGATTCACGCGAGCACCATGCTCGCCGATGAGGTGAGCGCACGATGAGCGCCGACGTCGACGCGCTCCGGTCACGACGATCGCGTCTCGACGACGAGATAAACCAGGTCCGTCTGCTCGGCGAACGGTTTCGGTCGATCGCACGAGCGGCCGAACGCGGCGACGACGTCGACGAACCGGTCCGACGGGCGCTCGTCGCGTTCGACCGGTACGGAACGACTCGGTTCGAAGACGGACGCGACGGTCCGACCCAGCGCACGGACGAAGGGCGGCGACGGGAACTGGCCTACCTCGTCGAGCCGGACGTGCTGCGGGCGGCGGTGACGGCGACGGAACTCGACGAGCGGGACGAACGATTGGTCGACTTACGATCGACGGCGGGCCAATCCGGGCTCCTCGAGGGCGCGATCAGGACGATCCGGCAACGCAACGGGAAGGAGGGGAAACTCGAACAGGTGTGGGTCCAGCCGCTTCGGGCCCTGATAGACTACGTCGAAGGCGGGGTGGAGTGGCCGCGCGTGTACGCGGAACTCGATCGCGCGACCGATCCATCCAGGATCGATCGGCAGACGCTCGAACTGATCGCGACGCCGCTTTCGGCGGTGTTCGAGTTGCTGACGGTCGCGTGCGTCGCAGCGCGCGATCGGTACGCGCAATTGCTCGTCGAGCGGCTCGAGACCGTCTACGAGCATCGCGATCCGGTCGACCGACTCGAGGACGCACCGGCGCTGTTACTACCGGTCAGGCTGGAAACGCGATTCGTCGAGCCGTCGGATCCCGACGAGCTTCGGATTCGGGTCTATCCCGACCAGATTCACGTCGACAGCCACGAACCGGAACTCATCGACGAAGAAGTCACTGCAGGAAGACAGTTCTGGGCGAAGCTCTATCTCGGTTGGCAAGGTGACGCGGCACAAGAAGACGACAGCGAAGCAGGGCCATTCGTCGACCCCTCGGTCCAACAGTACGCGAACGGGGTCGACCTCGAGGCCTACGAGCGTCGGGTCGATGCCGACGAATCGGTTCGGATGGGCCGATACGACGAACTCAAAGCGCTCGGCTGGGATCGGCTGGTCGAACGGTTTGGCTCCCAACGGGCGGCGTACATCGTCGAGGCGGTCACACCGGTCGACGCAGGCAGCGAGCCCGGAACGGACGAGTCGACGGCCGAAACGCTGCTTCGTCGACCGACCGACTCGGCTACTCTGCCCGAACGAGTGGCGTTCGAATCCGCCGACCGACACGACGAGAGCTGGTCGAAGCGAGCGACCGCTCGGCTGTTGCCAGATCTCTGGGTGGCCATCCTCGAATGGGACGATGACGGTGAGACGGCCCGAACCGCCGTCACGGGCGAGATAATTCCCCGAGGACTGGCGATGGGGCCGGCCGTGGAGCCGGGGTCCACCGGCGACGAGATGGACTGGCTGTTCGATTTCGATCGAGCGCTCGACGTCGGAATGGGACTGTCAGTACCGCTCGCGGACCTCGAGGGCTTCAATCCGGAGACGGACGCGATCGAGTCGCTGTACGTCGTGGGCATGAACGCATCGATGGACGCCGAAGAGACGCCCGAGGCCGTCCGCTCGCTCTTCGACGCACACCGGTTTACGGACGGACTCTCGCTCCTGCCGACGGGCACGCCGACGAATCTCGAATCCGCGCCGGACGACGAACCGCTCGATCCGCCGGCGCCGACGGCGAGCGACGACCGAACCGATGGCGCGTTACTCGCAAGAGCGCTCGGTATAGACGGGCCGAATCCGTTCGAACGCGTTCCGAACGGTGACGGAACGACCTACGCCGACGCTCGTCACGTCAACAACGTGCTCTGGCCCGCGACGCTCGGATACTACCTTCGCCACGTCGCCGTGCCGAACGAATTCGCCGCCGACGTCACCTTGGCCGACGGTTCGACGGGTTGGCCGTCCGCGGGGGTAGACGGGCTCGAGCAATGGCTCAGAATGCTCGACGCTGGACGATCTCACTTCGTCGAATACGTTCGCGGCAATGGACCGTTGCCGACCGTCAGAGTCGGTAACATTCCCTACGGCGTCCTCCCGGTCGGTGACATCGACGAACCCGACGAATTGTTCGGTCGACAGCGAGACCTGAGCGAACAAATCGCCTCAGTAATTCGGTCGCTCCGCCCGCTCTGGGCCTCGGCGATCACCGATCAACCGCTCGAGCGGCCATCCGATACGATCGGCGCGAGTCGCCTCGATCCCGCCCACGGGGAGTGGAATGCGATCGACGCGATCGAGCGATCGGGCGTCTCGCACGGAACGTCGACGGGCGACCGGTTCACGAACGATCCGGAGTGGACCCTTCATTGGGGGAATCAGTCGTTCGATCCGCTGCTCGGTCAGGAAGCCGAATCGGTGAGTGCCGACCTCGAGGGAGCCTGGGGGGCGATCGAGAACGCGCTTCCACCCGAAACCGCCGACCTGCTGTACGACGCCAGGGCGAGTTATCTCCGCCGGACCACGAACGCTCCGTCATCAGCATCGACGTTCGCCCACGAGTTCGTCGACTCGGCGTTCGATGAATTCGTCGACGTCCTCCGCGACGCCTCGTTCGAACGGTTGCAGATGCTCTCTGCAGTCCTCTCGCTCACCGCCGAAGACGATTTCTTGCTCGTCGAAGAGGTCCTCGAGTGGGCCGGTCTCGACCTCGACGCCCTCGAACTCCCCGGCGCTGACGATGATGGTGAGGTCGATCCGGCGGAACGTCGAGCCGTGCTCGAGACGATCTGGGACGAAGAATTCCCGGCCTCGGTGAGACACGCATTGGTGTGTCAGGCTATCGAACGCAGCGAGATCGAACGGGGCGGATTCCTCTCTTCGCGAGCGCTCTTCTTCGACACGGAGATCGACGACGAGGAATCCGACGAGTGGCTCGACGCCGTCACGCACCCGCGGTTAGTCGCTGCCAGTTCACTGGCGCGTTCGTACGGCGACGCCGGGTCGATGACGTCAGTGCTCAGATCACTCACCCACTATTCGACGATGCAGACCTACGTCGACGGTCGCCTCCGACTCGGTCTCGCACTCAACGATCCACCACGGAGCGATCCGTCTCAGGTGCCGGGACTTGGAGCCGCGTCGAACGACCTGACAGATCCGCTCCCGTCGGCGGAATCAGATGACTACGCGTACGCGGATGTACTCGGCGACGCGATCGCCGGGACGGACGACGGCGGTGCGTTACCGGACGGCGTATCCGTGCCCCAATCGGTGGTCAGCTTCGGCGAAAGTCTCGAACGGCTCCAGGGGATGGATCGCTCGCGACTCGCCTCGCTCGCGGCGGGATCGCTCGACGCGACGAGTCATCGTCTCGACGCGTGGAAAACCTCGCTCGTTACGGCGCGACTGTTCGCGGGTCGGGCGATGGGGCGGAGACCAGCGACGCCGCTTTCCGGACTGTGCGTCGGCGGGTACGGATACGTCGAGGGGCTGCGCCCGGCCGCGCAGGTTGACGCGCAATCGCCGGCGTTCGTCCATGCACCCTCGGGAGAACACGCCAACACGGCGGCGCTACTCCGGAGCGGGTACGATGCGGCCGAGAGCGACGAGCTTCGCGAGGCGCTCGGGGTCGATCTGTCGGCTGAACGGGTTCAGGATGCACTGTGGCTTCTCGACGGCGTCCGTCGCGGAACCGACCTCGGCGAGTTGCTCGGCGCCCGCCTCGAGCGTCGAATGCACGAGGTGACGGTCGGATCCGACGACGACTCGCTCAACCTCATGCGGTGGAAACACGAACTCCGCGAGGCCTTCCCCGCCGTCCGAGATCAACTCGAGGAGACGGAGTCGTCGACCGGACCGGACGAAGACGGAGCTAGCGTCGCCCACAGCGACGTTCTCAACGGCTACGAATTGGTCCGCGCCCACCAGTCCGACGAGTTCGACCTCGCGACCGTCTCGACGGAAAATCAGGCCGGTGACACGCTCGTTCCCAGTGACGCGGACGTGGCCCGGTTCGACGACGTGATCGAGGAACTCGCAGACGACATCGATGCAGTCAGCGATCTCCTCGTCGCGGAGACGGCCCACCAGATCGCCCGCGGCGATCCGGAGAAAGGTGGTGCGTCGCTCGAGGGGCTCGAACGGGCCGAAGGCGTCCCGGAACCGGAGGTTACCGAGGTTCAACGCTCCGAGACCGGCGTCACGCATCGACACCTGCTCGTGTTCGATCCGACGGAGGAAATTGAGGCGTCGACGCCGCGCGCGCAAGCGGAACCGACGCTCGAAGCCTGGCTCGAGTCCGTTATCCCGGCCCACGAGAACGTCGAGTGTCTGGTCGAGTGGACGCAAACGGGACGAGACGACGATGACGAAACAGGGGATAACGCGGACGAAGAAGTAGTACTCGACGACGGGATCGAACGGCTCGAACTCGCCGATCTCGAGCTTTCGAATCTCGACTTGCTCGCGCTGTCGGGCGATCACCGCGCTGGGCGCTCGGAACTCGATGCCCGAATCCGATATCATCTCGTTCGACACGGCGACGTGCCGACCGACGCGACGCTTTCGATTCGGTACCGAGACGTCGAAGATCCCGCTGCGTACGCGCTTGCGACGGTGCTCGAGGTGGCCCGAAGTCTCTCTTCGCTGCTAGACGAGACGCGGCCGGCAACCGGCGAGGACTTCACCCATCCGAGCGAACCAACTTCGAGCGGATATACGGACGAAAACGCAACAACACTCGCCGACCGATACGACGACATCGACGGTGACGAGTCGGACGGACTCGGTCCGATCAAACAATCACTCGACGACGTGCTGGCACTACTCGAGCGAGCCGGCGATGGCGACAGCGTCGAAGACGGTCACGGATCCGTTCCGGAGCTGGTCGAGTACGCCGTCGACACCGCGTTTCGGACGATCGAATCGTTGCCTGCAGACGGTCTCGAATCCGCGCTCGAAACGATTGCAGCCGCCGACCCGTCCGAGATCGCATCCCATCGATTCGCGCTGGCTCCGCTCGGCGATCCCGAGGACCTGTTACTCGAGGAACCGGGAACGTTCGACGAATCCGTCACAGTCGAGGCCTCGCCCACGATCGAGAAAACCGTGGTCGACGAAGCCGGAGAGCGTGAGTCGGAGCTCGAAGGAGAGCCGGTCGAGAACGAATCGCTTCCTCCGCGAGTCGACCGACCACGAACGCGAGATCGAGAGATGATGCGAGCGGCCAGGGATCTCGTGCGGACCCATCGCCGACTCGCTTCGGTCCGCGAGCAATTACACGACGTCGACGACGCACTCGAACGGCCAGCGATGCTCGAGTCCTACGAGAACGCGGCGACGGCGTTCGGAGAAGCCAGATCGCATTACAGGCGGGCCGTCCGCTATTACGACGCCGCTCGAACGTCCTATCGTGAGGAGGCGTACGGTCGGGCTCGTGCCATCGTCCGGCGCGCGCGAAGAGAAGTGTCTCGAGCCGAGGAGCGCGCGTCCGATGCACTCGAAGCCGCCGAGCCGGACGACTCGTTGATCTGGATCGACGACATTCCCGATGACACAACGGCTATGGAAGCGCCGACGGTCAGCGTCTGGGGGACGGACGGAGCGTCGATGATCGAGAGCAACGCCGTCGGCGATGTCGATCTCGACGACGACACGCTTTCACTCTCGCTCGATCTCTCGTCGGTGAATCCGGGATCGTGGCTGCTCGTTACCGTCCGCTCGGGCGATCGGCTGCTCTATCGTCGAGCTGGATACGTCGGACGGCCCGAACCGGAACTCACCGAGACACTCACCCGACTCGGCTGGCTCCGGTGGGCACACGAACGAGTTCGAACGGCCGACGAGGAGCTTTCGAGCGCCGTCGACGCCGTTCCGTGGGACGACGTGGAGGCTGCTATCGAGGCGGTCGATAACGAATCGACGCGTTCGCTTCCGGATGAGCTCGATCTCGAAGACGTCTGGGACGTGCTCGTCGGCGACGACGACGTCGCTGGGCTGGCCGACGTCGAGCTGACGACGCTCGAGACGGGGCTGGAATCCGTCCGACCGTGGGCGGAACAACTGAGCGAACACATCGCCGTGAGTCGCCCCTCGCTCGGACCGGCGGACGCGACCTATGCGCTCGGATCCGACGAGAACCGATCGCCGCTGTTCGCCGCGACGGCCGCTCGAACGATCGCCGGACTCGAAGATGATGTCGATGGCGACACCCGCACCAGCGCACTCGAAGCGCTCGCGACGATTCCAGGCGAGGCGATTCGTGAGCTCGAAGCGGCGGAATCCGATTGGAAGCCGGAGGGAACGGACGATCCAGTCGCACTGTCAGTCACCCAGCAGCGACTGGCGACCTGGCTCACCCACCCCGAGGCGATCGACGATGCATCGGTCGCCAGCGCGTTGAACGACACCGTCGCTCGTCTTGACGGCGAACAGACGGATGCGGCGGAGACGTTCGCCGAGCGGTTCGAAGAAGCGTTGCCGGCAGCACTCGAGGTGGCTGACGTCGTCGAGGCGGTTTCACCGCTGGCCAGTGAACTGGAAGAAGGAGTCGACGACGTCGATTCCCTCCCGAGCGTGGCTGAAACCGGTCTCGATCACCGCTCCGATGCACTGGAGCCACTCGATGAACTCGCCGCGATGACGGATACCCTCGAGGAGATCGACGACGGTGACGTAGATCCCGCCGATATATTCAGACTGGAGGTGCTCGAGGTGGTGCGCGACGCCCTGTACGAAGCTGGCTGGTACGGCATCTACGGAGCGATACCGGAGTCACCGGCTGGATACTCACAGAAAGATGAGCGACTGCTCGCCGAGCAGGCACCCACGGTGTACACGAAACTGACGAATCGAATCGAGCTGGTCGATGCCGTCGAGATCCCGTCGAATCCCGACGAGGATCCCGAAGAAACCGTCGAGGCCCAGCTCGAGCGCCTCGATACGTTGTTCGACGGTACCGTTTCAGTCCTGGCGCCGTTCGAGCCGGTAAACGCCGCGGAACTCGAGGAGACGTTCGCGGACGATCCCGCAAACCTGGCCGAGGATCCGCTCGCGGTAGAAACGTGGTTCCAGCGAGCGGCGCAGGTTACCGAACGGGTGGCCGACGGGCGCGAAGTTCGCTCGTACGCGTCGGCCATCGCCGGGGAGTCGCCGTGGGAATTCGGCGTCGGGCAACTCCCGTACGTCCCGGACGACGAGTGGATCGGGATCGACGGCGTCGAACCCTCCCCGGGGACGGTCTCGATCGTCGCCGGATTAGGGTCCGAAGGCGGCGCCATCGGATCCGGACCGGTGGCCGGCATCTTCGTCGACGAGTGGGTCGAAGGGGTCGCCGCCGAAACGCAGGACACGGAGGTGGCACTCCGATACGACGCGCCCGGTTCGCGAGCGCCCGGATCGATACTGCTCGCGGTGCCCCCTCGTGACGACGGCTGGTCGATCAAAACGGTGGTCGATACGGTCGAAGAGACGATGATGGATGCAAAATTGCGCTCGGTCGATTCGACGGATCTTCGTGAGGAAACTCCCCAGACGCCGGTCCCGCTATTGCCCGGTCCGTATTACGCAGAACGCGTCGATCGACGGCCGAGCGAACCCGTGATGGAGCCCGAACGGGTCGCCTGGCACTCCCCGCGGACGCGAGCGGCGTGTCACCTCCACCTGTTACAGCGGGCCATCGACGAGGGGGTGACGTCCCGATGAGACGGTTCGTCCGTCGCGCCCGTTGGCGGCAGTTAGAGCCGACGAGTCGCGACGCGGACATGGCAGATGGACTCGCCGCGGCGGTGCACGATCCGCTGTGGATGCTGAGTCGACAGTGGCACGTCGGTGAACTCCGGGGCGAAGATGCCGGCTCGCCGGTCGACATCGACATCAGCGTCGAACACGACGGGCTGGACCGGTTCGAGCGGCGCGGTGATGGTGACGGAGCGGTCGTGGCGTACGATGGCGGCCCGCTGGAATCGGCGATCGAACGCGAGCGCGTACTTACCAACGACCCGCCGGCTCGTCTCGCCGTCGAGGCGGGCCGTGCCTTTCTCGAACTGCTCGAAGCTGAGGGGTTCGACGACGACGGGGAACCCTACGTCGCGAGGGATTTCGACGGCGACGATCCGGACGTGTTGCTCTCCGAACCGGACGAGGCGCTCCCCGAGACCGAACGAACCTTCTTCCGGGTGATGGCTGGACGAACCGTCGACGGCGCTGCGGTGTTCGAATCGCTGAACGCAGCTCGCGAGGGCGAGTCGTACGATTTCGAAACCGTTCCACTCCCGAAGGGGTGTGAACCGGAGACGATCGACGCGGACGACGAGTCGGCGTACGAGGACGCTGCCGACGAGTTCTGCGAGTGGTACCTCGACCTGTTCGACGAACCGGACGACGACGGCGACGCCTGGCGCCCGACGCGTCTCGAGTACGACGGCGCCGTTGCAACCGGATCGGGCGCCGACGAGAACACGTTCGAGATGAACGGCTATCCGGGTGGCCGACTCTCCTGGCACGCCTTCACGCCATCGGACGACGAACTCGAAGCAATCGATGACGACGATGGGGCGACGAGCGATGGTGACGGCGATAGCGCGCAACCGGGCGACGGCGCGAGCGAGACGCCGGACGAGTGGCTCGTTCCCACACCGGTGACCGTCCCGGGGATGCCGACGCCCCGGTGGTGGGAGGTCGAGGACGCCGGACTACTCTTCGGTGACGTGAGCGTCGACGGGTTGAATCTGGTTCGCCTTCTGGTCCAGGAGTTCGCCGTGACCTACGGTAACGACTGGTTCAGCCTGCCGCTCGAGGACGTTCCAATCGGATCGCTCACTCGCATTCCGTCGATGACGGTCACCGATTCGTTCGGCATCGTCGAGGACGTCGAGAGCGCCGAAAACGACGACTGGCGGCTGTTCAGCCACGACCTTCCCAACGACGACCACCACCAGGGGTTGTTCCTTCCGCCGACCGTCTCGGACGCCATCGAGAGCGATCCGGTCGAGCAGGTGGTGTTCGGTCGCGATCCGATGGCAAACCTCGTCTTCGCGCTCGAACGGCTCGTCGAAGGGCCAACGGGCGAGCCGATCGAGCGCGCGGAGTTTACCCAGCCCGGCGTCGAGATTTCGCGTGCAGTGGCCGACGCCGATCCCACCGAGGAGTTCGTCGAACTACACAACCCCGGCGACGACGTGTATGCAGCCGAGACGCTTCACCTGGCGAGCGAGACGAACGGAGAACGCGACCGGTACGTCCGCCTCACGGACTGGTCGATCGAACCGGGTGAACGGGTTCGCCTCTACACCGGGAGCGCCGACGCACGGGACGGAATCGGGGCCGAACTGGACGAGAGTACGTTGCAGGACGCCCACGCGGTCGCACTCGTTCGAGCCGTCACGGCCGATGACGGTAACGACGATGAGAACGAGGATAGCGACGACGAAGGCGAGAACGTGGGTGACGACGAACCGGACGGCGAAACGGACAACCCGGAGTACCTGACCGTCGCGAAACGGCCGTTGCGGACCGTCGCGGAGTCAGACGCGGACTACCGGCTCGCGAACGAGATTCCCGACCACTGGTTCCCGCTCACCGTCGAGCGAGAGGCGGAGCTATTCGGTGAGGACGTAGATCCGGATGACTGGGACGACCTTGACGAGTGGGAGTACCGGCTCTTGCTCTCGGTGGTGCTCGACGCAAACTCGCTCGACCGACCGATCGACGAGATTCCGATGCCCCGGGGCCGAATCCTGGATCCGGATCCAGAAACGCTCCCGGATGGGGAAGATGTTCTGAAGCTGTTCGAAGAAACGATTACCCGGAGCGGTCGCACGGCCGACCGTCGCTACCAGTACGTCCACTGGGCGGACGGGACGGTCCATTGCTGGTCCGGACGGACGGTCCGACCTGGGTACGGTGAACTCGCCAGCGCGCTTCGATTCGACGTGCTCGACGACTCCGGGTGACGCGTTCGTCCGGTTCGTGACCGGTGGTCGAACCGTTCTGGTCGGATCGAGAGAACGAGGGATACGCTCGACAGCGCAACGAACGAGACCACAACGACGGAAAACGGTGAGCCGCCGGACACGTCGAAGCGCGCGGGAGGTAACCGCCGCAGTTACGACCAGTCTGCCGAATCGTGCAGGGTCGCCAGAGCGCCCCCGATACCACCCACGGCGACCGGGTACGCAATCCCAGCGACGAGTACCGACCTGGCGAACGGGACGGTCACGTCGACGTTCGTTCCCTCGTAGGGGAGGACCACGGCGGCGAGTGCGACCAGCGGGAGGTAGCCGAGTACGACGGTCGCTCCGGCGAGTACTCCCAGGTGCGGTTCGTCGACTGACTCGACGGACCGTGCGACGTGGTAGCCGGCGACGAGGAGGAGCAAGACGGGAACCAGGTAGTACGCGACGGAGTAGGCGACGGCGCTCTCGGCGTAGTTTACGGCCATGCCGTCGACGGTCACCGACACCTGATGGGCGCCGAGGTAGAGCCAGCCGAACGACTCCGCAGGGGCCATGAAGACCCGGCCGAACTGCGCCTCGGGACTCCGTCCGAGGATGCTCAACATCACCGTCGTCGTGAGCAGGCCCGCCACGAAGGTCGCCACGCCGTTGACGAAGCCGTCGACGACGGGGACCTCGGCGTCGCCGATGGTCACGGATCGCTTCATACCGCCAAACGTGTTAACAGCGAGATAAGAGTGTCGGAACCGAGGCGGCGGCAGTTTCGCAAACTCACGAGCGACAGGAACGGCGGGGCGGTTTGACGAGCCGATTTACCAACCGGAAAACTACCTAAACGCCCGCTGAAACGCGCTATCGCCGGAAAGAGTTGTTGACAGCCACGTCAGTTCATCAGAAGTAACACTAGTCCCCAAGAGAAATACATAAATTGTTAGGAGAAAATTCGATATCATATAGATGAGAGCTACAAAGATTGTCGCCATTATCTTCGCCGTTTTAATGGTGACTTCGCTAATTTCGATGCCGGTTGTTGCAAATACTCCCTCGGGAACAGTAGATGACCAGGTCGACGGCGTCCAGACGGGGCCGCCGGGCGACGGGGCCGGTCCGCCCGGTCACGACCGAGGGAGTAACGCGACCGATATCGCCGTCGCGGATCTCGGATCTAACGGATCGCTCGAAACCGTCCTGGAGGCGACCGATCAACTCGGCGAGGTCGACTTCGACGACGACACCGGTTCGATCGGGAGCGAGATCGTTTCCTCCGTCAACTCGTCCGTCGAGTTCTACCGACACGTCGACCACATCGACGATCGCGAGGCCTACGAACACCTCGGCGCGGCACAGGCGGGACTCGCCGATCTCGTCGACGAGGTGAGCGGATACGATGCCGAGACGGTCGACAACTCGAGCGAACGACTGTACGCGGCGACGAACCGAAGCGCGCGACTCGCCGTCGTCGACGCCGCTCTCGCGATCGAACGGTACGACGACGAGTTTCGAAATCCGGGACAACGCCAGAGTGCAGAGAGCGCGCTCGGAAACGCCGTTGACGCACTCGAGCGAGCCGACGAGACCCTCAGCGAGGACCCGGAGATCGTCGATCGCGAACGCGCGACCGGCCACCTCGAAACCGCCTGGAAACACGCGGACCGGGCGATCGACGTCGTCGAAGATACCGTCGACCCGTCCCTCGATGCGTCGGTAGGCGTGGCGTTCGAGCACGACGGGACGGTGCTCGTTCCGGTCGAAGCCGTCCTCAGCGACGTCCGACCGTACGACTACGACGAAGTCGACGTAGCCGTCGAGGCTGGCGACGTCGATCCGGACCCGATCCACCTGCTGTCTCCCGAATCGAGCGGGACGGTAGCGACCGGAACGACGATGGTCGACGTCGGATCGGATTTAGAGAACGCGACGCTTACCCTTACGGCGTCGGCATCGGACGACCGGTCCGTCGAGGAGACGGTTGAGATCGAAATCGACGAGGACGATGTCGTCTGGACACCGCCAGATCCTGACGAATATCACGAAATCGAGGTCGAAGACGAGGACTCCGGAGTGACGGTCGCGGCCGGCGGTGACGGGCTTGACGAACGTCACCTCAGCGTCGACGACGAGACGCCGTCGACTGACGATCCGTATCGCGCGGGACCGATGGTCCGCATCGAGAACCGAACCGACGTAGACGAGGCGACCGTTTCCATCCCGATAGACGAGGGCGCGGTAGATCGAGACGGGAACCTCTCGGTCGTCACCTGGGATCCCCACAACGGCGAACCGTGGCAGGCCGTCGAAACCGACGTAGACGAGGAAGCCGGCGTCGCCACGGCGGAAGTGGACTCCTTTTCTTTCTTCTCGGCGTTCTGGATAGACGACTGGGAAGACCACACCAGCGATACCGTCGTACTCGACGACGGCGACGACAACGCGACCGATCCGGGTGGAGACTTCGAGAAGATCGATCTCGTGTTCGTGATCGACGAGAGCGGGAGCATGAGTGGCGACCGAATCGAGAACGCTCGGAAGGGGGCACAGCGATTCGTGGGCGCGCTCGTCGACGACGAGCAGGGTGCCCTCGCCGGGTTCGATTCTTCCGCTCGGCTCCACCACTCGCTGACGACCGACCACGACGCGCTCAACACGAGTATCGAGGGGATTTCCGCGGGCGGGTTGACCAACACCGCCGCCGGATTGAACGAGGGGCTCGACGAACTCGAACGAAACGGCTGGGAGAACCGCACGCCGGTGATTATCCTGCTGGCTGACGGTCACACGAACCGCGGCGGGGATCCAGTCGACGTCGCAGAGACTGCCGCCGAACGCGGCGTCGAGATCAGCACCATCGGACTGGGTGATGGAATTGACGAAGACGAACTCCGTGAGATCGCCGCCGCCACGGGCGGAGACTTCTACCACGTCGTGGACGCGGAGGACCTGCCCGACACGTTCGATCGCGTCGCCGATAATCAGACCGGCGTTGACCTGCTCGATACCAACGGCGACGGAATCCCTGACCGGGTCGCAGAGATGAACCTTTCGATGCCGACCGGCGAGCCGGGCGTCGTCGGCGAACCGCTCGATATCCATCCGACCAGACTCGACACGAGTAGCGACGGCATCCTCGACAACGAAACCGTCGAGATCGACTACCGAATCTTCGAGGAGGACAATCAGACGAAGCTGTACGCGTCGGTCACCTACGCCGAACACCACCCGGCACGGACGGACACGACCGGCGACGGTCTGAGCGACGTCGATCAGATTTCCGGATGGGACATCGACGTGATCGACGATCACGACGACGCCCAGACGACGCTCGAAATCGTCGCCGATCCGGACGATGATCGGGATCCGGCGGCGTTCCTGGAGACGCGCGAGGTCGCTTCGAATCCGCTGGTGAGCGATACCAGCGGCAACGGTCTGGCCGACAAAACCGAACGGACGATCGGCACGGATCCCCAGCGAGTCGATACGACTGGCGATGGCATCGCAGACGACGTGGCGCTCGACGAGGACTACGAGGATCCGACGGTCTTCACGACGACGCCACCGACGCCGACACTGCTCGAGTACGATCAGTGGTCCGAGGTGTCGATGCCGGAGGCTGGCTGGGATCCAGGTCTAAATGCGCCGGAGGTCGATACCGGGCTCGACTGGAACTTCCGATACACCTACCGGATCGTGGATCCGGCCGGGGTCGGTAGCTACGAACTGAGCCGAGAGGGAGACGTCATCGCCAGCGGATCGCCCGCCGGTTCGACCTACGTCAACACGGTAACGTACGAGTCGTTCTGGGAGGGAACGTTCACGGCGCTCCGCGGCTCTCAGTCCGACCTCTTCGTCGAGGACATCCACGGAAACGCCCGCCAGGACCTTCTGTACAGTCAGTCGTCGTTCTACGGCGAGCAGATCCACAAACTCCCCGGTCTGGGAGCCGAGCACGCCGGAATGCTCTCCGGGTTCACCCACTCCGGTGCGGAGCTTCCGGAGTTAGTCTATAGCATCGTCACCGGCCCCGGGGAGACCGCCGAGGCGATCGAATCGTTCTTGGAAGAAGCCGACGCGGAGTTGCTCGTCGAAGTGGTACGCGCCATTCCGGATCACGTCCAACAGCAACAACGCCTCGACAACCCGTTCACCGACGGTGGCGACGGCTGTGAGTGGGAATCGAAGGCCGACGACATCGCCGACGGAATCACCATGCCCGGAACGCTGCCCGATCACTACTCCGATTGTGAGAAGTACGCGATCGGCTACTACAGCGGATACGTCACGCACTTCCTCGCGTCGCTCCTCTACGCCGGGACGATCACGCAGGCCGCCTCCGACTCCGTAACTGTCGCGAACCGCCTCTCTCGGGCGTCAGACAGGGTCGGTGACCTCGCCCACGTCGGTGCGGCGAGTCAAAAGACGAACCGGGTGACCGACCAGTTCCTGCGGGCAAACGGCGGCGCCGGCGGAACGGTTGCCGATCGGCTCATCCGGGAGCAGGGTAGCTTCGGATCCGGACAGGCGCTGCTCGCACACACCCAGCGAATCGGACACACCAAGCTCGCTCAGCTACCCGGAGACGAACTCAGGACGTTCCTCCTCAGACACGGCGACGGTGGGGCAGACCTCGTCCGGCACCTGGACGTCGACGACGCAGCCCAGGTGCTCTCACAGGATCCGGCGGCCGTCTCGCGCGTTCTGAGCAGTGCTGATGACGTCTCGAGACAGGCGAACGTGCTGACTACCATGAACCACATCAGCCGGGCGAACCAGGTCAACCACGCCGACCTCGCGCTCCGTCACGGCGACGACTTCATCGAGTACGCCAACCGCTTCGGTGACGATGCGGTCGAGGTTCTCTACCGGGTGGCGGATCCCGCCGACCAGCGACTGCTGCTCGACGACTCCCTCGCACGAACCGGTATCGTCGATCTGTACAACGCTCAACCCGTCGCGGCCGAACGCGTGTTCGAGCTGTATAACACCCGGGCGACCACCGCCGCGGTTAGACTCGGTGACGACGCGTCGATCCAGCCACTGATCAGGGTCGCCCAGCAGGGCAACATCGAGCAACTGCAGCTGGTGGTCACGCGCGGCGACCGGTACCTCTGGGTCGAGACGCCGCGATTCGACGGGACCGTGATGGAGGCACTCCCCGGCTTCGATCGAGCGACCGCCAAGGAGCTCGTCTTCGATACCGTCGTGGCCGGCTCGGCGGTGGAACTCGACGACGGAGCGCAGTACGCGGTCGCGCCCGAGGAGATCGGCTTCGATCTCGACGCCGAAGAGATCGTGATACAGGTCGACGACGACGGCGAACTCACGTCGTTCGAACTCGAGTAACGGCCCGGAACCGTCGATCCGGATCGTTCCGTCCCGATCGCTTCGTCGGGGAAAGATATTATTCGGTCAGATTCGAAGTGAACGCGTGAGTATACTCGAACGCGTCCGGGCGGCCGTCAAACTTGTCGTGACGGTCGGTACGCAGGTCGCTCGCCTCTCCGGGCTGCTGGTTGCGTATCTGGTCCAGTTCGGCGCCGTTATCCTCGGCGTAATCGGGTTTCTCGCCGCGTTCTGGTTGCTCTATCCAGTCCTGTCCGCCGTCGGTGCCAGCGATCAACAGATCGCCGCGGTCGCCGGCGTGGCAGTTATCGTCGGCCTCTGGACGGTCGCACTGCAGGTGCTGTTCGGCGTGAACCTGCTAGGACGACTCCGGCGTCTCGCCGATCGGTGATGCAGACCCAGGGGACTTGCCAATTGTGATCTTTATCCGGCACTCAGTCGTCCGCCGGCGACTCCAGCGTCGAGATCCGGTCGCCCGACGGTGCGGACACCAGATCTGAGTCCGACTGGATGCGGTCCAACCGAACGTTTTTGATCGTGTGCTACCATAGTATTACCATGGAGTACGCCAACGTCAGCGTGAAATTCCCCGAAGAACTCGACACGGAGGTCGAGAACTTCCTCGATGAGACCGGCGTATACACGAATAAAAGCGAATTTATCAAAGAGTCGGTTCGCCGTCATCTCGTCGAATTGAACAACGAACCGGCGATCGCGGCACTCCGCGTCGAACGGTTACTAGCCAGAGCCGAGCGGGCACCGGCCAGTGACGACGAACTGCACGACCGACTCGACGCACTTCGAGAGAAGGTCGAACCGTCGTCGGTTACGGAGGCGGTCGAATCGGCTCGAGAAGAACTCGTCGACCGCTCGGAGAAACGGCCGTGAAGATCCTCGATACGAACCTCTGGGTGTTCGGGACGCTCGAAGTCAACGAGACTGCACGGAAACTGCTGGCAGAAATCGACCGCGGGGAGACCATCTCCGCAATTTCTGCGTACATGGTTCAAGAAGCCCTCAACGCGTTCGAACGAACACCAGGACTGAACCCGGGCGAGTGCGACGAGTTGCAGACGCTGTTTCTCACCCGACTCTCTCGAATGACTGGCCTCATCGAAGCTCCGTCCAGTCGAGATTTCTCCGCATCACTGCTAGACGAACGGCGTTCCAGTGTTCGAACGAACCTTCTCGGCCGAGTTACCGGCGTTCAACCGAAAGACGTGCCGATACTCGTGTTGGCGTTCAAATATCGAGAACGAGAGCCGACGATCTACACGAACGACGAACGCTTCGGGCAGTTCGAACCGAACAGGTTCAACTGCGAGGAGTTGCGTATCGAGTACGTCGAATAACCGTCCACCGAACCCGTTAATCGTCCGCCGGCGACTCCAGCGTCGAGATCAGTTCTAACCCTTGCTCCAGATCCGCGCGCAGGTCGGCTACGTCTTCGATTCCGACGGACATCCGGACGAGCGTGTCCGTGATGCCGATCGCCTCGCGCTGGGCGGGATCGAGCGGCTCGTGGGTCATCGCGGCGGGGAGTTCGATCAGCGATTCGACGCCGCCTAAGCTCACCGCGAGGGCGAACTCGTCGAGCGATTCGAGGAAGGTTATGGCGTCATCTTGCGTGCCGGCGAGATCGAACGAGAGGACGCCGCCGTAGCCCGACTGCTGGCGCGTCGCGAGGTCGTGCTGTGGGTGTGACTCCAGTCCGGGATAGTACACCTCGGAGACGGCCGGGTGGGCTTCGAGGAACTCGGCGAGTTCCATCGCGTTTCGCTCGTGCTGGCGCATGCGAAGCGGGAGCGTCTTCAGCCCGCGGAGGGTGAGGTAGCTGTCGAACGGCGAGAGCATACTTCCGGCGGTGATCTGCTGGGTGAGCGCCAGTTCGTCCGCGAGCGACGCGTCGTCGGTGACGATTGCGCCGCCGATCGCGTCGCTGTGGCCGTTTACGTACTTCGTCGTGCTGTGGGCGACGACGTCGGCGCCGAGGTCGAGCGGGCGCTGGAAGTACGGACTGAGAAACGTGTTGTCCACGCCGACGAGCGCGCCGTGATCGTGGGCCAGCGCCGAAATCGCCTCGATGTCACACAGTCGGATCAGCGGGTTCGTCGGCGTCTCGAGCCAGACGAGCGCCGTCCGGTCGTCTACCGCGGCGGCGACCGCGTCTACATCCGTCGCGTCGACGAAGGTGACGTCGACGTCGAACCGGCCGGCGAAGAGTTCGGTGAACATGCGCTTTGTCCCCGCGTAGAGGTCCTCGAAGGCGACCAGCCGATCACCCGGTTCGAGTATCGAGAGGCCGAGCGCGGCGATCGCCGCGGTTCCAGACGAGAACGCCATCGCGTGCTCGCCGCCTTCGAGGGCGGCCAACTGTCGTTCGAGCGTTCGTCGGGTCGGGTTAGAGAGCCGCGAGTAGAGAAATTCGCCGGCGTCCGGATCGACGTCTTCGAGTGCGAGCGAGGGATCGATGCCGTCTAGCGCGTAGGTCGACGCCAAGTGGATCGGCGAGACGACGTCGCCGAACGCTCCCTGGCTGGTCATCGCCTTCTCGCCCGCCGTCACCGCGCGGGTGTCGAACCCGGTCGACCGATCGGAATCGTCCATACGAGACGATTCGAGAGACGTCGTAATGAATTACATGCAAAAGTTGGTTATTCCGAAAGAAGTATATATTCGCTCCAGTAATTTCGGCGGCGTCCCTTCGGTCACGACCGATCGGACTCACCGTCTCGATCAGGGAAACTCGAGCGTGTAGACGACCTCGCGGCGGGGTTTCCCGCCGATTTCGACCGTCCCCTCGCCGGTTTCTTCGAATCCGAGGTGTTCGTAGAACCGCCGGCCACCCTCGTTCGAGGCGAGGTCGATCGCCCGCATCCGTTCCATATTGAAGTCCTCGAGCGCGGTGCGTAACCGCTCGTGGAGGGCGGTGCCGATTCCCTGGCGCTGGTGGTCGGGGTGGACGTACATCCGAAGGACGTCTCCCTCGTTCTCGGTGACGACGCCGTGGGTGAACCCGACGATCTCGCCGTCAGATTCGGCGACGAGAACGGCGGTCCCGGGCGTATCGAGCGCCTCGCGGAACGACGCGTCGTCGTACCACGCGTCGACGGTCTCGTCTACCGTCTCCGCGTCGAGTTCGTCGTAGGTGTCGTGCCAGGCCGCCCGAGCGACCTCGCGAATCGGCTCGCGATCCGCGGCCGTCGCCGGTCGAAGACCGATGTGACGCTGTCCCATACTCGGTCGTCACCGACCGAGACTAAAGTGATTGGCCCGAGTGGTTGGTCCCCGTGGCGCGTCTCCGGGGTCCGATCAGGCGTCGACCTGAAACCCGCGTTCGCGAAGTAGCGCAGGGACGCGATCGCGATGATCTCCCTGCAGTTCGATCCGACCCTCCTCGATGGTGCCGCCGGTTCCCATCGCGCTCTTGAGATCCGAGGCGATCGATTTGACCTCCGAGGCCGGCAGGTCGAACCCCTCGACGATCGTCACCGGCTTTCCGTAGCGTCGTTTTTCCATCCGGATCGAGAGCACCTGTTCGGCCGTATCGAGATCGCCGTGGGCGTCGAGTTCGTCTAACAGGTCGTCGAGTGGGTCGTCGTTTGACACGAGATGTTCTACGTTACCGAGATACAAAGTCCTCACCCCTCTGGCTCGATCACTCCTCGCCGCCCAGCAGACGCGAGAGGGTCTCGCCAATGGCGATGAGAATCGCGACGGGACCGATCGCTCCGGCGAAGCGTTCGAACGCCGCGCGCAGACCACGTTGGTCGTCGGACATCCCGACGTAGACCACCAGCGGTTCGGACGGCGGTCCGTAAATGGCCATCTCCTGGCCCTTTTCTGAATAGCAGGTGTCGAGTACCTCGATGATGCCAACCGCCTCTAGCTTCTCCAGGTGATACGAAACGCTCTGAACGGATCGATCGAGGGTGGATGCGAGGTCCTGTGCCGACATCGGTTCCGCATAGATCGTCTGGACGATTTCCCGCCCGGTGTCGGATGCGAGTCGACCGAGTACGTCGCCGGTCTCCTCGTCGTCGAGACAGAGCAATCGTGGCTCGTCGTCCCGGTCGATCGTCACCTCTGTCCGCGTCGGCAGTAACCGGCCCATAGATCGGTACCGTCACGTCCGTTCGGGAGACCCTTATCGGTTACCGTCGCTCAAACGCGATTTTGACCGATCGACCGGACCGACTCGTCCCACTCGCGGCCGTCGAGCGGTTGAAGTGCGATCACGGTGGACATCTCGGTAGCGATGGAACCGATCGAGCGCCGGGCGGACGCTGACGGTTGTGCCTGTCTGCGATGTCGGAGCCTCGATCCGGTCGTGTACCGGCGAACGCTCGGAGATCACCTCGTCTGGAGCGTCGGGGTCGTGAGACGTCACGCGACGATCATGCTCGCGGTCGCCATCGTCGTCGGACTCGAGCTGTTCCAGCGCCGTGTTGGGCTGGTTCCCACCCACTCCGCCAACATCTTCGACGTCTCGTTGCTCGCGGTGGTGCCGGCGCTCGCGTTCCGCGGCTACGTTGCGACGATTGCGGCCGGCGAGTTGTCGGGGACTCGTCAAACGGTGGGGCAGGCGCTCGGTCACACACTGCGACGGCTTCCAGCTATCTTGGCGGCGATGGCCGGAACCCTGTTCGTGGCCGGCATCGCGATGGTGATAGCGACCGTCGCGGTAACGGCGATCTTCACCGTCGTCTACCCGCTAGACATGGCGCTCGGAATCGGCGTCGTTACGCCCGCCATCTTCGACACCGCGTTCTCGCCGCTGGTCTTCGGCTCGGCGATGGCCGCCGTGATCTTCAAGTGCTGGCTCGCCCCCGAAATCTGCGTCGCTGGCGGCTACGGTCCGCTGACGGCGCTCCGAATGAGCTGGTCTATCACGGCGACCCACCGACGTCGGTTACTGGTCGTGGTCGGCGGATTCGCGCTCACGATCCTGGCCCCGTACGCGGTCGGACCGGCGTTCGCCGCCGCCGGCGTCGGTCACACCCTCGACTCGTCCTGGCTCGTCGGCCTCGGCTCCGCGGCGCAGCTGTCCCTCCAGGCGATCTGGGTCGTGCTCGGAACGGCAATGTACGTGAGCTCCGTCGTCGACCGCGAGGACGTCGAGGTCGCCTCCGGTCAAGACCTGCTGGCTACTGGGCGCAAGCGAGTTCGCGGCGCCGTCGGTCGAATTCGGCCGTTCTAACGCTCAAAACTCGTTTTGAGCGTTCGTGACGGCTAATTTACCACCCTGCGAAGTGCCCGGTGATGGGACCCGCAATCGAAACGGACGGACTCACGAAACGCTTCGGCGACGTCGTCGCCGTCGACGGCCTCGACATGACCGTCGAACGGGGCGAATCCTACGGCTTTCTCGGGCCGAACGGCGCGGGGAAGTCGACGACGATCGACCTGTTGGTCGGATTCCTCGAGCCGACCACGGGCACGGCTACCGTCCTCGGCCACGACATCCGTGAGGGGTCACGCGAGATCCGCCGACGCATCGGCGTGCTCCCCGAAGGGACCGACCTGTACCCGCGATCGACCGGCCGCGAACATATCGCCTTCGTCGGCCGGGTCAGGGACGTCGACGTCGATCCGGAGGCCGTCCTCGACCGCCTCGGCCTCGACCGAGCGGACCAGCGGCGGTACGTCAGGGAGTACTCGAAGGGAATGCGACAGCGACTCTCGCTCGGAATGGCGCTGGCGGGCGAACCGGACCTGCTGATCCTCGACGAGCCGGGAACCGGCCTCGATCCGACGGGACAGGCCGAGATCCGCGATATCGTCCGCGAAGAAGTCGACGACGGAACCACCGTATTCCTCTCGAGTCACCAGCTCTCGTCCGTCGAATCGGTCTGCGACCGCGTGGGAATCCTCGATTCGGGCCACCTCGTCGCAGAGGACA
Organism: Halovivax gelatinilyticus; assembly: GCF_024300625.1. Lineage (GTDB taxonomy): Archaea > Halobacteriota > Halobacteria > Halobacteriales > Natrialbaceae > Halovivax > Halovivax gelatinilyticus. The sequence continues at coordinate 1,939,840 of NZ_CP101322.1, read as the reverse complement.
CGATCGAAGGGCTTCGCGACCTGCCAGGCGTCGGCTTCACGGTGTCGCTCGGGTTCGCCGAACCGATCGGCGACCTCGGCCTGAACGATCTCGAGGGCGTTACCGCCGTGACACGAGGGAACGGCCTCGCACGGACGCGGCGGGACGGTGACGCAGACCGGTGGCTGGACGTAACGTGTCGGGCGCCTGGCGACCGGATCGACGCGATCCGTCGCGCCGACGAGCGGGGACGGCTCGTCGACGTCGAAACGCGAGAACCGTCGCTCGAAACGCTGTTCGAACGATACGTCGACGATGACTCGGTTCACGAATCCGTCGGCAAACGCCGGGAGGTACAGGCATGAGCTGGTTGGCCGTCGCCCACCGCGATATCACCGACGCGCGCCGATCGAACGTCCTCCTGGCGGCGATCGGGTCGCTCTCCGCGTTCGTCGCACTCGTCGCGGCGACGACTTCCGAGAGCGGGTCGGCGCCGGCCGAGGACGTTCTCTGGACGACGAACGCGATCGTCATCTGGTACGTCCCGATCGTCTCGCTGGTGATCGGCTACCTCGCGATCGCCGGCGAGCGCGAGACGGGTCGGATCAAACACCTGCTCGGATTGCCGCTCCGGCGCCGAGACGTCCTTTTGGGCAAACTCGTGAGTCGGTCGCTCGTCGCCGTCGTCGCCGTGGCGGTCGCGATGGCCGTCGGTGGAGTGATCGCCCTCGTCCGATTCGGATCGGTGCCGATCGGACACCTCGTCGCCCAGTCGACGTTCGTCGCCGGGTTCGCCGTCGTCTACGTCGCGATCGCGGTCGGCATCTCGGCGCTGTCGGCGACGCGGATGCGGGCGATGGTCGGCGTGGTCAGCGTCTACGTCTTTTTCACCATCGCGTGGGTCATGCCGGGAATCAATCCCCACGACAGCGTCGCCTACGTCGTCGAAGATCTCCTCGGCCTGTCGGCGCGACCGGCCCTCTACGACTTCGTCTACCACCTGAGTCCGTCGTTCGCCTACAGCCGCCTGACCAACGGCTTCCTCTTCGAGCGCGCCGAAGACGGCGCCATGCCGCCCGAGCCCGGCGACCCGTTCTACCTCCAGGAGTGGTTCATGCCCGTGATCCTGCTGGCGTGGCTGGTCGTGGCACTCGGGGTGGGATACGCGCGATTTCGGCGGGCGGAAATCGGGTGAATCCGGCGATCTACGGACCAGAACCGGGTGGTGAACCGAGAGGGCCCCACGATCATAACGTGAACCGCGTCCATCAGACGACGTCCGATCCGGCTGTATACGTCGCACCCAGCGAACACCAGAGCGGGATGCACGCGAGCCCGACTATCGTCGCCAGGTGAGAGTGGATCGCGAGCGGCACCAACACCACGAACGGAAGCGCGAGGGGTGTCGCCAGGGCGAGCGAGAGTATCTGAAGCCACCCGGGACCCAGATCGAGAAAGACGACCGCTCCGGCCAGCCCCAGAATCGCCATACACCCGAGAAACACCGGCAGGGCGGCCACCGGCGGGACGAGCACCCGAGCCGGGAGCGACGTGGCCTCCGAGTCGACGATCGGTGATGCGAGCCAGGAGCCGATCGCCGCGCCGATCGTCGCGACGAGGACGACACCGGCGAGACCGGCGACGATCAACCCTGGCGAGGGGTCGACGGTCGGCGCCAACGCCGCGGTGGTCAGGTTCCGGTTGACGTACCAGACGCCCGGAACGAAGATCGAAAAGAACGGGACGATCGCACCGCGGACGAACGCGTACATGGACAGAACAGTCACGGGTCGAATAGATAGGACTGCCGATCACCAGCGGTTGTGAGAGTCCAGACGTCGAATTGGGGGCCGGCGCTACAACCTCGCTTTCAGCGTCTCGGCCGTCTTGGAACCGACGCCCTCCACGCTCGTCAGGTCGTCGACGCTCGCCTCGCGGACGTTCTCGACGCTGCCAAAGCGACCGAGCAGGCGCTTTCGCGTCTCCGGGCCGATGCCGGGGACGTCGTCCAGGACCGTTTTGACTTCGTCGCGGATGGTCTGGTGGTACTGGACGGCAAAGCGGTGAGACTCGTCGCGAACCCGCTGGAGGAGGTGTAAGTGCGGGGCGTCGCTCGGCCAGGCGTGCTCGCGGTCGGGGGTGATCACCCGCTCTTCCGCCTTGGCGATGGCCACGGCGGGGACGTCCCACCCTTCGGCTTCGAGGGCCTCGCAGGCGGCCGCGAGCTGTCCTTTTCCGCCGTCGATCAGCAGGAGATCGGGGTCGGGCCGGTCGTCGCGACCGTCGACGGCGCGGGCGGCACGCCAGCGAAGCAGCTGGGCCATGTTGTCGTAATCGTCGTTCCGATCGTCGAGCTTCTTTCGCCGGTAGTCGGCCGTCTCGGCGCTGCCGTCGACGAAGGTGACGTTGCTGCCGACGGCCGACTTCCCCTGGGCGTGGCTCACGTCGAAGCCCTCGATCCGCCGGGCGCGGTCGATCCCCAGCGCGTCGGCGAGCAGCCCGCACTCGTCGCGTCCACCCACGTTTCGCCGGGCGTTTTTCAGCGCCAACTCGACCAGCTTGGCCTCGCGCCCGACGCCGGGGACGCGGACGGCGACGCCTTCGGCGTCGAGCCAGGCGGCGACCTCCTCGTCGTCGTGGCGTTCGGGCAGGAGGAGAGCGTCGGGCATCGTCCGCTCGGCGTAGTGCTGGACGATGAACGCGGCGATCACGGTCGGCACGCCCTCGTCGGCACCGTACGGCGCGGCGAGGGTGAACCGATCGCGGTCGACGAGCTTGCCGCCCTCCGAGCGGAGCCGGGCGACCGTCGCTTTCTCGCCCTCGATCGCGACGCCGAGGACGTCGACGGTCCGCTCGTCGTCGTAGGTCTGGACGGCCTCGCCGCCCTCGCCGTGAAAGCGCTCGACGGCGGCCAGCCGGTCGCGGAGGTTGGCCGCGCGTTCGAAGTTGTTCGCCTCGGCGGCCTCGGCCATGGCCGTCCCGAGCGGATCCGCGAGGACGCCCGTCTCACCCCCCAGGAAGCGTTTGACGATATCGACGTCGCCCGCGTACGTCTCGGGATCGATCTCGCCCGTACAGGGCGCGGTACACAACCCCATCTCGTAGTCGAGACACGGGCGGTCCCGCCCGCGATACTTGTGATCGGAACAGCCCCTGAGACCGTAGGTTTCGCGAAGCGCCTTCACGACCGTCTCGACCCGACCCTTGTCGGTGTAGGGACCGTATACCGTCGCGGTTTCGGCGGGATCCCGCGTGATCTCGATCCGCGGAACCTCGTGGTCGGTGAGCTGGACCATCGGGTAGGACTTGTCGTCTTTGAGCCGGACGTTGTACCGGGGCTGGTGGCGCTTGATGAGGTTCGCCTCGAGGAGCAGCGCCTGCGTCTCCGTGTCGGTGACGGCGACGTCGATCGAGTCGGCCTCGCGGACCATCCGTTGGATCCGGGCACCGCGCGGATCGGCGTACGAACGGACTCGCGATCGGACGTCGACGGCCTTGCCGACGTAGAGCGTCGTCTCCCCGTCGAAGAACTGGTAGACGCCCGGCTCGGCGGGGAGTTCGCTCGCGCGCTCGCGCACCCGATCGGCCTGCATCGAACCCGGATACGGTGTCGAGGGCTTTCAGCCTGACGCGGTGTGACCGCTTCGCACGGTCAGTCGTCGTCCGACTCCGATCCGTCCGGCTCGGGCGGCTTCGGTGAGTCGACACCATCCGCCGTCGGGCGCTCGTCGCCGGATCGACCGCCGTCCGCGTGCGATCTGATCCCGACGAGCGAGCCCGATTCGGCCACCGGCGTGCCGTCGATCGCTCGCTCCAGCGCGGCGGCGACGGACTCGGCGTCGGCCGGTCGCGGAATCGACAGATCCGCCTCGCCGACGACGGCGACGACCAGACGCTGACTACGCGTTCGCAGGTACCAGCCGAACGATCCGAGGGCGAGACAAATGGTGAGTAACCCAGTGACGAGGACGAAGAGTTCGAACATCGCGAGGATCGACTCGAGCGCCTCGACGGTGCCGCTGACGGCGCCCGTCGCCGGCCCGCCGCCGTTTAGGTCCGGGATGACGCCGCCGAACTCGTAGCTGAACGCGGCGACGACCAGCCCGAAGCCGACCGCGGCGAAGACGACCGACCAGGCGAGCAACCGGAGCGACTCGACGGTCTGGAGGCGGACCTCGGCGACGTTCGGCCGGTCGACCTGTCGAAACCGGGGGCCGTCGGTCGAATCGGGCCGAAACAGCAGTACGCGGTGGCTCGTCACGACCAGTTCGTGATCGTCGGATCGAACTCGCTCGCGGACCGTTTCTCCGGCGTAGAGCAACTCGTCGACCCTCGCTTCCCAGTCCGCGGACTCGTCGACGTGGACGAGCGAGTCTGCCCCCACGCCGGACGGGCGGGCTCCTCCGTCGGTGCGGACGGACCGATCGTCGCGAGATGCCATCGGCGAGGGTTCGAGCGCCGACGGGAATAACATCACGGCCATACGGTCGACTAGGGACCGGTTACGTGCAAACTCACTCCCAGAACATCACTGACGGGTGGATCAAAAGCGGTGAGCTGGGACAAGAGGTGTGGTCGGCACGGCACTACTATCAATCAATCCAGTCAAAGGATATTTTATCACAGCACACCCATAATAAATTGGTAAAATGAGCGTGTTGATCGTTGCGAAGAAAGAGTTCAACGACGCGATCAGGTCGCAGACCCTGTTGATACTGATCGGATTGTTCGTCCTGCTCCAGCCGGTCGTCGCCCTCTACGCCGTTGTCACTGGATCGAATGCCGAAGACGGCGTTCCGACGGCGTTTTTCTTCACGACCGCCTTCGTCACGGTGTTTCTCGCCCCGATTTCCGCCCTGACGGTGAGCGTTAAATCGATCGTACGCGAGCGAACGCTCGGTACCGGAAAACTATTGCTGAGCCTGCCTCACACCCGCGGAGAGATATTCTTCGGGAAGGTACTCGGTCGACTGGCAGTGTTTCTCACCGCCGTGTTCGTCGGATTCGTTCCGTCGATCGCCATCATGATGGTCGGGATCGACTCGTTCGAGCCGTTACACGTCGTCGGAATGATGGTCGCGACGGTGTTTTTCGGCGTCATCTTCCTCGTGATCGGCATCTGTGCGTCGACGGTGATGAAGTCAGAATCGATGGCGGCCGTCGTTGGGATCGGGATCTTCGTCTTCGTTTACTGGTGGGATTCGATCGTCTTTACGATCAACGCGGAGTTCGGTCTCGTGGATGGACGCCCACTCGAATTTCTCTCCCGGTTTCAGCTTATTATCATCGGCGAGGACGTCGCCAACACGATCATGTGGCTAACGGGCCACAGCGAGACGATCGCCTCGGAAGCCGTGGTGAACGGTGGGGACGTCCCGTTCTACCTCCACCACTGGGTCTCGATTCTCTTTCTCGCCACCTGGATCGTCGTCCCGCTCGCGGTCGGCTACTGGGCGTTCAACCGGACGGAGTTCTAAGTGCCAGATTGCAATGTGTCACCGGCACTCGAATCGATAGTCAGTGGGTGTCACGATTCACGGATCGATGAGGGAACTCGGTGGTCAACAGCATGATGCATCCTCGTGGAGGGGGGAACCGACGAACGGTGACCGAGTTCCGATCGATACGCCGAAACCGGCTCCGAGTCGAAAACAATGTGGATGATTCGTCCACAGATTTACCATACCAATATATTAGCCCCACCAACCCTAATTTCTAAAAATAACAAGGTATAAGAATAGTCGCAATGTGTTGTATGGGTGATGAAAGCGATTCGCGTGGATGGATTTACGAAACGGTTCGGCGACGTCGTCGCGACGAACGACCTCTCGTTCGAGGTCGAACAGGGCGAAGTCTTCGGGTTTTTGGGCCCGAACGGCGCTGGAAAGTCGACGACCATCAACAGTCTGCTCGACTTTATGCGGCCGACGGCCGGTCACCTCTCGGTACTCGGCATGGACGCCGAGACGGAGGGACCGGCGATTCGCCAGCGGATCGGCGTCCTTCCCGAAGGCTTCGACACCTACGGACGGCTCACCGGGAGACAGCACGTCGAATTCGCCATCGAGTCGAAAGAAGCCGACGATAATCCCGACGAGTTACTCGCGCGAGTTGGTCTCTCGGACGCCGCCGACCGCAAAGCCGGCGGCTACTCGAAGGGGATGTCCCAGCGGCTCGTCCTCGCGATGGCGCTCGTCGGCGAACCGGAGCTTCTCATCCTGGACGAACCGACGACCGGCCTCGACCCAAACGGCGCTCGAGAGATGCGCCAGATCGTGAGAGAAGAGAACGAGCGCGGGGCGACCGTCTTCTTCTCCAGTCACATCATGGAGCAAGTCGAAGCCGTCTGCGACCGCGTCGGCATCCTTCGCGACGGGGAGATGGTCGCCATCGACACCGTCGAGGGACTTCGTGACGCGGCCACCGACAGACCGGTCCTGCGCGTCACCGTCGACCGTCTCGACGACGACGCACTCGACGACGTCCGATCCGTCCCCGGCGCGGTCTCGGTCGAGGGTCGCGAGATAAACGGCAACCCCACCATCGTCGTCGAGGCCGACGGCTCGAAGACGACGATCCTCTCGGCTATCGAGGAGGCGGGCCTCGTGGTCGAAGACTTCTCCACCGAGGAAGCCTCGCTCGAGGACATCTTCTACGCCTACACAACCGAGGAGCGAGCGGAGGTGACTGCATGAGCGCCATCACCGTCGCGAAGAAAGATTTTCGAGACGGCATGCGTTCGAAGGCGCTCTGGCTCCTGACGGCGCTGTTCGTCCTGTTCGTTCCGGTCGTCGCCGCCTACGACGTCGTCTCTGGAACGAGTACGGAAGACGGAATTCCCGTCACGTTCGTCCTGGCGTTCGTCGTCGTGATGGTGTTTCTCGTGCCGGTCACCGCGCTCGTGGTGAGTATCAAGTCGATCGTCAGAGAGCGCTCGCTCGGGACGATCAAGCTCCTGCTGGTCCAGCCCCACACCCGGGGCGAGGTCTTCTTCGGTAAGTTGCTCGGTCGGACGGCGCTGATGACTGTCGCCATCCTCGTCGCGTTCGTGCCGGCGGCGGTCATCCTCGGCCTCGGCGTGAGCGGGTTCCCGGTCGGGTGGCTCGTCGCCGCCGTGGTCGTGCTGGTGCTGTTCGGGTTCACGTTCCTCGTCATCGGCCTCTGCGCGTCGACGATGACGCGCTCGGAAACGGGTGCCACCGTCGCCGGATTCGCCATCTTCGTCCTCGTGTACGCCTGGGACAGCATCTTCGCGGTCATCAACTGGCAACTCGACCTGGTCAGCGGCAACGCCGAGTTGTTCGTCCACCGGTTCAACCTGAGCGTCGTCGGCGATGACGTCATCACCGCGGTCGAGTCGCTCTGGAACAACGACGTCGGTTCCGCCTCCACAATCGTCAGCGACGGCGCAGACGCCCCGTTCTACCTCCAACACTGGTTCGCGTTCGTCCTGCTCGGCGTCTGGATCGGGCTTCCGCTCGCGATCGGTTACTGGCGGATGAACCGAATGGAACTGTGAACCGAGTCGGGAACGTCTCCCCAACAGCGCGTGTGACGAGGCGATTCGGATCGGTGTGACGGCTACGCGACGTCGATGCCGCGCTCGTCGAGCAACGCCCTGAACTCGGCCTCGTCGATGACTGGAACGTCATTGTCCGCCGCGTCATCCTGTTTCGATATCCTCGCGTTTTCGCTGGTATACTGGAGTTGGTCGACCCGCGCCTTCCAGGTCACAAAGCGTCTATAGTGGCAGACGTAATGGTTCAGGGTTTTTTAAGAACCGTCCCTGCGAAATTCCCTGACTTACGTCCGCCACTCTATGTGAACGAGCGAGCCGTCGCTCGATCTGGTTGCTCCGTGCCTTCGTATGGGTCGGTCATCGGGGAAATATAGTGGCACCATCGGCGACGGTTTGTCTACAGGCGGGAATAGCATTCCGGCTGTATTGCCGGTAAAGGGACAGCTACAGGGTTTGTGCTCAAGGCAGCCCGGCACCCAATACGTTTCACGCCAGATGGCCTATCAGAGTCAATGACGCGACGATCAGCGAATCCGGTCCAATTGACGCCCACGGGTGTACAGATTGTGACCGACCTCAAGGTGAGCGAACTCGGAGACGACATCGTGCCTTCACCGCCAGTCAGACGTTCTACCGTACCAAAGCGTTAGTGAGCTACGGCAAATCGATGAGTATACACTCACACATCCATCAACAGTTTATAGTATAAAATCATAGATATTAGAAAGCACATTAGAAAAATGGCGGCTGTTGTGCTGGCGCCGACTATGCCATCTAGAGTGAAGAAATCTCGTATTGCTGTGGCAACTATTATAGAAAAAATAAGTGTTATAACTAAATAAGCCAGATTGCTGAGTTCTGTGAGTTCATATGATTTCATATTTGATTGGGGATTTGGTGTAGTGACATTTCAGCGTATGGTTTGGAGCGTGGTAGTATTTACTCAGTCTAAGTACGTGAGCGAGAGACTCTCCTCCAGTTCAACGCGCCGCCTCCCAGTATGATGAGTCCAATAATCACTGTACGTGTATCCACCAATTGCCGACACGTTTCCAATGATCTCAATGCCAAATTCGTACGAGGTGTAATTCGACATATAGAACTGTGCTGATTGTGTGACAGTACCGCGAACTGTCCCCGGGTTTTCGACAGTCTTTCTCACCATCGTCCCTTCTCTGTCACTCGATTCACACATGAACAAATTAATTTCCGCTGACGCGTCCCCAGTCATCGAGTTCAAACTCCCTCGGCGATAATATTCAGCTGTGAGTCGGACATGTCTCCCACTACTAACAGTAGCACTCCAGGAATACAAACGTGCCCACGCGGTCGAACTGCCGTAGAGACTTGCACCAGCGTACTGATTGATGCTTCTGCCATCTATATCATAATTCGTTTGGTAACTCCCGTTTCCCGATCGTTGTCTACCTTCGTCACCATCGACGATAGGAAGTGATACATCTGTTGACTGGTTCGAAGAATTTTTCGATTCACTCGAGTTATCAGATAGCACGGATCGTTGTGATTCGATCCGTTCTAACAAATTGTGTTCGCGCTCAATTTCAGCCGCAATTGACGATGTGTCTGGACTCTGAAGGAGTTCCTTCGTTGCTTGATTGTAAGCATCTTCGTTACTCATCCTGCCGTTTTCCACTGACTCAATATAGGATTCTAATACATCCCAGATTGCCTTTGCCTCCGAACGGCCATACCGTTCCTCGAAAGTATTAAAGACATCTCCGGGATCCGTTTGAATTTCCCGTTCAGAAGGATCATTGGGGCCTGCAGATCTGTTCTGCTGATTGGCAGATACAGTTACTGGAATCAATCCGACAGCCATAGTAGCCCAAGATGTTTGCAGTAATTTTCTTCTTGGAATTTGTTTCTGCACATATTCACGCCTAGTATAATTCGATCTATCTTTCATGTGCCCATGATCCTGTACAATTGAGATATAGATAAGTGTATTTGAGATATAAATATATCCCCAATATTTTTTATTTATGGCGATTATAGGATCTTTTAATATCAGTTATGTGATTCGTGGATTGTGCACCAAACCTCGTGAATAGAGTAAATGACGACAGAAATTAACTATTGATTTGTATTATAGGTTTGTGACGGGGTGCTGTGTCATATGGTATATCACCTCAGTCCAATATCTGCCGAAACACACACCGGCGGAGATACCCCGACGGATTGAAACGGCGGCTTTGGCCGGTTAAAAATGTCGCTACTTGATCTCGACCCCGCGCTCGTCGAGCAACGCCCTGAACTCGGCCTCGTCGATAATTGGGACGTCATTGTCCGCCGCGTCTTCCTGCTTCGACGCCCCGGCACCCTCGCCGGCGACGAGGTAGTCCGTATTGCCCGAGACGCTACTCGTCGCGTTCGCGCCGTGGGCTTCGACGAGATCCTGGGCGTCGCTTCGGGTCCACTCGTCCAGGGCGCCCGTGAAGACGAACGTCAGTCCGTCGAGTTCGTCGCCGCCGGCCTCGACGTCGGCCGCCTGCGGGTCGACGTGTTCGAGCAGGTGCGAGACGACGGCGGCGTTGGCCTCGCTCGTGAAGAAGTCGTGGACGGCCGTCGCGACCGTTTCACCCACCTCGTCGACGCCTTCGAGTTCCTCGGGCGACTCGATCGCCGTCTCGCGCATGGCATCGAACGTCTCGAACTCGCGAGCCAGCTCGCGGGCGGTCGTCGGCCCGACGAGCGGGATGCCGAGCGCAGAGAGGAACTCCGACAGCGGCGGTTCGCGCTTTTCCTCGAGTTCGGAGAGCAGGTTCTCGGCGCTCGTCCGACCCCAGCCCTCGAGCGCGGTGAGCTGGATCCCGTTCAGCTCGTAGAGGTCGGCGACCGTCTCGACCAGGCCGGCGTCGACGAGCTGGCGGACGCTCTTTTCGCCGAGGCCCTCCAGGTCGAGGCCGTCGTCGCTCGCGTAGTACTCGATCGAGCGCCGGCGCTGGGCGTCACACGCCAGCCCGCCGGTACAGAAGGCCATGGGGCCGTCGCGTTCGAGAACGCTATCGCAGACGGGACAGCTATCGGGCATGGCCCAGTGGCCCTCGCTGCCTTTCTCGACGACCTCTTCGACGTAGGGGATGACGTCGCCCGCCCGCTGGACGCGGACGGTGTCGCCGACGTTGACGTTCTTCTCGGCGATCTCCTCGGGATTGTGCAGGCTGGCCCGCGAGACGGTCACCCCGCCGACGTCGACGGGATCGAGCAGGGCGACCGGGGTGGCGCGGCCGGTCCGGCCGACCTGGACGGCGACGTCCTGGATCGGGGTCACCTCGGCGCGAGCGGGGAACTTGTAGGCGAAGGCCCAGCGGTCGTGACGCGCGGTGACGCCGAGCGTCTCGCGGGCGTCGTAGTCGTCGACTTTGATGACGACGCCGTCGATCTCGTAGGGTAAATCGTCGCGCCGGTCGAGCAGCTCGTCCCGATACGCGATGGCGTCGTCGATCGTCTCGACCCGATCGAGTTCGTCGGTGACGCGAAGGCCCCACGCGGGAAAGTTCGAGAGGGCCTCCCAGTGCGATTCGAGGCCGTCGCTCGAATCGAGGACTTCGAAGAAGAACACCGAGAGCGGGCGCTCGGCGACGACGGTGGGGTCTAACTGGCGGATGGTGCCGGCGGTCGCGTTGCGCGGATTGGCGAACGCTTCCTCTCCGCGCTCGATCCGCTCGCGGTTGTACGCCTGGAACGCGTCTTTCGGCATGTACACCTCGCCGCGGACGGCCAGGAAGTCGGGGTGCTCGCCGTGGAGGCGCTGGGGGACCGCCGCGATCGTCCGCGCGTTCGTCGTGACGTCGTCGCCTTCCCGGCCGTCGCCGCGGGTGACCGCGCGGACGAGGCGACCCTCCTCGTAGACGAACTCGATCGAGACGCCGTCGAACTTCGGCTCGCAGACGTAGGCGAACGCGCCCGTCGCCGACGAGTCCTCGAAGTCCGAGAGCGTGGCGTTCGAATCCGTCGCGTCGGCCTCGGCGTCCGACGAAGCGGTCCCCGATCCGGCGACGTTCAGTTCGCGTCTGACCCGACGGTCGAACTCGCGAACGTCTTCGACCTCGCCGCTCTGGTCGATCGAGAGCATCGGCGCGACGTGGGAGACCGTCTCGAACGCGTCGATCGGCTCGCCGCCGACGCGCCTGGTCGGGCTGTCGGGGTGGCCAAGGTCGAAGGCCTCTTCGAGGGCCTGCAACCGGGTGAAGAGTGAGTCGTAGGTCCGATCGGCGATGATCGGATCGTTCTCGACGTAGTACCGGCGGTCGTGCTCGCGGATGGCCTCGCGAAGCAGGGCGACCTGGCGCTCGGCCTCATCTGCGGAAAGATCGTCGACCGGCCGGAACTCCGTCGGCGGGTCGCGGAGATAGGGGTTGTCTTCGTCGGCGACGGACATTGGCGACTCTTGGAACCGGGGTGCGGTAAAAACTCTGGGTTCGCCTCGCCGCCCCGAACCCACTGCAGCCCGCGACGGTCGGAGTAAACTAAAACGGCCGTTTGTCCTTCGAGAAGGCATATCGTTCACGCGGTTGACGAGGCGGGTATGGACTCACAGCGCCGTCGCCTCCTCGCCCTCTCGGGCGCGCTCGCCGCGACGAGCCTCGCCGGCTGCCTGAGTGGCGGGGACGACGATTCGGACGACGGAACGAACGGAACCGACGATGACTCGTCGGGTGACGACTCGCCCGACAACGGAGATCCACCGACCGCTGGCCCGAGCGTCGACGACGAGCGCCTCGCCGAACTCGCCGCCGGAAACGCCGCGTTCGCGCTCGATCTACACCGGCAGGTGGCCGACGGAAACACGTTCATCTCGCCGTACAGCATCTCGGCGGCGCTCGCGATGACCTACGCCGGTGCGGCGGGCGAGACAGAAACGCAGATGCGCGAGACGCTTCGCTACACCCTGGGCGACGATGTCCACCCGGCCATCGGCGACCTCGAGGCCGCACTCGAATCACGGGAGACGACGGAGCCGGTCGGCGGCGACGATGACGAGGACGCGTTCCAGCTATCCCTCGCGAACGCCCTCTGGGCGCAAGAGGGCTTTCCCTTCCACGACGAGTACTTCGAACTGGTCGAGACGTACTACGGAGCGGGAATCGAGCAGGCCGACTTCGCCGGCGATCCGGACGGCGAACGCGAGCGGATCAACGACTGGGTGGCCGACCAAACCGAAGACCGCATCGACGAACTGCTCCCCGACGGCTCGATCGACGACCTCACCCGGCTCGTCCTGACGAACGCGATCTACTTCATGGCGAACTGGGCCGACCAGTTCGATCCCGACGACACGGAAGACGCCGCATTCACCGCGCTCGATGGGGCCGAATCGACGGTCCCGATGATGAGCCAGAACCTCCGGACGGATTACACCGAGTGGAACGGTCACGAGGCGATCGAACTGCCCTACGTCGGCGGCGAGGTCTCGATGGTGCTGCTGTTGCCCGCCGAGGGCGAGTTCGAGGACTTCGAGCGCGAGCTCACCGCCGAGGAATTATTCGGCATCTTCGACGACCTGGGCGACGCGAGCGGCGATCTCCGACTCCCTCGATTCGAAATCGACACCGACGTCCAACTCGCTGAGACACTAGCCGAGATGGGGATGCCAGACGCCTTCGACGAGGTCGCCGCCGACTTCACCGGCATGTCGCCCGAGGGCGACCGGCTGTACATCGACGACGTCTACCACGAGGCGTTCGTCGCCGTCGACGAGGAAGGAACCGAAGCGACTGGCGCGACGGCCGTGGTCATCAACTTCGAGTCCGCCCCGGCCCGGTCGTTCGACCTGACGTTCGACCGACCCTTCCTGTTTTGCATTCGCGATAAACCGACCGACGCCGTGTTGTTCTTCGGCCGGGTGACCGACGCCGGGGCGGCGCAAGCCGAGTGACGAGGCGCGCGTCGGTGGAATTCGATAGCGGTTATTTCTCGGGCCCGACGACCTCGACTTTGATCCCTTCCGGATCCTCGCAGTACAGGGCGTAGTAGCCGCCGGCGTAGGGGTGACGATCTTCGTAGAGGACGGATGCCTCCGATCGGTCTCGAATTCCCTCGGTGATCTCGTCGACCTGCTCGCGCGAGGCCGCGTGGAAGGCGAGGTGGTTGAGCCCGGGCGCCCGTCGATCGAACGGGTGATCAGCGGCGACGTCGCCGTCCGCCTCGACCAGCACGACGTACGTCGGACCGTTGATCCACGACCGGCCGCCGTTCCACTCGTTTTTGGATTCGTAGCCGAGTTCACGCAGCAGCCAGCCCCAGAAGTCGGTAGACGCGTTGAGGTCCGAAGCGTACAGTTCGACGTGGTGGATCCCGCCGGCGTGGTCGGGATCAACGTGATCGTAGTCCATGTTGGCTTCGTTACCCGCTCGACCCATAATCGTTCCCTCGGCGGGTCCGCAAGCGAGCGAACCCGATCGGACACCCGAGTGCTCAAACGGCCGGCCACCCCTCGGCTTTATCGCTGCCAGCGGCGTCCGATCTAGTGTGTCAAAGAGTAACACCCAAGTCGTAGATCGATTTCTGCGGTCGATGAACGACCACGACCTCGAGGCGTTGCTGTCGTGTTTCGACGAGGACTACCGGAGCGAGACGCCGACCCACCCCGAGCGGGCGTTTTCGGGTCGCGAGCAGGTTCGCGCGAACTGGGTCGAGATGTTCGAGACGACCCCCGACCTGTCGGTCGAGTTTCCGCGAACGGTGATCGACGGCGACACGGCCTGGATCGAGATGCGGATGGACGGGACGCAGCTCGACGGGACGAGCCTCGACGTCCGCGGCGTCGTCATCAAGACGATATCGGACGGCCGCATCGTCTCGGGGCGGATCTACCTCGAACCCGTTCAACACTCGACGGACGTCACCTGGGAACAGGTGTACGCGGGCGACGAAGGCGAATGAGGCGTATTTCGACTCGGCCTCGGTGACCTATCGACGGCGTCAGCGGCGGTGACGAGCTAACAAAGTTCGAACTACAATAGTTCAAACTACAATAGTTCAAGCTACAATAGGAGAACCTATTTTACTGACGGCTTCGAATAACGCATATGAGCGAATTCGTCAATCGAGATGACGATCTTGCCCAGCTTCGGTCGCTCTATCGGAGTGATTCGGCCACGCTGGCCGTTATGTGGGGCCGAAGACGGGTCGGGAAGACGCGGTTACTCACCGAATCCATACGGAACCGCGAGGACGCCGTCTACTATCAGGCGACCGAGACGACGGCGACCGACCAGCTCACCGAATTCCGCAAGACAGCGGCTCGACAGTTCCCCGAGGTCTCTCACGTCGAGCGCGCGTGGGAACCGCTACTCCGGTCCCTCACCGACCGGGACGCGATCATCGTCCTCGACGAATTTCCGTACCTCGCCGACGCCGATTCGAGCCTTCCATCGATTATACAGCGACTCTGGGACCACGACGTTAAAGGCTCGGCTGCAACACTCGTCCTCTCCGGGTCATCGATCGGCATGATGTACGAACTGACGCTCGACGGGACGGCACCGCTGTACGGGCGAATTTCACAGCAACCGAGCGGAAAATTCCCGATCGAACCGCTCGACTTCGCGGACGCCGTCCGGTTCGTCCCCAGCTACGA
Source organism: Halovivax gelatinilyticus (assembly GCF_024300625.1). Taxonomy (GTDB): domain Archaea; phylum Halobacteriota; class Halobacteria; order Halobacteriales; family Natrialbaceae; genus Halovivax; species Halovivax gelatinilyticus. The sequence goes on along the minus strand of NZ_CP101322.1, from coordinate 1,924,739 downwards.
TTCAACGACGCAGGTCGTTGCGTACGCCATATTCGGCGGCGTCCCACACTATCTCCAGGCCATCGACGAGTCAGAGACGGTCGGCGAGAACGTCACGCGGACGCTCCTCGATCAGCGAGGGAGTCTCCACGAAGAACCGGAGCTTCTCCTCCGGATGGAGTTCGACGAAGTGAGTCGATATTTCGCGATTTTGAAAGCGATCGCCGCCGGCAATCGAACGCGAAACGAGATCGCCACCGCCGTCGGTATCGATGCCAACAGTTCGAGCTACTACCTCGATCGGCTCGAGGATCTCGCGCTCCTCGAACCGGTAACGCCGGTGACCGCCGATCCAGTCCGGAGCCGTAACAGGCGGTATCGGATTTGCGATCGACTCTTTACGTTCTGGTTCCGGTTCGTCTACGGCCAGGACGGCCGATTCGAACTGTATGGCGAGGACGCCTACGCAGAACTCGTCGAGCCCGAGTTAGCCGACTACGTTAGTCCCGTCTTCGAGTCGCTGTGTCGAAAGGCCGTCCCGTCTCTGTACGGCGATCTGACGTTCGCGACACTACCGGGTCGCTGGTGGTACAAACACCACGAAATCGACGTGGTCGGACTCACAACCGGGGACACACTCGTCGCAGGTGAAGTGAAGTATACGAGCCAGCCCGTTGGATACGACGTCCTGGCCCGTCTCAAAGAAGAGGTACGACGGATCGACTGGACGCCGAGCGGTGGCGGAGAGCCAACCTACGAGTTCGCCCTGTTCAGTCGAAACGGCTTCACCCAGTCGGTCGTCGAGGCGGCCGAGAAAGACGACCGCCTCAGACTCTTCAGCCTCGACGACGTCGTCTCATCGCTGAACGCACCGTCGTCATCGGCCCACGACTGAAGTCGTCGGTTTCCGTCGAATACGTGGAGTCGAACGCGGTCGAATCGTGATTCCTGCCTCGATTGCCGCTTTCCGGACCATGGAGTTGCCGGACACCGTCGCCTCGCCCATGACAGATCAGCACGTTCCACACCCCGGATTCGGCACCTCCGGCCACGAGGGCGACAGCTGCACCGAGAACGTCGTTCGCGCGCTCGAGGCGGGCTACCGCCACGTCGACACCGCCCAGATGTACGGAAACGAACGCGAGGTCGGCGAAGCGATCGAACGCGCCGACGTCGACCGCGAAGACGTCTACCTCGCGACGAAGGTGAAACCGGCCAATCTCGCACACGACGACGTCATCGCCTCGACCGAGGAGAGCCTGGATCGACTCGGCGTCGAGTCCGTCGACTTGCTGTACGTCCACTGGCCAACTGACGCCTACGATCCCGAGGAGACCCTGCCCGCGATGGACGAGGTCGCCGACCGCGGCTGGACCCGCCACGTCGGGCTCAGCAACTTCGACGTCGCACACCTGGAGGAGGCCCGCGAGATCCTCGATGCGCCGGTGGCGGCCCACCAGATCGAACTGCATCCCTGGTTACAACAGGACGAACTCGTCGACTACGGCCGCGAACACGAGATCGCGACCGTCGCCTACTGTCCGATCATGCAGGGCCGGGCCGACGAGGACGAGACCCTGTCGGCGATCGCGACCGATCACGAGGCGACCGCCCACCAGATCGCCCTCGCCTGGCACCTCCAGCGCGACGGCGTCGTGGCGATCCCCAAAGGAAGCGGCGATCACGTCGAGGCGAACTTCGAAGCGAACCGGATCGATCTGAGCGACGAAGCGGTGGCGCGGATCGACGATATCGAGCGCGATGAGCGGCTGGTCGATCCCGACGCAGCCGTCTGGAACGAGTAGAAGGCACTCGAATCAGGAGATCAGATCGAGTCGCGGTCGTTCAGCACGACGATGGATGCGTCGAGCGGTGCAAGCGTTTTGTCTGTCAACGGAATAGTGGGTATGAGGTGGATGAAAATGGGAAATGTATCGGATGGAGCTAACCGCGGAGAGGAACTTACACTCACCGTAGATGATAGGGGACGGGTAACTCTCCCAAAAGAGGTCCGAAGCCGATTGGGAATCGAATCGAACGACGAAATTCCTGCGACCCTCGTCGGCTCCGTCCTCGAGGTTAACCCGCAACCGAGTTCGAAACTAGAGACGGCAACGGCGGGTCGAGAGAGCTGGGAGAACACGACACCGACCGACGCCGGGGAATCACTCTTCGGACCGATGGAGAAGTGAACGGAGCCGATGACCGAGTCGCTTCCGACAGAGGTGTCCATCCTCGCCGACGTCAACGTACTCGCCATCGGGCTCACCGACGACCATCCCGCGCACGACGACGTGTTCCCGTGGATGCAGACGCACTCGATGGGGCCAACGTCTTGCTTCTGTTCGATTATTATCCGTTACGCGCACAGTATATAATGACGAGAAATTTCGGCGTAGAGGCGGCTGCTGCGCGGAACGCGATTCAATCGCTCATTCAGAGCCCAGCCCGGATTATCAGCGCCACTGAGACGACGCTTCTCGAGGCGTACGAGATTAGCGTCGAGAAAAATCACGACGTGTACGATTCGTTCATCATTGCGCTCGCTCGGGCACACGACGCCGATTACGTGCTCACGACGGACGGCGACTTCGACGACCTCTGTAATGGTGAAGACGTAAAATACGTCAATCCAGTTCCGGCCGAGAAATTATCACTTATCGACGGGTAGGATTGTACTCCGTCCTCCCGACCGGACGAGCTGATCGACATCACCGGAACGGGCGAACTCGGGTCACGGCGAGTTTATCTACTCAGCGCGCCTCTGTAGCGGTGTAGTCGACCGACGTCCACGCACCGATTCTCCCGTGAGACGGCTGGTACGGTCAGGTTCGACGACGGAGTTGAGTATAACATGCCTACCTTCGAGCACACCGTAGACGTTGCAGCGCCCGTCAACCGCGTCTTCACCTTCGGGATCGACCCGGAGAACTGGCGACGAACCACCCCGAGTCTGACCGAGATCGAGGTCATCGAGGAGACCGATGACGGTCTCCGAATGGATGCGACGTACCGCCTCCTCGGAAAGTCGATGGACGGCGAGCTGGAGATGACGATCGTCGAACCGAACGAGCACGTGGTGACGACGTTCGACAGCCCCGGCATGACCGGCGAGCTCCACTATCACTACGAGGAGACCGACGACGGGACGCGCGTCATCCAGCGCGCCGATTACGAGTTCGGCGACTCGCTACTCGAGCGCGTGATCGAGCCGGTCGCAAAGCGATTCAACAAGCGCCAATTCAAGAACTCGCTCGAGACCTCCAGGGAACTCATCGAGGCCGAACAGCCGATCGAAGCCTGATCCGATCGAGACGGTATTTTTCTCCGGAGATCGGTACCGGGGAGCGAACTCACTTCAGGAATCGCGCACCAACGTCGCCTTCGGGAATCTCGCAGCGGTCTTTCTTCCCGAAGAGACGGTACCGGTTGTTCGCGACGAGATCGTAGACGGTATCGCGAACGATCCGCGGCAGGTAGCGAAACGGCGAGAGCAGTCGGTAGACGCCGCCGAGCCGGCGAGAAACCTCGATCACCGCCGCGGACTTGACCCACGCCCGGTCGCCCTCGACCAGCACGACCGACTCGAGTTCGTCGGTCGGCAGATCGTGGGCTGCGAGCAACTCCTGGCCGACGTCGGACTGGAGCGAGGCGAAGTAGAACTGCCCATCGTCGTCCCGGGGCGCGATGAACTGCACGAACCCGTTACAGAGGTTGCAGACGCCGTCGAAGAGGACGATCGGATCCTCCTCAGGACTGGGCTCGCTCATCGGATGAACATTGGGCGTATCGACAGTAAGGCGTTCCGGTCGATCGCGGCGGAGACCGGCCTGCCGCCCTCATTGCCGTCGAGAGAGCGGGGCGAGTTCCGTGACCGTTGATCATGCTGTTGGTCCTTCAGCACGAGCCCGACATTCGGCGCGAGTCGGAGGTCGTCCCGGCGTAAAGGTAAGGGCCCGCACGACCGCGGTCGCGGCGGCTGGTCGGCCGGCCGAACCGTCTCGGTCGGTTCGGCCCCGTCGCGATTGAATGGCCCCGCACAGGCCGGTTTCAGCACGGGCGATCTCGCCATAACAGCCAAGATATCGGGATCTCACGCGGCTCCGACACTCGAAGACTTTTTGCACACCAGCACCAGAAGCGACATAATGACCGCAGACGAGCCGAGCGACGACGCAGCGGACGGGTCGACTCCCGTCCGCCCCGACGGCGGAACGACCGAGGACGCGGCCGGCGCCGACGAGGTCGCACTCGATCCCTGGGGATCGTCGACCGTCTCGGACTACCGGAAGCTGTTCTCCGAATTCGGCATCGAAGCGTTCGACGAGGTTCTCTCCGAGGTTCCGAACCCACACTACCTGATGCGTCGCGGCGTCATCTTCGGCCATCGGGACTACCGGCCCGTCGCCGAAGCGATGCGCGAAGGCGAGGACGCGGCCGTCCTCTCGGGATTCATGCCGACGGGCGATCCCCACATCGGCCACAAGCTCGTCTTCGACGAGATCATCTGGCACCAGGAGCGAGGCGCCGACGCCTACGGGCTGATCGCCGACCTCGAAGCCCACTCCGCGCGCGGACTCTCCTGGGACGAGATCGACGAACACGCCCGCAACTACCTGCTCTCGCTGCTCGCGCTCGGGTTCGATCCCGAGGAGGGCGAACTCTACCGCCAATCGACCAACCGCGCGGTGCAGGATCTGGCGTTCGAACTCGGCATCGAGGCCAACTTCTCCGAACTGGGATCGATCTACGGCTTCGACGGCGAAACCGACGTCTCGCACATGCAGAGCGTCGTCACGCAGATGGCCGACATCCTCTATCCGCAACTGGACGGCCCGAAGCCCACCGTCATCCCCGTCGGCCCGGACCAGGACCCGCACGTCCGCCTGGCGCGGGATCTGGCCGAGCGGATGCGGATGTTCGGCGTCACCGAGGCCTACGCGAGTTTCGAGGCGACCGAGGACGAACTCGCCGTCGTCGCCGACGCGTACGACGCCCGCGAAGCGTACGCCGACGACCCCGACCAGCCCCGATGCGTCGAGGCCGCCGAGTGGCTCCGCGGCGAGGGCGGCGCCCGGCCGGACGTGCCCGACGAGGACGTGGCGCTGGAGGCCGTCGCCGAGAAGCTCGAGAACGCCGGAATGGAACCCCTGCGTCCACGTACGAGGTTCGTCGACCGACGGGCCGACGACGAGGCCTTCGAGGCGCTGATCGAGGCCATCGACGGCGAAAAGCGCGTCTTCGAGGGCCACGTCGACGCGTTCGACGTGGATCCGGCCGAAGCGGCCGAGCTCGCCCGCTCGGTCGAGGTCGAGGCCGGCGGCTACGGCTTTCTCGCCCCGTCGTCGATCTACCACCGCTTCATGACCGGTCTCACCGGCGGGAAAATGTCCTCGTCCGTGCCGGCGAGTCACATATCGCTGCTCGACGATCCGGACGAGGGCTACGAGAAAGTGAAGTCGGCGACGACGGGCGGCCGCGAGACGGCCGAGAAACAGCGCGAACTCGGCGGAAAGGCCGACGAGTGTCCCGTCTACGAGCTCTACGCCTACCTGCTCGCCGGCGACGACGACGAATTCGCGACGCTGGTGTACGAGGAGTGCGTCGGCGGCGAGCGCCTCTGCGGTAATTGCAAGGAGCAAGCGGCCGAGTTGATGCGGGAGTTCTTAGCAGACCACCAGGAAAAGCGAGCGGAGGTCGAAGAGCTGCTCGAAGCCGCGGAGATCGAACTCGAGTCGCCGCGGCGGGGGTGAGCCCGTGAGTAACGCGCACTTCGGTCTCGACGAGACGGCGTTTTCAGGGCTCGTCGTCGGTACGCTCGTCGTCGCGTTCGTCACGTACGCCGCGAGCGGGGCGACCGGTCTCTCGGCCGTCGTCGAGATGCTGATCGCGGCCGGCGTCGCCGCGCTGGCGTTCGCGATCGGCCTCCGACTATTCGATCGTCGTCGAGCCGAATCGTAGTCGCCTCGATGCGGATTGGAGTCTGGTCGTGACCGGACGTGTGGGATCGCGGCCGTGAGACGGCCGAGAAGCGAGACGCTGGGCGAATCAGGGCTGGGGCGGTTCTTCCGGTTCCTCGAACGATTCCTCGGGAAGAATTGCGGCGACCGAGTCCAGTTCGAGCGCCGCGAGGATGCCCTCGGCGTCGCCGTCTGCGAGGACGAGACCGAGCTGCGCTGAGGTGTCCTGCACGACGAGGTCGCCCGACTCGCCGAGGTCCGATTCGAGGTCGTCCAGGTGGCCGTCGATTGCCGATTCGACCGCCTCCATCGCTTCCTCCTGGGCTTCCTCTTCGGAGAGGCCCTCCTCTTGAGCCTCCTGCATCGCCTGCTGCTGGATCATCATGAGCTCTTGCTGGTCGATCGGCGGGGAGAAGGCGACTCTGGCGTCGCCTTCGATCTCGGAATCGACGCCGTTTCCGGCGTCGTCGTCTCCGTTTCCGTCGTCATCCTGCTGGAACTGGCAACCGGCGATCGTCAGGGCGGTTCCCGTCGCACCGACTTGTACGAGTCGGCGGCGGGTGAGGGCGTCGTCCATATCGGGCGTTGCAGATCGACACTGAAACGTATTCGGGTTCACCGCGAACGCGCCCGGTTTTCACGACCGTCAGATATTCGGGACAAAACTGCCACCGAACGCGTACTTTTGGCTCCCGAGGGCGTCAGTTGGTGTATGAGTGACCGCGGACCCGGCGGGGAGCGCCATAGCGACCAAACGGACGATGCGGTCGATCGTCGGTCCGACGGGACGAGGGCGGTGGACGGATCGCTCGAATCGTCGATTCCGACAGACCGCGAGTCGCCGGTGGGCGCGCCAGTCATCCGCGGCGACGAGACGATCACCGGCGAGCACGCGACCAGAGCGGTCGGCTTCGACCCCGGCGATACCGAGAGCGTCGCCGAGGCGGCCGAGACCGTTCGCGCGTTCGCGGCCGGCGGCCTCGACGCAGATCACATCGAAATGCTCCGCGGGGCCGCGGCCTGTGCGGCGCTGGTGCGCGGGGTTGGTTCCTATACGGCGGCGGTCGAGCGCGCCGGCGGCGACGTGACCGTCTCGTTCGTTCGCAAGTGGGGCCGCGTTCACGACCTGCCGCGGTCGGTGCGCCTCCAGGTCGCCCGCGGCGACCTCGTCCCGAGCGCGGCCAAGCACGTCGCCCGCGTGAGCGGGACCGATCGCCTCCTGCTGGCCTGGGCGGCGCTCGACGGCGACCTGACGGTCAGGCAGGTGCGCCGGGTCGCGAGCGCCGTCGCCGACGGCGTTCAGATCGAAGACGCCCTGGCCGACGAGGGCGTCACGCTCGGCGAACTTCGGATTCGACTCCCGGCAGAGGAGTATCTGGAAGTTCGTCGGCGAGCTTCGCTCGACGGCGTCGACCCCGGCGACGTTATCGCCGACTCCCTCGCGAGCCGAGACAGAAACGTTTAACCGCGACTCACCGGAAGTTCATACCGAGGGCCGGTAGCTCAGTCCGGCAGAGCGTCTGGCTTTTAACCAGACGGTCGCGTGTTCAAATCGCGCCCGGCCCGTTCTGCACCGCGAACAACTCGTGAGCGGTGCAAACGGAACCGGCGGGATTTGAACGCTCGGAAGTCGCAGCGCGAGCGAAGCGAGTGACCGTCTTCCGGTCGTGTTCAAATCGCGCCCGGCCCGTGTGGTTCGAAAGAGCAAGCTCTTTCGTCATCCCGAAAATCTCAGATTTTCGGAGACAACGAACTGGTGAGCGTAGCGAACCGGCAGGCACGATTTGAACGCAGGGAGAGCGCAGTCTCGCGAACAGCGTGAGCGAGGAAGCGATCGACCGTGTGTTCAGATTCCGACCCTGGAGGAATCTGAAGCAGACCGAGGGTCTGCGCAAAGCGCAGGTTCTCGGGCGTGGTTCACAATCGCGCCCGGCCCGCTTCTGGGACGAACGGACGTGAGGAGCGAAGCGAACACCAGCGATTTGAAGTAGACGAGTCGCAGCCCGAGCAGGACCGTCTCGACGTGGTTCACAATCGCGCCCGGCCCGCGGTATCGCCGTACAATTGCCGGAATCGTCGGGTTCGACTCGGTGATGGTATACCACGTCACGCGATCGATGGAGTGAATAAAGAAATCGTAATTTCTGAAATCTCGATTTCCGAAATCGTGATTTCTGTTCTTCGGTAGTACTATCGTGTCGCCCGGCGAACGGATGCTATGGAACGATTCATCGACCGGTAGTCGGAACTCGAACGACTGACGTCGTACTTCGAATCCGACCAGGCAGAATTTGTCGTTCTATACGGGCGGCGTCGGTTGGGAACGAGCGAATTGATTCGCCAATCTATCGCAGATCGGTCCGACGCCGTGTACTATCAAGCGGTAGAATCAACTCGAGCAGTTCGTCGATGCAGCAACCGAACAGTTCCCGTCGATTCGGACCGTTCGACGCGACTGGGAAGTATTACTCGAGTCACTCGGAGCGACGGACGCAATCGTCGTGATCGACGAGTTTCCGTTTCTCATCGAAGAGGACACATCGCTTCCGTCGCGATTGCAGCGCGTCTGGGACCTACACTTAAAAGCGACCGAAATGACACTCGTTCTCGTCGGATCATCGATTAGCGTGATAGAAGAGAAGGTTCTGTCCGGAAGTGCGCCGTTGTACGGACGGCGGACGGCGACGATCGATCTACAGCCGCTTTCGGTCGGTGATGCGCACAAATTCTTTCCGGAGTACGATGCCGAGACGGCGATCACCGCGTGGGCGATTTACGGAGGAGCGCCCCACTACTTACAGACGATCGATCCGAATCGATCGCTCGCGGCGAACGTCCGGGAAACGATACTCTCAGAGCGCGGCCTCCTGTACGCGGAACCCGAGTTCCTGCTTCGCACTGAACTTCGACAACCGAACACCTACTTCAGCGTGCTCCGCGCCCTCGCACACGGTCGTCGAACGCCGAACGAAATCGCCGGAATGGCCGGCGTGGAATCGCAGTCGCTGAGTGCGTACCTCCAGAAACTCCGTCGGCTCCGTCTCGTCGAACGGCACATTCCGGTGACGGAATCACCGACCGCGTCGAAACACGGGCGGTATCGAATCGCCGCACCCCTCTTTCGGTTCTGGTTTCGGTTCGTGTACGGAAATCAGGACCGGCTTCGCATCCAGGGCGAAAACGCGTTCGAAAAATCGGTCGAGCCGGCGCTCGAAGATCACGTGGGTCCACTGTTCGAACGGCTGTGCCAGCGGGCGTTGCCAGCGCTCGTGGATCACCAGTTCGACGGCGTTGGGCAGTGGTGGTTCAAACAGCACGAGTTGGACCTACTCGGATTGAGCAAGGAGGGTCTCGTCGCTGGCGAGTGTAAATTCACCTCACAGCCCGTGAGCGAGGGTGTTCTCGCAGATCTCGAACGAACGGCGAGCGAGGTGCAGTGGGGCGGAGAACCAGCGGGTTCGGACCCCCTATACGTCATATTCAGCCGGTCCGGGTTTGGAGACGATCTCGTGCGTACCGCCGAGGACCGGACCGACGTGACGCTCTTTAGTTTACCCGATATCATATCCGTTCTGTGATACCGACGAGGTAGACAGTTCGATCGTAACGCGGTCGGACCGGAAGACGTGATGAACACAACATCTATCCGAGCGGGGTTTTCAGTTTTCGTATGGATCCGCGAGTTCGTGAACACGCAGAGATTATCGTCGATCACTCGACGGAGGTACAGGCCGGAGACGAAGTCATCATCAGTGGCCATCCGATCGCCGAGGATCTGGTCGTCGAGGTGGCGCGATTGTGCGGCGAGCGCGGGGCGAACATCTCGGTTCGGACGTCGACGGATCGACCGCAACGGGCGTACCGGAACGCGATCGATCCGGACGACATAACGGAGTCGGGCGTTTCGCGCGCGGCGGTCGAAGCGGCCGACGTGGCGATCATGATTCGGGCGGGCGACAATACGTTCGAGATGAGCGACGTCAACCCCGAGACGAACAGTGCGCTGGCCCAGGCCAACAAGGAAACCCAGGACGCCATGATGGAGACGCGGTGGGTTGGAACGCAGTACCCCGCGCCGGCGAACGCGCAGGACGCCGAGATGAGTACGCCCGCCTACGAGGAGTTCGTCTGGAACGCGGTCAGCAAAGACTGGGACGCCGTCCGCGAACACCAGCAACAGCTGGTCGACATCCTCGAACCCGCCGACGAGGTCCGTATCAAAAGCGGCGACGAGACGGACGTCACGATGTCGATCGCCGGCAATCCGGTGAAAAACGATTACGCGAAGCGGAATCTTCCGGGCGGCGAGGTGTTCACGGCGCCGATCCCCGACAGCGTCGAGGGGACGGTTCGTTTCGATAAGCCCCTGATGGCACAGGGTCGGGAGGTCCAGGACGTCTTCTTGCAGTTTGAGGATGGTGAGGTCGTTTCCCACTCGGCCGGAAAGAACGAGGAGGTCCTCACGGCGGTGTTGAACACCGATCCGGGGGCGAAACGCCTGGGCGAGCTGGGAATCGGGATGAACCGCGACATCGATCGCTTCACCTACAACATGCTCTTCGACGAGAAGATGGGCGACACCGTCCACCTGGCGGTCGGTCGCGCCTACGACGACACCGTCGGCGACGAGAACGAGGGTAACGACAGCGCGATGCACATGGACATGATCGTCGACATGAGCGACGATTCCCGAATCGAAGTCGACGGCGAAGTCGTCCAGGAAAACGGCACGTTCGTCTTCGAAGAGTGAGGCGGCGAAACGGTAGTTCGTGCGAGCGAGTACGGCAACGGGCAGCAGCCGAGTAACCCACAACGGTGCCATCGCACTCCACGTCGAGTATGCGGAACCAGCTCGCACGGAACACAATCCAAGCGGTTGCACGCCAGCGGTAACGGGGCGGTTGCGGCGGTCGCGGTGGCGGAGCGGTTGCGGCGGTCGCGGTGGCGGAGCGGTTGCGGCGGTCGCGGTGGCGGAGCGGTTGCGGCGGTCGCGGTGGCGGAGCGGTTGCGGCGGTCGCGGTGGCGGCGCGGTCGTTTCGATGTGTTGTACCGTCGGAGCGGGCGTCGCCCGCGGAGACGGCCCTTTTTCATCGAAGTTTTTGCAGTGAGTGGGTCGCTCCGCGACCCCGAACTGCAAAAAGTTCGGTCGGCAACCTTTAGGGTGATTCCGAACTACACGGTGATAATGGCAACCCACCGGCGGATGCGCTTCGTCCACGGGACCGTCGCCTGGATGCTCGGGACGGTTCTCGTACTCGCCGTGTTGGGGTCGGTTTCGCTCGAGTTGTTTTTCGTCTGTTCGCTGATCGGGCTGTTGATCGTCACGGAGTTGACGGCGCCGATCAACGTGACGCCGGCCTGGCGCAAGCGATTACGGTGGGTGATCGGGCTCGGGCTGGTCGGGTTCGCGGTCGTCGTCGTCCGTCGGATACTCGCGATTTTGCCGCCGGAGGTGGTGCCGTGGTGAGCGACGGGCCGGTCGTGTCGTGGCTTCGGCGGCTGGTTCGGGGCGAGGTGGCGTGGCCGCGAGTCCTGCTTTCGGGGCTGGGTGTGACCGTCGTCGTCGCGCTGGTGGTCCTGCTGGCGACGTCGACGGCGGCGTTCGGGGCGTACAATCCCGGCTGGGAGGGCAGTTCGGATTTCCGGAGTGCGCTCGAAGCCGAGAACGATGTCGAGATGGCGCAGTCGACGAGCGTCTACGACGAGGGTGAGCCCGACGGAACCGTCGCGTTCGTCGTGGCGCCGACGGACCACTACGCGGGAGAGGACGCCGAGCGGCTGGCTCGGTTCGTCGATGCTGGCGGCACGCTGGTGGTCTTCGAGAATTTCGGGACGGCCGGCAACGCGTTGCTCACCGACGTCGGCGCGCAGGCGCGTTTCGACGGGGAACTGTTGCGCGACGAGCGCGAGTACAGCGTGGGTCCGGCGATGCCGGTCGCGTCGGTCGAGGGCGAGCACCCGGCCACCGAGGGCGTCGAGGCGCTGGCGCTGAATTACGCGACGGCGATCGAGCCGAACGGGGCGACGGTGGTGGCGGAGACGAGCCCGTACGCCTACCTCGGGCCCGCGGACGCAGACCTCGACGAGGTGGAGCTGGGGAGCTACCCCGTCGCGACGGTCGAGTCCGTCGGCGACGGAACGGTGATCGCGGTGGCCGATCCCAGCGTGACGATCAACGCGATGTTCGACGAGGAAGATAACGCGGCGTTTCTCACCGGTCTCGCCGACGAACGGGCAATTATCGACGTCTCGCACGCCGAGAGCCTGCCGCCGCTGTGGGCTGCGGTCCTGACGGTTCGGGGGTCGTCGACGCTCGCCTTGCTGGTCGGGCTCGGTTTGATCGGCACGCTGGCCATCGCGGGCCGCAATCGCGGGATGGGCGACCGCGTGCTGCGGGCGTTCTGGGGCCGGCTCCGACCCGGTGGGCAGCGACCGGAACCCGAAGCGGTCGGCCTGTCACCGGCCGAGCGGGCCGCGCTGGTGCGCGAGCGCAACCCGGAGTGGTCTGACGAGCGCGTCCGTCGATCGATAACAGCGCTTAACCGGTCCGAGCGGGAAGGTGAGCGCGAATGAGCGAGCGGACGGACGCCGAGACGGACCCCCGGAGACTGTACGAGCAGGTGCAAGCGGAGGTAGAGCGCGTACTGGTCGGCAACGAGCGCGTCGTCGAGTTTCTGACGATCGCGGCGCTGACGCGAGGGCACGTCCTCTTAGAGGGCGTTCCTGGCGTGGCGAAAACGACGCTAGCGAACCTCTTTGCGCGGGCGAGCGGCCTCGAGTACACCCGTATTCAGCTGACGCCGGACGTGCTGCCAGCCGATATCACGGGAACGCACATCTATCGGGAGGCGACCGGCGAGTTTACCCTCCAGCGCGGCCCGATCTTCGCCAACCTGGTCGTCGCCGACGAGATCAACCGGGCGACGCCGAAGACCCAGAGCGCGCTCTTAGAGGCCATGGAAGAGCGAACGGTGACGCTCGAAGGCGAGACCCTCAGGCTACCGACGCCGTTTATGGTCATCGCGACCCAGAACCCCATCGAGATGGAGGGCGTCTTCGAGCTCCCTGAAGCCCAGCGAGACCGGTTTTCGTTCAAGCTCACCGTCGATCTGCCGAATCGAGCCCACGAACGCGAGGTGCTCGACCGATTCGACGACGCGCCGGAACTCGGCCCCGACGACGTCTCTCAGGTCGTCGACGGGGACGCGATCGCCGCCGCCCGCGAGGCGGTCGCCGCCGTTCACGTCGCCGATCCCGTAAAGGAGTACATCCTCGACCTGACGGGCGCCTCGCGCGAGCACCCGGACGTCGTCCACGGGAGTTCGCCGCGTGCGACGCTCACCTTCCTCGACGGGGCGAAAGCCAGAGCCGCGATACACGGCCGGTCGTACGTCATTCCCGACGACGTCAAGGCGCTCGCCGAGCCGACGCTCGTCCACCGGCTCATTCCGAGTACGGACGCCGAGTTGAGCGACGTGACGACCGCCGACCTGGTCTCGGATCTGCTCGCGTCGGTCGATCCGCCGGGGGCGGATACCCGGTTCGAGGCGTCCGTCGACGAGGCGTGAGAACGTTCAATTCGACTCGCTGAGTCGTATCGAACAGCCCGCAGGACCGACGTGAGGTTGTATGTGAGCGACACGCTTAGTATTACAGAGTCAATAAAGTACAACCACAGATGTCCAGTAGTACAGCCGAACCGACCGTGATACACGTCTCCCAGAAGGGACAGGCGACGATTCCGAAACGACTCAGAGAAAAGTTCGGAATCGAGGCCCCGGGCGAGGTGTTCGTATACGAGGCGGAGGGACGGATCGTCATCGAACCAGTGCCATCGCCCGACGAACTCCACGGAATCCACGCCAGCGAGAGAGAACGAGGTTCGGTGTTAGACCGCGTTCGAGAGTTGAAAGATGAAGAAGTGAGCGATGAGAACGCGCGATTCGAGCGGTTGCATCCATCCGAGGACGCATGAGCGGCGGGTACGTGTTCGACACCGAGGCAGTCATCGCCTTCCTCTACGGCGAGCCGGGTCACGAGGAGATCGCGTCGTTACTCGATCCCGTGTTCGCAGACGAAACAGACGGATTTCTCACCGAGACGAACGCGAGTGAGGTGTTTTATCTCGTCTCCCGATTTGAGGGCGTCGACGACAACCCTACTCAGTCGTCGTTTCGAATCGCAGATCGAGACCTTCGCGCACTCGAACGGCGCGGACTCCGACTCGAATCAGCGAATTGGCGACTCGCGGCCGAAGTGAAAGCTCACGGTCAGCTCTCCCTCGCCGACGCGTTCGCGGTCGCGCTAGCGTACGAGCGTGACGCAACGTTAGTCGCCGGGGCCGACGATGACTTCGACGAGCTTTCGCTGGACATCGATATCAGGCGATTTCGAGCGCACGGTGTGTGATCGGAATCGTTCCCCGGCAACAGTGCTGTCACCCCTCGAAGCGACAGGTGACGAGCCAGTCGGATCGGTCGTCGCCAGGGTCGACGTCGACGGTGACGGGTCGGTCGAGGACGGTGGCGAGCCCGACGGCCATCAGGGACGGGATCGGGTGGTCGAACCGATCGAGGTCGCCGAATGCGCTGTTCGAGACGGCGACCGTGAGCCGGTCAACCTCGGCGTCGACCGTCGCCGAGCGGGCGAGTTCGAACTGTTCGACGATCGCGTCGGCGAGCTGGGTGGCGACGACCGGCGGGTCGGACGCCGGCTCGCCGGTGACGGCGCGCTCGAACGCCTCGTAGAGGGGACGCCCGGTCGGTTCGAGGAGGAGTCCGCGGCTGTCCGGATCGGTGACGATCGGGCCGTCGGCCGGATCCGGGTCGGTCGGATCGGCGCGTTGTGGAACGAACAGCCGAGCGGTTCCCTCGCCCGGCAGGTAGACGGGCTCGTCCCGGAGATCGAGTTCGGTCGCGAGGGCGTCGGCGTTTCGCGCCTGGGCGGCGTAGACGCGCTCGCCGACGTCCGCGGCGACGTAGTGGCCGGGTGCGAGCGTGTAGGTGAGCAGACCGCCGATGAGCCCGACGCCGGCGAGCGCGAGCAGGACGTCCCGACCGGCCGGGAAGACGAGGGCGCCGGCGATCGCGAGGAGACCGAACGCGGCGAGGCCGAGGGCCGTCCGACGGTAGCGGGCTCGCTGTGCGCGGGCGTACTCCGTCCTGAGGCGACGGTTCTCGGCGGCCAGCACGTCGCGCTGGGTGGCGAGCGTCTCGAGGTCGAGAGACGGATCGGTCGTAGTCGATGCGTCTCGGTCGGCGTCGTCCATTTCGTCGGCGGGTGAATCGGTGTGACTCATTGTTCGTCGGGGGTGTTGGTCGGTAGTCGATCGGGCGAGTCCGCGTCGGCGTCCGCGTTCGGCGAGTCCGAGTCGGTCACGAGGCCAACGCGGACGAGTGCGACGCGGTGGATGGCGTAACTGGCCAGCGCGAGTGCGAGCACGGTGGTGAGGGCGGCGAGCCACAGCGAGACGCCCCGAACGGCGAGCCAGGTGACGCTACCGAGGCCGACGACGGCCGCGATCGCCACGACCGTCGGACGACCAAACGGCCGGACGGTAAGGACCAGCCAGCCGACGAAGGCGGCTTCCACGGCGACGAACGCGAGCGGGTCGACCTCCGAGCCGATCAGCGCGGCCAGGGCGACGTGACCGCCGGCGATCGCGAACGGGAGCGAAAGGGTGACCCGGCAGGCGATCGTCACGAGCGCGACGAGGACGCCGGCCGGACCGAGCGCGAGTCCCAGGAGGGCGGTGAGAACGACCAGTGCGGCGGCCTCCGGGACCTGCCCTCGAATGCGGGCGCTCACGCGCTATCACCTCGGTTTTGCGCCCCCGTCTGATGGGACGGGCGCGAGCGCCCGTCGATCGAGACGCCGGCGGTGCCCGCCAGGATGGCCGAGAGCCGGTCTGCGGGGCCGGCTTCGAGCGCCGTCACCCCCTCGAGCCGACCGATATCGCGCCGGTAGCGCTCGAACGCGGCGTAGCGCTCGTTGGCACGATCTATCGACGCGAGCCCGCCCGGTTCGTAGAGGACGGTCGGTGCGAGCACGACGAGAACGGTCGCTCCCCGACGCCGAGCGTAGGTGAGGGTTTCGCGAAGTTCGTCGCGCGCGTCGTCGTCCGTGAAGACGACGAGCCAGGCGTCACCCGGCTCACGCGCCAGCGTTCGACGGACCGCCTCGAAGAGCGGTTCCTCGCCGACGCGTTCGGCGACCGGAGCCCGATCCGCGTAGAACGGCCGCAGCCGGCGGTCGAACGCCGAGTCGCCGTCGAGCGAGGCGACCGCTCGCCGCCGGTCGGTCGGCGTCGATCGGTCCGGACTGGGCCGGGCCGCGTTCACCGGTTCGGTCGACGGTTCGAGTTCGAGTAGCGTCCGCCGAATCCGCGCGTACACGTCGGGCGTCGATGCGCTCGGTACCGTCCGAAAGCCGTCGTCGCCGACGGTGGTGAGGCCGGTCGGATCGCCGAGGCGCCTGGCGCTCGCGGCGATCGAGAGGGCGACGTCGCGCAGGTAATCGAGCTTGGTTTCGGCGGGCGGCCCGGTGGCGAGCGACCGGCGGTGGTCGACGACGAGGAGCGTCCGTCGATCGGTCTCGGTTTCGTACTCCCGGACGTGCGGGCTCGCGAGCCTGGCGGTGGCTTTCCAGTCTATCTGGCGGAGCCGATCGCCGGGTCGGTACTCGCGCAGTTCGGCGGCTTCGATGCCGGAGCCGCGGCGACCGGAGGCGTGTTCGCCGAACGTGCTGGCGAGTTTATCGCCGCCGGCGCCGACGTGAACGGCGCGCGGGCCGCGCGGTTCGACGGTGAGCGTCGACCGCTCGCCCGTCGGCAACGATTGGGTGAAAAACCCGTCGGACAGGGAGAGTACCGGTCGATCGAATCGGTGGCGGCCGGCGATCGGCCACTCGACGTCGATCGACTCGCTCGCGGCCGGTTCGTCCGGATCCACCGACAGGGAGAGCGCGTCGTCGGCGACGGCGGCCGTCGGGAGGCGCCCCTCGACGTCGATCGAGAGCGGAGGGAGCGGTCCGTCGGCGGTCGCAGACAGCGTTACGGGCGTCCGGGCGCCGGTCCTGACGGATCGCTGTGCCGGACGCTGGGCGACGGTGAGCGAATGCGAAACCGCGCTCACCTGCTGTAAGAAGCGATACTGGACCGTGAGAATCCACGCGCCGACGAGAATCGCTCCGGCGAGGGCGATCGGCTCGGCGAGCACGACGGCGTAGCCGGCGAGGACTGCCGCGAGCGCGTAGCCCGTCAGCCCCCGACGCGTGGGTCGCATGATAGCGTGATCCCTCGGAGCGGTGTTGAACCTACTGGTTCACGACAGGATACCCGAGGTCCGTCGTCGGGCGGATCACACGCCGGCCGACCCGACGGTCGTGGGGACGTTCGGCCCCCGGGTCGTGTCACGACGAGCGAACAAGTTTATGGCGCCTGCGGCGAATTCGGCGTCTGTGACAGCGTCTCCGGGTCGCGCCGCCCTCCTCGCCGCACTCGCCGTCGGGCTCCTCCTCGCCGGCGGCGTGGCGCCGTCGGGAGCGACCGGCGCGACCGATGCGGGCGAGCCGGCGGTAGCGTCCGCCATCGGTCTCGAAACTGACGACGACAACGAGACCGTCAGACACCGCCACCCGGACGAGTACGCCGACGAGGCCGACGGTGATGGGCTGGCTGACTGGCTCGAAGGGGCGCTCGGCGACCGCCTCGGCGATAGTGCGGCCCACCTGAGCGAGGGCGAGTACGACCTCGCGAGGGCGTTCGTCGACGAGGAGTTCGAGCGGTTGCTCGAAGATTACGTCGACGTGGCGGACGGAAGCGAACGCGAAGCACGCGCCGAACAGATCGAGCACGCGAGCGACGAGTACGACTCGCTCGTAGACGCGATGGAACGGTACGACGAGTACCACGCCTCCTACGAGTCGCTGCTCGATGCCGACGAGACGGACCGAGCCCGGGAGACCGCTCGCGAGCTGGAAGCGCTGGCCGCCGAGATCAACGCCACGAGCGCGTCGATCGTCGACCGCTACGAGTCGATGCAGGCCGAAGACGACCTCGATCTCTCCGAGACGATCGACTCGATCGAGCGGACGAACGAGCGGATCCAGTCGGAGCAGGCGTCGGTCCGCGACCGCGTGTTCGAGGAGACGTCGCTGACGGTGACGACCGACGCCGAGTCCATCTCGTTTCTCGATCCGATGACCGCGACGGGCTCGCTCGAGACGGTCGACGGAGCGCCGATCGCGAACGAGTCGATCGCCCTCGCGATCGGCGCTCAGACGATCGAGACGGCCACTGACGACGATGGGGCGTTCTCGGTCGAGTACCGGCCGATCGCCGTTCCGGCCGACGCCGACGCGATTGCGATCGCGTACGAACCGGAACCGGCCGCCCCGTATCTCGAGAGCGAGACGGAGACGAACGTCTCGATCGAACCCGTCACGGTACCGCTCGAGACGAGCGTCGAGCCGTCGACGGTCGCCTTCGGCGAGGCGATCGACGTGACGGGGACCCTTTCAGTGGACGGCGTCGGCGTAGACGACGTCTCGCTCTCGGTCACCGCCGACGGGGAGACGATCGGCACGGTCGACACCGAGGACGGGGAACTCGTCGACGGGTCGATCGACGTGCCGGCGTCGGTCGCGAGCGGGGAGGTGACGGTTACGGTCTCGCTGCCGTTCGAGGATCGGGCGGTCGACGCCGACCCGACGAGCCACCCGATCACCGTCGAGGAGACCGAGACGTCGCTCTCGCTTTCGACGGAGCGAGACGGTGCGCGATCGGTGTCGGTGACCGGCGCGCTCGAGGCCGATGGCACTGGCGTCGCCGACCAGTCCGTACAGGTTCGCGTCGACGGAACGACCGTCGAGACGGTCGAGACTGACGCCGAGGGTGCGTTCGAGACCACGGTCGATTTCTCGCCCAGTGAAGTGGACGTCACCGTCTCCGTCACGTTCGACGGGACGGGAACGAACCTGGCGAGCGCGACGGAGTCGGCTACCATCGAGACCGGTGCCGGCGGGACGGGGTCGAGTTCGGCGCTCATCTGGGTTGGCCTGGCCGCCGGCGTTGGGGCGCTTCTCGGCGGTGGCTGGTGGTACTGGCGGTGGCGACGGGCAGGCGGAGACGGTGGGGACTCCCGCGCGGGCGACTCCGTCGATGAACCGGCCGGCGTGCGCGTCGACCCGACGGAAGACGCGCGAGTGATCGGCGACTCCCTGCTCGAAGATGCGGAGTCGGCCCTGTCAGCGGGACAGCCGGCGCGGGCCGTCGAGCGCGCCTACGCGGCGACGCGGGTCGAACTGGCGGCAGAGGGCGCGGACACCGGACTCACCCACTGGGAGTTCTACGACGCTCGACGCGACGCGACGGACGACTCGACGCTCCGTTCGGTGACCGAGGGGTACGAGCGCGCGACGTTCGATCCGTCACCCGTCGACGAGGCGACCGCCAGGGACGTACTCGCCGGGGCACGGGCCATTTCCGGCCGAACCGAGCCGAAGGCGGTCATCGCAGACGATTGAGTCGACGGCCATGACGCGATGGCGATGCGGTCGCCGGACCGACCGACTTTTGGTCACCTCCTGGCTAGGTAGTGACGAATGCGCGTCCCCCGATCGGTGTGGCTGGCTATTCCGGCGCCAGTCCGGCGACTCCCGGCGGACCTCGCGGCCGTCTTCGTCCTGGTCGCCGCCACCAACGTCGCCGTACTGGCGCCGCTGATCCGGGAGACGCCGCTTCGGATTCCCCTCGGTCTTTCGTTCGTCCTCTTCGTCCCCGGCTACGCGTTCATCGCGGCGCTCTTTCCGGAGGCGGGCGAGTCGCCGACGGGCGAATCGGAAGACGATGCGGAAGAAAGCGACGAGGACGATGCAGCCTGGCTGGGCGGCGGACTCGGCCGGTCGGGCATCGACGGCATCGAACGCGTCGCCCTCTCCTTCGGTCTGAGTATCGCGATCGTTCCGCTGATCGGGCTCGCGTTGAACTTCACGCCCTGGGGCATCCGGCTGGTACCGATCATGGTCGCCGTCTCCGGCTTCACGGTCGTCGCCGCGGTCGTCGCGACCGTCAGGCGGTGGGAACTGCCCGCCGAAGAGCGATTCAGGGTTCCCTACCGCGAGTGGTACGCGGCCGGCTACGACGAGGTGTTCGACCCCGAGACGCGGACCGACGCCGTCCTGAACGTCGCGCTCGCCGCCTCGATCGTGCTGGCCGTCGGCGCCGTCGGCTTCGCGATCATGGTTCCCCCGCAGGGCGAGCAGTTCTCGGCCGTCTACATCCTCACCGAAGACGACGATGAAGAACTCGTCGCGGCCGACTATCCCGAGGAACTCGTCGCCGGCGAATCGGCCGAGATCGTCGTCGGCGTCGACAACCACGAACACGAGCAAACCGCCTACACCGTGGTGGTGATCGAACAGGACGTCGCGATCGACGGAAACGAGACGACGGTGAGAGACCAGCGCGAGCTGGATCGGTTCGAGACCACGCTCGACCACGACGAGTCCTGGCACCATCCTCACAACGTGACGCCGACGTTCACCGGCGAGAACGTCCGCGTCGCCTGGCTGCTCTTTCCCGACGAGGTGCCGGCCGAGCCGACGATGGACGACACTGAGTACACCGTCCACCTCTGGATCGACGTGCTCGAAGACGGCGAGTAACGGGTCCACTCGAAGACGGCGAATAACGGAGTCCACTCGAAGACGGGAACTCACCGTGATCGGACGGTACCAGAGACGCACTCACGACCGGCGTCGAACTCGCGTTACTACCCCATCCGATTCTCGACGTAGAACGCGACCTCGTTGTACAGGACGAACGTAAAGAGCCCGACGGAGACGAAAAACACGGGAAACAGGTCGGGGACGAAAATCACGAAGATGGAAAGTTGAATCCCTAGCAACAGCAAGATCGCGTCTCGCTGCCGCCCGGTTCGCCTCGTTGCCATGGGAGAGACACCGGGTGCGGATTCATAATTCTTCTGAAGAACGGGTGGGAGCTGTCGGGAGATCGGACGAGGGGTTCGAACCCCTCTGGTGACGTCGGTTTGATACCGTGTGTTGGCGCGCGTACCGCGGCCAACTCCCGGCGGTCCTCAGCGTCTACGAGCGACGAGCGTCGCGACGAACAGCGCCAGGAAGGCGGCGCCGAGGCCGAAACCGGGGACCGCGAACGAGTCGTCATCGTCGGCGGTGACCGTGTCGTCGGGCGTACCGTCGCTTGCCGCACCATCGTCGGTATGGTCGTCCGTGCCGCTGTCGGAATCGTCGTCGGCGTCGTCCGTTCTCTCGTCGTCAGGGTCGGTGACCTCGACCGTCCCGGCGGGCTCGTCGGCCACCGTGACCGACACCGTTCCGGGTTGCTCGATCGGTGCGGTGAGGATGTTGGTCTCGGTCTCGCCGGCCTCGACGGCGACCGTCTCCTCCGTCACCGTCTCGCCGTCGAACGCGAGCGGAAGTTCGACGGTACCGTCGGCGTCGCCACGGTTTTCGAGTGTGACGGCGATCAGCACCGCATCGTCCACCGAAACGGTCCCGTTGTGCAGCTCGACCTCGACGAGTTCGATCGCCGGTTCACCCGGGGCTGGCGGTAGCGGGGGAAGCGACGGAGATCCGTCGTCCGCTTCGTCGACGGAGACGGCCGTCGAAACGGAGTCGTTTTCCGAAGTTAGTTCGATCGAGACGTCGCCGACGTCGCCTTCGTCCGTCTCGTACGCGAACGTGCGTTCGTCCGTCTCGCCCGGCGACAGCGTCACTGATTCGTTCGCGACGAGAGTGTCGTCTTCGTCGGCCGAGAGTTCGAGCGGCTGCGTGCCTGCTAGTGTGCCCTCGTTCGTAACGGCGACGGTCACAGCGACCGGGTCCCCCGCTTCGACCGTCTCCGTCACGTCGACGAGATCGAGGGAGAACGTCGCTGGGATCGGGTCGTCGATCGTGATCGGTTCGGCCACTAACTCGTTCTCGCTCGCAAGGGTGGCCGTCACCGTCTGTCCCGCGTCGTCTGGATCGGTCGGAACCGAGAGCGTCAGCGTTTCCGATTCGTGGCGCTCTAGCGCCACGCTCGTCTCAGTCGAGGCATTCAGTTCGGCTGTCTCGAAGGCGATACCCTGCTCCGCCGTGAGATCACCCGTGTTCGTGACGGTCGCCGTCACCTCGATCGGTCCACCGGCCGCCACAGTTTCTGACAGCGTGTACTCGGTTATCTCGACGAACGGCGGCCCGGGTTCGACGATCGAGACCTCGGACTCAGCAGACTCGTTGTCCGAGGAGAGTCGTATCGTCACGTCGTCACCCACATCGCCGGGGGTCTTCGATTCGAGTGCGACGGATTCGTTCTCGCCGCCATCGAGTGTCAAATCGGTCGATTCGACGACTTCGTCGTCGACCGAAAGCGTGACCGATTGTGTCTCGGCGATCGTCCCCTCGTTCGTGACCGTCGTCTCGGCTACGATATCGAAGCCGGCCGGCACCGATTCGGGGAATTCCGTATCGCTCAGCGCGAAGTGCGGCGGTCTGTCGACCGTCGCCGTCGTGTTGGCCTCGTCGTCCTCGCTCGCGACCGTCAGGTCGATCGACGGGACGTCCCCGTCATCGGTATCGTAGCGCAGGGTAACCGAATCAGTCTCTCCGCCCGCGAGGGTGACGTCTTCGACGACATCTATCGGGTCGTCCGCTCCGCTTTCGAACAACTCGACGTCCTGGGTCGTTTCGCCGTCGCCCGTGTTCTCGACGGCAACCATCACTTCGATCTCGTCGCCGACGAAGACCGGCGCGTTCGTCTCGTCAGTCTCGACCGCGAGAAACGGCATCTCGTCGACGGGGACCGTCTCGGACGCCGCGTCGTGCGGCGTTTCGACCGTTAGATCGAGGGCTGGCGCGTCGCCGTGGACGGTCTCGTATTCGAGCGAAACCGTCTCCGCTTCATCCGGCTCGAGCGCGAGATCGATCCGCTCGTCGACGACCTCGTCTTCCACCGCGAGCGAGACGTTCTCCTCGCCGGCGACATCGCCCTCATTGATGACGGTGGGCTCGACGGTCAACGTCTCACCCTCCTCGATGGAGTCGTTCGTCACAACGGATTCAACCACGTACTCGGGCGGTTGCTCGACGGTGACCGTCGTCTCGTCGACGTCGTCCGGGCTCCGGACGGTGAGGTCGTCGGTGCCGACGTCGTCGACGGTCGTCTCCCACTCGAGAGTGAGCGAGCGCGTCTCCTCGCCGCCGAGGTCGACACTCTGCTCGTCTGCAATCGACCCGTCTGGCGCTTCGAGTTCGATCGTCGCGCCAGTCGGCTCGTCGCCTTCGTTCTCGACGGTGGTTTCGACCTCGATCGGCTCGCCGGCCGTGACCGGGTCGTTCGTGTCGGTGATCGAAGTCGTAACGGTCGCCGGTTCGAGAGTGACCGTTTCGTCGTCCGCATCGTCATCGAGTTCGACCGCGACGGAAACGGGCGACTCGTCACCCAATTCGAGTTCGTACTCGAACGAATCGCTGTACTCCCCGTCGGCTTCGACTTCCCGGTCGTCGTGGGTCGTTTCGTGGCCGCCTTCGATCGCGAACGAGACGTCGGTTTCGGCCGGGACGTCGCCGACATTTTCGACCGCGTAGTCGACCGCGATCACGCCGTTGCTAACGCTCGTATCGGTGATCGAGATCGAGAGATCGGGTTCGTCGATCGCGACCGTCCGCGAGTCGGCATCGTCGTCGGTTCCCACCTCGATCGGGAGGTCGCCAACGTCGCTCGCCTCGAGACCATAGGTGAACGTGTCGGTCTCGTCGTCGCCGGCGTCGATCGCGACGTCGTGGTGGGTATCCTCGTTCGCGCCGTCGACCGCAAACGTGACGTCCTGCGTGCCGGTGACGTCGCCGGTGTTGTCGACGCGGTACTCGACGTCGAGGTCGCCGGCCTCGACGGTCGTGTCAGTCACCTCGATCTCGAAGTGCGGCGGTTCGTCGACGGTGATCGAGTCGGAATCGCTGTCGTCGTCCGAGAACGCGGTGACGTCGAACCCAGGTGCATCGCCCGAGGACGTCGAACAGGTGAGTTCGACCTCGTCGGTATCTTCCCCTTCAAGCGAGACCGTTGTGGAATCACATTGCTGGTCGATGTCGGATCGCTCCAGCGCTATCGTCTGTGCGTCCGGTTCGTCGCCAAGATTCTCGACTTGGATATCGATGTCGACGTCGTCCTCCTCGACGATCGGGTCGTCCGTGTCAGTGATGTCGACGTCGAAGTCGGCTTCGTCAATCGAGACGGACTCGCCGTCGGAATCGTCCTCGGTCTCCACCTCGAGGGAGACGCTTGGGGCATCGCCGGGTTGAATATCGTAGTCGAACGTGTCAGTTTCCTCGTGACCGCCGGTGTCAACGAACACGTCGGAATGTCGGTCCGCTTCGCTCCCTTCGACGATTAAAACGATGTCCTGAACATCTGGTACGTCACCAGTGTTCTCCACGAGATAGACGACCTCGACCTCGCCGTCATCAACGCTGGTTCCGATTTCGATGTCGAACCGGGACTCTATACCGTCGACGGTTTCAACGTCCTCATTATCGTCGCTTCGCACCGCGACGTCGACACTCGGATCGTCACCGTACGCGAGGTCGTAACTGAAGGAGTCGTGTTGGACGCCTCCAGCAGTGATGTACACGTTCCACTCGGTCTCTTCCGTGGCACCGTCGACATCGAACTCGATGCTCTGCGTGTCGTCGGTGCCACCGACGTTTTCGACGCTGTAGTCGACGTCAACCGTCCCGTCGTCAACCGAGATGTCCGTGATATCAACGTCGAACTCTGCGGGTTCGACGACTTCGATCTGTGTACCTGATGTGTGCCGGTCGAACTGGCCATCGAACTGATCGAATTCAGTCACCTGATTCGTCGGATCGATCATCATGCAGATCCATCCAGTCTCCCCAGCGTGAGTTTCGGAGAGCGTTCCGTCCCACGTCACATCTTTCGCTTCGAACGGATCCGGTGGAGAGATGGAGTGCGTGGCGATCCAATCACCATCCGGTATTTCACAATTGGAGTGCTCGCTCAGATAATATCCGATCTCTACGGATCCGGCCGTCTCCGTCCCAACGTTTCTGATCCGGTGTTCGAGTTCGATTTCGGATTCTGTCGCAACTATTTCACCGGGTGCATCAACAGTGAACCAATCGTCCTGTTCGTTCGTCCACTGGACGTCTTCGTGGACGAAATGTGGCAGATTTTCGGGTTCGTCAATATAGGTTTCAGAGTGATCTTGGCCTATCCAATCAACGAGGTCGCTGAACTTCCCATGCGTGACTCGCGCCCCCCAATTTGCGGAAGAGCCCCCGTAGCCGTGGACGGCGATGACCTCCCACACGTTGAAGTCCTCGTTGTACCAGATTACGGGAGAGCCACTTTGCCCTCCGGTGGTGTCTAGTTCGTACGTGTGGGTTGGGTCGTAGATGTAGTGCGTCCCTTGTCCTGGTCCATCATCCCACCACATCGATGGATAGGGCTTCGAGAAGGCATCGTCGTTATCCGGACAATATCCTTCTTGGTCACAGGGGTAGCCGGCGACGTAATTTATCGCGTCCTCGTATGGTTCGGCACCAACATCGTACGACCAGTACTCCCACTCCGAAACGTAGTCACCGATCGACCTATCGAGCGTGAGCAAGGCGAAATCGTGGCGACGGAGTTCACCTTCGGTGTACTCCGTGTACGTTCTGGCGAGGGTGACGTCGATGTCCGAATACGGGTACACTTCGGTCCACTCGTCGTAACTATCCGCGGCCGGTCGAACTGAGACATCGTCCACCCACCCACCGCCGTCGGTATCGTAAATGCAATGGGCGGCAGTGAGCACGTGATACTCGTCGACTACCGTCCCTGAACAGAAGGTCGATAGCTGAACTATTCCGTCGACCTGTCCATGAAAGTAGTCGCTGTCTTTCGGGTCATCGACACGTTCTCTCTCGTCCTCATCTCCGATAATCGCCTCTGGCTTGACATCCTCAATTTCGTCCCGATCCATCACGTCCGCTGCCATGCTAGAGTCGAACTCATCGATGATTTCGTCCTCCCGAAAGTCGTATACGACGACTGTTAAGTCCGAATTCGTCGTTGCGTCGGTCGTCTCGAGTCGAGTTGACGTCCGATTTCGTTCGTCCGGTCGATCGCTCAACGGGTCAGTCGTCGTCAATTCGTCGAGCGATTTCCAGGTCGGACCTGGTTGGTCACTCATCGGTCTAAGCGCACCATCTGCGTGGTCGGGGATGCTCAGCTGTTGTGGAAGGTGCTCGATACCGTCAACGCTTGCAGCGGAATCGGTCGTTGGTTCGGGTGCTGGTGAAGAAGAATATTCCACCGCTCCACCCACAACGGTAGCGGAAATGAGGATCACGAATAGAACCAGAACAGATGCAATCCCAACCAAGAGTCCACTCATCGATTTCGATCGGGAGAAAAGATCGCGTTTCGAAGGCGTCATACAGACCCCCTCATGGCGTTCTCCAGTCTCCTGTCGCCAGTGGTTCTCGGCCATCGGCCGAAAGGCCCTCGACGGTCGTAGAGTTACACCCTAACTTGCGTATTGGCAAGACGAACTCCACCAACGTATCTTGGATCCAGCAAAGTTTCTGAAAACGTTTCACTTCCCCCACCCATTCATAGAGTATGTTCTCGAAGAGACGTTCATCAAAATTGTTAAATCTTTCTTACTGTTCTATAGGCGGTGTAATAGTTCGTAACTACCGATCCCCAATACGGGTCCGAATCGACCGGTCGAATATTCCCCGCCCACCCGGTCGAAACGAAAAAGCCACAAGACTAACATATCAGCTCGACATTCGCCTGTTATATGAACGACACGTCGGCGATCGTCCTCGCCGCCGGGGAGGGGACGCGGCTGCGGCCGTTGACGCGGAATCGGCCGAAACCGATGCTTCCAGGAGCGACGACGCCGATTCTCGAACGGGTCCTCGATCACCTCATCGAGGCGGGGGTGACGGACGTGACGATCGTGGTCGGTCACGGGCGCAGGCGCGTCCAGTCACACTTCGGACCGACCTACCGCAACGTTTCACTCTCGTACGTCACGCAGGAGAAACAGCTCGGAACCGGCCACGCCCTGTTGCAGGCCGAATCGGCCGTCGACGGGCCGACGCTCGTCGTCTACGGCGACCAGCTGGTTGGCACGCCCGTGATCGCCGACGTGCTCGCCGCTCACGACGACGCGGCGGTCACGCTCGGCGCGCTCGATCACCCGGACGTGACCGCCTACGGCGGCGTTCGCGTCGACGGCGACCGCGTGGTCGATATCGCCGAACGACCCCACGAGGCGGAGGCCTACCTGCTGAACGCCGGCGTCTACGTCGTCGACGAACGGCTGCTCTCGGCGATCGATGCGGCGGAGTCGACGCCGGGCGAACAGTCGCTCGTCTCCGGGATCTCGCACCTGGTCGAGTCGGGCGAGCCAGTCTCTGGCGTCCGAACGTCCGGGCTGTGGGTCGACGCGACCTACCCGTGGGACCTGCTCACCGTGGCCGACGCGCTGTTCGAGGCCGGACTGGCCGGCGAATGCGGGGGCGACGAGCGATCGACGTCCGAGGAGGCCGTCGTCGCCGAGTCGGCCGTCGTGCGCGAACCGGTCGAGATCGACGCCGACTGCGAGATCGGCCCCGGCGCCGTCGTCGGGCCGTCGGTCGCACTCGGCGAGAACGCGACCGTCGAGTCGAACGCCGTCGTCACGCACAGCGTCCTCGACCGGGACGTCCGCGTCGGCGCGAACGCGACGGTCCGCGATTGCGTCGCCGGAGCCGCCGTCGAGATCGGTGCCGGTTCGACGATTCCGGGCGGCCTCGCCGACGTCCGCATCGGCGAGGAGGTCGCGACGGACGTCCGGCTGGGTGCGGTGCTCGCCGATCGGGTGACCGACGAGGGGGCCGTCACCTACGTCCCAGGGGCCGTCGTCGGAGCCAACGCGCAGATCGCGACGGGAACGCGCGTCGACGGCGTGGTGGACGCGGAGACGGAGGTGCGATCATGACCGAGCGAACGCGGACGACGGAGGTGCGGTTCGGAGCGAGCGAGAAACGCAGTATCGCGAGCGGTGCAACCGCGAGCGCGGAGGTGCGTCGATAATGTGTGGCATCATCGGCTACACGGGCGAGGGCGATCCCGTGATGGACGTCCTCATGACGGGGCTGTCGGGACTGGAGTATCGCGGCTACGATTCGGCCGGCGTGGCCGTCACGGATCGGGCCCGCTCTTCGGGCGACGTCTCGCTCTTCAAGCGCGAGGGCGAACTATCCTCGCTCGAAGCGGCCCTGCCGGACGGCAGCGTCGACGGAGCGGCCGGCATCGGTCACACCCGCTGGAGTACGCACGGGCCGCCATCGGACGCGAACGCACACCCGCACACCGACTGTACGGGTCAGGTCGCCGTCGTCCACAACGGCATCATCGAGAACTTCCGCGAGCTGCGCGAGGACCTCGAGTCGGCGGGCCACGACTTCGAGAGCGAGACGGACACCGAGGTCGTCCCGCACCTGATCGAGGACGCGCTGGCGGCGGGCGAATCGCCCGAAGAGGCGTTCCGGACGGCGGTGGCGCGCCTGGAAGGCAGCTACGCGGTGGCGGCGGTCGTCGCCGGCGACGAGACGGTATACGCCGCGCGTCACGAGTCACCGCTCGTCCTCGGCGTCGGCGAGGCGGGTCACTTCCTCGCGAGCGACGTCCCCGCGTTCATCGAGTACACCGACCGGGTGATCTACCTGGACGACGGCGAGTTCGCGACCGTGACGCCCGACGGCGTCAGCGTGACCGACGCGCGCGGTAACACGATAGAGACGAGCGTCGAGACGATCGCCTGGGATCCCGAAGATGCGGGTAAGAGCGGCTACGACCACTACATGCTAAAGGAGATCTACGAGCAGCCCGACGCGATCCGGGGCTGTCTGCGCGAGCGCGTCGCGGAGCTCTCGGGGTCGGTCGAGATCCCCGAACTCGACGGGATCTCGACGACGATCCCCACAGTCGACGCCCGCGACGGGCGTCCGCGCCCGATCCAGTTCGTCGCCTGTGGTACCTCCTATCACGCCGCGCTGTACGGCGCCCGACTGCTCCGCGACCGGGGCGTCCCGGCCCAGTGTTTCATCGCGAGCGAGTACGCCACCGAGCGAGTGCCGGTCTCCGAGGGGACGACCGTCGTCGGCGTCACCCAGAGCGGCGAAACGGCCGACACCATGCGTGCGCTACGCGAGGCGGGTCGCGCGGGCGCCGAGACGCTCGCGGTGACCAACGTCGTCGGCAGCTCGGCCGCCCGCGAGTGCGACCACGTCGTCTACATTCGCGCCGGCCCCGAGATCGGCGTCGCCGCGACGAAGACGTTCGCCAGCCAGCAGGTCGCGCTGTCGATGCTCGCGGCGGCGCTCACCGACGGCGGCTCGCAGGGGCTGGTCCAGTCGTTGCGGGCGATTCCCGACGGCATCCAGCGCGTCCTCGACGAGTCCGACGCCCGTGAGATCGCCCGCGAGTACGTCGACAGTGACGCCTACTTCTTCATCGGCCGGGGCTACGACGCGCCGGTCTCGCTCGAGGGCGCGCTGAAGATGAAGGAGATCACGTACAAGCACGCGGAGGGCTTTCCCGCGGGCGAACTGAAACACGGCCCGCTCGCGCTGGTGACCGACCGCACGCCCGTCTTCGCGACGATCACCGATCACGCGGAGGGCGACGTCTCGAAGACGCTCGGCAACGTCAAAGAGGTCGAAGCCCGGGGCGCACCCGTCGTAGCGGTGACCGACCGGCGCGATCTAGTCGAGCCGTTCGCCGATCACGTCCTGGAGGTGCCCTCGATCGGACCGGCACAGACGCCGATCCTGGCGAACGTGCAACTGCAGCTGGTGTCGTACTGGGTCGCGAACGAACTCGGCCGGTCGATCGACAAACCGCGTAATCTGGCCAAGAGCGTCACGGTGGAGTGAGTCGACGGTAGCCGGAACCTGGATCCAGTTGCGGATGACACTGGTGGCGCTGAATCGCTCTCCGTTCAGTCCTAAATCCAGCCGAGTATCTCCAGTTCGTGATAGTTTGTTGGCTAGAAATAACGACCGGCCTCGTTGGACCAGAAGCGGTGAAAACTATCTCAATGGCTCTCGAGACGGATGGATCCGATTCTATACGAGAATGGCCACTATCCTCATATATCTGGTTTGATTATACGTGCACATGTTGCGAGCTGGGGATGGGATGACGAGCGCCGATCGAGCGGTGACGCCGATTGTAGGCGGCATCCTCATCATCGGTCTGGTGAGCGTCACGGCTCTTGGCGTGCTGGCCGTCTCGCTCGACGTGGTGGCGAACACCCAGCAGGAAGCCGAAACCGAACGCGCCCAGAGCAGCCTCGTCGAGCTCACCCACACGATGAACACGGTGGGCAATCAGGCCGACGGGACGGGCTCGGTCGACCTGGACGTCGGCGAGGGCGGCGCCATCATCAGAGACGACACCGGTTCGGTCACCATCGACTACGACAACGTCAGCGCCGAGTTCGAAGACACCATTACGTTCGGCGCGATCGAGTACGAGGCGAACGACGGCTCGCTCATCGCCGTCGAGGCCGGCGCCGTCTTCCGCGGCACCGGCGAGGCCTCCCAGCTCGTCTCCGGACCGTCGATCACGTACGACAACGAGACGAACACGCTCAACTTCCCGATCCTCGAAGCCGTCGGCGACGAACAGCTGCGAGACGATCGGATCACCGTCCGCTCGGCCGACGTCGCCAGCCAGAGCGACGTCGTCGAGAACGAAGAGGTCGTGATCGAGATCGAAAGCAAGTACTGGGGCGGCTGGGAGGAGTACTTCCTCCGCGAGGTCGGAGAGCGCGGCGTCATCGCCTACGACAACGAGGGCGAGGACACTGGGACGGTCGAGGTGAACCTCGGACGCATCGACACGCCGACGCCGTTCGAGAACGCGGTGACGGTGCGAGACGAGATCGAACTGGACGGAAACGCTAACGTTACCGGTTCCGCGGTAGACGGATCCGAGATCGATCCGATCGACGACGAGATCGACGAAATGGTCGAGTCGGCGAGAGAGAATTACACCGAACTCACAGACCCTGAGGGACCGATCGAAGCCGGCGAGTACTACGTGGATGGATCGCTCACAATTGACGAACCTACTGTCGTCGATCTCACCGATGGGGACGTTACGCTCGTCGTGGACGGCGATATCAACGTCGATCAGGAGTTCCGCGTCACAAACTGGGGTGATAACGAACTGCAAATCTACACGACCGGAGATCTGACGATAGAAGACCAGATGTGTCTCGACGAAACCGAGTGCGAGGGAGCACACTCCGACCGTGGCGGGAACAATCAACACGAACCCGACGCGATCAATCCGAGCCAGTTGCAGGTCTACGGCACCTCCTCGTTTGAACTCGATATGAGTGGTGGAACGTACTTCGAAGGTGTGATTTACGCACCGGCGGGAGAGGACGGTACCTCGAAGTACGTCGAGAACGGGAACGCCTACATCGACGGCTCGCTGGTCATTGGATCGGTTGAAGCGGGAGGAACGCCGACTATTCATCACCACGACGAGCTCAAGTGGACCGACCCCGACATCGGCGATCCCGTCCAGCCCCCGGAGCTCACCTACCTGAACCTGGTCTACAAGGAACTCGGCGTCGGTCACGAGTAATCGGTAGGCGTCGATAGGCCACAGACCAACGTATTCTGAACTGGGAACCGAACGTCTCGTTCGCCCATTGGTTCGGGTCCGACCCCCCAGCGAGTGGCCCATTCGAAACGTCCGGTGTACCCGTTCTACCAGGAGAACTCGTCGGAGAGACGGAGTTCTCGGTCGAATTGGCCCGACGTGAACGGCGGGTAAACTCACGGATAGCATCGGAGCGGGTAGATGGCCAGGTACGCGAAGTCCGGGTAAACACGTGTTACGTGAACGTATCGGTTAAACTATGGTTCGACGTTTTGTAACGGATGGTTCTTAGATACGGTAATCTGCAGTATCGCGTAGCTGTATTCGGAGAGATTGTCAATGTTCATTATACTCAGCCGCTCACGTGGTTCAGAGTGAATCGGTAATCGGAAATAAGTAAACTGGCAAACAGCAATTTCGGGGACGGAATGGCCGTGAAACCGTGAGTAAGCACCAAATCCAGAGACGTTCCTACTTGTCTCGTATACTCTGCCTTAATTCCCATCCAATTCGTATCCCAATTTCTTCATGTCGAGTTACCATAACTAAAGGGCGGTGGGTCGGCAATTCGTCCGAGACATGAATCCAGCGACCGGCACATCGAAGGGGGTATCACGTAACGTTCTAACAATTTTCATCGTACTCGTCGCGGTTATCGGCATGACGTTCGGGCCAGCGGCGATGGCCGCCGTGCCGACGGACTCGACTCCCGCGGACGCGTCACCGGACGCACACGCGAGTCTCGACGAACACGTCGACGGATTCAGCGGCGACATACCGCTTTCTGAGGCACGGACGAAATTTACAGGTGAGACAGACGGCGACGCACTCGGGAAAAGCGTCGCCAGTCTCGGGGATCTATCCGGCGACGGGAGCGACGACGTCGCACTCGGCATCCCCGACCACGACGAAGAAACCGGCGCCGTCGCCCTGTTCTTCGGCCCCGTCGACGCCGGCGAGATCGAAGCATCCGCCGCCGACCTCACCCTGACGGGCGAGAACGCGGGCGACTGGGCGGGCTACGCCGTCGACGCAGCCGACCTCACCGGAGACGGGATGAACGATCTCGTCGTCGGCGCACCACACGCCGAGGACGGCACCGTGTACGTGTTCTACGGCGCGGACCTACACGAACACAGCGAGGGCGACGGACCGGCCGAACTGAGTCTCGCGGACGCGTCCGTGATGCTGTCCGGGGATAGCCCGGATTCGCAGTTCGGCCACGCCGTGGCTGCGGACGTCACGGACGAGGACGCCGACGCAGCGGTCCTCGCCGTCGGCGCCCCAGGAACGGACGACGACACCGGCGCCGCACACGTGTTCGAGCGCCTCGACGGCGCGACGTCTGCCGCCGACGCCGACGCGACGTTCGCGGGCGACGCAGCCGGCGATCACGCCGGCTTCTCGGTCGCGGTCGTTCCCGAGCACACTGACGACGGCCACGGCGTCGTCGCCGTCGGCGCACCCCACGCCGGCGAGGATGCCGGGGCGGTCTACGCACTGACCGACTTCGAGGCCGACGGCTCGCTCGCCGACGCCCACCTGACCCTCGAGGGAGAGGGCGCGGGAACCGCCGGCTGGGCCGTGGCGAACGCGGGCGACGTCACCGGCGACGACAGAAACGACCTCGTCGTCGGGGCGCCCCACGACGACGGGCACGGCACCGACGCGGGCGCCGCGTACGTCCTGTTCGCCGAGTCCGCCCACGAGGGCGTCGTCAGCCTCGGCGATGCCGACGCGACCATGCACGGCGTGACAGACGGCGAGCGGGCGGGCTACTCGCTCGCGGGCTCGAACGACCTGCTCGACGGCGAGCACGCCGGCATCCTCGTCGGCGCACCGGGATCCGTCGACGCGGACGACGCCGGCGCGGCGTACCTCGTAGACGGCGCGTCGGTCTCCGGCGAGGTGAGTCTCAGCGACGCCCAGGCGACGTTCACCGGCGAGGCCGCCGGCGACGAAGCGGGATACTCGGTCGCGACGTCGGGCGACGTCTCCGGAACCGGCGAGGTCGACGTCCTCGTCGGCGCGCCCGGACACGGTGACGCGGGCGCCGCGTACATCGTCGGGGACGACCCGAAAGTAGAGAAAGTCGACGAACCACGCGATGAGAAGGTCGACGAGGTAGAGGTCCGCGAAGTCATCAAAGAGGAGAAGATCGACGAGGAGAAAATCGAGAAGGAAGAGCACATCGACGTCGAGGAGATCGTCGACGTCGAGAAGGTCAAAGAAGAGCCCAAAGAGCGCATCGACGTCGAGGAGGTCGTCAAGAAAGAACGCGTCAAAGAGATCGTCGTCGACGAGGAGGAAGTCGACGAAGACGTCAAAGAGGTCGTCGAGGTCGAGAAAGTCAAAGAAAAAGTCAAAGAGCGAATCGTCGTCGAAGAGGGTCCGTTCTTCGACGTGGACTTCGTTCACAAGAACGACCCGGTGACTGCGGGTGACGAGCTGAAAGCCACGGTGCTGGTGACCAACACGGGAGACGAGGCCGACACGCAAGACATCCGCCTCGAGATCGGCGGCGAACAGGTCGACGTGGCCACCGGTGTCGAACTCGGGCCCGGCGAGCGCGAGAAAGTCGTGCTGACGTGGGCGACTACCGAAGACGACATCGGCGGACACACGGTGACCGCCCACAGCGACGACGACACCGTCTCACAGGATATCGAGGTCGTCGAACGGCCCGTCGACGAGGCGTTCTTCGACGTTGAGATCGTCGAGAAGAACGATCCGATCAACGCCACGGAGACGCTCTACGTCACCGCCGAGATCACCAACACCGGTGACGCAACCGACACGCAGGATATCAGACTCCAGATCGGCGGCATCGAAGTCGACCGCGTCGCCGACGTCACGCTCGAGCCCGGCGAGAGTACGACAGTCGAGTTGACGTGGCAGAGCGACGAACACGACGTCGGCAAACACCTCGTCAAAGTCCTCAGCGACGACGATTACGACTGGCAGAAGATCGATGTGCTAGAGCCGGTTCCCGATCCTGACGAGGTCTCGGACTTCCGCTTCGTCGACGTCGACAAGCCGACCGAGATCAACACCACCGAGACGTTCGAAGCGACGGTTACGATAGAAAACGTCGGTGACGCCGAAGGCACCGAAACGATCAGCCTACAGATCAACGGCGAAACCGTCGATTCGGCCGAGATTACGCTCGGACCGGGTGAAACCGGTACGGTCACCCTCACCTGGGCCGGAACGGACGAACCAGGTACCTACACCGTCGGGATACTGATCGGCGATCAAGAAGTGCACACGCAAGATCTCGTCGTGGTCGAAGAGCCCGAACCCGTTACCGAGTTCGAGTTCGTCGACGTCGACAAGCCGACCGAGATCAACACCACCGAGACGTTCAACGCCACCGTCAGCGTCCAGAACGTCGGCGACACCGAGGGCACCGCGAACGTCTCGCTGACCATCAACGGCGAGGTTGTCGATACCCAACAGATCACGCTCGGAGCGGGTGAAACCGGTGACGTGACGCTCACCTGGGCCGGAACGGACGAACCAGGTACCTACCAGGTCGGCATCCTGATCGACGGCGAAGAGGTCCACACGCAAGATCTCGTCGTGGTCGAAGAGCCCGAACCCGTCTCCGAGTTCGAGTTCGTCGAGGTCGATAAGCCGACCGAGATCAACACCACCGAGACGTTCACCGCAAACGTCAGCGTCCAGAACGTCGGCGACACCGAGGGCACCGCGAACGTCTCGCTGACGATCAACGGACAGGTCGTCGATACCCAGCCGATCACGCTCGGTCCGGGTGAAACCGGCACCGTCACCCTCACCTGGGCAGGCACCGAGGAACCAGGAACCTACACCGTCGGGATACTGATCGACGGTGAAGAAGTCCACACGCAAGATCTCGTCGTCGTCGAAGAACCCGAACCAGTCACCGAGTTCGAGTTCGTCGATATCGACAAACCGACCGAGATCAACACCACCGAGACGTTCACCGCAAACGTCAGCGTCCAGAACGTCGGCGACACCGAGGGTACCGCAAATGTCTCGCTGACGATCAACGGACAGGTCGTCGATACGCAGCCGATCACGCTCGGTGCGGGTGAGGAGGGGACGGTTACTCTCACCTGGGCAGGGACGGACGAACCAGGTACCTACCAGGTCGGCATCCTGATCGACGGCGAAGAGGTCCACACGCAGGAACTCACCGTCGTCGAAGAGCCCGAGCCCGTCTCCGAGTTCGAGTTCGTCGATATCGATAAGCCGACTCAAATCAACGCCACTGACGAGTTCACGGCGGTCGTCACCGTTGAGAACACCGGGACCGCCGAAGGGACCGCGAACGTCTCGCTGACCATCGACGGACAGGTCGTCGACACCCAGCAAATCACGCTCGGGCCGGGTGAAACCGGTGACGTGACGCTCACCTGGGAAGGAACCGACGAGCCCGGCGATTACACCGTCGGCATCCAGATCGACGGTGAGGAAGTCCACACGCAGCTACTGGTCGTCGTGGACATTCCGCCAATACCGGGACAGTTCGCGATCAGCTTCATCGCGTTCTGTTACCCGGATGGCGCCGATGCGACCGTCTCCATCACGTTCGTCGACGATCCGAACGATCCGAGAATCGTCGAATTCGAAATCGACGGGGACGCACCGACCGCGATCGTTCACAAGACCGGCGGCGGCGACGATCAGATCTTCCAGCAACCTGGAACGACTTCGGGAACCGTCGTGGCTGGTGTTGGCACCTTCGTCGGTGACGAACGCACGCCGGCGAATCCGTGCCCCGACGGAACGACTGACCTGAAATTCGAAGACGGTGACCTCTCCGTCACGACGACGTTGACGGTCGGTGACGGCGGAGCCGCTGCCATCGCCGGGCAGGCCGCCGACGAAGATGAAAACGGCGACGAGGAAGCACCGGAAGACGGTGAAGGTGACGAGGAAGCACCGGAAGACGGTGAAGGCGACGAGGAAGCCCCAGAAGACGGTGAAGGCGACGAGGAAGCCCCAGAAGACGGTGAAGGCGACGAGGAAGCACCGGAAGACGGTGAAGGCGACGAGGAAGCACCGGAAGACGGTGAAGGCGACGAGGAATCCCCAGAAGACGGTGAAGGTGACGAGGAATCCCCAGAAGACGGTGAAGGCGACGCTGGCGAGGAAGGTGAAGGTAACGAGGAAGAGCCAGAGGACCAGGCCGGTGAAGGCGACGCTGGTGACGAAGGCAACGACGATCAGACCAACGCGATCGTCCCACCGCTGTAATCAATCGCGACGATTACAGCGTGGCTAAATCGGCCGATCGAACGTTTTTCCGGTTTTAGAACAGCGCGTCGAGTTCGCCGCCGGTATCCACGAGCGCGGCGTGATCCTCGGGCTGCTGGGACTCGATGGTGGCGGCGGTCTCCTGGCTCTCGATGGCGATCTGTTGGAGGCGGTCGATCCGGGGGACGTCGGTGACGCCCGAGAGGACGACGATGGCGCCGACCTCGCCGCTGGGTCGGGGGAAGTCGCCGCCGCGGATCTCCATGCTTCCGGTCTCTTCTTCGAGCCACTTCCGGCCGCGTTCGATCCCCTTTCGGTTCAGGTACTCGCCCGGCCCGGTGGCGACGACGAGGGCCTTGTCGGCACTTTCGACCGCGCAGGGAAGGGTCAGTCGGCCGAGCGTCGCCTTGCGGATGACGCTCGTCATCCGGTTGGTCGCGGCGCCGGCGTCGACTTCAGTAGTCGAAAATCGTCCGCGGAGGCCGCCGGCCGTGTCGACCGACTCGGTCGCGTAGCCGATCGTCGAGATCCCGCCCGAAAGGGTGTTGATGATCTCGGAGGAGTCGACCACGCTCTCGCCGACGGTCCCATCGGCGGCCCCTTCACCCGCGGCGAACAGCAGGCCGAAGCGTTCGACGATCTCGCGGTTGATGCGGTCGTAGCCGCCGCCGACGGACTCGCCGGTCAGTCGCCAGGCGTCGTTGTCGAACAGCAGCAGGTTGTCGACCTCATCGACGAACGTCCGGAACGAGCGGGCGGCATTGAGGGTGTAGATCCCGCCCTCGTCGGTGCCGGGTAAGATTCCGAGCCCGTAAACGGGCACGTCGTAGACGAGCTGTAAGTGCTCGGCCAGCACCGGCGCGCCACCGGAGCCGGTGCCGCCGCCCAGCCCGGCGACGATGAGAAAGCCGTCCAGGTCGTAGACGGGAATCTCGTCGATCGCCGACTGTATCTCGTCGACGTCCGCGGCGGTGATCTCCGCACCGAGTTCGTTGTCCGCGCCGACGCCGTGGCCTCTCACCCGGGACTGGCCGACGAGAACGCGATCCTCGGCGGGAACGTAGTCGAGTCCCTGCAGATCGACCGTCGCCGTGTTGACCGCGAGCGCGGACTCGACGATTCCGGCGCCGATCTCCTCGTCGAACGCGAGGAATTCGTCGACGATCTTTCCCCCTGCCTGGCCGAATCCGATGAGTGCGAGCTTCATGGGTGGTGGCGTGTGGTCTCGAGTTCGGGCGGCGTTACCTCGACCGACGAGCGACTCAGAGACGGCCGGTTCCGGACGCCGGTCCCGATCGGACCGATACCGGTAGGTCACGGATTTCAGACATTGTTATGACAGCCATAGTCTCGATAACCGGAACCTACTCGCTTCGAGACCGTCGTGAGACGGATACTGTCAGTTTCTGTGACGGGAGGTCGTGCTGTCACCGTGGGGCGCGTTCGCGATGAGACTGCCACAGTGGAAGGATCTCGGTGGAAGACCGCGTGTGAGTGCTCACAGCGCAATTGTCCGGACACTGTGAGAGACGAGCCGGAACTGAACGTTGAGCCGAACGCGATCGTCGGGTATCGTCGAACCGTCACGGGTTCGTGGCCGTCGAACGCTCACACCCATCCGGTGCTGGTTTTATGGCGGCGAACGGGGTGCATTGGTCCGTGTCTCTGGTGCACGTGCGCGAACGTTCACCTCCCGAGGGGCGCCCCCTCGTCGGGGTACGTCTCTGTCTCCTCGTCGCCGGTTGCGTCGGCCTGCTGGTGATCGGCGGGTTCGTGGTGAGCGGCGGCCTCGGGCTGGCGGTCGGTACGGGAAGCGCGACGGACGTCGCCGCCCAACCGAACGCGTCGGCGAGCGACGAGATCGAGACGGACGATGCCGAACCGACGAGCGTCGAGCCGGGAGCCGACGCGACCGAGGACGACGAGACGCCGCGACACGTCGATCCGGACGCGTACGGCGAGGCGGGCGACGCGGAGGGGCTGGCGGACTGGTACGAGCGCCAGCTCGCCGATCGGTTCGGCGAGGGGTCGGCCCGGATGAGCGAGGGCGACTACGAGCGAGCGCGCGAACTCGTCGACGACGAGGTGGCCGAACTCGTCGCCGAGTACGTCGACCTGGCCGAGGTGACCGACCGCGACGACCGCGTCGAGGAGTACGCGACGATTCAGGAGGGCCAACTCGAACTCGCCGAGGCGGTCGAAGCCTACGAGGAACGCTACGAGATGTACGAGCGCGCCGAGGCGGCGGGCGACCACCAGCGTGCGCGACAGCTGGCTCGTATTCTAGAGGAGCTGGCGGCGGACGTTGAAGAGACGAGTGCGGAGCTCCTGGAGCGCTACGACGAGACGGGCGCCGAGTCGGAAGCCGCCGAGTTCGCCGAGAGCGGCGAGACGATCGTCGCGGTCACCGAAGACATCCAGCGGCGCCAGGCCGAGATCCGCGGCGAGCAGTTTACGCCGACCCAGCTGTCGGTGTCCGTGTGGGACGAATCGATCTCGTACGTCGAGCCGCTCGAAGCGACGGGGCTGCTGGTGACCGAGGCGGGCGAGCCCGTGGCGAACGAGGAGATACAGCTGGCCGTCGGCAACCAGACGGTGTCGGCGACGACCGACGCGGACGGACGGTTTATCGTCGAGTACCGGCCGGTCGACGTACCGGTCGACGCCGAAGAGCTGGACGTCGCTTACGAGCCGGCGCCGCTCGCGGGATACAGCGGCTCGAACGCGACGGTCCCGGTCTCGATCGAGCAGGTCGAGGCCTCGATCGACGAACCGGAGGTCGTGCCCGAATCGGCCGGGTTCGGCGACGAGCTTCGGGTGGAGAGTTCGATTGTGGTCGACGGCGAGCCCGTCGAGGGGGTTTCGCTCCGGGTGGCGATCGGCGGCGGAGCGGCGTCGGCGGGGGCCGGCGGTGCGGCGATCGACGGTGCGACGGGCGAGGGCGGGACGGCAGAGACGGTGGAGGCCGACGGCGGGGCGATAGCGACGAACGTGACGGTGCCGGCCGCGGTCGAAGACGGAGACCGGCCGGTGACGGTCTCGATGGCGCGGGACGATCGGGCGGTGACGGCGAGCGAGTCGCGGACGACGGTGACCGTAACGGAGACGGAGACGGCGCTGTCGCTGTCGGTCGAGGACGGTGACGATCGAGTGGGCGTCTCCGGGCGGTTGACGGCCGACGAGGCCGGCGTCGGGAATCGGACGGTGGACGTCGCGATCGACGGCGTCACCGCCGGCGCCGTCGAGACCGACGCTGACGGTGCCTTCAACGGGACGGTCGTCGTGCCGCCGGGGATCGACGGCGGCAACGTGACGGTCGAGGCCTCGTTCGACGGCGGCGGGACCAACCTCGCCGGGTCGAGCGAGACGGCGACCTCGTTCGTCCCCGGGGCGGAGACGGGGTCGATGCTCGCCTCGCCCGTGGTGTGGGTCGTCGTGGGTGGGGTCGCGGTGGTGATCGGGGCGTGGTGGTACCGCCGTCGGCGTCGGGGACACGAGGTGGACGGCTACGAGTGGGTTCGACCGGACGTGGATCGATCGGCGGTGGCGGAGGCGGGCGGCGGAGTCGAGCCGGCGACGCTACTATCGGCCGCCGCGGGGGCGCTGGCCGACGATCGACCGGCGACGGCGATCGAGCGCGCCTACGCAGCCGCCCGTCTGGCCCTCGAAACGCGACACGAAGCGCCCGCCGGACTCACACCCTGGGAGTTCTACGCGTACTGTCGCGAGCGCCCGGACGCGGATGACGACGAGGCGCTTCGGACCGTGACCGACGCCTACGAACGCGCCTCGTTCGACCCGGCCCCAGTCGACGACCGGACGGCAAAGCGGGTGCTTACACGAACGCGACGACTCTGTCGGGATAGCCGCATCGGGCTCGAGAACTGATTGTCCGAGTGGTGCCCCGCTCGCACGACGGTAATCGAGTGGCTGGTCGGTGGGCTGGCACAGAGTGGTTGGTCGGTGGACTGTCGCTAAGTGGTTGGTCGGTGGACTGTCGCTAAGTGGCTGGTCGGACTGCCCAGGGCGATCGGACGGGCTCGCCGAACGCGTACTCGACCGAACGAAGCAGAAACCCCTGGCGAACCGGCAGAGTTGACACGTGAGAGAGCCCCCGAAGTTCTCACCCCGTTTCGTTCGTCTGTTCGATACGAGGCCACCCTGGTGGTCGAATGTCACATACCCTATTTTTTGAATAGCCTATCTCAAAATAGGCTACTTCAGAATAGGCTATTCGGGACGCAGTATCAGCGCGCGACGATCTGCGATTGTTCGACCTGGGCGACGTCACTCGCACGTTCGCCGACGAGTGACCGAGTCGATGGGTTTCTTCGCCGCATTCACACGGGCCACTCTGCACAGATTTCCACCATTCGTTGCGTGGGAGAAGACGTGGTCGTCGAGAACGCTGATCCGAGTATTTCGACCGCCCAGCGATCCCTTCTCCTCGACGACCGCAAGCCGCTCGTCGATCTCCGTTGGAGCGATGTAGCAGTCAGTGGTCGAAGCGAACAGAACGCCCAGCTGTAGATTCGCTGCGTGATACGTATTCGACGCGTACGCACCACGGGCGCCGACTTCCGTCGAGACGACACGCGAGCGGCAGGCCTGAGACGGCGACGGCTTAATGTGTTCGTCTCCCCTGGGAGTGTGTTGACCCCCATGGCGTCGAAGAGTGACCGGAAACAGCGCGACGAAGCGTTCAGCGAGCTCACCCAGTTCCGGGACGCGATCATCCAGAGCGCGAACGTCTGGATCAACGCGCTCGACGAGGACGGAACCGTGACGCTCTGGAACGAAGCCGCAGAAGAGATCAGCGGCTACGCGGCCGACGAGGTCGTCGGCTCGGACGAAATCTGGACGTGGTTGTACCCCGACGAAACCCGCCGGAACGACATTATGGACCGCGTGTCCGCGATTTTGCGCGGGAACGAGGCCGTCGAGGGCTTCAGGACGACGATCGTGACCAAGGACGGCTCCGAGCGAACGATCTCGTGGAACTCCCACGCGATCGTCGACGCCGACGGCGCGTTACGAGGCTCGGTGGCGATCGGCCGGGACATCACCGAGCGCACGAAGCGCGAACGGGAGCTTCGCCGACAACACGAGCGGTTAAACGAATTTACGAGCATCGTCAGCCACGACCTCAGAAACCCGATCAACATCGCGCAGGGCTACCTGGAGGCGGCTCGCTCCGAGTGTTCGAGCGAACACCTAGACGACGTGGCGGTCGCGCTGGAGCGGATCGACCAGATCGTCAACCAGACCCTGTCGCTCGCCCGCCACGGGAAGCTGATCGACGAGACGGAGCCGGTCGACGTCGCTCGCCTCGCCGAGGCGTGCTGGAAGGGCGTCGACACGGCCTCCGCCGACCTGCAGCTGCGTGACCCGCCCGTCATCCAGGCCGACCCGCGCGCCGTCCGCCACCTCCTCGAGAACCTCTTTCGGAATTCGGTCGAACACGGCGGCGAAGACGTCACCGTTCGGGTCGGCCCCTGCGACGGTGGATTCTACGTCGAAGACGACGGGGTCGGCCTCCCCGACAATGGCAGCAACGGGCTCTTCGACCCGACGCCCTCGGCGGGCGGGGACGCGGCCGGACTGGGCCTCGCGATCGTGAACCGGATCGTCGAAGCCCACGAGTGGGAGATACGGGTCGGCGAGAGCGACACTGGTGGCGCTCGGTTCGAGATACTGGCGGCTCCCGACCGATAGCACGGCCGGGCCTCGGTTCGAACCCCTGCTGTGCGATCGGATCGAGCAGGTCGCCCGGAAGGCGTGAATGGCCCGCTGAACGGCTCCGCTGTAGTGTCGGCAGTGTGCCCTCGAGAACTTCGATACCGCCGGATATCTGCCACCGTGTCCGCTCCTGAAGCCACCACAAAAACCGGACAGAGGGACACAGGCAACTTCGCTAGTCGCGGTTGCTGCTGGAACTGGTGGGTCGGTCCGAACGACCATCCCTGCACCGTCCCGGTGCGCGTTCCCGCAACGGTTCACAACCACGATCGTCCGAATCATGCGCTCAATGGCCGAACGCCGGCCGAGGAGGGGCTGAACTAGATAGTGCCCCTGTGAGACGGGACTCCGTCAACTCCCCCGCAGGTGTAACTCTACTCGAAACTTCTTTAACTGTGTGTTTCGACCTATGTTACGCCGTGCTGCGACGTATCGAACTCGAGATCCTCGCCACTATCGAAGGCGGCGAGACGATCACGGAACTCGCGACGAAGGTAGACCACAGCGAAAGTTACCTCTCCCGAGCTGTCGGAGCGCTCGTCGAGAAGCGGCTGGTCTACGCAGAACGCGACGGCCGACGGAAATACGTCACGCCGTCGGATTCCCGGGCAGTCGAAATATACCAGGATCTCGTCCGTCAGCACGCTCACATCGACTTTTCCGAACTGTTGACGGGCAAATCTCTCGAGGTGTGCTATTACCTCGACCGGCCACGAACCGTCACAGACGTCGCCCAACGGAGCGGAAACTATCGAAACACCGTCAACCGGATACTCAAGCGGCTGCGAGTTCGTGGCCTCGTCGGTACCGACGACAGCCGCTACCACTTCAACGGTGATTTCGACCGACTACACGAGTTTGCTCGCGAACTTGTTCACCATCGCCATCGACAACGCCTCGAATCAGTCGCGTCGAACGGGACGATTCTATGGGAGGACTACGACGAATTTCTCGCGCAAACGACAACGGAGATCGACGCCGAACACTTCCACGAGACCGGGCTCGCGCGGTTCGCGGCCTTCGATCTCCAGTTTCTACTCACCCACCATCGGTACTACCGCTACGCTGTAGAGCTAGCGGACGTCTCTCCGTCGGAGCTCTGTTGTCACACGTTGCTGATCGACGACGGGCCCCGCCATCGCTCGTACTGTCTATTGTTGCTCTGTCGCGTCGACATCGACGAACGCGACCTCCGAGAACAGGCCGCGAAATACGGCCTCGAAGCCGAAATCGACACCCTCCTCACCTATATCGAGACGAGGGGAGCAGTCGACGGCGAACGCCTCCCCGAGTGGGACGAGTTCCAGGAGCTGGCTGCTGACTACGAGGTGAGCCTGCCCCGATGAGACCGACGTTCGGACGCGAGTACATCGAAAACGAGTTCCAGCGAATCGCAGATGAGCTATCTGAAACGCTCACGGTATACCTGATCGGCGGTGGCGCGATGTCGCTTCGCGATCTCAAGGGCGCGACGAAGGACATCGACCTCGTCGTCGATGACGGTGACGCATACGGCCGGTTGTGGACCGTCCTGATGGATCTCGGGTACGAACCGGTACAATCGCTGAACGCCGATTACCGGGCGCTGGGCGCGACCAGCTGCGTCGAGAACGCAGACGGATGCCGCCTCGACATCTTCAACTAGCAGGTCGCAAACAAGCTCGTGCTGACCGAGGGAATGCGAGAACGCAGCGAGTCGTTCCTCGCGACGGATCAACTGTCCGTCCGCCTGATCAGCACCGCGGATATCTTCCTGTTCAAGTCGGTTGCAGGACGGGACGACGACATCGAAGACATGAATATGCTCGTACAGACTGGCCTCGACTACGACGTCATCCGAGACGAACTCGAGGCACAGATCGACCAACTCGGTGACGACCAGTTCGCCACCTTCGCGAACGAAGCCTTGGTTGATCTAGCGGAGCAGTACGGCGTGACGACACCGATCGAGGACCGCGTCCGGGAGCTGACGACGCGGTACTATCGCGGGCTCGAAGCGCTCCAGGCGCTCGACGGCCCGACGACCGTCGACGAACTAGCGGCCGATCTAGACATAGACGTCGCTGCGGTCCGAGATCGGGTTAGCTATCTCGTGGAGTTCGATCGAATCGCACACGATGGCGAAACCATCCGTCTGCCGGAATAACTGCAACGTGCCGATTTATCACCTAAACGATGGTATCGACAGGACCGTTCAGTTCAGAAGAGAATGGGTTGCTTCGGTCCATCCACGCC
The DNA here is from genome assembly GCF_024300625.1 of Halovivax gelatinilyticus. Taxonomy (GTDB): domain Archaea; phylum Halobacteriota; class Halobacteria; order Halobacteriales; family Natrialbaceae; genus Halovivax; species Halovivax gelatinilyticus. The sequence goes on along the minus strand of NZ_CP101322.1, from coordinate 1,879,874 downwards.
TTCTCGGGAGAATCGATTCTATCGGCCGCCATCTCTCCCGACGAGAGAGGAATTATCCATCTACTCGTGGACAGCCAGAAACGGCTGCTCGAAGAACGGATACGCGTTCGGCGACCGTACGTACCGAACCACGAGTGTGGCAAACACCGATGTTCGATACATCCGCCGTACTGAACAGGATTGTGGTGTGCGTTCGAATACTGGGTGGGATGGCGTCCTGCTCGCACGACGGCGGGCGGAGTGGCTGGTCGGTGGGTTGTAGGGTAGCTGGTCGGCGGGCCGTGACGGAGCGGGTGATCGGACCGCTACAGATCGGTCGAGAGGTCGAACCGATCAGGTCGGGTCGGTGAACCACCGGTAACGTAACCCGCACGGGTAATCGCTGGACAGTTTATCAGACCGAGAGGGGTTCGCCGGATCAGTTGAATGGGCTAGTTTGTCCCCACTGGTCGTAGAATGCGACGTCTTCAAGCGGACGCCGGGTCCCGCGTCTGAAGTCCTCTCCTTCGAAGTACGCGACCGGGATCAGCCCGGCTTGTGAAATGCCGTCGGGAACACCGAGTAGTTCGGCCACCGTCGGTTCTTGGGCCAGGTGTATCATGGTCAGCGACGATCCCAGTCCACGGCTGCGCAGGGCGAGCATGAAGCTCCACGCGGCGGGCCACACCTCCCCGTAAACGGACGAGGCCGCCATATTCAACGGATCCGACTCGTACTCCATCTGCTCCCACATCTCGCGTTCCTCTCTGACCGAAAGGGTTGTACAGGGGATCACGTGGACCGGCACTTCGTGCAGGTGTTCGGCGAGATACGTAGACGAAGCGGCGACCTTCTGGGTCTGTTCGTCCTCCGGGAGTTCGCCTTCCATCATCTCGACGAACGGTTCGAGCGACCGTCTGTAGCTGTCCGCGAGTTCGTGGCGACTCTCCTCGTCGGAGATCACCAGCCAGCGCCAGTTCTGCAGATTGTAGCCGGTTGGTGCCTGGAGTCCGATCTCCAGACACTCGTCGATCACCTCCAGTGGGACCGGCCGGTCGAGGTCGAGTCGGCGTCGGACCGCTCGCGTCGTCGTTAGCACGTGATCGATACTGCGCCGGTCGAGGTCTTCGATCCGTATCGGTTCGTCCTCCGTGTTCGCCGTCTGCGTATCGGTAGTTGGCATCGTTTCCGGGACTTGCTACACCGCAACCCAGCGTCAATCGCCCGCGTGAAACGATTTCACGCCGTGAAAGCCCCCCATCGGTCACGATAGTCAGGTCACCGACTCCGCGTCGATTGGGCGGCTGCGGTTCACGCGAGCAGGTCCACCGAGAGGAGGTCGCTCGCTTCGTCGAGCGGGTGGGCCTCCGCGTGGTATCGGTCGAAGACTGTTTCACCCCACGCGTACGCTGACGGCGCATCAGTATCGACGAGAGACCGTAACAGACCGGTATCCGGCTCGTAGCAGCAGATGCTGACGTGGGAGTCGGTGAGACAGATTCCACACCACTCGCTGTTCGGAAGGTCGTCGTGAATGTATACGTCGTGGTTGTCTAGCTCGAGCGCGTCGGTGACGAGATCGGGATCCCAGGCGTACATGGTTTCGAACACCGTCGGCGGATAGATCATCGTAACCGACAGTCCATCGAAGACGGTCTCGAAGAAGTGTTCTAGGACGCTCGCCTTTACCAGCACCATCCCGAAGATTCGAATCGTTTCGGTTTCGTCCATCAGTTGCTCATTCCGCTCCATGGGTTCGTATGGGTACCCCGGACCGGGAACCGATACCACTGCATCGGTGAGTAAGTCCACGCTGAAGCCATCGAGTTCGTATGGTAACCACGGAGCGATTTCACGCAGGCGCCGTTCGATCGACATCGCGTCCACGAACTCACCAAACCGTTCGGCGACGAACGCACCCAATCCGGTCAGCCGATACCACCTCCCGTCGCGCTCGATCCAGTGTCGTTCTTCGAAGTCGGCAAGAATCCGACCAATGGTCGGAGAGGATGCTCCCGTAACCTCACGCAAGTCGTGCCTGTCGCACTTGGTCACCGCCAATTCGTTCAGGACGTCGACGCGATGGGTAGAACTGGCAAGAAACACAATATCGTCACGTTTTCCGTCCATACTAGTGGTACGCATTGGCACGCTAAAACAGTATAGCTGAAACGGCAATCACTGGTGGCGATGTAGCGTCGCCAATAGGCGGACGGAGCGTGGTCCAGTGGGCTGTTGCTCAGTGGGTGGTTGGTGGTCGGTAGGTGGTAGTGGCCGGTCGGCGGGTGGTAGTGGGTGGTTGGTGGCCGGTCGGCAGGTGGCAGTGGGTGGTTGGTGGCCGGTCGGTGGGCTGTAGTGGCCGGTCGGCGGGAGGTAGTCGATGGTCGGTGGGCTGTAGGGTAGCTGGTCGGCGAGTTGGCACGTGGCGACTGGCTGTCGGGCAGAGACGCGTCGGTTGATTCGACGGAGCTGTGGGTGTATTGGCCGGCGTGCATCTCGAGAATAAAAAATCTGTAACTAAAAATGCAGTATTTCAGACGGTTAGATAATCCCGAGAGAGTGAGATGTATACGATAAGTGTTAACTTTTTAGACAGTGGGCAGCGGGTATGGGTCTCGATCCGCGCACCGAAGATCAACTTCGACTCCTCTGTGACGGCCGAAATCGCACGATCTGCGATATCCTCACCGAGACGGACGGCACCCTCCACGTCACCGAATTAGCGGAGGAGATCGTGGCTCGTGACGTGAACGTCGTCAGTGGCGCAACCTACGACGACGCACTCGACACCCAGTTGTTCGAACTGCACCACAACCGATTGCCGAAGTTGGCGGAGGTCGATCTGATCGAATACGACCGGACGGGGAATCGCGTCTCCCAGAAAGCGTCACCGGCGTCCGTGGTGGAGTGGTCGAACGAGGGACCGCTCGCCACGCTGGTGACCCACCTGCCACCCGGTCACGAGGGCGACGAGGACGAAGTGGGCGTGATCGAAGGACTCGATTCGGCCGTCGAATACGGTCGAAAGCTGGCCGGCGAAGCCGAGTCGGAGCTGTTCGCACTGTACGCGACCACCGACCTCCTCGAAGACGAGTGTCTGCGACACGGACGCCGCGCCATCGATCGAAACGTGACGATTTCTATCGGCTCGCAGAACGAGATCGTTCGGAGACGGTGTCGAGAGGGACTCCCAGAAGCGACGGTGTGGGAGCCACAACTCGACTGGCTCAATACACCGACCTATCCGCGAGTGGGTCGGCTCATTCTCGTCGATCGACGGAACGTCATGCTGTCGATCCTCACCGAACCGCCGTCCGAGCAGGGCGCTCCCGAAGAGATTGCGCTCGTCGGTAGCGGGGAGACGAACCCGCTCGTCGTTCTCGTACGCGAACTGCTCGGACCCCGCATCGACCACCTCGATTACCAAACCGACGACACCCAACGCCACCTGTTCACGAATAATGACTGACGATACCACGCCGGCCGAACCGACCGATTCGACCCAAACCGGGAGTTTCAGCTACGAACTCGATCCGGACGAACGCCCGAGCGAAGCGGTCGTCCACGTCGTCGCAACACTCACCGACTCGTCCATCCTCGATCTGAACCCGTTGTACCACACGATCGATCCAGAATACCTGGACGAGCTACTCGCCGATCGGAACAATAGCGACACCATCACGGAGGCTTCAGTGACGGTTCCGTACAACGGCTGCCACGTAACGGTGACCCAAGACACCGTTCGCGCCCGGATCGACGACTGACAACCCTCCACCGGCAATTCGTCGGGCGGGCCGAACCGCAGATCGCGACTACGACGTTCTCTCGTCTCGATCGAACGCCGTCGCGACGGCTCGACGGTCGCGTTAGGTAGTGAGTATGGTACTACCAGATGTGGAACGCTAACACTAATTAGTATCGGCGAGAAACGGGGTGGTGTCGCCCGAGAGACCCCCACAAGTTTCGGACTATCACGAGCGGACTATGATAGGTATTTGTGGTATCGGCAACTAGATGGCACTGACTCGGTTCAGGGCCGCCGAGAACGGCGCATTCCACCGCTCGTCGGGCGAGAGCGAGCGTGGACACCAGACGAACCCGGGCGGAGAACCCATGCAAACGACCCCCAGACGTGAGCGCGGAGTACGCGGCGATTCAGCCGCTCGATCCGGGCGACCCGACAGACAGTCGTACCGACGGGACTTTAACCCGAAACTGGTGAATACACAACAGAAAGCGTGGGCGAGCCCTCGGCGCAAACACGTGAGAAAAACGTCGGCCGTTAAATATAATATGATTGACTATCTGAATTCAGGTGGTGAGAATGGATAGCGGACGCGGGGGTGTGGGAGTAACGGGTGTTTCTAGTGGTGATCAGCCACGGTGTGTCGAGGCGAGGGTGTATACATGAGTGCGAACGCGACACTCGAAGGCGATTGCACGATCGACGACGGGGCGACCGTCGGCTACGCCTACGGCGACGACACGGAGCCACCCGCGATCGGGGCGGAGTCGACGATACGGGCCGGGACGATCGTCTACGACGACGTCGTGATGGGAGCCGGCTGTCAGACCGGTCACTACGCGTTGATCCGCGAGTTGACCGAACTCGGCGACAACGTGCTCGTCGGGACGAACGCGGTGATCGACGGTCGGACGACGGTTGGCCAGAACGTGAGTATCCAATCGGGCGTCTACATTCCCTCGGACACGACCATCGGCGACGACGTCTTTCTCGGACCGTACGCCGTGTTGACGAACGATCCGTACCCCATCCGCCAGGACGTCAGCCTCGAGGGACCGACGCTCGAAGACGGCGTCTCGGTCGGCGCCAACGCGACGATCCTCCCCGGCGTCACCGTCGGCGAAGGCTCGTTCGTCGCCGCCGGCGCGATCGTCACCGAAGACGTGCCGCCGGAGACGCTCGCAGTTGGGGCCCCCGCAACGCATCGCTCGCTTCCCGCCAAACTGCAACCCCCGAACGAGATTTAATGATACACATCGCATCACCGGACATCGGAGCGGAGGCGAAACGGGCGGTCGAGGACGTCCTCGACAGCGGCATGCTCGCGGACGGACCCCCAGTGCGCGAGTTCGAAGCCGAATTTAGCGACTTTTGTGAGACCGAGCACGCGGTGGCGACCTCGAACGGGACGACCGCGCTCCACGCGACGCTCGAAGCGTTCGACATCGGCCCGGGCGACCGCGTGTTGACGACGCCGTTTTCGTTCGTCGCGACGGCGAACGCGATTCGACTGACCGGCGCCGAACCCGTCTTCGCCGACATCGATCCGGAGACGTTCAATCTGGACCCCGACGCGGCGCGAGACGTGGTTCGAGAGACCGACGTCGACGCGATCATGACGGTCCACCTCTACGGCCTGCCGAGCGAGATGGACGAACTCGTGGCGCTTGCCGACGAGCTGGACGTCCCGCTCATCGAAGACGCCGCACAGGCCCACGGCGCGGCCTACGACGGCGCACGCGTCGGCTCGATCGGCGACGCGGCGTGTTTCTCGCTCTACCCGACGAAGAACATGACGACGGGCGAGGGCGGCGTGGTGACGACCGATCGGGCGGACGTCGCGTCGGCGCTTCGGTCGTACATCAATCACGGTCGAGAGGCGGGTGCGGGCGGCTACGAGCACGTCTCGGTGGGCACCAACTACCGAATGACCTCCATCGCCGCGGCGATCGGCCACGCACAACTCGACCGACTCGCAGACTTTAACGAACAGCGACGGGCCAACGCCCACCGGTTGACCGAAGGGTTAGCAGAGGTGTCCGGGGTGCAGACGCCCGTCGAACCGGATCACACGCGACACGTGTTTCACCAGTACACGATTCGGTGTGCGGACCGAGACGGACTGGCGGCCCACCTGGAAGAAAACGGCGTTGGCACGGGCATCTACTACCCGACGCCGATTCACGAACAGCCGGCCTACGCGGACGTCTCGTGTTCGGCCCCGGTTTCGGAAGCCGCGGCGGACGAGGTGCTTTCTCTGCCCGTCCACCCCGGCGTGGACGCGGCGGACGTCGACCACATCATCGAGGTGATCGCAGACTATGACCAGTAAGAATCCAAATCGGGCGAACCGATCGGCGACCCTCGACGTCGGCGTCATCGGCGTCGGGTCGATGGGACAACACCACGCGCGCGTCTACAACGAACTGCGAAACGCGCGCCTCGTCGGGGTGAGCGACGTCGACGCCGAGCGAGCAGAAGAGATCGCAGACGAGTACGGTACCGCGGCGTACTCACGGGACGAATTACTCGAACGCGTCGACGCCGTCTCGATCGTCGTCCCGACGCGGTATCACTTCGAGACGCTCGAAGCGGCCCTCGAAGCGGACGCAGCCGCGTTCGTCGAGAAACCCGTCCTGGGAACGCTAGAGCAGGCCGACGCGCTCCGGGCGATGGTCGACCGCATCGACCTGCCCGTCCAGGTGGGCCACATCGAGCGGTTCAACCCGGCGGTGACGACGCTTTCACAGATCATCGACGACCTCGACGTGGTCTCCGTTCGCGCACAGCGCCTCGGGCCGCCGCCGGCGCGGACGATCGACGACAGCGCCGTGATGGACCTGATGATCCACGACATCGACGTCGTGCTGTCGTTACTCAGTGAATCCCCGCATCGGGTTTCCGGGACGGGCGTCGACGGCAACCGCCACGCGACGGCGCTGCTCGAGTTCGACGAGACGATGGCGACGCTGATCGCGAGTCGGAAAACCCAGCGGAAGGTTCGCACGCTCGAGATCACCGCCGAGAACTGTTTCGTCGAGCTGGATTACATCGACCAGTCGGTCGAGATCCACCGCAACTCGGTCCCGGAGTACGTCAAGGAAAACGGCGGGGTGCGCTTTACCCACGAGAGCATCGTCGAGCGACCGTCGGTGACGAACGCCGAACCACTGTTCGAAGAGCTTTCGTCGTTCTGCCAGGTCGTCCGCGACGGCGGCGTTCCGGAAGTGACCGTCGAGGACGGCCTCGAAGCGCTCGCCGTGGCGCAGTGGATCGAAGACGATACGCGCGGCTACGAGGCGGCCGACGAACCGACGGATGCAGAGGTGATGATGACCGATGACTGACGACGAAACGCACCCTGACGGAGTCGAACGGACCGACGGCGGGCGAGCCATGGCGAAACCGGTGTCGTCGCTGTACGGCGCGGACGCAGAGGAGGCCGTCCAGCGCGCGTCATTCGTGGGCGGCGAGGTTCCGGTGGCGGTGTACGGCCTCGGGAAGATGGGCCTGCCGCTGGCCGGCGTGTTCTCGGAGGCGAGCGGGAACGTCGTCGGCGCGGACGTCGATCCGTCGGTGGTCGAGACGATCAACGACGGCGGGTCGCACGTCAAACGCGAGCCCGGGTTGGAGGATCTGGTGTTCGAACAGGTGTCGGCGGGGGCGCTGTCGGCGACGACGGAACCGCGCGAAGCGGCGTCGGCGGCGTCGGTCCACGTCATCATCGTCCCGACGCCGATCACTGACGCGAAGGAGCCCGACCTGGCGATTCTGGATACGGTCGTGTCGGATATCGCGTCGGGGCTGGAGGCGGGCGATCTGGTTCTCGTCGAGTGTACCGTTCCACCGGGGACGACCAGGGATCGGGTGGCAGAACAGTTGTCGGATATCTCCGGGCTGGACCTAGGGGAGTTCGGCGTGGCATTCTGTCCGGAGCGGACGTCGTCCGGTCGGGCGCTAGAGGACATCCGCGGAGCGTACCCGAAAGTCGTCGGTGGCGTCGATGACGAGAGCACGCGCGCGGCTCGGTTGATCTACGAGGAGATCAACTCGAAGGGCGTGCTGGAGGCGTCCGATGCGACGACGGCAGAATGCGTGAAAGTGTTCGAGGGCGTGTACCGCGACGTCAACATCGCGCTCGCGAACGAGTTGGCGCGCTTTACCGACGAGCTGGAGGTGTCGGTTCGCGAGGCGATCGAGATCGCGAACACCCAGCCCTTCTGCAACATCCACGACCCCGGCCCGGGCGTCGGCGGTCACTGCATTCCGTACTACCCGTACTTCCTGATCGAGCCGTTCGAGACGGATTCGCCGCTGTTGGAGACGGCTCGCGAGGTCAACGACTCGATGCCCGCGTTTACGGTCGAGAAGGTTCGCGAGAAGCTGGGCGAGAACGGGGTTTCGGTAGACGAGGCGACGGTCGCGGTACTCGGCTTGACCTATCGCCCCGGCGTCGAGGAGATCCGTGCCTCACCGTCGATTCCGATTTCAGAGCAGTTGTTCGAGGCCGGGGCGACGGTGTACGGTGTCGATCCGATGCTCGAGGACGTCGAGGCGTTCGACCTGGAGGCGATCGCGTTGGACGAGTTGTACGATCGGTATCTGGACGCCGTCGTCCTGGTGACCCCGCACGAGGAGTTCGAGTCGATCCGGTGGGCGGCCGTCGGTCGAAACGGTGATACCGATCCGGTGATCATCGACGGACGAGACGCGCTCGGCGAGATCGATGGATCCGTGTACACGATCGGGGTGGGAGACGATGAGTGACGGTCGAGGTGAGCGACGTGTATAGAGATCACACGGTCGGCGTGGTCGTGCCCGCCTACAACGAGGAGGGGTTCGTCGGCGAGGTGATCGACACGATGCCGAGGTACGTCGACCGGGTGTACGTCATCGACGATTGTTCGACCGACGGCACCTGGGAGGAGATCCAGCGACACGCCGATCGACGGAATCGGGACAGCGTCACGGTACACTACGACGAAGACGCGGTGATCGAAGAGAAGCCGATGACCGCGGACGGCGGGGAACCGGTCACCGACGGCGGCGTCACGACCAAACGGTTCGATCGCTGCGTCGTCCCCATTCAACACGAGGAGAATCGCGGCGTCGGCGGCGCCATCAAGACCGGCTACAAACGGGCGCTCGACGACGAGATCGACGTCACCGCCGTGATGGGCGGCGACGGCCAGATGGATCCCGACATTCTCCACAAGTTCCTCGATCCGATCGTCGAGGACGAAGCCGACTACGCGAAGGGCAATCGCCTGCTGTACAGGGACTACCGCCAGGGCATGTCGAAGTGGCGCTTTTTCGGGAACTCGATTCTGACCTTCCTGACGAAGATTTCGAGCGGCTACTGGAAGACGATGGACCCGCAGAACGGGTATACGGCGATCTCGTACTACGCGCTCGAGAACGTCGGCATCGACGCGATGTACGAGTACTACGGCTACTGTAACGACCTGCTGGTGAAGCTGAACGCGAAAGGCATGCGGGTGGCGGACGTGGCGATGCCGGCGGTGTACGGAGACGAGGAAAGCAGCATCAAATATCGGACGTACATCCGAAAAGTCTCGGGGATGTTGTTGAAGAACTACCTCTGGCGGTTGAAGACGAAGTATCTCGTGCTCGACTTTCACCCCCTGGCGCTGTTCTACCTCTTCGGGGTCGGGACGGTAACCCTGGGAATGTTAGGCGGAATGTGGTCGCTGTACGCCAAATTTGTGCTCGGCGATGCGCTGTTCGTTAGGGCGGCATCGAGTATGATGCTGTTCACGATGGGCAGCATGTTCATCATGTTCGCAATGTTGTTCGATATGCAAGTCAACGAGACGAAAGAGGTACAGATTCGTGAGTGATCTAAAAGCCAAATAAATTGATATATGAAGGTCCAAGCAATTGTTACAACAAACAGGTCGTCATTTTTCAGACAGCACGTGGAACGGTTGAGTAAAAGAGGGGTAAAGTTCACAACAGTATCAGCTAGTGGTGTTTCGCTAGCAGATATAAACGAGAATGAAGAGTCAATAAATAGATTATTCCCCAAAGTTGGCCATAATTTGCCCTACTATGCGTACATATCCGTGGGATTCTACCCAAGAATACTACATTCGTCGATTAAAAATGATTTTGATATAATCCACTCCTATTCTGGACTCACTCTTCCATTTGCTCTCGCCCAGCCTTCTCGACCACTAATCGTCTCGTTCATTGGCTCTGACTTGATGGGGGATTATCTATTTGGGCAGTTCCCAAAAATTGCAAAACTGTGTGCAAATTATGCCGATGAGGTAATCGTTCAAAATGAGAAGATGGACCAATTACTCGATTGCAAAACACACGTTCTTCCCAACGGTGTTGATATCGAATTCTTCAGACCAATTCCTCGGGAGACGGCAATAGACCATGTTGGATGGGACAAGGACAAGAAACATATCCTCTTTCCTTACGGCACCCAGCGAAACGTTAAGAATTACGATTTGGCAGCGAAAGTTGGGCAGATTGCGAATAGAGAATATGTTGGTGAAATTCATTTTCATCACCTTGGAGACGTCCGGTATCAGGAGATGCCATACTACATGAACGCTGCAGACGTTGTTCTGATAACCTCTAAACGAGAAGGATCACCGAACACGGTTAAGGAAGCGCTAGCTTGCAATACACCGGTCGTTTCGACCGATGTGGGTGACGTCCGTGAGCGCATAACGGATGTCCAGGGTGCATCCATTGGTTCTTCTAAACAGGAATTAGTAGATGGGGTAATCTCTGCTATAGATACCGAGGAGTGTAACGGTAGAGAACAGACAAGAGACGTCTGCTGGGAATCAGTTTCTAACGATTTGTACAAAATATACGAGAGCGCATTATGATACCAAGAAGTGGAAAAGCGACTTCAATGACGGTGAATATAGAGCCAGTTAACTATCAACAGTGGCTACCCCCCATAGTAAAATTAGAATAATGGGCACAGTAATTATCTCTCTTGATTCGGAACTCGCGTGGGGGTTTCACGATCAGAAAGACCTCCCTCAACAGCGTATCGACAATGCTAGAGATGCCTGGAGTCGGATTGTTGATCTTTTCGAGTCCTACGACATACCGGCAACATGGGCCGTCGTTGGCCACCTGTTTCTAGACGAATGCGATGGAGAGCACCTTGACCACCCAACCCCTGACGGATGGTTCGATCGAGATCCAAGTGGCACAATTAACGATAACCCGGACTGGTTCGGAACAGATCTGGTGGCCAAACTTCTCGAAAGTGACGTTGAACACGAGATCGGATCACACTCGTTTTCCCACGTCGAATTCGGCTCGGAGAGAACCACGCGCGAGATCGCTGCCGGCGAGCTTTCTGCGAGCCGGGATGCGATGGCCAGATGGGATTGTCGCCCCAGTTCATTCGTATATCCACGGAATAATGTGGGATATGTAGATATGCTCCAAGAGTTCGGGTTTTTTTGTTACAGAGGAACACAACCTCCAAATTCGGAAGGTGGCCTGCTACCCCTTCCCCTGCAGCGTCTGCTTCGCCTGGGTTTTGGGCGAACAGCGCCACCAATAGTCACACCAAAAGTCACGGCGGACGGTGTCGTCAATATACCTGCATCGTTTTATCTATACACCTTCGAGAATGAACAGGGGGCAGTCTCGAAGCGAGTCATACAAGCCCTCTCGCAGTTGGCGTTCAGATTCTTGCCCTACAATCCACATCTTCGACAGGTTAGACTTGGACTTGAGGAGGTGGCCTCCAAGCCAAATTCAGTCTTCCATATATGGCTACATCCGAACAACGTAATCTCGGACGAGGACGCCAACCGTTTGGAAACAGTTCTAGAACAAATCGATATGTATCGGGAAGAACGAGACGTTGCAGTGAAAACAATGGGTGAAATCGCAGCCGAGGAATTAGCTTGTCATGAGTAACCAGTATAAGATTCGTTGGTTCGAAGATGGAGATATAAAGGCATTTCTCGAGTTATATAAGTCCGTTTTGGGACGGGCCAAGACCAAAGAATGGTTCAGCTGGAAGTATATTGACAATCCGTATACTAACCACGTTCCGATCGTCGTCGCAGAAAAAGAGAGAGAACTAGTAGGCGCTCGTGGGTTCATGGCACTTCCAATGAGATATGGATCGGCTGATTATATTGCCTACCAGCCCTGTGACACAATGGTCCAACATGACCATCGCCAGCGTGGGCTGTTTACTAAAATGACAGAAATGGCGATAGATCGATACGAAGACGGTGACGTGGATTTCTTCTTCAATTTTCCCAACGACATATCGTTAAAGGCTAACTCAAAGCTCGGGTGGAAAGTTGTGGGGGAAACGCCAGAGTATTATCGTATTGAAAACCCAAGGAGGTTGGTCTCATCATACTCAAAAAACCGTTTTCTCAAAGCAGTCGCATTCGGCATAGACCCTCTTTACAGAGGATACCTTTCGGCAAAGGATTTTAACGCAATTAGTTCAGAACCCGATTTAATAGAACATCATCAGAACACGGACCTCGCAATTGAGAATTTGGCCGATTTCTATGATCAGGGTACGATTGAACGGTTCCATGCCGCCCGTGATACAAAATTTTACGAGTGGCGGTTAGCCAATCCAGATTGGCAGTATGAAATTTTTACAGTTCATAATAAAGACAAACCTCAAGGAGCAGCAGTTATAGGACATCGACGAGAACTCAACGTACAGACGGTGAGTATAGTAGACTTTCTACCATTACAACCAAAAGTAGAGCCCATAGTATGCCGATCCCTCCTCGAAACTATCCAGTCACGTTATACTGAAATAGACATGGTTATCGCTCCATGTTCAATCTTTTCTAATAAGATTTTGAAGAGATTTGGGTTTCTGAGTAAATCCATGTTCCCAATGAATCGCTTTGTCTCATCAACGTCCTTGGTTGCTCGTACACTCTCAGACGATCGGATAGTGGATGAGAACGACCTCCGCAATCCAGATGAGTGGATGTTAACACTTATTGAGCTTGACACTAGTTAGGCTAGTTAATCGCAATACACTTACCAAACGAGAATATAGAAATGGCAAGACAGATACTATATGAAAAGAGAAAACGAAAATACGCATATTTGTTTTGTTACTCCATACGGTTATAGTCATTTGAATCCAGGTAGCGCCAATTCTGCCGGAGGAGCGGAACGACAACAATATCTTATCGGGAAAGAACTAGTTCGTCGGGGTTATAAAGTTTCCTTCATCGTAATTAATCAGAATGGGCCAGAATTTGAAAAGATAGATGGAATAAACGTGTGGAAGTCGCTACCGATGATTCGATATAACTACAAAAAAGATATGGTCAAATTCCCCTACTTCTTATATAAGCTTATAAAACGTATCTATCTCATTGATGCTGATGTGTATTATTCACGGGCAAATCCGCCATTAAGTGCACTAGTAGGTTCTGCCTGTAAAATTCTTAGGAAAAAATACATATATTCAATAGGTAATGATAGTGATGTGAATTCTGAAATGGTTCGAAATTACAGTAAAACAATTAGAGTGATGTATTTGAGATCCATGAAAAGTGCAGATATGATTATAGCCCAAACATCCCGACAGAAGAAATTATTAAGACAGAATTTTGGGCTGCAATCAAAAGTTGTACCTAATGGCTATAGCCTTCCAGATAGGAGTGAACTTCTCGATTTTGCCGACAGAGACCATATATTATGGGTAGGCACAATAGAGAAAGAGCAGAAGAAGCCTGAAAGGTTCCTAAGACTCGCTGAAAAAATAGAAGAAGGAAATTTTGTCATGGTTGGATCAGGTAAGAACCCCGAATACGTACAGGAGGTCCAATCAAGGGCTCAGGAGATCCCCAACCTTACCTATAAGGGCTTCGTACCACCAGATGAAATTCATGAATGTTATCGAACTTCCGTCCTTGTTGTTAATACATCCGATTATGAGGGATTTCCTAATGTTTTTCTAGAGGCTTGGAGATACAGTGTCCCAGTGCTATCATTGCATCATACATTAGATGGTATATTAGTTAATGAAATAGGTGGTATTCATGCTGGTTCATTTGAGGCACTAGTTGAGAGTGTAAGGGACCTATGGAAAAATCGAGCTAAGGCAGCGAAATTAGGTGAAGGAGGGAGAGACCACATGGTGGAAAATTATGATATGGACAATATTATCGACGAGTATTGTTGCATTTTATAATGTGCGTGATTTTTCAAATCCAAAATGTGAATTGTTGGGGGCTGTATAGTTGAGAGCCTCCTCAGCAGATACTCGGCCATTGAGTGCTTGATTCGATCGATCGTTGTAATATTGGTGTCTGAAGCGTCTAAGCCAGCGTCTTTCGTTGGCTGGACTGCCCCCAGAAGGAGTGAAAACGGTCGGTCCGCATTGAGACAGTCTGAAACCACTTTTCTACGTGGTTTCGATCGCTATAGTTGAGCTGACCGCTCAATTCGTGACGCACGAGGGCAGTCAGATAGCCGCCAGCACCGATGAGAAACTCTGTCTCGTCGAAATCGTGTTTCTCGGTGAGTTGGTGCAGGAACGGCGGCTCGGGGTCAATCCCGCGGCGGCTGAACACGTCAATTTCGAGCAGAAGCTTCGATTCTGTGTAGATCGCGGCGTACAGCCACTATCTCTCGCCATCGACCTCGATCTGTTTCTCATCGACCGCGACCCGCGATGGTAGCGCCGTCGCGGGTCGTTCTGGGTCTCCGACAGTTTGTGCGTCCAGTTCCAAATTGCGCCGTGAGAACGGTCAAAGCCGAGTAATTCGAGTACTGCAACGACCTCCCGAACCGACAACCCCATCGAATGCACGCGCACCCCGAACACCCTGACGGGTGTTGGGTGCGCTCGTTCTCCCAAACCTCATCTCCATCCACGTCTAAGGGTTCTCTGAGCAGGTTAGCGAGTTGCATTGGAAGCTTCTCGCCACCACCTACTCATTCCTCAAACTCTCATCTAGACAGTGCCCCACCGGGAAACTTGTCTCTTCAACATGAATTAAGATCCCGAGGAGTTCGTCACAAACCTTGGTACCCTGGGCGGTAGGTGGGTTTCAGCCGTGAAGAGCGACGCACACGTTATGTAAGGTGATATTTAAGTCCGTATCGATGCGCTGGTTGGGCGCATCGGCACGATCTCACGTAAAATCGACGATGAACGTCACTATATGGTTTTCCTTACACTTGATATGGCTGTCCTGGTCATAAAATAGAATCCGATAAAGTCCACGACACAATAAACGTGAAGTGCATTGTATCGAACAAAGGGATGCCCCATCGAACCATATCTATTCGTATTGAATGTGAATAGATGGCGGATCGAGATGTGCATTGGAGAGACGAAACAATACATCGGTTTTGAGAGACTGCAAGACACAATGTCTAGCAGGAGCCAGTCCTCACTGGCACCTGCTGACGTTTTCCTACAGTTTGCTGAAGGTAGGTGTTGGCAAAGCGCTCTGGAGGACAGTAATATCTCAAGCCCCACCCCATAACTCTCATCTATTTCGATACAGATGAATTCACGATATACCTGACACGACGTTCATTGGACACAAAACATATCAATTAATATATTTGACCAGGTTTGAAGGAACCGGCAGATACTATTCAAATCAGTCGAGATCAAATAGATCCCACAATTATTAGGATTTTAATGGGGAGATGAAGTTCCCACACACAGATTATTAATTAAATTTGGAAAGGTCTGAAGAAGTGCTTGGATCGGACATAGTTAAATCACAAATCGCCACATTGATGCAGTCACAGTTGGATGTACCACCACAAATGTATACAATTGATGATTTAAAACAGGGGGTCAAAAGCCCCAATCTAATTGCCCGTGAAGTGAACAGGCACTATTACACCCGAAGGTTCGGTCCCGGATACAATCGGAAGGGGACAGATATTTTTGAGGAGGATTGGGACACACTCATCATACTTGATGCTTGTAGATATGACATATTTAAAGATGAAAATACACTTCCTGGAGAGCTAACACAGAGAGAATCTCGTGGGTCGAACACGGTTGAATTTCTCCGAGGGAATTTTAACGGGGAGAAATTGTACGATACCGTCTACACTACAGCAAATCCTCAGCTTGTTAACAACCGTGATCAGATAAAAGTAGAATTTTGTGATGAAATTAATGTCTGGAATACTAATCGGTGGGATGATAAAATAGGATCGGTGCTCCCAGAAGATATGACAGATGCAGCCATAGAATCTGTTAGGAAGTACCCAAACAAACGCCATATTTTCCACTACTTACAGCCTCACTACCCATTCATCTCATCAAACATCGACAATGGGACAAGAGGTGTCGGAGAAAATAAGGAGAATATGTCAGATATTTGGGGAGAGCGGTTCAGGGGCCGAATCAATCTCACACGGGAAAAGATTTGGGACGCATATGTCCAGAATCTTCGAGAATGCCTCAATCATCTTCAGAGGCTCATAAATATTCTGAGTGGAAAAACGGTCGTTAGTTCAGACCACGGTAATATGGTAGGTGAACGGTCAGGACCAATACCAATTCGGGAATGGGGTCACCCCTCACGTACATATACGGAACATCTAGTAAAAGTTCCATGGTTAATATATGAAGAAAAACCACGTCGGGAAATCATTTCGGAGAAAGGTCAAAAAACGTATGAAGTTGACATGTCGACTGTAGACTCAAGGCTTGAAGATTTGGGATATAGATAGCCAACATATCAAAAAGGGCAGGGGTGATTTTACCAATTCTTTAATTATATTCAATATTAGTGTATAAGATTTTTGAATTATATTCTTATTTCTTGGAATTGTCTGGCCATCCGCCTTCCCAGTCAGAGTGGACTACCCCAATATGAATCGGTATGGTGTCAATACCTATTATTTTCGTAATAAATAATCGGTGTCGTCCGTCAAGAAGGATGAGCGATCCATCCCTACCGATATTTACGGTGATTTCACGTAAGGTAGAAGGATAGGGGCTTGAGTTTCCGTCTACTAAATTATCAAGCTTCGTTTGGCGTTTGTAACCCTGTTCAACAATTGATCTGAAGAGTTTGTCCAAGTACTTACATCGATCTTCCAAGTCTTGCATGGAGTTACATCCGTGCCAACAAGACTCACCGTTCTCAATACGGATTTTACATTGTTGGTATTGAGCAGTTTCCTCCCATTGGAACCCCCGCTCAAAGCGATTATAAAGGGACTGGTAGAGAATATAATTCTCAAATTTTCTCGATTTCACGTCCCAGTCACCACCGGACACGCAACCGGTACTTCTCACAGTGAATCCAGTATTTGGTGGAACGAATGAATTAATGCTTTCTGGGCTCGTGTAATAAATTCGTCGAGGATGAACTCCTTTTTTCCTCATTTGTAACAGATATCTCGCCTCCACCTTTATAGTAAAATAATATCGGAGAGTTTTATCAAACCTACTGGGAAGATTCTTATATACGTTTGTCATAAACTTATTCATAAGAATCTACACCACCTGTCTTGTACAGTTCAAATTGACCATTGCTAAAAGCCTTGTTTATTCCTCTCTCTCTGTCCAGATAGTCGAAATCGTCAAATGAGAATCTAAATCCTCGGTACATATCAGCATCACGGGTTTTGTCTGAAGCAAGCACAGATATATAGAACGATTGGTCATCAGTATGAAGGGACTGGTTGGCAAAGTGATCGGGGGACAAACTAACCTCTGATCTATATTGGTTCCAAAGTTTTTGGGCAATCTTACTATCTGGACCGTTCGTTGCATCAGCGTAACGGTAAGCAGGTGTTCGTGTGTGCAAAATTGGTGAATTCCCATCATAATGGTTTAATGCGGTCTCATATCCATCCATTTGAGTTTCTGGAACATGGCCAGAGCCTCGATAAATATATTCAGAAGGAAATATGACAGGTGCTGAAAATAAGAGCATGACTAATAAAAGAATAGCTAAAATAGATTTTACGGCCTGGTCATTATATCCGTCCAGACATACCAAATACAATCTGTGGATGAACACGGATCCGATGATGGTGACGACCACCATGACAAAACCAAGATGGCGGGCAAATTGATCCGATGTTCCGCCTATTAAAGATATTACCACAAACCCTACAACTGAAAGTGTACCAATTGAGATAAGAAACTCAAAGTCGTTACGTAATTGCTTTACATCCCACTCTGCAAAACACTTCTTAAGTAGATTGTATGTGAAAAATGTGCAAAATATAAAATTTATAAGGAATATTTTTATAAATATTTCTTCAAAGCTTCCACCCACCGTTTCAACCGAATCTGCACGGCCTTCTATAGTTTGAATCCCACGACCGGTTAACGCCAAAAGGCGTGAGCTCTCTCGTGCAACCGCCCCAGCAAGAAGATCATGCTCGCCCATGAATATCCAGAATATACTAAAAGTGATAATTGATGGGAGATGCCGATTAACAAATGTTTCCGGCCCAGCATCCCCAGACATTTTGTCGAGGACGAATATTAACCCAGATAGTGTGAGAAGTAATAGAACAAGATTTGCAGCCTGTTGAGGGTGTAGATGAATATAGAAAACCACCAATAAAGCAATTATCAGAATTGCCCTATTCTTAGCCACGCCGTAGTATAATAGTATTCCAAATAAGACAACCGGCAAATATAAAATTGCTTGGCTTGTTGGGTGTGGTTCAATTGATGTGCTAATTTGATTGATGGGGAGAAACATAAATGATGTGAGTAAGGCGATATGCCCTACCCCAATACTGAATAGGCGCCTTGAGAAGATGAAAATAAAGGTCGAAAATGTTATGGCAAATAAAGTAGAAACGAAGTAAAGAACTGTATTTGCATCTTGCTCAAAGATTAAGCTAAGTTCAGCACCCAAAATGTGGATCATTGGATAGCGTATTCCCGACACTAATTCGCCAGTCCATAGGATCTCTCGAGTAGCACCTAAATGTGTCATAGCATCTGTCCCTCCGACTTGGTGATATCCCCGAATTAACGGGAGACCAAGTAGAGAGATAATGGAGATCATCCCGAGCAATATACCCATAGTACGATACGGATTTGTGGCCACTAGAATGAATACTGACGTCGAAAGTGCGAAGACCAGTGAAATCCAGTACGTAGTCGGCGTATTTTGATATATCGATATTTCATAATTAGTGGCAGGATTTTGGTAAGCAATGAGTGTACCAACCGCTATTGATGAGAATGATAAAGTTGTGAGTAATAGTATAAGGCGGTCGAGTTGTTCACGTTCTCTCATCATGTTGGAATCCTAGATCTCCTTATGCCGAATCGACTTCATTTGGATGTTGATGTGCTGGAGTAACGAATCTTCTGCCCTTAGTAGTTGGCGTTTAGCAGCTTATACGTAAAGTTGTGAGTTAGGAATTGGCTAGCGATCAGCTTGGTCAGATATGTATAACGCTTATGCTCTTGAAGGTTCTTTTTCACGCATTATGAAACAGCAGGATCGGATTATATCTTATTCCGGCCAGTGGAAGAGGCCGCACTCATAAGTCCAAAGTGACCCTGAATTCCTTTCTATCAATTAATCCTGTTAGAATTGAGAGGGATGCCCATATGATAATCCCAAGCAAAACTATGAAAGTCAGTGTGAATATGCCAGTTATTTGATGTGAAAAGGCCCAGATAGGAACCCCCATGCTAATTGAAACGAATGCAATCTTCGTTAGTTCTGGAACCACTCGATTGATATCCAGTGGTAATTCTGAAGAGATGATGAAAATCTTTACCAACACATAAAATGAGTGGGTGATGACAGTAGCTATAGCTGCACCGACAACACCTACTGTAGGTATTAATAAAATATTCAAAACTACATTGCTGATAGAAGCGATCCCTTTGGCGATCGCGCGGGATTTAGCCCGACCAAGAAAATCAAGCGGATAGTCGGTTATATTTGTTATTGATGAAAGAACAACGAAAATTGAAAAGACCTGTAACACTGGAACTGCTCCAGTATAGGACTCACCAAAGATAATCTCCACAGTTGGTTCAGCAATTAATAGAATTCCAACCGCAGCAGGCACGTATAGCAGCAACGTATATATGAAAGACCTCTCGAACATCTTAGCCGCTATAAAAAGTTCTCCAGATGCTTTCTGCTTACCATACGTAGGTGAAATTGAGAAACCAAGTGCCGTGGCGGGCATCTGTACAAAACTAATAATTTGTTTGCCCAAAACGTAGTAGCTTACAGAAATCGGATTCAGGAACAAACCCACCAAAATGGTGTCCAGCTCTTTATCGACCTTACCAGACAGCCCCGTTATTGTGAGAGGAACGTTATACTCAAGAATACGACGAGTAAGGCCCTCTTCAATAGCATCGGCGGGAGGAATAGTTGTGTAGAATTTGTAATATATAGCAATTAAGCCAAATAGACTAGCGATCGCTGATGCTACAATATAGCCAATTAGTGCCCCTATAATATTGTATCCGAGTAAAATTAACCCGATGGCAAAAAATAGCCTTCCACCTCTATCGAGGATAAGTATAATTGCAGCTAAGTATATGTCTTCAAATCCCTGGGCAATTCGCCGAGTAAACTTTGTTAGTGTTTCGAATGTGATGAAAAATACACCAAGGGCTAATAAGGGCGCTAATTTTGGCTCACCTATCCAAACTGCTATGAATTCATGACCTGTCAGAAATACAAAGGCGACGATAGCTATTGTGATTGAATTGAATATAAAAGCAACCTTTATAATATAGGGTAACTGACCTGGGTTTCGCTCTCTATAATCAGTTATGTATCGTGCGGCAGACTTTGACAATCCTAACTTGCTAAAAATGCTTGCTATCGAAAATGCCGAAATGGCAAGAAAAAGTAACCCATAATCGTTGGGTTCCAATAATCTCGCTAGACCATAAATTAGGAGTGCCCCCGAAATCGTGGAAACTGACTGACTTGTTAACTCGGCTTTGAAACGGGTGCCGAGATCCGTAGCAAGACTCATTGTGATTTGCTACGCACTCATGTACAACTAGCTGTCGAAAAATATTTTAAGTCCCTTCGCCCAAGAGTAGGACTTAAAAAATATTTTACTGAAGTAAACGTCCAGGAGTTAATTATACAATAATTTTTTCGAAGTGTTTTTATCAAGCTTTCAAATTTGTTCGTATTTTAAATGATTTTGCTAGTGGGATATCAACCGTGATTTCACGACCTCTTTTCTAGCTAAACAAGGTAAAATTGGCGAATGTCGGCGTGAATGACTATAGTTTGAATTTATAATTAAATTAAAGTATTCAACACAGATGTCTTCAAGATGCAGTCAGTGACCCGAACTCTTCATGGAGTTCACTCTCTCGTCAATACCACGGATCCGGCACCGCAAAGATACTTGTGCTCGCACCACTGCACGCTGCCTTCGGCCGTGTACAGCCCGCCCTCCTACACGACATGAAGAAATTGCGTTCAGCGTCGTTAATCGTCCCTTCTTTGCCTCGCCGAGAGCCAACCCGACGCATCCAACAGCATGGCGTCCACGAAAACCTGCATAGATACAGTTCCAGTGTAATGGACTGCGACCTCAGTTGAATCGGTCGACTTTTCTAAGAGAAGGGATACACAATCATCAATGCGCGTCCTCGTTACCGGCGGTGCCGGTTTCATCGGCGGACATATCGCCGACCAGCTGACCAGGCACGGCCATGCCGTGACCGTTCTCGATAACTTCGAACCATACTACGATTTAGGAATTAAGGAACATAATGTCGAAACAGCGCGGGACGCTGCGGCCTCTAGCGACGGATCCTACGAGTTCGTCGACGTCTCGCTCACCGAAGAAGAACTTGTCAACGAACTCGTCGCCGATGTCGACATCGTCTATCATCAAGCAGCCCAGGCCGGCGTCCGCAAAAGCGTCGAGGAGCCCAAGAAGGTCAACCGCTACAACGTCGATGGGACGATCAACGTCCTCGACGCCGCCCGCAAACATGACATCGATCGGGTTGTCGTCGCCTCATCGTCGTCGGTCTACGGCAAGCCCGAATACCTGCCGTACGACGAGGACCACCCCACAACACCCGTCTCACCCTACGGCGTCTCCAAACTGGCCACCGAACAGTATGCACGCGTCTACAGCGAGATCTACGACCTTCCAACGGTCTCGCTGCGTTACTTTACTGTCTACGGTCCACGGATGCGTCCGAATATGGCGATGACGAACTTCGTCTCCCGATGTATACACGGCAAATCGCCGATCATCTATGGTGACGGGTCCCAAACGCGTGATTTTACCTTCATCGACGACGTTCGCCGTGTCAACGAGCAACTCCTGACCGACGATCGCGCTGATGGCGAGATTCTTAATGTGGGTTCAACTGACACTATCGACATTCTGACCCTTGCAGAGGTCGTCCGCGACGAGATAGATCCCTCACTCGGAATCAAATTCGACAAGGCCCGTGAGGGTGACGCCGAGCACACCCACGCCGACGTTTCGAAAGCAAACGAAATACTCGATTATGAGCCCACTGTCGATATTCGTGAAGGCGTCTCGCAGTTCATCACCTGGTATCGCGAAAATCAGAATTGGTACGATCCACTCGTCCGCTCATCGTAGTCACCGCATTGTTCCAAATCAAAATATCAGAGTGGGAATAGTTAGTGGTGGATTACAGAAAAGTGGTGACGAGGTGCTTGTTCAGCAGGGTTATCTAGGGTATCGCTCTGTTAAAGCCTACTGTATTATCTTAGGTTTTGAATGTCTAAATCACAGATAACTGAATTGGAACCACATTTGTGGCGATAAAGTCGAAAAAACCAGTGACCAGTCCGCAAACAACAGGTCAGTCGTCAGCCGGTGCTGGTACGGCTTCAATTTCGTTCTTCAATCGACGCTCCGTTTCGTCCCGATCCCCCGGATAGCCGACGTCGATCCGCCAGCCATCCATGCTGATCGTATCGATCGTCCGTCCGCTCTGAATCAATAGATCAATTGCCTCGCTGATCTCGTACTCGCCCCGATTACTTGACTGAACCAGATGACACGCATGGAAGATCGCTGGCGTAAAAGTGTAAAAGCCGGTCATCACTAAATTCGACGGCGGCTCATCGGTTTTTCCACTACATCCGTAATCTCGCCGTACTGATTCGTGTTGCAAACACCATACCGACTTGCCTCCTCCCACGGCACTTCCTCGACGAGAAATGCCGCGTCGGCACGGTCCTCCGTGTGGCGACGAACAACGTCCTCCAGATTGGCCTGGAAGATATTGTCCCCGAGAATCAGCATGAAGTCATCGTCGACGTGTTCCTCCGCAGTGGGTAACTCGTGAGCGAGACCGTTTTGTTCACGCTGGTGCGTATAGGTGATTGGCACACCCTCGTACAAGTACCCATAGTGATCAATGATTTTCTCTTTCAGATACCCCACCACGACGACGGGTTTTCCGCGCCGAGATCAACCAGCTGATCGAAACAGTGCGTGAGAATCGGCTTGCCGTTGACCTCCACCATCCCCTTTGGCTTGTCGTCCGTCAGCGGACGAAGTCTCGTGCCTTTCCCGGCTGCAAGTACCACAGCATCCATAGATAATGCACTCATCAGCCGATTCACATTAAGATTCTGGCTCGAATCTCATCTCTCACTTTCGATGGTTGATTTACTCTTATTTCCAGTAATTATAATACACATTAGCCCCTCTACCAGCCTGGAAGCCACGCTCGCCGGTTCGCCGGATCGGGCAGAAATGCCCCGGGTGCTGTAGACACCCGGAGCGTGGCTTCCGAACCCTACTTGGGGTTTATCGGATAGCCATGACACGCTACAAACCACACACCCATAAACCGTTCGCACAGCCCGCCTACCACCACTATGCGCCCACTCGTGAGTCTGTCAGAGGACTCGACCCGTACGGGCCGCCCCACTACCACTGGACCCCCGCCGCGATGAGCGACCGACCGTCGAAGAAGGTGCGCGTCACCCCCGCGCCGCCGCGACGCACCACCCGTCCGTCACACGATCCGAGAGACGCCTATCCGCCCTGTCCGAAGTGCGGCGAGCCGATCGTTCTCGTGAGAACGTTCGGCCCCGAACGACACAATGCCGATCCCTGCGGCTGTGGACTCACCGCCTACGAAGTCAAACACCTGGTGAGGAGCCCATGACGGAAGACGACTCACCTTTCCCGAACTGTCCGGCGTGTGACTACCCGGTGACCGACGTCACCTCGACGGGCCCGCACACCCATCTCGCCAGGCCCTGTGGCTGTCCACTAACTCTAGCAGACGTCCAGGCGATGAACGACTAAACCCACTCAGCGTACGCCCGTGAGGGCGTGGGGAGAAGACCCCTCGCTTCGCGACACAATCGACGCCACGATTGATAAGTAACGGAACCCAACAGGTGTCCATGAGACGGCGAGAGCTGGTCGCGATGACGCTGGGAAGTTGGGCGAGCGCGGTCGGTCTTCGTTCGGACGACGCGGACGTTCCGGAGATAGTCGACGTCCGACTCGACGCGACCGAGCTCACAAACGGTGACACGGAACTCTCGCTGACGGTACGGGCCGAATCGAAGTCGCCGGTGAACTGGCTCACCCGGCGGCTGGTCGGTCCGAACGGAACCATCCTCGGTGGCGGCTACGAGATTCCCTACGACGAGGTGGACGACGGCGTCTGGGAGTACACAGAATCGCGGACGATTTCGAAGTGGGCGCCGGACGGAGAGTACCGGTACGAAAACGTGAGCGTTCGCAACGAGGCACAAGAAGAGTCAGTCGAGTGGCCGGACGACGTCGGAACGACGATCGAGACCGGATACGAAGCGGACGAACCGGTCCTCGAAGACGTATCGCTTCGGGCTGACTCGCTCGAGGCGGAAGACACCGAACTCGAACTCACCCTCGAGGCGGAATCGAACGCGCCGGTGAACTGGCTCACCCGCCGGCTGATCGGCCCGGAAAGAACCATCCTGGGCGGCGGTTACGAGGTCCCGTTCGACCACGATGGGGGCGACCGCTGGACGTACGCCGAATCCCGAACGGTCTCGAAGTGGGCGCCGAACGGTTCGTACGCCTACGAGACCGTGAGCGTTCGCAACGAGGGACACAGGGAGTCCGACGAGTGGCCCGACCCGATCGAGACGACGATCGAAACGGAGTACGTCGCCGAGAAGCCGGTCATCGAGGACGTCACGATCGAGTCCACGACCGACGCGAACGGAGACACGAGGCTCGATCTCACCGTCAGGGCGACGTCGAACGCACCGGTGAACTGGCTCACCCGGCGGCTGGTCGGCCCCAACGGAACCATCCTCGGTGGCGGCTACGAGATCCCTTACGACGAGGTGGACGACGGGATCTGGGAGTACACCGAATCCCGAACGATATCGAGACACGCCCCGACGGGCGAGTATCGCTACGAGTCGATCTCCGTGCGCAACGAAGGTCACCTCGAATCGGACGACTGGCCGAGCGAACCGAGCGTCGTCGTCGGGGAGGACGATCACTGTTTCATCGCGACGGCCGCCTGCGGGACGCCCGATCACCAGCACGTGGGCACCCTTCGACGATTCAGAGACGAAACTCTCCGGGGGAATCGACCCGGGGAAGCGTTCATTCGGGCGTATTACGCGGTGAGTCCACCGATCGCCGCCTGGATCGGAAAGACGCGGATCCGACGGAGCCTCGTCCGTCGATTGATTGTCAGCCCGGCGGCGAAACTTGCGTCGGCCATCACCTCGCCCGAATCCACAGCCGACGACTGAAAGACCGACCGGCACAACGCCGATTTCGGCGGCAATGGACACCGCTTACGTGATCACGCATCTGGTGGCCCTATAATCGCGACTCGCCGGTGTCGCGATCGTCCGACTCGTACCAGCGACGACGTCCGGTACGTTACCCGCGAAAAAGTCCCCCTATCCCGACCGATAACCCGTCGATTGCTCTGTCCCACCCTCCGACGACTCGGATGGTCTCGGCGATCAGGGTCGCGGTTCATCGCGCGAACGTTGTGCGTGGGTCGCCACCCTACGAGACGATGGAAAACGCCGGCGCCATCCCCGGAAGCGACTCCGTCGACAGCGGGCGAGTTACTGCCCCGACTACCGGCCTGCAACGCCCATACAGACGTAGCGAAGCGCATCGAGTGCGTGATCCTGAGCGCCCGATTTCCCGACGTGTTCGCCCTTATAGCCGTGGAACTCCCGGACGAGCCGTTCACACCGATCCGACACGAGCAGGCCAACGGCTCCTTCAGGAGCCGCCTCACGGGCAGCCGCTTGTGCCTGGGCTTCTTTCGCACGGGTCCGCCTGTATTCCGCTTGTTGGGCTTCGATCTGTCGGGGCGACCCTACAAATGTTACCACCGAGGGCGTCGTCCGGATTGGCCGCCTCCCGTCGGATTCGAGTCGGCGGCGGACCTCTGCGATACCCGCATCGAGATTGCGCGTCGCCGCCGTGGCGTCGTAGCCGGCACGTCGAAACCGGTCGAGATCGTCGGGGGCGTGATCGCCGTAGATGATCCCCCGCGGGCGGGAGTCGAGCCACTCGATGGCGTCGTCGAGGTGGCATTCGGATTCGTAGAACTCATCGAGGACGACCAGCTGATCGTAGGGCGTTTTCCCCACTTCGACGAGGACGCGTGGATCGTTCCAGCCGGCGTCGTAGCCGTAGGCACGCCAGTCGTCGGCGACGCGGTCACGAGCGTCGGCGTGGGGAATGACGTGGGTGTCGCGGCGGAAGTCGCTATAGACGAGCCCCTCGGCTTCGGCGAACCCACCGTGCAGCGTCTGCGTTTCGCGTTCGGTGCCGTCGTACTGGCGCTTGAAGCGCTCGACCGTCCCGGCGTCGAGATACGGGTTCTCGAGCGTCGACGACCGAATCAGTTCGATCTCGAGGCCGATCGGATTGCCGGTCGAATCCTGGCGCTGTTCGAGGATTTCCCAGGCGTCGTTGTAGCCGTTGCCGGTCAGCGTCCAGCACTGCACTTTGGGTCCGTCGACGCCACGCAGGCGCGACCCAACCATCTCCAGGAGGTCGTGTAGATCGGTCTGGTAGTGGCTGGGTTCGTCGAGCCAGATACCGCCGAATGCGTCGCCCGCGTACCGGTTCCACGTATCGGCCGAACCGAGGATTATCGTCGTGTCGTTCGTCAGCGTGAGTCGGTACTCGCTCCGATTGAAGTCGGCGACGATCGGGCTCTGTTCGGGCCCGTTAAACGACCGGGTCAACAGCTCCGTCCGATCACCCGGCAACTGCTCACAGAGGTTGCGAAACGTGGTGTTGCGTGCCTCCGAAAACGTCATCCCCATCGCGAGAAACCGACTTCCAGGATGAGCCAGCGCCTGGGCGATCGTCCAGCGAGCACCGAAGATGGTCTTGCCGCTGGCGTAGCCCCCGAGATTGGCGACGATGTCGACCTCCTCGCTCTCGAGGGCCTCGAGACACGCCTGTTGGGGCCCCCAGAGGTCGTAGGTGAGCGTCGCCGACTCGGCGTCGTAGCTGGTTCCCGTCGGTCGCGCGACGGGATCTGCCTCGCGCCACTCGACGGTCACGACCGCCGGGGCGTCAGTCGCGGCGGCGTCGGCCGATCGCCGGGTGCGTTTGAGAGCGTCGATGTCACGCCGGATCGCGCTTCGTCTCTTTCTCATGCACCCGTGTCGGACGTCGCGGTGTCCTCATCGTAGGAGAGGCGCTCGAGTTCGGCGGCCATCTCGTCGAGTTCTCTGTCGTTGAGCAGTTGGCGATACTGGCCGGAAAGCGAGGCTAACGCGCGGATCCACTTGATCAGGAGTTCTTCCTCTGCGGGCGAGTCGGGGTCGAAGCGATCGATGCGGGTGTGGGCCAGGTCGATGACGTCGGTGAGGCGGTCGAGGACCTCGTCGCGGTCGGTACGGTCGGAAACGGAATCGGCAGTCATAGTGGTGTGCTACCGCACCCGTGTGCGCTCGAAGGCGACGGGCCGCGGATGCACACATTGGATTGGTTGCCGCCGACGTTAAGGATTGAGTTACCGCGGTGAAAGTAAAGGATCCTGACGGTCCGGAAAACAGGCCTATTCCTCACGAAGCGACCAGCCGTCGAGATACGCCGAATCGGCCAGATACGTCCCCAGCACGTCGCGGACCCACTGAGGTTCGAACGTCGTTTCGATCTGTTTCACTCGCCCATCACGGCCGCGCGAATCGATCCAGGTCTCGACGAGGCCCATCGTCTCGAGGTCGGTGATGGTGGTTCGAATCGTCCGCTTGCTGAGATCGAGTTGCGTTGCCAGGGCAGACGATTCGAGCGTGCGGTGGATCTCGGCGGTCGTCACCGGCTGTTTGATCTCGCCGTGGCGATTCATCCCCGTCGCCCCGACGAGCACCAGAAAGTGATTGACCGGCAGCGCCAGCAGTTTCTCGGTCGTCACCTCCCGATCGGTCGCACCGAGATTGGCGTCGAAACACGCCCGCGTCACCCGCTCGAGTCCGCGCTCGTTCGCCTGTTCGCCGGCGCGACGCACCAGCGTCAACGCCTTGCGCGCGTCGCCCCAGCGCCGGGCGGCTTCGCTGACGCCGTACTCGATCGTCGCCGGCGAGATCGTCCCCTCCTGAAAGGCCCGCTCGATTCGCGGCGCGAGAATCGCTTCCAGTTCGTCGACGCCGTAGGGCGGAAAGAAGACCTGGTCGTCACTCATCGCACTCTGGACGCGGCTGTCGAGGCGAAGGTCGACTTCGAGCAGCTGGTTGCTCACCACCCACACCGAGAGATCGATCCCGCGGCGGCGTTTTCCCTCGCCGCGTAACAGCCGATAGAAAAACTCGTTGGGGTTGTAGTTGGTATCGTGGGTGATCTGGTCGATCTCGTCGAGAAGAAAGATCGTCCAGGCGGGATAGTCCTCGAGGGCGTCCCAGATCGCCTCGAAGACGCCGTCGAGGCCCTCGTAGGCGCGCTTTTTCGCGCCGGTGAGTTCGGCGAGGATCTCGTTGGCGGCGCTAAACAGCGTCCGACACTCTTTGAGATTGACGTACTCGACGGCGACGTCGTCGTGGCGATCGGCGAACGCCTGACAGACGCGGCGGGTCGTCAGCGTCTTGCCGGTGCCGGGCGGACCGTAGATCGAGACGGTCGGCGGCAGATAGCCCTCGTCGACGCCGTTCAGAATCGTCGCGAGGTCGCGTTCCTGTGTCTCTCGCGAAACGATCTCGTCGGGGTCGGTCAACGGGTCGAGGGCGCGTTTCTCGGCGAAAACGCTGGTTTCGGAGGCGGTAGCGGCAAACAGTTCGTCGTAATCGGTCATGAGACGGGGCGTTCCAGCGGAACTACGAGTGTGTATACACGGCGTGAACCGCTAAAACCATTGCGAGCATGTCACTACTGAGTCGAGTCGGTCGGCCCCGAACGCCACAATGCCGATCCCTGCGGCTGTGGGCTGACCGCCTACGAGGTCAAGCACCTGGTGAGAGAGCCATGACGGAAGAGGACTCGCCATTCCCGAACTGTCCGGCGTGTGACTACCCGGTGACCGACGTCACCTCGACGGGTCCACACACGCATCTCGCCAGACCGTGTGGCTGTCCGCTGTCTCTCGCGGATGTCCAGGCGATGAACGACTAGGAACAACCACTCAGCGTACGCCCGTGCGAGCCCCAATTGCCCGTTCCGTCTACTGCAGTCCGTTTCACCATCGAGCGAGAAGTGGGCTGAGAATGCGACGGCAGTCTCGACACGCGCGGTCGATAGAAAGTGAAGTGATACACAGCGATACGCCTAATACACTTGGAGACGAGCGCATACATATGCCGATCGACATAGAAACCTTCGAATCGACTCCCTCGGATGGCCTCCAACGTGCGGGGAAAACGAACGCCGATCGCGTC